>NZ_DATGQG010000073.1:0-37317 GCF_035304305.1 Ferrovibrio sp.
ATCAAGTACGATGACGGCGAGCTCGCCTACATCCTGGCGCCGCAGCGTCTGAAGGTCGGCGACCGTGTGGTGTCGGGCGAGAAGGCCGACATCAAGCCGGGCAACGCCATGCCCATGAAGTCGATCCCGGTCGGCACCATCATCCACAATGTGGAGATGAAGCCGGGCAAGGGCGGCCAGATGGCGCGTTCGGCCGGCAGCTTCGTGCAGCTGGTCGGCAAGGACCAGGGCATGGCCCTGCTGCGTCTGACCTCGGGCGAGCAGCGTCTGGTGCAGGCCGAATGCATGGCCACCATCGGTGCGGTTTCGAACCCCGACAACCAGAACACCAAGCTGGGCAAGGCGGGTCGCAAGCGCTGGCTGGGCATCCGCCCGACCGTGCGCGGCGTAGCGATGAACCCGATCGATCACCCGCATGGTGGTGGTGAGGGTCGTACCTCGGGCGGTCGCCATCCGGTGACCCCGTGGGGCCAGAACACCAAGGGTAAGCGCACGCGTAACAACAAGCGGACGCAGGGCATGATTCTGCGCCGCCGCCCGTCGGGCAAGCACAGCTGATCGGGCTAGGAGGTAGATCGTGACACGTTCTGTCTGGAAAGGCCCGTTCGTAGACGGGTATCTGCTGAACAAGGCCGACAAGGTCGCATCGTCGGGTCGCAAGGAGGTCATCAAGACCTGGTCGCGCCGCTCGACGATCATGCCGCAGTTCGTCGGCCTGACCTTCGGCGTGCATAACGGCAACAAGTTCATCCCGGTGCTGGTGACCGAGGAAATGGTGGGGCATAAGCTCGGCGAGTTCGCGCCGACCCGCACCTTCCACGGCCACACCTCCGACAAGAAGGCGAAGAAGTAGCCATGGGTAAGCAGGCACGCGAATCCCGCCTTGGCGAAAACGAGGCGATGGCCGTTGGGCGGAACATCCGGGTCAGCCCGCGGAAACTCGGTCTGGTGGCAGGTCTGATCCGCGGCAAGCGGGTCGAGGCGGCTCTCTCGGAACTGACCTTCTCCAAGCGTCGCATCGCCAAGGATGTGCGCAAGGTACTGCAGTCGGCGATCGCCAATGCCGAGAATAATCATCAGCTCGACGTCGACCGTCTGGTCGTCGCCGAGGCCAGCGTCGGCAAGGGCCTGGTGATGCGGCGTTTCCATGCCCGCGCCCGCGGCCGCGGCGCGAGGATTTTGAAGCCGTTCAGCCACCTGACCATTGTGGTGCGCGAGCGCGAGGAAGAGAAGAAAGCTCCGGCGCCGAAGGCGAAGGGCAAGACTGCGAAGTCGAAGCCGGCCGAGGCACAGCAGAGCGGGGAGCAGGCGTAATGGGTCAGAAAGTCAATCCGGTCGGGCTCCGTCTCGGCATCAATCGCACCTGGGATTCGCGCTGGTTCGCGAATGACAAGGAGTATGCCGATCTGCTGCACGAGGATCTGGAGATCCGTAAATACCTCGAGCAGCGCCTGGCCCAGGCCGGCGTCGCCCGCATCGTGATCGAGCGGCCTGCCAAGAAGGCCCGCATCACCATCCACTCGGCACGTCCGGGCGTGGTGATCGGCAAGAAGGGCGCCGACATCGAGAAGCTGCGTTCCGATCTGGCCAAGATGACCAAGTCGGAAGTGCATCTGAACATCGTCGAAATCCGCAAGCCGGAACTCGACGCCAAGCTGGTGGCCGAGAACATCGCCCAGCAGCTCGAGCGCCGCGTCGCGTTCCGTCGTGCCATGAAGCGCGCCGTCCAGTCGGCGATGCGTCTGGGCGCCGGCGGCATCCGCATCAACTGCGGCGGCCGTCTGGGCGGTGCGGAAATCGCCCGCGTGGAATGGTATCGCGAGGGCCGCGTGCCGCTGCATACCCTGCGCGCCGATGTCGACTTCGCCCGTGCCACCGCGAAGACCGCGTATGGCACCTGCGGCGTGAAGGTTTGGGTGTTCAAGGGTGAAATTCTGGCGCATGACCCGATGGCCCAGGACAAGCGCCTGGCCGATCAGGCTCAGGGCCATCAGGGCGGCCGTCAGGGCTGATCCGGGAGTAACGAGAGATGTTGCAACCGAAGCGTACCAAGTTCCGCAAGGCCTTTAAGGGCCGCATCAAGGGCGTCGCCAAGGGCGGCACCGATCTGAATTTCGGCGCCTACGGCCTGAAGGCCATGGAGCCGGCGCGTGTAACCGCGCGTCAGATCGAGGCGGCTCGCCGCGCGATCACCCGCCACATCAAGCGCCAGGGGCGTATGTGGATCCGCGTCTTCCCGGACGTGCCGGTGTCGAAGAAGCCGGCCGAAGTCCGCATGGGCTCGGGCAAGGGTTCGCCGGAATTGTGGGTGTGCCGCATCAAGCCGGGCCGCGTCATGTTCGAGCTGGACGGCATTCCGGCCGCGCTTGCCAAGGAGGCGTTCATCCTGGGCGCCGCCAAGCTGCCGATCCGCACCAAGGTCATCACCCGTCTGGGTGAGGGAGCATAATCATGAAGGCTGCCGAACTGGTCGGTAAGACCAAGGACGAGCTGACTGCCAAGCTCGCCGATCTGAAGAAGGAGCAGTTCAACCTGCGCTTCCAGAAGGCGACTGGTCAGTTGGAGAATACCGCGCGCGTGACCCATGTCCGCCGCGACATCGCCCGTGTGCGTTCCGCCCTGCGCCAGCAGGCCGGCGTCAAGCGGTCGTAAGGAGAGCAAGATGTCTAAGCGTGTACTGCAGGGCGTCGTGGTCAGCAGCAAGGGCGACAAGACCGTCGTGGTGAAGGTCGAGCGCCGGATCATGGACCCTGTCTACAAGAAGTTCATCCGGCGTTCGAAGAAGTATCACGCCCATGATGAGCAGAATGCCCACAAGGAAGGCGATATCGTCCGGATCGAGGAAGCGCGGCCTATTTCGAAGCTGAAGCGCTGGGTCGTTCTCGGCGCTGCCTCCTGAAGACACCGGAACAGTAGCGAGGTACAGGTCCAATGATCCAGGTGGAAACCAATCTCGACGTCGCCGATAACTCCGGTGCACGCCGAGTCCAGTGCATCAAGGTGCTGGGCGGCTCCAAGCGCAAGACTGCGCAGGTTGGCGACGTGATCGTCGTGTCCGTAAAGGATGCGATTCCGCGCGGCCGCGTGAAGAAGGGTGACGTGCATCGTGCCGTCATCGTCCGCACGGCGAAGGAGATCCGCCGCCCCGATGGCAGCGCGATCCGCTTTGATACCAATGCCGCCGTGCTCATCAACAAGCAGCAGGAGCCGATTGGCACCCGCATCTTTGGCCCGGTGACCCGCGAACTGCGCTCCAAGGGCCATATGAAAATCATTTCGCTGGCGCCGGAGGTGCTCTGAGCCATGGCCGAGAAGCTGAAGATCAAGAAGGGCGACAAGGTGGTCGTCATCACCGGTCGCTCGAAGGGTGCGACGGGTGAGGTGCTGCGCGTGGACCGCGTCACCAGCCGTGTCGTGGTTGCCGGCGCAAACAAGGTGACCAAGCACGTCAAGCCGAGCCGCACCGGTGCCGGTGGCATTGAAGAGCGCGAGGCGCCGATTCACATTTCCAACGTGATGCATGCCGATCCGAAGGACGGCAAGCCGACCCGCGTTGGCTTCAAGTTCCTGGATGACGGCCGCAAGGTGCGCTTTGCCAAGCGCTCCGGCGAAGTCATCGACCGTTGATGGAGGCTGGGATGCCCACCCCCCGCATGAAAGAGATTTATGACAATCAGGTTCGCAAGCAGCTGATCGAGAAGTTCGGCTACAAGAACCCGATGGAAGTGCCGAAGATCGAGAAGATCGTCATCAATATGGGTGTCGGCGAAGCGGCCCAGGACTCCAAGAAGGTCCAGGCGGCGGTTGCCGAGCTGGCCGCCATCACCGGCCAGAAGCCGGTGACCACCCGGGCCCGCAAGGCGATCGCGAACTTCAAGCTGCGCGAAGGCCAGGCGATCGGCTGCAAGGTGACGCTGCGCCGCGAGCAGATGTACGAGTTCCTCGACCGGCTGATCAACATCGCGCTGCCGCGTGTGCGCGACTTCCGCGGCGTCAATGGCAAGAGCTTTGACGGTCGCGGCAACTACGCGCTCGGACTCAAGGAGCAGCTGATCTTCCCGGAGATCAACTACGACAAGGTCGAAACCGTACGCGGCATGGACATCATTATCTGCACCACGGCGAAGACGGACGAGGAAGCCAAGGCCCTGCTGGCCGGTTTCCGTATGCCGTTCATCAACTGAGCCGAGAAAGGATCGCTTAATGGCGAAGACGAGTTCTGTCGAAAAGAACAAGCGGCGTCAGAAGATGGCCGCGCAGTTCGCGGCCAAGCGCAACAGGCTGAAGGCTGTCGTGAAGAGCAAGACGGCGACACCGGAGGAGCGCTTCGAGGCTGCCCTGAAGCTGGCCGAGCTGCCGCGCAACTCTGCCCAGATCCGCGTACGCAACCGCTGCGAACTGACCGGCCGCCCCCGCGCCGTTTATCGCAAGCTGAAACTTTCGCGCAACATGCTGCGTGAACTGGCCTCCAGTGGCCAGATCCCCGGCATGGTCAAGTCGAGCTGGTAAGGAGGACAGGGGCATGGCTCTCACCGATCCCCTTGGCGATATGCTGACCCGCATCCGCAATGGTCAGCAGGCGGGCAAGACCACCATCGCTTGCCCGGCCTCGAAGCTGCGTATGAACGTGCTCGAGGTCCTCAAGAAGGAAGGCTATATCCGCGGCTACGAAGTGATTGAGGACGGCAACAAGCGCAACCTCAGCATCGAGCTGAAGTATTACGAGGGTGAGCCGGTCATCAAGGCGATCGACCGCGTGTCGAAGCCTGGCCGTCGCGTCTATTCGGCGATCGCCGACCTCGGCAAGGTGCGCGGCGGCATGGGTATCTCGATCCTGTCGACCCCGCGCGGCGTGATGTCGGATGCCGAGGCTCGCAACGCCAATGTCGGCGGCGAAGTCCTCTGCCGCGTGTTCTAAGGAGTTTACCGATGTCCCGTATTGGCAAACATCCGGTAGTGGTGCCCCAGGGCGTTCAGGTCCAGCTGGCTGGCCAGACCCTGACTGCCAAGGGCCCGAAGGGTGAGCTCAAGCTCACCGTCGTCGACGATCTCTCGGTCGAGATGGCGGACGGCAAGATCACGGTCAAGCCGCGCCAGGCCAACCGCCGCTCGCGTTCCATGTGGGGCATGCAGCGGACCCTGGTGAGCAATCTGGTGAAGGGCGTCAAGGACGGTTTCACCCGCGAGCTCGAGATCAACGGCGTCGGTCTGCGTGCGGCGATGCAGGGCAAGAACCTGCAGCTGAACATGGGCTACAGCCATGAAGTGATTTATCCGATCCCGGCGGGTATCGAGATCAAGGTGGAGAAGCCCACCTCGATCAAGATCACCGGGGCGGATCGTCAGCTGGTCGGCCAGGTCGCCGCGGAGATCCGTGCAGTCAGGCCGCCCGAGCCGTACAAGGGCAAGGGCATCAAGTACAGCGACGAGACCATCCTGCGCAAGGAAGGCAAGAAGAAGTAAGGAATGCCGGAATGAGCATCAAGACTCGCCTGAACGCGCTGAATGCGCGCCGCAAGGAGCGGAATCGGACCAAGATCCGCGCCTCCGCCCATGGTCGCCCGCGTCTGAGCGTGCATCGGTCCTCGCGCTATATCTATGCGCAGGTGATCGACGACACGAAGGGTGTGACCCTGGCTGCCGCCTCTTCGCTGGAAGAGGCCCTGCGCAGCTCGCTGAAGACCGGCGCCGACACCAAGGCGGCGTCCGAAGTCGGCAAGCTGATCGCCGAGCGCGCCAAGGCCGCCGGCGTCACCGAAGTGATCTTCGACCGCGGAGCCTACCTCTATCACGGGCGCATCAAGGCGCTCGCCGAGGCGGCTCGCGAAAACGGTCTGAGTTTCTGAGAAAGGTCTGGGTACGATGGCTGCTACTCAACGGGCTGAACGGGGCGAGCATCGCGGCGAGCGCGGTGGCGATCGCGAGCGCGGCGAAAACGAACTCGTCGACAAGCTGGTCAGCATCAATCGCGTCGCCAAGGTGGTGAAGGGTGGTCGGCGCTTCGGCTTCGCCGCTCTCGTTGTCGTGGGCGACCAGAAGGGCCGCGTCGGCTATGGTTCGGGCAAGGCCCGCGAGGTCCCCGAGGCGATCCGCAAGGCGACCGAACATGCCAAGCGCAACCTGATCCGCGTCAACCTGCGCGAAGGCCGCACGCTGCATCACGACATCGAAGGCCGTCATGGCGCCGGCAAGGTCGTGCTGCGTACCGCGCCTCCGGGCACCGGCATCATCGCCGGCGGTCCGATGCGCGCGGTGTTCGAAACGCTGGGCGTTGCGGACGTGGTGACCAAGTCGCTTGGTTCGTCCAACCCGCACAACATGGTGAAGGCGACCTTCGCGGCCCTGCAGGGCCTGAACTCGCCCCGTCATATTGCCGCCAAGCGCGGCAAGAAGGTGGCCGATATCCTTGGCCGCCGTCCCGAGACCGAGGAGTAAGTCACATGGCCACGGCGAAGAAGACGGCCAAGAAGGCCGGCGCTACCGTCAAGGTCACCTGGGTGAGGTCGGCCCACAAGCGCACCGCAGACCAGCAGGCCACGCTTGTTGGACTGGGATTGCGCAAGCTGCATCAGTCGCGTGAGCTGGAGGACACCCCTTCGGTGCGGGGCATGATCGCCAAGGTGGCCCATCTGGTCCAGGTAGGCTGAAGTTTAAGGCCGGCTCTGCCGGCCGTGCGGAAGGGTTAGGAATATGCGTCTCAATCAGATTGCCGACAATCCAGGCGCCCGCAAGGAACGCATGCGCGTCGGCCGCGGCATCGGCTCGGGCAAGGGCAAGACCTCCGGCCGTGGCGTCAAGGGTCAGAAGGCCCGCACCGGCGTGAGCATCAACGGCTTCGAAGGCGGCCAGACCCCGATCTACCGCCGTCTGCCGAAGCGCGGCTTCAATCCGCTCCATCCGTCGACCACGGAGGCCGTGAACATCGGCCGCCTGCAGGCTGCTATCGACAAGAAGAAGATCGATGCCGCACAGCCGATCGACGAGGCGGTGCTGAAGAAGGCCGGCCTCTGCTCGCGCACGGCGGGCGGTATCCGCCTGCTCGGCACGGGTGAGCTGAAGGCGAAGGTTAACATCACGGTGACCGGTGCCTCGGCCTCGGCCAAGGCTGCCGTTGAAAAGGCCGGTGGCAGCATTACCGTCCTGGTTCCGCCGAAAGCCGAAACCGCCGCCAAGGCGGAGAAGCCCAAGGGCAAGAAGAAGTAAGGTTGTGTTTCGGGCGGCGGGGCGTTAGCCCCGTCGGCCTTACTGAACAGTCAAGCGGTCGGATTAAGGACAGACATGGCATCGGCAGCGGAACGCATGGCGGCTAGCCTCAATCTTGGGGCCTTTGCCAAAGCGACCGAATTGAAGAAGCGCATCTGGTTCACGATCGGCGCACTGATCGTTTACCGCCTCGGTACCTATATCCCGCTGCCCGGTATCGATCCGCAGATCATGGCGGACATCTTCCGCCAGCAGGCCGGCGGTATCCTTGGCATGTTCAACGTGTTCGCGGGTGGCGCGCTTGCGCGCATGACCATCTTCGCGCTCAACATCATGCCCTATATCTCGGCCTCCATTATCGTTCAGCTGCTGACGGCGGTTTCGCCGCATCTGGAAGCGCTGAAGAAGGAGGGCGAGACCGGTCGCAAGAAGCTGAACCAGTATACCCGCTACGGAACCGTCTTTCTCGCGGCGATCCAGGCTTATGGCATCGCGGTCGGCCTGGAAGGCATGACGGGCAGCCGCGGCAGCGCCGTGATTGATCCGGGCATGTTCTTCCGGCTCGTCACCGTCGTGACCCTGACCGGCGGCACCATGTTCCTCATGTGGCTCGGCGAGCAGATCACCCAGCGCGGCGTCGGCCAGGGCATCTCGCTAATCATCTTCGCCGGCATCATCGCCGAACTGCCGAGCGCCATGGTCGCCACCCTGGAGCTCGGCCGTACCGGCGCACTCAGCACCTTCTTTATCCTGATCCTGCTGGTGCTGATGGTTGCGGTCATCACCTTCATCGTCTTCATGGAGCGTGCCCAGCGCCGGATCCTGGTGCAGTATCCCAAACGGCAGGTCGGCCAGCGGATGTTCGGCGGCGAATCCTCGCATCTGCCGCTGAAACTGAATACTTCGGGCGTCATTCCGCCGATCTTCGCGTCTTCGCTGCTGCTGATGCCGGTGACGATCGCGCAGTTCACCGCCCAGTCGGGTGCGCCGGAATGGATCACGACGATCACCACGCTGCTCGGCCACGGCCAGCCACTCTACATGGTGACCTACGTCGCCCTGATCATTTTCTTCTGCTTCTTCTACACCTCTGTGGTCTTTAACCCCAACGATACCGCGGACAATCTGAAGAAACATGGCGGCTTCGTTCCGGGCATCCGTCCGGGCCAGCGCACGGCGGAGTATTTCGATTACGTGCTGACCCGCCTGACGGTGGTCGGCGCCGTCTATGTCGCCGCGGTCTGTCTGCTGCCGGAAATCCTGATCTCGCAGTATTCGGTGCCGTTCTATTTCGGCGGCACGTCGCTGCTGATCGTGGTCAGCGTCACCATGGATACGGTGGCGCAGATCCAGTCGCATCTGCTGGCCCACCAGTATGAGGGCCTGATCAAGAAGGCCAAGCTGAGGGGGGCACGGAAATGAGGCTGATCCTGCTCGGACCGCCGGGAGCCGGCAAGGGCACCCAGGCCCAGCGTCTGACCACCAATCACGGTCTGGTCCAGCTGTCCACGGGCGACATGCTGCGCGCCGCGGTCAAGGCAGGTACGGCAACCGGCCTGAAGGCGAAGGCCGTCATGGATGCCGGCGGCCTGGTTTCCGACGAGATCGTGGTCGGGATCATCGCCGACCGGATCGACCAGCCGGATTGCCGCAAGGGCTTCATCCTGGACGGCTTCCCGCGCACCACCAGGCAGGCCGAGGCGCTCGACAAGATGCTGGCCGAGCGGAAGCTGAAGCTCGACGCCGTCATCGAAATGAAGGTGAACGACAGCGTGCTGGTCGAACGGATCACCGGCCGTTTCACGTGCGCCAAGTGTGGAACTGGCTATCACGACAGCTTCAAGCAGCCGAAGACCCCCGGGGTCTGCGACGTCTGTGGCAGCACCGAATTCACCCGCCGGGCTGATGACAAAGCGGAGACGGTGGTATCCCGGCTCAAGGCCTACCATGAGCAAACGGCGCCCCTGCTGCCCTATTATGAGGGACGGGGCATCCTGCGGCAGGTCGACGGGATGGCGGATATTGATGAGGTTACGCGGCAGATCGAGGGTGTGTTGGCCACCCTTTGAGGCCGTTTAAGTAGTTGACGGAGTGAGAAGAGTTTCTATAATCGCGCCCCTTGGGCTAAGGGCGCGAGCAGGAAAACGGATAGCGGAACTTAACGTAAGTCTCTGACTTCGTTGGGTTTCGCTTTGCCGATGGTTGCCCAAGTTGATCGTTCCGCCCAGCGGGACGTGTGATTCGAGGAGAAAAGGCGTGGCGCGTATTGCTGGCGTGAACATCCCGACCAACAAGCGGGTCGTGATTGCACTCACCTACATCTATGGCATTGGCCCGGTGAAGGCGAAGGAAATCTGCGACAAGGTCGGCCTGCCGGCCGAGCGTCGGGTCAACGAGCTGACCGATGCCGAAGTGCTGCAGATCCGCGAGACGATCGACCGCGATTACAAGGTCGAGGGTGACCTCCGCCGCGAGGTCGCGATGAACATCAAGCGCCTGATGGACCTGGGCTGCTACCGCGGTCTGCGCCATCGCAAGGGCCTGCCGGTGCGCGGCCAGCGCACCCATACCAATGCCCGCACCCGCAAGGGCAAGGCGGTTGCCATTGCCGGCAAGAAGAAGGCAACCCGCTAAACCATACGCCGTTTTCGAAGGACTGTAGGAACTCATGGTCAAGGACAAGGCCGCGCGCCCCCGGCGCAAGGAAAAGAAGAACATCACCTCTGCCGTCGCGCACGTGAATGCTTCCTTCAACAACACGATGATCACCATTACCGACGCTCAGGGCAACACGATCGCCTGGTCGTCGGCCGGCAGCCAGGGCTTCAAGGGCTCGCGCAAGTCGACCCCGTATGCCGCCCAGGTCGCGGCTGACGTTGCCGGCCGCCGCGCCGCCGAGCACGGCGTCCGCACCCTCGAGGTGGAAGTGAAGGGGCCGGGTTCGGGTCGTGAATCGGCCCTGCGCGCCCTGCAGGCCGTCGGCTTTGTCATTACCAGCATCCGTGACGTTACGCCGATCCCGCATAACGGCTGCCGTCCGCCGAAGCGGCGTCGCATCTGACGATGCCGTGCGCCGCCCAGACGGCGCAAGTATGAACAATGCGGCCGGCCGCCACCACGCAATTACGGGGGCGGCCGTTGCCGCACCCGAGGTGGTCTAGGCGGAGTGCCGCGCCCGCCGCAACCGAACGAGGTTACAGGTGATCCAGAAGAATTGGACCGATCTGATCAAGCCCAACAAACTGGTTATCGAGCCGGGCGCCGTGCCGGGCCGGACCGCGACCATTGTTGCCGAACCGCTGGAGCGTGGCTTCGGTCTGACGCTTGGCAATGCGCTGCGGCGGGTGCTGCTGTCTTCGCTGCAGGGCGCTGCCGTCACGTCGATCAAGATCGACGGCGTGCTGCATGAATTCTCTTCCATCGCCGGCGTCCGTGAAGACGTCACCGACATCGTCCTGAACATCAAGTCGATGGCGCTCAAGATGCATGGCGAAGGTCCGAAGCGCATGCACCTGAATGCCCAGGGTCCGGTGGAGGTCACCGCCAAGATGATCGAGACCGGTCATGACATCGAGGTCATGGATCCGGATCATGTCCTCTGCACGCTCGATGCCGGCGCCAGCATCCGCATGGAACTGACCGTCGAAACCGGCAAGGGCTATGTGCCGGCTTCGGCCAACCGTCCGGAAGACGCGCCGATCGGCCTGATTCCGGTGGATGCGCTCTACAGCCCAGTCCGCAAGGTCTCCTACAAGGTCGAGAATACCCGCGAGGGCCAGATCCTCGACTACGACAAGCTGACCATGCAGATCGAGACCAACGGCGCGATCAAGCCGGAAGATGCCGTGGCCTATGCCGCGCGCATCCTGCAGGACCAGCTGCAGCTCTTCATCAACTTCGAGGAGCCGCGTTCGGAAACCCGCGAGAAGGTCGCCAGCGAGCCGGAGTTCAACCCGAATCTCCTGCGTCGCGTCGACGAGCTCGAGCTGTCGGTCCGCTCGGCCAACTGCCTCAAGAACGACAACATCGTCTACATCGGCGATCTGATCCAGAAGACCGAGGCGGAGATGCTGCGCACGCCGAACTTCGGCCGCAAGTCGCTGAACGAGATCAAGGAAGTCCTGTCGCAGATGGGTCTGCATCTTGGCATGCATGTCCCAAACTGGCCGCCGGAAAACATCGAGGAAATGGCGAAGAAGCTGCAGGATCAGTACTGACCTGCCCGCCAATTGAAGGATCGAGGAGAGTAAGACATGCGTCACCGCAATGCCGGCCGCAAACTCAACAAGTCGAGCGCGCATCGTCGCGCCATGTTCGGCAATATGGTTGCCTCGCTGATCAAGCACGAGCAGATCACCACCACGCTGCCGAAGGCGAAAGAGCTGAAGCCGCTGATGGACAAGCTGATCACGCTGGGCAAGCGCGGCGACCTGCATGCGCGCCGCCAGGCGCTGTCGTTCATCCCCGAGAAGTCGGCGGTGGACAAACTGTTCTCGACGCTGAACGAGCGTTATGCCGGCCGAAACGGCGGCTACACCCGCGTGCTCAAGGCCGGCTTCCGCTATGGCGATGCGGCGCCGCTGGCGGTCATCGAACTGGTTGACCGCGATCCGGCTGCCAAGGGCAAGGATTCCGGTCCGGTGCAGAGCGCCGAGGAGGCCGAGGCGGCAGCCTGAGGCTTTCGATTTCCGAGTTTCGGGACGGCGGCCGCGTCAAACGGCCGCCGTTTTTCTTTCCGGGTTCAGGCCCGTCCGAAGACGACGCCGATGAGCAGCATCTCGACCCGTTCATGCCCGAGCGGGAGGATCAGCGACTCATGGCGGACATACTGGTCGCCGATCAGGCCGTTACGGCGGATCTTGGTCGGCTCGCCGGTTTCAAGTACCTGCTGGTACGCAGTCTTCGCCATGGCGGCCAGTTCCGACCAGGGATGCTGGTCGAGATACTTCCCCGTCATGTCGAAACCCTGCCGGCGGACGATTTCGGAGCCGAAGAGGCGGTAGCGGAAGCGCAGCGGCTCGGGTTCGATATCGATCAGGATGATGCTTCCCAGCATGAAGCGAAGCTCGAGCGGATCGATCTGTTCCCGGCCGGGGTAGGCCCTACCGGCCCGCTTGTCGTTCCAGTAATCGTAGAGACGCTGCAGCAGGGGGTGTTCCAAGGGCGGTCTCCCCAGAGGCAAGGATGCGCCATTTGGGGCGCGACAGGATGAACACCCCGTTAACCGGGCTTTTAAGACCGACTATTGAAAACCTTTCGGAAACATCCTTATTAGCAACAGATGCTTACGCCACCCGCCCTCATCCGCTTGGTTGCCGCGATAGCCGTCCTGCTTGGCCCGGCATTCGCGGATGTTGCACCGGCGCAGCAGCGGGTTCCCGCCAGCCGCTCCGAGATCCAGCTCAGCTTTGCCCCTCTGGTGCAGCGGGTGGCTCCGGCGGTGGTCAATGTCTATACGCGGCGGGTAGAGCGCGTTGAGTCGCCTCTGTTCAACGACCCGTTCTTCCGGCGGTTCTTCGGTGACCAGTTTCAGGGGCCGACCCGCGAGCGTATCGCGCAGTCGCTGGGATCTGGCGTCATCATTGATGCCGACGGGGTGATTGTCACCAACAACCATGTCGTGGAAGGCGCCACCGAGATCGTTGTGGCTCTGGCAGACCGCAGAGAGTTCGAGGCAAGCCTGATCGCTGCCGATTCCCGCGTCGACTTGGCCATTCTCCGGATCGACGCAGGCGGCGAAAGCCTGCCGTTTCTGCCTTTCAAGGATTCCGATGACCTGAATGTCGGCGATCTCGTCGTTGCGATCGGCAATCCCTTCGGCGTCGGGCAGACCGTGACGCAGGGCATCATTTCGGCACTTGGACGCACCGGCGTTGGCGACCTCGATGCACAATCCTTCATCCAGACCGATGCCGCCATCAACCCCGGCAATTCAGGCGGCGCATTGGTGACGATGGACGGCAAGCTGGCCGGTATCAACACGGCCATCTTCTCACGGTCCGGCGGCTCGATCGGCATCGGCTTCGCCATACCGTCCAATCTGGTAGCTTCTACCGTGGCCAGCGCGCTGGCCGGTAAAGGGATCAAGCGGCCCTGGTTCGGCGCCCATGGTGAAACCGTGACCAGCGACATTGCCCTGGGGCTCGGGTTGTCCCGTCCCGGCGGGGTGCTGGTGTCCGAGGTGTATCCGGGCGGCCCGGCGGACCGCGCCGGCCTGCGGCCCGGCGATGTCATCCTGACCGTCGATGGCCGCGAGGTGAACGATCCGCAGGGCGTGAAGTTCCGCATTGCCACGCGACGGATCGGCGAAACGGCCACGATCGAGGTTTTGCGTCGCGGACAGCGTCTGCGCCTGTCCGTTGCTCTGGTCGAGGCGCCCGAAACGCCACCACGTGATGTAACGACCCTCGGGGGCAATCAGCCATTGGCGGGGGCAACGGTGGCAAATCTCTCGCCGGCCCTTGCCGATGAGCTCGGCATCGACACGCTGGAGACAGGCGTGATTGTTCTCGAGATCGCGCCGGGCTCGCCGGCACAACGTTTCCGCGTCCGCGGCGGCGACCGGATCATCCAGATCAACGGCCGTGACGTCCGGACCGTTCAGGAGCTGGTTTCCCTGCTGCGCGGCGCGAGCCAGTGGACCGTCGTGCTGCGCCGGAACGGCCAGCTTCTGCAATTCAGTGTGCGTGCATGAGCCGCAGCAAGGGAGAGACGGGTGGAACCGGCGAAACCCTTTTCGCCGCCGCCGGCATGGAAGTCGCGCCGGCTGCACCGCTCGCAGATCGTCTGCGCCCGAAAAGCCTCGACGAGGTCATCGGCCAGGATCATCTGCTGAAAGGCGAGGGGCCTCTGGCCCGCATGATCCAGAACAAGCGGCTGGCCAGCCTGATCCTCTGGGGTCCGCCGGGGACGGGAAAGACCTCCATCGCGCGGCTGCTGGCCGATGCCACGGGCCTGGTTTTCGCACCGCTTTCGGCTGTGTTTTCGGGAGTGGCGGATCTCCGCAAGGTGTTCGACGAAGCCCGGAAACGGCGGGCCATGGGGCAGGCGACCCTTTTGTTCGTCGACGAGATCCATCGCTTCAATCGCGCGCAGCAGGACGGTTTCCTCCCTTATGTGGAAGACGGTACCGTCGTCCTGGTCGGTGCGACCACGGAGAATCCGAGTTTTGCCCTGAATTCGGCATTGCTGTCGCGGGCAACCGTCATCGTACTGCATCGCCTTGATGACGAAGCGCTCGAAGCGCTGTTGTCGCGGGCAGAATCCATCGAAGGCAAAACGCTTCCGCTCACCTCCGAGGCCCGGGCAGCGCTACGGGCCATGGCCGATGGCGACGGCCGCTATCTCCTCAATCTTGCGGAGCAGGTCTTTGCGATCGACACGGCTGCCCCGATGGATTCCGCAAAGCTTGCGGAAATCCTCCAGAAGCGGGCGCCGCTTTACGACAAGACGCAGGACGAGCATTACAATCTCATCTCGGCCCTGCACAAATCCCTGCGCGGATCGGATGTCGATGCGGCTCTCTACTGGATGGCGCGCATGCTCGCGGGTGGCGAGGATCCGCTGTATATTCTCCGTCGCCTCGTGCGCTTCGCAGCCGAGGATATTGGCATGGCCGACCCGCAGGCGCTCGTCCAGACGCTTGCTGCCAAGGACATGTATGATTTTCTGGGTTCTCCGGAAGGCGAGATCGGCCTGGCACAGGCCGTGATCTACCTGGCGACTGCGCCGAAGTCGAACGCCGTCTATCTGGCGGAGAAGGCCGCGAAGCGCTCGGCCCGTGAGAACGGTTCGCTGACGCCACCGATGCATATTCTCAATGCTCCGACCAGGATGATGAAGGGGCTGGGCTACGGCGAGGGTTATGCCTACGACCATGACACCCCGGACGGCTTCTCGGGGCAGAACTATTTCCCCCCTGGCATGGAGCGACAGGTGTATTACCGGCCGGTCGAGCGGGGATTCGAGCGTGAAATCCTCAAGCGTCTGGAATACTGGCAAAAGTTGCGGGCGCGGCGGACGGAAGAATAGGGGTGTTAACCATCCGCCAATGCTGATGAAGCAGGCCGGATGGTGTAAACTTAAGGGTGGTATCGTCTTTGGAAAAAATAGGCTGAGCGGTTTTCCGTGTTGCAGCGATTCAGCATGTTGGGACTGGGGATCCTGGCACTTCTGGTGCTGGCGGGGATCTTCGGCTTTGCGCTGGTTCCAGGCAACGAAAAACCTTTCTATTCGCCGGGTAACATACCCAGTCGCGAGGAATGCTTTTACGACAAGCTGGCGCAGTTCAGGAATGTGACCAAACAGATCATCTATCAGGTCGCGCAGGATTGCGAACTCGAGGTCCAGTCGCTTGAGGGACACGAGCAGATGCGCCAGGAGTGGATAGAGCGCCAGGCCGAGAAGGCCCGGCAGCGTGCCGCGGAAAAAGCCGAAACGCCACCGCCGCCGGTGGAGGAACCGAAAGAACTGGATCGGGTCCGCCGCGTGTGGCGGTAACGCGGTCTGCTGAAAGCAAGTAGAACAGTCATGTCCCAGGTAACCACCCGAACCGTCGCCGACGGCGAAAGCGATCTGCGCCTCGATCGCTGGTTCAAGCGTCACTATCCATGGGTCGGTCACGCCAAGCTGGAGAAGCTGCTGCGCACCGGACAGATCCGGGTGGATGGCGGACGCGCGAAAGCGGCGACACGTCTGGAGCCGGGGCAGACCATCCGCATTCCGCCTCTCGGCGAGCCCCCAAGGGACGACGCCGCTCCCCGTCCGGTCCGGATCAAGGCCGATCCGTCGCGCATCGCCGAACTGCAGGCAGCCGTGCTGCACAAGGACGATGCGGTGCTGGTGATCAACAAGCCGGCCGGTCTGGCGACGCAGGGCGGCACTGGCCAGAACGAACATCTCGATGGTCTGCTGGATCATCTCCGTTTCGGCGCTGCGGAGCGGCCGCGGCTGGTTCACCGTCTGGACAAGGATACCTCGGGCGTCATCCTGCTTGGCCGCAGCGCGGCAGCCGCCGCCAAGCTGGCGAATGCCCTGCGCACCCGCGATGCGCAGAAACTCTACTGGGCATTGGTGGCCGGTGTGCCTGCCCAGCATCAGGGCAAGATCATCCTGGCGTTGTCGAAGCTGCCCGGCGCGGCGGGCGAGCGGATGGTGGCCGACGAAGAGGACGGCAAGAATGCCGTGACCCTGTATCGGACCATCGACACGGCCGGAAAGCGCGCCGCCTGGCTCGCCATGGCGCCGTTGACGGGCCGGACCCACCAGCTGCGCGTCCATTGCGCCGCCCTGCGGACGCCGATCGTCGGCGACGGAAAATATGGCGGGCAGGAGGCCTATCTGACGGGCGGCGTAAGCCGGAAGCTGCATCTGCATGCCCGGGCCATCCGACTGCCGCATCCCGATGGCGGCAGGCTGGAGGTTCGCGCGCCCCTGCCGCCGCACATGGAGGCAACCTGGAATTTTCTCGGCTTCTCGATCGGGAAGGACGCGGACGCCTGGCTGTAGGATTAACGCTCAGCAAGAGACCCGCGGATGCTCCCGATGAGGAAATCCGCCGTGGCGCGTACCCGGGGCGCCTTGCGCAGGTCGCGGTGCAGCAGCAGCCACAGGTCCCGCGTAACCGGCGGCTTGCCGCCCTCGGGCACAAGCTCGGGAATGCGGCGGCCGACAAATTCCGGCAACAGGATCGCACAGGCGCCCGTCCTCGCGGCGGCAATCAAGGGCAACATCGAATTGCTGCGGATCACCTGACGCAGGCCGGCCTGGCGGTCGAGCCAGCGCGATTCCGGCAGATCGCCAAGACTCTCGTCGAGGCTGGCGACCGCAGTCTGGTCGGCGGCCCGCGGATGGCGATACAGGCGATACGGTACAGGTCCGAGCCGGGTTGCGAACAACTCGCCCTTGGTTGGCCTGGCCCAGCGGATGGCGATCTCCGCCTCGCGTCGCGCCAGGCTCAGCGAGCGGTGTTCGACAAGGATTTCGACTTCCAGCAACGGCCAGCGCTGCCGCAGACCGGCAAGTCCGGGAGCGATCAGATGGCTGGCCACGCCTTCGGTCGCCGTGATGCGGACTTTGCCTGAAACCTCTGCGCCATGCTGCGCGTCCGATTGCCGGCCGAGCAGGAGCAGGGGAGCTTCGACCTGCTCGGCTGCTGCCAGCACAGGGGCTGCGCTGGCGGTCGCCCGGTAGCCGCGCGGGCCGCGCTCGAACAGGGTCATTTTCAGACTGCTTTCCAGCGCGGCGATGCGGCGCGCCACGGTGGCATGATTGACGCCGAGCGCGCGGGCCGCGCCTGACAGCGTGCCATGCCGGCCCAGTTCCAGCGCATAGCGGAGATCGTTCCAGTCGGGCTGCTCGGGAGGCGGAACCGCCCTTGTGCGTTTCTGCACAGTCATCGTGCCATCTTAGCGAATACGCGCAGGCGCCGCCATCGGCTATAACGCCTCCGAAACAAGGAGAGTGAGATGAGTCGTCCGAAGACCCTGCTGGAACTCGCCGGCGCCACTGTGCAGCCGGTACTGTGGGAAAATTCAGTTCTGCTGCTGATTGACCATCAGCAGGAATATTCATCGAGTGGCAACCTGCCGCTGACCGGTATCGACGCCGCGGTTGCCGAAATCGGTCGCCTCCTGTCTGCCGCCCGTGAGGCCGGCGCTCCGGTGATCCATATTCAGCAGCAGGGTCGCCCCGGCGGGGCCCTGTTCACGCCTGGGACGCCGCGGGCCGATTTCATCGCATCGGTGCGTCCGGCCGATGGCGAGAGTGTCATCCCCAAGGGCCTGCCGAACGCCTTCGCCAACACAACGCTCCATGAAACGCTGCAGAAGACCGGCCGAAAGGAACTGATCGTTGCCGGTTTCATGACGCATATGTGCGTCAGCGCCAGCGTGCGCAGCGCGCTCGATCACGGCTACCGGTCGTCCGTCGTTGCGGCGGCCTGCGCGACGCGGGATCTGCCTGATCCGCTGGGAAGCGGGGTGCTGCCTGCGATGGAGCTCCATCGCACCGCGCTGGCCGAACTGGCGGATCGCTTTGCGACGATCCTGCCTGATGCGGCTGCAATCACCGGGGCGAAGGCAGCGGTGTAGCGCTTACGCCGCCACGGGGAGCGGCCTGCACCGGCGGCACCGGCTGTGCGGCGCCGGTCGTTTCCGCCGGGCGCTGGCGTGGTCGACGGTCCGGCGCCAGCCTTTCCCAGATGGCGTCCGCCTGCGCGACGCTCAGAACCTGGTCGCCGGGCCGACAGGCCCGGCTGCGATAGAGCAGGCGGCGCCCGGTGAAATAGCACCAGGAGGCGCCGGCCAGCTGGGCCTGCTGGATTGAGGCAGCCTCCGCCGCCGTTACCCAGCGCGAGCCGGCGGGACAGCTTGCCGCCTCAAAGACCTGCCCCTGGTTATCATCGTAGCAAAGGGCCGGTGCCGCTTCGGGGGTAGGAATGGGCGTTTGTGCCGCCTGCTGCGGGGCGGTTCCTGTGCTTGCGGTGCTGCGTCGGCCGAAAGCGCGTTCGGCCTCTGCCGCCGGCACGGGATTGTAGCCGGCGGCGCAGCGGCCGGTCTGGCTGACATACAGAAGGCCGGTCTCCGCGCTGAAGCAGGGGGTGCTTTCGCCGGTTGCCGCCAAGCCGGTTTCCGGCCGGGCCGCCCGGGTGTCTTTCCCTGACCAGGTGCGATACAGGCTGCGGTTTAGATCGCGGACGTTGTCTTCGAGTCCGGCGCAGGCGCCGAGGGGCAGGAGCAGGAGCAGCCATTCTCCCCGGCGCATCATCGTCATCCGCGTCCGCGATAAGAGGCGACGCCGGGATCCGGCAGCCACAGATCGGCGGGAGGCTTGCCGGTCTGGTAGAAGACATCGATGGGCATGCCGCCACGCGGGTACCAGTAGCCACCGATCCTGAGCCAGCGCGGTTTGATTGTCGCGATGATGCGCTTGGCGATCATCAGCGTGCAGTCTTCATGGAAAGCGCCATGGTTGCGGAAGCTGTTGAGAAACAGCTTCAGCGACTTCGATTCCACGATGGACCGGTTGGGCACGTAGTCGATCACCAGATGTGCGAAGTCAGGTTGTCCGGTCATCGGACAGAGGCTGGTGAATTCCGGCTGCGTGAAGCGGATCAGGTAGGTTGTGCCCGGATGGGGGTTCGGCGCGAATTCAAGCACTGCCTCCTCGGGTGAGGCCGGCTGAACGGCCGGGCGCCCGAGCTGGGTCAATGTCGCCGAAGGGGAAGTCTTTTTGACGTTTTTCATCAGCGTTTTCTGCCACATCGCTGCTGCTTTTGCATCCCCGCAGAAGCATCATGGGGGAACCGGGGAGGCTCCATGTTCGTCCGCCTGATCCTGCTCTGCGCGTACCTTGTGCCGGCTGTAGCACTGCCTGCCGGCCTGTCAGCCCAGACGCAACCGGCAACGCCGGCACAGCCTCGGATCGGCAGCCCGGCACGGCCGGCCACCCCGCTGGTGGAAGATCGCGCGGGACAGGCAAGGACGGGTGCCAGGAAAGCCGACCGCAGGGCGGACGAGAAGAAGGCCGACCTCAAAAAGGCCGACCGGCGCAAAAGCGATGCGCGCAAGGACGCCGCCAGGCAGGACCAGACGAAATCCGACCGCAGGAAGGCCATGAAGGACCGGAAGTGAAGGCCTGGTTCCGCCTGCACCGGTTGAGCCGGTGCGGCGGACATGCGATTCTGGTTCTATGAAAACCGCCTCTGCCGGGATTGAAGCGCCCAGTCTGGTCATTTTCGATTGCGACGGCACGCTGGTGGATAGCCAGCACCATATCGTCGCCGCCATGCACACCGCCTTTGCAGCGCTCGGCCTAGGGCTGCCGGAGGCGGACCGCATCCGCCGCACGGTCGGCCTGCCGCTGCCTGTCGCGATCCAGAGTCTGCTTCCGCCGGACGCCGTGCTGGCGGATGTCGTCGAAGCCTATCGGCAGGCGGCCATCGCACAGCGGCTGAACCCCGAACACCACGAGCCGATCTTTCCGGGGGCGATCGAGGCGCTGGACCGGCTCGAGAGTGCCGGCTACCTGCTCGGCGTCGCAACGGGGAAGGCCCGGCGGGGCCTGGATTTCACTCTGGCGACCCACGGGCTGACCGGCCGGTTCGTCACCCTGCAGACCAACGACGTCGTCGCCGCCGGTAAGCCCGCGCCGGATATGGTCCTCCAGGCCATGGCCGAAACCGGGGCCGTACCGGCCTCGACAATCGTGGTGGGCGACACAACTTACGACATGGAAATGGCCCGCAATGCCGGAGTGCCGGCCATCGGTGTCACGTGGGGCTATCATGAGGAAGCCATTCTCCGTGAGGCCGGAGCTGCCGTTATAATCAACGGGTACCACGAACTTCCTGATGTGGTTTCTCGAATCGTGGGAGGACCTGCATGCGTATCCTGAAATGGGTCCTGATCGCGCTGGTTGCCCTGATCGCCGTGGCGGTCGTCCTTGTACTGACCGTCGATGTGAACCGGTTCAAGCCGCAGATCGTCGCGGCGGTCGAGAATGCGACCGGCCGCCAGCTGACGATTGCCGGTGATCTCGGGCTGAAGGTTTTCCCGCGGCCGGCGATCCGGGTGAACGAGGTCACGTTCGCCAATGCCTCATGGGGCAGTCGTCCCGCCATGGCGACGGTCGGCGAGTTCCTGGTCGAGGTCGATCTGCTTCCCCTGATCCGGCAGCAGATCAGGATCGACCGTCTGGTTCTGGCCGATGTCGACCTGCTGCTGGAAAAGAGCCGGCAGGGCCAGGCCAACTGGGAGTTCTCTCCCAAGGCTGAGACCAAGCCCTCAGAAACGGCTTCTTCTGGAGAATCGTCCGGTTCCAGCACGTTACCGGTCGTTTCTGACGTTCTACTGAAAAATGTGAAGGTCGCTTTCCGGGACGCTCAGACGGGGACTGCCCAGGATCTTCACCTGAAAGAGCTGTCGGTTGAGGAGGCCGCCGGCGGGCTGCTGGCGACCCAGATGGTGGCCGTGGTCAACGGCAATGATCTTGAGGTGAACGGAACGCTGGGCAGCCTCGCCGAACTGACGGCTCCCAGCCGACCCTGGCCGCTGAAACTCAACATCGCCGGACCGGGGGCCCGCGCGCAGGTCGAAGGCACGATCGCACAGCCTCTCCAGGCCAAGGGGATCGCCCTTGCCATCGGGACCGAGATCCCGGATCTCGCCCGACTGGCCTCGGCCTTTGGCGCCGCTGCGCCGGCCATTCCGATCAAGCTGCAGGTCCAGGTGAAGGATACCGGACCCCAGCGTTATGCCCTGAGCGGCCTGGCCGCGAATCTTGGACCGAACGATCTGGCCGGCAGCGGCGAGATTGATCTGGCCGGCGCCCGGCCGTCGCTGCGCTTCGACCTCGCGTCGAAGAGTTTCGATGTCGGGGCGGTCTTGCCGGAATCGAAGCCGTCTGACGGCAAGGGCGGCCAGCCGGCCGGCCCGGGCAGGGCGAGCACCGGCACCGACGGGCGCCTCTTCAGCGACGATCCTCTGCCGCTGGACGGCCTCAAGGCCGTTGATGCGGTGCTTGCCTACAAGGCCGAACAGTTCAGGGCGCCCATGCTGGAGGCGCAGAATGTTGCTGCGAACGTCACCCTGAAAGACGGGGTGCTGAATGTGAAACCCCAGGTCGGGGCGCTTGCAGGCGGGCGGCTTTCTGGCGACGTCACCCTGGACGGCAATGCGAAGCGTCTGAACGCGAAGCTTGATGCGGCGGGCATCGTGCTCAGCGAATACCTCCAGAAGAACGGCATCACTGACGTGGTGCGGCGAGGCGCGCCAACCGATCTTACTGCCAATCTGACCAGCCAGGGCGGCAGCATCCGCCAGATCATGGCGGGCCTGAACGGCACCATGGTGCTGAAAGTGGGTGAGGGCGAGCTGAAGGAAGAATACATCCGCAGCTTCATGCCGGATCTGGCGCGCGCTGTCGGCATCCTTGATCGCGCCACGGCGAAGACAAAGCTGCATTGCGTGGTGAAGGGCTTCGACTTCCGCAACGGGGTGGCGACGCCGAAGGCCCTTCTGGCCGAAACCGGCAGCCTGACCCTCGCCGGCGACGGCAGCGTCAATCTGGGTACAGAGCAGCTCGATCTGCGGCTTGCCGTGAGCTCGCGCGATACTGCGCTGGCCGGGGTTCTGCCGCCGGTGCGCGTGCGCGGCACGCTGCTCAAGCCGAGCTTCTCGCCGGATCCGCAGGCGCTGGCGAAGAGCGCGCTGGGTGCCGCGGCCGGGGTGGCGGCTCTCGGTCCGCTGGGCGTGCTGGCGCCCTTACTGGGCAGCGGGGGGCAGGGTGGCGGTAACCCGGATGAAGCCGCCCGGGCGGCCTGCCAGCGTGCGATAGCGCTTGCCGAAGGCCGGCCGGTGCCGGCAGCCCCGGCATCAAAGCAGCCGCAGGGTGAGCAACAGCAACAGAAGCAGGCGCCGGCCGGCAACCCGGTGGATTCGCTGCGCAAAGGCCTCGACGGGTTGCTGCGGCGTTGATGCGGATTGGTGCCGGCAGTATAAGCCGCCGCCATGAAGCGCTTTTACAAGACCGTGACGGTGGCCCGTCAGCCCGACGGGCAGCATGCGGTGATGCTCGACCAGAAGCCGCTCCGGACACCGGCCAAGACGGAACTCCGTGTCCCCTGCGCCGCTCTCGCACAGGGTATCGCCGCAGAGTGGGAGGCGCAGACGGGTGACATCCGGCCGCTGCAGATGCCCCTGACGCGCCTTGTGGCGACCGCCCTGGACCGCACGGCAAAGGATCGTGACGCAGTGACGGCGGAGGTGGTCCGTTACGGCGAGACCGATCTGCTCGCCTATCGGGCCGACCAGCCGCGGGAGCTGGCAGACCGGCAGGCCGCCACGTGGCAGCCGCTGCTGGACTGGTTCCGGGACCGCTATGACGTCCAGATCCAGGTTACTCAGGGTATTCTGGCCGTCCCGCAGCCGCCGGAGTTGAAGGCGCGGCTGGAACAGATCTGTGCCGGGCTGGACCCCTTCGAACTGACCATCCTGCATGCCCTGACAAGCGCGGCGGGCTCCGTTGTGATCGGACTGGCTGTCCTGACCGGCCGGATCGATGCCGACTCGGCCCACAGCGCCAGCCTCCTGGACGAGCATTTCCAGGCCGAACAATGGGGCGACGACGCCGAGGCGGCGGAGCGGCGGGCGGCGCTGCTGGCCGACCTGACGTCCGCGGCGCACTGCTTGACATTATTAAAGGAAGAGGCGTAAACCCCGCCGCCATCTTGTTAAACCTCCGGTGAATGCTGAACCGCGCCAACACCACATCAGATGGTCGCCCATGTCCACTCCTGCCCGGACGGATGGGATCTGGTGCAGATGTCTGCTGCGAATTCCGACGGACGTGCTAACGTCAGGGTTGCAACTGGAATTTCCTGGCCTCGGGGGGAGGCCGCCATGGTCAGTTCGAACATGCAGACTCGCCAACGGCCGAAGGTTGGATACGGCGAGTTGCTGGCGACTATCGCGGATCACGAGAAATATCGGCAGCGGCTGCCCGGCGGCCGGCGTGCGATATTCCAGTTCCGCGATCTCTCGCATTTGACTATGGCCGGCGTCGATCTTTCCGGCGCCGATTTCACCGGCTGCAACCTTCAATCGGTCAATTTCTCCGACACCAATCTGAGCAATGCCGTCCTGTATGGCGCCGACCTCCGTGGCGCGATCATGCAGGGCGCGAGGCTGGACCGTGCCGACCTGCGTGGGGCCTCGCTGCGCGGTGCGGACCTGACAGGCGCGCGACTGCAGGATGCGGACATGCGCGACGGGGTGATTGCCGAGCGCGATCAGCGGGGCAATGTCCAGTTCAAGAAGCCGGACCATGACTCGGTCGATCTGGGCGGAGCACGTCTGGTGGCTGCCGACCTGACCGGTGCCAACCTCACCGGCGTTGCGGCCGGTCGCACCGATTTCACCGATGCGATCATGGTGAACTGTGTGCTGACGCGGGCCAATCTCACCGCAGCCAAGCTGGACGGCGCCAATCTCTCCGGCGCCGATCTGAGCGGCGCCAACCTGAAAGATGCGCAACTGCGCGGCGCCGTGATGGTGGGCGTGAAACTCGAGAAGGCGGTTCTGGCCGGCGCGGACACCCAGGGGGCGCTCGATGACACTCCCCGCGGACGGCCGCTGGCGGAACTCGGCGTGCCCATCGAGGAGGCCTTCCGGCTCTATCGCCTGTGGGTGGAAACCGGAGGACGGCAGGGCAGGCTGTTCGACTTCAATCATCTTGACCTGCGCCATATCGGTCCGAGGCCTGGAATCGTGCTTACCGGCGCCAATCTGGAAGGCGTGGTCCTGCAGGGCCTCAATCTGGAGCGGGCGTCACTGCAGGGCGCCAAGCTGATGGAAGCCGATCTGCGGGATTGCAATCTGGTTGGTGCCGACCTGCGCGGCGCCAATCTGACCTCGGCTTTGCTGGTCAGAACGGATCTGCGAGATGCCGATCTGGGGCCGCTGATCCTCGGTCCGGGTCGCCTCCACCCTGTCAACCTGACCCGCAGCCAGTTGCGCAGCGCCGACCTGCGCGGCGCCAGGCTGCGGCAGGCCTGGCTGGACGAAGCCGATCTCTCCAGGGCGCTGCTGGAAGGCGCCGATCTTTCCGACGCCCGGTTGCCGCACCTCGCCAGCCGGGTAGTGCAGTAAATCCGCCGAACGGCGGGTCTGCCGCTTCAATATCCTCCCCGTAACTGCTTGAATATCCGGGCTCGATACGCAGCCCCGGGCTATTTTGCCGCGCCTGTCGATATGCTATTGAGCCCGGCACAATTGTCATTGCCGTGTCATGCTCTGGCCGAGCGTTCCTTTCGGCCATCGTTCCGCTGATCGTTCGGGGAGTTTCATGCAGGACATTATCCGCCAGTTGGAAGAAAAGCGCGCCCAGGCCCGCCAGGGCGGCGGGGCCAAACGTGTCGAGGCGCAGCATGCCAAGGGCAAGCTGACGGCGCGTGAACGGCTGGAACTGCTGCTCGATCCCGGCTCCTTCGAGGAGTGGGACATGTTCGTGGAGCATGACTGCACTGATTTCGGCATGGCCGAGCAGAAGACGCCGGGCGACGGCGTGGTGACCGGCTACGGTACCATCAATGGCCGACCGGTCTTCGTCTTCAGCCAGGATTTCACGGTGTTCGGCGGTTCGCTCTCCGCCGCCCATGCAGGCAAGATCTGCAAGATTATGGACACGGCCATGAAGGTTGGCGCCCCGGTGATCGGACTCAACGATTCCGGCGGCGCGCGCATCCAGGAAGGCGTCGACAGCCTCGCCGGTTATGCCGAGGTGTTCCAGCGCAACGTACTCGCATCAGGCGTCGTGCCGCAGATTTCCGTCATCATGGGGCCCTGCGCGGGCGGCGCGGTCTATTCCCCGGCGATGACCGACTTCATCTTCATGGTGAAGGACAGCAGCTACATGTTCGTCACCGGCCCCGATGTGGTGAAGACGGTGACGCAGGAGGTCGTGACCCAGGAGCAGCTCGGCGGCGCGATCACCCATACGACCAAGTCTTCGGTTGCCGACAACGCCTTCGAGAACGATGTCGAGGCGCTGGCGCAGACGCGGCGGCTGTTCGATTTCCTGCCTCTGAGCAACCGGGAGAAGCCGCCGGTGCGTGAGACCTGGGATCCGATCACCCGGCAGGAGGCCTCGCTCGACACCCTGGTTCCGCCGAATCCGAACAAGCCCTATGACATGAAGGAGTTGATCGAGAAGGTGGTCGACGAGGGCGACTTCTTCGAGATCCAGCCGAATTACGCCAAGAACATCATCATCGGTCTCGCCCGCATCGGCGGCCAGACGGTCGGCATCGTCGCCAATCAGCCGATGGTGCTGGCCGGCTGCCTCGACATCGATTCCAGCCGCAAGGGCGCGCGCTTCGTGCGCTTCTGCGACTGCTACGACATCCCGATCGTCACCTTCGTCGACGTCCCCGGCTTCCTGCCCGGAACGGCGCAGGAATACGGCGGCATCATCAAGCACGGTGCCAAGCTGCTCTTCGCCTATGCCGAGGCAACCACGCCGAAGGTCACCGTGATCACCCGCAAGGCCTATGGCGGCGCCTATGACGTCATGGCCTCCAAGCATCTGCGAGGCGACCTGAATTATGCCTGGCCCACGGCCGAGATCGCGGTGATGGGGCCGAAGGGCGCGGTGGAGATCATCTTCCGCTCCGAGATCGGCGATGCCGAGAAGATCGCGGCCCGTACGGAAGAGTACCGCCAGAAGTTCGCCAATCCCTTCGTCGCCGGCCATCGCGGCTTTATCGACGATGTGATCATGCCGCATAACACGCGCTTCCGGATTGCCCGCTCGCTCGCCATGCTGCGCGACAAGAAGCTGGAGAATCCCTGGAAGAAGCACGACAACATTCCGCTGTGAGATCGCCGGTCATGGCCAACAAGCTGTTCGACAAGATTCTGATTGCCAATCGCGGCGAAATTGCCTGCCGCGTCATCAAGACCTGCCGCAAGCTCGGCATCAAGACGGTGGCGGTCTACTCCGATGCCGATGACGGCGCGCTGCATATGCGTATGGCTGATGAGGCCGTGCATATCGGTCCGGCCCCCGCAGCCGAAAGTTATCTGGTGATCGAGAAGATCGTCGATGCCTGCAGGAAGACCGGCGCGCAGGCGGTCCATCCGGGCTATGGTTTCCTTTCGGAGAATCGCAAGTTCGCCGCTGCCCTGAAGGAGGCCGGGATCACTTTCATCGGTCCGAATCCCGAGGCGATTTACGCCATGGGCGACAAGATCGAGTCGAAGAAGCTGGCGCAGAAAGCCGGCGTCTCGACGGTGCCGGGATATCTCGGCGCCATCGCCTCGACCGAGGAAGCCGTCAAGATTGCCACCGAGATCGGCTTTCCGGTGATGATCAAGGCCTCGGCCGGCGGCGGCGGCAAGGGCATGCGCATCGCCTATTCGAAGGAGGAGGTGGCGCAGGGCTTCTCCTCGGCCACGAACGAGGCGAAAAACTCGTTCGGCGATGACCGGGTCTTCATCGAAAAATACATCGAGCAGCCGCGCCATATCGAAATCCAGGTGCTGGGCGACAAGCTCGGCAACGTGATCTATCTGGGCGAGCGTGAATGCTCGATCCAGCGCCGACACCAGAAGGTAATCGAGGAGGCGCCGAGCCCGTTCCTCGACGAGAAGACCCGCAAGGCGATGGGGGAGCAGGCGGTCGCTCTGGCGAAAGCCGTCAACTATGACAGTGCCGGCACCGTGGAATTCATCGTCGGCGGCAAGGACAGGAAATTCTACTTCCTCGAGATGAACACCCGCCTGCAGGTCGAGCATCCGGTGACCGAGCTGATCACCGGGATCGATCTGGTCGAGCAGATGATCCGCGTCGCAGCCGGCGAGACCCTGTCGATCCGGCAGGAGGATGTGAAGCTGAACGGCTGGGCCATCGAGGCGCGCATCTACGCGGAAGACCCGCTGCGTGGCTTCCTGCCCAGCACGGGCCGGCTTGCCCGCTGGCGCACCGCGCCGGAGTCCGACGTGATCCGCAATGATACCGGCGTGGTCGAGGGCAGCGAGATCAGCATGTTCTATGACCCGATGATCTCTAAGCTGTGTTCCTACGGGAAGGACCGCGACGAGGCCGTTTCGACCCTTTCGGCTGCTCTCGACGAAACCTGGATCGCCGGCATCGGCCACAATGTGAACTTCCTCTCGGCGGTGCTGGACCATCCGCGCTTCCGGTCGGGCGACATTTCGACCAATTTCATCGCCGAGGAATGGCCGAATGGCTTCGGCGGCACGGTTCTGCCGGAGGAGCGCCAGAACGCCATGCTGGCGGTGGCGGCGCTGCTGCATATCCGCAACGAATTCCGCGCCCGTCATCTTGGCGGCAAGCTGGGCCTGCCGGAATGGCAGCCGGGCGCCGACTGGGTCGCCTTTCTGAACAAGGCCGAATACAAGCTGCGCGTCACCAATGCCGAAGGGGGCATCGACGTCAAGGTCGGCAAGGGCAAGCTGCTCAAGGTGCGCAGCGACTGGAAGCCGGGTGAACCCTTCTTCCGCGGCAGCGTGAACGGCCAGTCCGTGGTGGCGCGCGTGGCGCCCCGCCCGGATGGCGTCCGCGTCGTGCATGGCGGAGCCGAGCTCGATATCGCCGTGCGCACGCCGCGCGCTGCCGAGCTGGCGCGGCTGATGCCGGAGAAGCTGCCGCCCGACATGTCGAAGTTCCTGCTGTGCCCGATGCCGGGCCTGGTGGTTTCGATCAACGTCTCGGAAGGCGAGCCGGTCAAGGCCGGGCAGGCGCTGGCCGTGGTGGAAGCCATGAAGATGGAGAACGTCCTGCGCGCCGAACGCGATGGTACGGTGAAGAAGATCAACGCCAAGAAGGGCGACAGTCTGGCGGTGGATCAGGTGATCCTGGAGTTTGCCTGATCCGGAGCGCCTCTGCGCCTCCCATGCTGAAGGACATCTCTCCACAGACCGTGTCGGCCGGCCTGCTGTCGGCCTTTGTCGGCTTTGCGTCATCCTTTGCCGTCATCGCGCAGGGCCTGAACGCTGTTGGCGCCAGCCAGGCGCAGGCTGCGTCCGGGCTTATGGCACTGTCCATATCCATGGGCCTGTGCGCGATCTGGCTGAGTCTGCGGACGCGGCTGCCGATCAGCATTGCCTGGTCCACGCCGGGCGGCGCGCTTCTGGCGACGACGGGAGCCGTTGAGGGCGGCTTCAGTGCCGCTGTCGGTGCCTTTCTCGTGTCCGGGCTGCTGATCGTGCTGGCGGGATCCTGGCCGCGGCTCGGCCGCTGGGTTGCTGCGATTCCGCCGGCTCTGGCCAACGCCATGCTGGCGGGCGTGCTGCTCGGCCTCTGTCTCGCGCCGGTCAGGGCGGTGGCGGAAATGCCGCTGGCGGGTCTGGCCATTGTCGTCACCTGGGCCGTGGTGGCGAAATTCCGGCGGCTCTATGCTGTGCCGGCCGCCGTGATCGTCACGCTCGGCCTGATTGCGGTTACGGCGTCGGTCTCGCCGGACTCCCTTGGATCGATCTGGCCGGATCCGGTTCCCGTGACTCCGGCATTCTCCCTTGCCGCCCTGATCGGCATTGCCCTGCCGCTGTTCATCGTCACGATGGCATCGCAGAACATTCCCGGCATGGCGGTGCTGCATGCCAATGACTATCGCCCCGAGGCCGGTCCACTCTTCCGCGCGACCGGACTCTTCAGCATTGCGGCCGCGCCATTCGGCGGCCATGCCGTCAATCTGGCTGCGATCACCGCCGCGCTCTGCGCCGGTCCCGACGCGCACCCCGATCCGGCGAAACGATACTGGGCCGCGGTGATCGCCGGCGTCTTCTATGTGATCTTCGGGCTGTTCGCCGCGGCGGCCACGGCGTTTATCAGCGCCTCGCCCCCGGTCCTCATCCAGGCCGTCGCAGGCCTGGCGCTGCTGGGCGCGTTCGGCTCGGCCCTGATGGCGGCGCTCGCGGATGCGCGGGACAGGGAAGCGGCAGTCATTACGTTCCTCGTCACCGGCTCCGGTCTGGGTTTCTTCGGCATCAGCGGCGCCTTCTGGGGCTTGATCGCCGGCGGTGCGGTGCTGGCCCTGACGCGCTGGAAGCGGGCCAGCTGATCAGCCCGATTGCAGATACTGGATCGCGGAGTCGCGCTCGAACAGGTAGAGCAGCACCCGCAGGGCCTGGCCACGTTCGGAAGCCAGCTTCGGATCGCGTTCGAGGATCAGCCGCGC
The DNA here is from genome assembly GCF_035304305.1 of Ferrovibrio sp. Lineage (GTDB taxonomy): Bacteria > Pseudomonadota > Alphaproteobacteria > Ferrovibrionales > Ferrovibrionaceae > Ferrovibrio. The sequence goes on from NZ_DATGQG010000073.1 coordinate 29,903, forward strand.
ATCGTCCCGCGCCGCGGCGAGGAGATCGGCATGGGCGACGAGGTCCGCCAGCCTGAATTCGGGTAGGCCGCTCTGGCGGGTTCCCAGCACCTCGCCGGCGCCGCGCAGACGCAGGTCTTCCTCGGCAATCCGGAACCCGTCATCGGTCTCGCGCAGAATCTTCAGACGCGCCTTGGCGGTTTCGCCCAAGGGGCCGGAATAGACCAGCAGACAGGCGCCCGGCCGGCCGCCGCGACCGACGCGGCCACGCAGCTGATGCAGCTGGGCAAGGCCGAAGCGCTCGGCATGCTCGATGACGATCAGGGTGGCTTCCGGAACATCGACGCCGACCTCGATGACGGTGGTGGCGACCAGCAGCCTGGCCGCACCGCTGGCGAAAGCCGCCATGGCGGCATCCTTCTCCGCGCTACTCATCTTGCCATGTACGAGGGCTACGCTGCCTTCGCCGAATTCCGGCTCCAAGGCCATACGCAGGGAGGAATGTCGCTCTGCGGCGGCGGCGAGGTCGCTCTGTTCGCTTTCTTCCACGAGAGGGCACACCCAGTAAACCCGTTCGCCGGCGGCAATCTTCCGCTTTACGGCTGCAACGACGTCGAGGAAGCGGTCGGCCGCGACCGTGCGGGTATCCACCGGGGTGCGGCCCGGCGGTTTCTCCGTCAGCTTCGAGACGTCCATGTCGCCATAGGCCGTCAGCGCCAGGGTGCGCGGGATCGGCGTCGCTGTCATGACCAGCACATCGACGCCGCCCTTGTCCCGTTGTCCCTTGGCGGCAAGGCCGAGCCGCTGGCCGACGCCGAACCGGTGCTGTTCGTCGATGACGGCAAGGGCGAGGTCATGGAAAACGACGTCGTCCTGGAAAAGCGCATGCGTGCCGATCAGGATGTCGATTTCGCCGCCGGCCAGCCGTTCCAGCAAAGCGGTGCGTGCCTTGCCCTTGTCTCGGCCGGTGAGCAGCGCGAGCCGCGCACCGAGTTTCTCGCAGTAGGGCGCGAGCGTCTCGGCATGCTGGCGCGCCAGAATTTCGGTCGGCGCCATCAGAGCCGCCTGCGCGCCGGCCTCCACGGCGAGCAGCATGGCATTCAGTGCCACCATGGTCTTGCCGCTGCCGACATCGCCCTGCAGCAGGCGCAGCATGCGCCGGTCGGACGCCATGTCGCCGGCAATCTCCGCATTGGCCTGCCGCTGCGCATTGGTCAGCGGCCAGGGCAGCAGGGTTTCCAGCCTGTCCCGCAGGCGGCCATCGCCCTGCAGCGGACGCCCCGAGAGCCGTTTCAGCCGCCGGCGCACGAGCAGCAGCGCCAGCTGGTTGGACAGCAATTCGTCATAGGCAAGACGCTGGCGTGCCGGGCAGTCGGGTTCCAGATCAGAGGGTGTTTCCGGCCGGTGTGCGGCCAACAGAGCCTCGCGCCAGCCCGGCCAGCGCTGCTTCTTCTGCCAGGCGGGATCGAGCCATTCCGGCAGATCGGGCAGTCGTGCCAGCGCACCATCGATGATCTTGGCCAGCGTGCGCGGTGCCAGTCCTGCGGTGAGCGGATAGACCGGTTCGACACTGGCGAGCTGCGCGATTTCCTCGGCGGTGCCGGTGCGATCGGGATGCGTCATCTGCACCTGGCCGTCGAACAGCTCGATCTGGCCGCTGACGATGCGCACCTCGCCTTCGGGCAGGCTGCGTTTCAGGAATTCCTCGCGTCCGTTGAAGAAGACCAGGGTGATCCGACCACTGCCGTCATGGCCGAGGATCTTGTAGGGCAGCCGCGGATTGCGCGGCGGCTGGTGACGGTCAACGGTGATCTCGATGGTCGCGATCCGGCCGGGTTCAGCCTCGGCGATGCGCGGCCGGTAGCGACGGTCGATAAGCGCCGACGGCAGATGCCACCAGAGATCCAGCACCCTGCCGCCCGCCAGCTTCTCCACCAGCGGCGCCAGCCGTGGCCCACAGCCCTTCAGGCTGGTGGTCGGGGCAAAGGCGGGAAACAGCGATTCCGGGCGCATGGCGGGAGAAATTTCGGCGGAAACCTTGAGAATCCTGAGAGGAGGGTACTATATCCTGCCGCTATTCCGGAGACACCCATGACTGAAGCCCTACGCGAGGATATCGAGACCCGTCGCAAACGTCTGCTGCACCGCAGCCGTTATACGGGCATGAAGGAAACCGACATCCTACTGGGCGGCTTCGCGGCCCAGCATCTGCCGACTTTCAGCGAACGCGAGCTCGACCTCTACGAGAACCTGCTGGAGAATTACCCTGATCCCCAGATCTATGCCTGGGCGATCGGGCGCGACCCCGTTCCGCCGCATCTCGACAGCGGCGTGATGAAGCTGCTCAGGGCCTACAAGGTACCCGTATAGGACCATGACCTTCCTGCTGCCGGATATCCTGTCCCGGCCGGGGCGCTGGGCACTGGCCGGCGCGCCGGAAGGGCAGGATGCGCGCCTGCTGGTCGCGCTGGCAGCCAGGCAGAAGCTGGGGGGCGTGCTGCATGTCTGCCGCGACGACGCGCGCATGGCAACGCTGGAGGCCGCGCTTCGCTTCTTTGCGCCGGAACTGATCGTCCTCACCCTGCCGGCTTGGGATTGCCAGCCGTATGACCGCGTGTCGCCCAATGCGGAGATCGCTGCGCGGCGCATGGATACGCTCAATCGCCTCAGCGGCGAACGGCCCGATGCGCCCTGGCTACTGCTGACCACGGTGAATGCCGCCCTGCAGCGCATGCCGGGTATGGACTACCTGCGGGGCACGGGGTTCTCCGCCGCCAGGGGCGCGCGGGTAAAGCCGGAAAGCCTGGTGGCCTATCTAACTGGCAACGGCTACAGCCGTGTTTCGACCGTGATGGAGCCGGGCGAGTTTGCGGTACGCGGCGGTCTGGTGGATCTGTTTCCGCCAGGTTCGGACGCGCCGTATCGTCTCGATTTCTTCGGTGACGAGGTCGAGAACATTCGCCGCTTCGATCCTGCAACCCAGCGGACCATCGACAGCGTCGGGGAGCTATCGCTCACCGCCATGAGCGAGGTGCCGCTGGATGAAGAGGCGATTGCACGCTTCCGCAGCGGCTATCGCGAACTCTTCGGCACGGTGACCAAGGAGGATCCGCTTTACGAGGCCGTCTCGGCCGGTCGTCGTCAGATCGGCATGGAGCACTGGCTGCCGCTGTTCTTCGAGACACTCTCGACCGTCTTCGACTATATGCCGCAGGCGGCGGTGACGCTCGATCCGCTGACATCCGAATCTGCCGATGAGCGGTTCAAGGCGATCGCCGATCATTACGATGCCCGTCGTGCGGCGATGAAGCGCGGACTGGAGGAGGGCGGCGCGCCCTACAAGCCGCTGCCTCCGGACCGCCTGTATCTGACGGCGGGTGAATGGGCGCGGCGACTGGAGAAATTCCCGGTCGGACAGCTGCATCCTTTCGAGGCCGTCGGCGGCGGCGAGACCATCGTTGTCGACATGGGCGGCCGGCCGGGCCGTGACTTTGCCCCGGAACGGGCCCAGGCGGGCCAGGCGGCGGAGAAGAAAACTGCGTCGGTAGATGTCTACGAGGCGCTCGGCGGGCATCTGGCGAAGCAGGTCGGGCAGGGACGGCGCATCCTGTTCGCCACTTTCTCGGCCGGCGCCCGCGATCGTCTGGCTCTGGTGCTCAAGGATCACGGGATCGAGACGCCGCAGCCGATTGAGACGGCCGCCGAACTTGATGCGCTTCCGAAAAGCGTGGCGGCGATTACGGTCCTGCCGATCGAGCATGGCTTTGAAGCCGCAGATCTCTGCGTTGTCGCTGAACAGGACATCCTCGGCGACCGTCTGGTCCGCCCACGGCAGAAGAAGCGGCGGGCGGAGAACTTCATCGCCCAGGCCAGTGCGCTGCAGCCGGGCGATTTCGTGGTTCATATCGATCACGGTATCGGCCAATACAAGGACCTGGTGACGCTGGATATCGCCGGCGCGCCGCATGACTGCCTGCTGCTGCATTACGACGGCGGTGATCGGCTCTATCTGCCGGTCGAGAATATCGAGATGCTGTCCCGCTACGGTTCGCCCGAGGCGGAAGTGACGCTCGACAAGCTGGGCGGCGTCGCCTGGCAGAACCGCAAGGCGCGCATGAAGCAGCGCCTGAAGGACATGGCGGGCGAGCTGATGAAGGTGGCGGCCCAGCGCGAATTGCGGCAGGGCGAGCGGGTTCTGCCGCCTGACGGATTGTTCGAGGAATTCTGCGCACGTTTCCCCTATGAGGAAACCGACGATCAGGCGCGTGCCATCGAGGAGACGCTGGACGACCTCGCCAGCGGCAAGCCGATGGATCGGCTGGTCTGCGGCGATGTCGGTTTCGGGAAGACCGAGGTGGCGCTGCGAGCGGCCTTTGTCGCCGCCATGGCGGGACAGCAGGTGGCGCTGGTCTGTCCGACGACCCTGCTGTGCCGCCAGCATTACCGCACCTTCGTGCAGCGCTTCCAGGGCCTGCCGGTTCGTATCGAGCAGCTGTCCCGCATGGTGCCGGCCAAAACGGCGACCAAAGCCAAGCAGGGGCTGAAGGATGGCGATGTCGATATCGTCGTTGGCACCCATGCGCTGCTTTCGAAAAGCATCGAGTTCAAGCGGCTTGGCCTGCTGATCATCGACGAGGAGCAGCATTTCGGCGTCAAGCACAAGGAACGCCTGAAACAGCTCAAAGCCGAGGTGCATGTGCTGACCATGTCAGCGACGCCGATTCCGCGCACCCTGCAGCTGGCACTGTCAGGTGTCCGCGAGCTGAGCCTGATTGCAACCCCGCCGGTCGACCGGCTGGCCGTACGCACCTATGTGACGCCCTTCGATCCGGTGGTGATCCGCGAGGCATTGCTGCGCGAGCATTTCCGCGGCGGCCAGAGCTTTTTCGTCTGCCCCCGCATCGAGTTTCTCGACACCGCCATGGCCTTCATCCGCGACCATGTGCCGGAACTGAAGGCCGTGGTCGCCCATGGCCAGCTGGCGCCGACCGAGCTGGATGACGTGATGAATGCCTTCTATGACCGGCGCTACGACGTGCTGGTCGCCACGAATATCGTGGAAAGCGGTTTGGACATCCCCTCTGCCAATACGCTGGTGGTCTATCGCGCGGACCTGTTCGGCCTTGCCCAGATGTACCAGCTTCGCGGTCGCGTGGGACGCTCAAAACTGCGCGCCTATGCCTATTTCACCTATCAGCCTGGCCGGATGCTGAATCCCGCAGCCGAGCAGCGGCTGCGCGTCCTGCAAAGCCTCGATACGCTGGGCGCCGGCTTCAGCCTCGCCTCGCATGATCTGGACCTGCGCGGCGCCGGCAATCTGCTGGGCGAGGAGCAGTCAGGGCACATCCGCGAGGTTGGCTTCGAGCTCTATCAGGAGCTGCTGCAGGAGGCGATCATCGAGGCCCGCGCGGCAGCCCGCGGAGAAACCGGACTAGAGACCGGAAAATGGTCGCCGCAGATTCAGATCGGTACGGCAGTCCTGATTCCCGAAAGCTATGTTGCCGACCTCAATCTTCGCATGCAGTTGTATCGCCGGCTGGCCGATCTGGAGGGGCGCGCCGAGATCGATGCATTCGCGGCCGAGATGATCGACCGCTTCGGGCCGCTGCCGAAGGAAGTGCAGCATCTGCTGGACATCGTGGCGATCAAGAAGCATTGCCGCGATGCCAACATCATGAAGATCGAGGCCGGTCCGAAGGGGGCGACACTCAGCTTCCGCGACAATAGCTTCCCGGATCCGGCGGGGCTTGTGCAGTTCATCCAGTCCGAGCGCGGCAAGGCCAAGCTGCGGCCCGATCACAAGGTGGTTTTCATCCAGGACTGGCCGGAGCCGGAGGATCGCCTGAAAGGCGTCCTGCATATCGCCTCGCGTCTCGGCGAGATTGCCGCCAGGGCGAAGAAGGCGGCCTGACGGCGGCGCGGCAAAGCTGCAGGTCAGGCGCCCTGCTGCGACATTTCGGACGCAAGCTTGTCGATCACCTGCAGCAGCGCCTCGGGATCCTGTGCGCCGGGCACGCCGTAGCGCCGTTCGAAGATGAAGAACGGCACTCCGGTGATACCCAGCTCCCGCGCCATCTGGTCCTCGGAGCGGATCAGGTCGGCATCCTGCTCCTCATCCAGCAGGGACTTGATCAATGCGCCATCGAGCCCTTCGGCCTCTGCGGCATCGGCCAGCACCTGATGGTCGCCGATATCCTGACCTTCGAGGAAATAGAGCCGGAAAAGCCGCTCGACCAGTTCATGCTGGACTCCCGCGCCAAGCGCCCAGTGCAGCACGCTGTGCGCGGCTAGCGTGTTCGGCGTGCGCTTGATGCCTTCGAAATCGAAAGCGATGCCTTCCTTGGCGCCTTCACCGGCAACCCGGGCATAGATTTCCTTCGCCCGTGCAGGTCCGCCGAACTTGGCTTCCAGATAGCTTTTGCGGTCGGCACCTTCCTTCGGCATGTCGGGATTCAGCTGGAATGGTCGCCAGCCAATCTCGAAGTCGATATGGGGCCGCTGCGCCATGGCCTTTTCGAGGCGGCGCTTGCCGATGAAACACCAGGGGCAGACAACGTCGGAGACGATTTCGATGCGCATGCCAGAACGGTAGCGCAGAGGGACGCTCCCGGCCAGCCCCTTGACCGTTTTTGCCGGAACCCCGACCATCTGCGCCGGTCAGCAGGAGGAATCGATGCGTGCAGGGATCAGTCTGAAGGACAAGGTGGCGGTGGTAACGGGCGCCTCCAGCGGTCTGGGCGAGCAGTTTGCCTTGGTGCTCAGCGAGGCAGGCGCCCGGGTCGCGCTGGCGGCCCGCCGGACCGACCGGCTGGAAGCGCTGGCCGGGCGGATCAGATCCGCCGGCGGTGAGGCCATCACAGTCCGACTCGATGTGAACGACCAGGCGAATATCGAGGCTGCCTTTGCCGAGATTTCCGCGAAACTGGGCGGCGTGGATATCCTGGTGAACAATTCAGGCGTCAGCCGGCAGGCCCGCATCACCGATACCACGCCGGACGATTTCGACTTCGTGATGAACACAAATGTGAAGGGCGCCTTCTTCGTGGCGCAGGCCGCGGCAAAGGACATGATCGCCCGCAAGGTGCCGGGCCGCATCATCAACATCGCCTCGGTCGCCGGTCTGCGGGTCCTCAGCCAGCTGTCGGTCTACTGCATGTCAAAGGCGGCTGTGGTGCAGATGACCAAGGCGATGGCGCTGGAATGGGCCCGCTACGGCATCAATACGAATGCCATCTGCCCGGGCTATATCGAGACCGAGATCAATCGCGATCACTGGGCTACGCCGGGCGGGCAGAAGCTCATTGCAATGCTGCCGCGCCGCCGGGTCGGCGAGCCGAAGGATCTGGACGGCACCCTGCTGCTGCTGGCCTCTGACGAGGCACGCTTCATCAACGGGGCAATCATTGCGGCGGATGACGGGCTGTCGGTCACCTGAT
>NZ_DATGQG010000074.1:0-5382 GCF_035304305.1 Ferrovibrio sp.
CCGATCAGCCAGTTGGCTGCGGGCACACAGGCGATGAAAGCGGCCAGGAAGGCAAAGCCCTCGAAGCGGGTGCGGTCCATAAAAACTCCGGTGATTGCGCGGGGATATACGGCGGCGGGGCCGGGAAGGCAACCCGCGGCCCTAATCCCGAATCCGCGCCGCCAGGCTTTCCAGCCGGTCGGCTTCCGCGGCGGGCTTGTCCCAGCGGATGCGGCTGATGCGGGGAAACCGCATGGCAACGCCCGATTTATGCCGGGTCGAGCGCCGGATTCCCTCATAGGCGATTTCCAGCACCAGCGCGGGCTCGACCCTTCGCACCGGGCCGAAGCGTTCCACCGTATGGTTGCGCACCCACTTATCAAGTTGCTGGAGCTCCGTATCCGTAAAGCCGAAATAGGCCTTGCCGACCGGCACCAGTTCGGGACCGCCCTCGCTGCCATTGTCGCGCCAGCAGCCGAAGGTGAAATCCGAATAGAAGGACGAGCGCCTGCCGTGGCCGCGCTGGGCATAGAGCAGCACCGCGTCCACCGTGTCGGGATCGCGCTTCCATTTGAACCACAGGCCTTTCGGCCGGCCGGCCACGTAGGGGCTGTCGCCGCGCTTCAGCATCAGGCCCTCGGCATTGACCGATTCCGCCTGCCGCCGTGCCTCCGCCAGATCGGTCCAGGCCCTGAACGACAGCTGCGGCGAGAGATCGAAGCGCTCCGCCAGCGGCCCGTTACCGACCTTCCGCGCGAACCACTGTTCCAGCCGCGCACGGCGCGTGTCGAAGGGCAATGCGCGGACATCCTCGTCGCCATCGAAAAGGATGTCGTAGAGCCGCACGAAGGCCGGCCGCTCCCTGATCTGCCTGGCCGAAACCGTCTTGCGGTTCAGCCGCTGCTGCAGCTCGTTGAAGCTGCCATGCTGCTCGTCGATGCGCACCAGCAGCTCGCCGTCCAGCACCGCTTCCAGGCCCGCCAGCAACCCGATTTCCGGAAAGCTGCCGCCGATCTCCTCGCCTCCGCGGGAGAAGATCCGCGTCTGCGTCCTGCCGCCGAGCAGCTGGACCCGGATGCCGTCCCATTTCCATTCCGCGCGGAAATCCTGCGCTTCGAGCTTGGCGAGGTCGGCCTCGTCCAGTGCCTGCGCCAGCATCAGCGGCCGGAAGGCGGCGAGATGATCGACCTCCGGCCGCGTTTCGCCATGGCCGAGCCAGGCGAAAAGCTGTGCATAGGGCGGCTGCAGTCCCGGCCAGACCTCTTCCACTTCATCCACGCTGACCGTGCCGAAGGCCGCCAGCGCCGTCTTCACCAGCCGCTCCGACACGCCGACCCGCAGCGCGCCGGTGAACAGCTTGATCAGCGCCCAGCGCCCCGTCGCGTCCAGCCGGTCGAGCCAGTCGGCCAGCAGCTTGGGCGCCTCGCTGCGGCCGGCCGCCTGCGCCTTCTCCACCACTTCGGTGAGCGTCGGCACCGTCTCGCCCGGCTCGTGATGCTCGGGCCAGATCAGCGCCACGGTTTCGGCGAGATCGCCGACATAGTCGTAGGACCAGCCGAACAGCACGGGATCGCTGCGGCTCTCCGCCAATTGGCGGATCGCGGCCGATTTCAGGCCGGGAATGCTCAGTTTGCCGGTCAGCGCCGCCAGCGCCCAGCCGCGGTCGGGATCCGGCGTGGTGGCGAAGTAATCCGCCAGCCGCGCCAGCTTGGCATTGCGGCCCGGGGTGAAGATCAGGCTCTCCAGCAGGGCTGCGAAGCGGTTCATGACGGGTCTTCGTCTTCGTAGCCGATCAGCCGCAACGCCCGCGCCCGGATGCCGCGCTGGGACGCCGCGTGCATCAGCGCCTCCTCGCGGCCATGGGTGACCCAGACTTCCGGCGCGCCGACCTCGTCGATGGTGGCATTCAGTTCGTCCCAGTCGGCATGGTCTGAAATCACCAGCGGCAGTTCCAGCCCGCCCTGCCGCGCGCGCTGCTTGATCCTCAGCCAGCCCGATGCCGCGCAGGTCACCGGATCGGGCAGGCGCCGCGACCAGCGGTCCTCGATGGCCGATGGCGGCGCCAGCACGATAGCGCCCCGCAGCTCCGCTTTCGGCGTGTCGCCGACATGACGCAGATCGCCCAGCGCGACGCCCTGGTCGCGATAGAGATCGCACAGGGCGACCAGCGCGCCGTGCAGCCAGATCGGCCCATCCCAGCCCGCCTCGCGCAGCAGCATGATAACGCGCTGCGCCTTGCCCAGAGCATAGACGCCAACCAGATGGGCGCGTTCCGGGAACAGCCGCACCGAATGCAGCAGCCTGGCGATCTCGCCCGCATCGTCGGGATGTCGGAAAACCGGCAGGCCGAAAGTCGCTTCGGTGACAAAGACATCGCAGGGCGTCACCTCGAAAGGCGGACAGGTCGGATCGCGGCGGCGCTTGTAGTCGCCGGACACCACCACGCGGCTGCCGCGCCATTCCAGGACGGCCTGTGCCGAACCCAGCACATGGCCGGCAGGTTTGAAGCACAGACTGACGCCGTTGATGTCGAGACGCTCGCCGTAGTCCAGCGCTTGCTGCTGCCTGCCGGCATTCTCGCCATAGCGCGCCCGCATGATCGCCAGCGTCCCGGGCGTCGCCAGAACGCGGCCGTGACCCGGCCTCGCATGGTCGGCATGACCATGGGTGATCACCGCGCGGTCGGCACCGCCGGTGGGATCGATGTAAAAGTCGCCCGGCTCGACATAGAGGCCGCGCGGCGTTGGTTTCAGCCAGGTTTCGGGGCGGGGAATGGTGGAAGCCATGTTCCTGATATAGGCGCGACCTATATCCCTGCCCATGCCCCGCCGGACCGTTCCCGCCGCCCTGCCGCCCGTTCTCGCCGCCTGGTTTGCGGCACGGGGCTGGAGCCTGCATCCGCACCAGCAGGCCATGCTGCGCGCGGCTGGCCGGGGCAAGTCCGCCCTGCTGATCGCCCCGACCGGCGGAGGCAAGACGCTGGCCGGCTTTCTGCCCAGCCTCGTGGAGCTGGCCGCGCAACCCTCACCCGGGATGCACACGCTGTATATCTCGCCGCTGAAGGCGCTGGCGGTGGACGTGCACCGCAATCTGGAGCTGCCCCTGACCGAGACCGGGCTGGCGATCCGCGCCGAGACCCGCACCGGCGACACGCCGCAGTCGAAGCGAGCCCGCCAGCGGAGCAAACCGCCGCAGATCCTGATGACCACGCCGGAAAGCCTTGCGCTGATGCTCTCCTATGCCGATGCGCCGGAGATCTTCCGGCACCTGCGCGCGGTGATCGTGGACGAGGTGCATGCGCTGGCCGGCACCAAGCGCGGCGACCTGCTCGGCCTCGGCCTGGCGCGTCTCGGCACCCTCGCGCCGCAGGCGCGCCGCATCGGACTGTCGGCCACCATCGCCGAACCGGAACGGCTGGCGGCCTGGATCGGCTCCGGCCTGGCGGCACGGCCGGAGATCATCTGCGGCGCTCCGGGTGAGAAGCCGGAGATCGGCATCATCCTGCCCGAGGCGCGCGTGCCCTGGGCAGGACATATGGCGATGCATGCGATCCCGGAGGTCTATGTCGCGATCCGCGACGCGCGCACCGCCATTGTTTTCGTCAACACCCGCGCCCAGGCCGAGCTCGCCTTCCGCGAGCTCTGGCGCATCAACGACGACAATCTCGCCATCGCCCTGCATCACGGCAGCCTTGCCGTGGAACAGCGGCGCCGGGTGGAAGCCGCGATGGCCGAGGGACGGCTGCGCGCCGTGGTCGCCACCGCCTCGCTTGATCTCGGCATCGACTGGGGCGCTGTCGATCTCGTGGTGCAGATGGGTGCGCCGAAAGGCGTGTCGCGGCTGCTGCAGCGGATCGGCCGCTCGAATCACCGGCTCGACCAGCCGAGCCGCGCCCTGCTGGTGCCGGGCAACCGTTTCGAGCTGCTGGAATGCCGTGCCGCCATCGCCGCGATCGGCAGCGGCGTGCTGGATGCCGAGCCGGACCGCGCGCCACCGGGGCGCGATGGCGGGCTCGACGTGCTGGCGCAGCATATTCTCGGCCGCGCCTGCTCGTCGCCCTTCCATGCCGATGATCTCTACCGCGAGGTCACCGCCGCCCAGCCTTACGCGGAACTGGACCGTGCCACCTTCGATGCGGTGCTGGATTACGTGGCGACCGGCGGCTATGCGCTGAAAAGCTACGAGCGCTACCGCCGCCTCGAGCGGCGCGACGACGGAATCTGGCAGGTGACGCGCCCGGCGGTGGCGCGCAGCTACCGGATGAATGTCGGCACCATCGTCGAGGCGGCGATGCTGAGCGTGCGGCTGAAACGCGGCAAGCCGCTCGGCCGCATCGAGGAATGGTTCGTACAGGGACTCGAACCCGGCGACACCTTCATCTTCGCCGGCCGGCTGCTGAAATTCGAGGGCATCCGCGACATGCAGGTGGTCTGTTCTCCGGCCGCGGGAACCGAACCGAAAATCCCCTCCTATGACGGCGGCAAGCTGCCGCTCACCACCCAGCTTGCCGATCGCGTGCTCGCCCTGCTGGAGAACCGCAAGGCCTGGGCGCAGCTTCCGCCGGAGGTGCGCGAATGGCTGAACGTGCAGCAGTATCGCTCGGCATTGCCGAAGCGCGACCACCTGCTGGTCGAGACCTTCCCGCGCGGCAAACGGCATTTCCTGGTGGCCTACGGCTTTGCCGGCCGGGCCGCGCATCAGACGCTTGGCATGCTGCTGACCCGCCGCATGGAGCGCCTCGGCTACAGGCCGCTGGGTTTCGTGGCCAGCGACTACGCGCTGGCGATCTGGTCGCTGGACGAGCCGACACGCATTGCCGAGCTTTTCGACCAGGAGATGATGGGTGACGATCTCGAGGCCTGGATGGCGGAGTCCTCGCTGCTGAAACGCACCTTCCGCAATGTTGCGGTGATCGCCGGGCTGATCGAGCGCCGCCTCCCGGGTCAGGAGAAGTCCGGCCGTCAGGTCACCTTCAATTCCGACACCATCTACGCCGTGCTGCGCAAATACCAGCCCGACCATATCCTGCTGCGCGCCACCTGGGCCGATGCCGCCGGCGGACTGGTCGATGCGCGACGTCTCGGCCTGATGCTCGGCCGCGTGAAGGACCGCATCGAGCACCGGGCGCTGGATCGCGTTTCACCACTCGCCGTGCCGATGCTGCTCGATATCGGCCGCGAGCGGGTCGATGGCAGCGCCCATGACGCACTGATCGCCGAGGCGGCGCTGATCGAGGAAGCCATGGCGCCGGCCGCAAAGGGCAGAAGCGCAGCATGAGCCTGCCTTTCATTGTGCATGGCGTGGAGCTGTCGGCGGAGCCCGATGGCAGCCTGTGGTGGCCGGAGCAGGCTGCGCTGGTCGTGGCCGACCTGCATCTCGAGAAAGCGACGGCGCTGGCCCGGC
>NZ_DATGQG010000075.1:0-4053 GCF_035304305.1 Ferrovibrio sp.
CTCCGGCATGGCCCGCGTGAACGGCTCGGCCGCTTTTTCCTCGCCGCCGACAAGGCGGCCCGCGACCGCGGCGTCATCCTCAGCCTCAGCACCGATTTCGAACTGCTGCGCGAGGTGAACCGGATGAATCTGAAGCACTGGTACGGTCTGCCGCCGACATTCGACAGCCATTACAGCGGCATCGACGGCAGCAAGGGCTTCTGGCTGATCGGGCGCAACGAAGCAGGTGAAATCATCAGCACCCAGGCGGCGCACTACTTCGACATGGCCGACACCACGCTGGAGGAGACGATCACCAGCCTGCGTCTTTTCTATGCGGATCCGCAGTCGATGCGGCATGACGGCGAAAGCTGCACCATCACGGCGCCGAGCGCGCGGCGCATCCGCGGCAATGTCGTGTATTCCGGCTGCACGTGGATCCATCCCGACTACCGGCGCCGCCATCTTGCCGTAATCCTGCCGCGTATCTCGCGGGCGCTGGCCTACACGCGGTGGAACACCGACTACACGATCAGCTTCGTCAGCACCAAGCTGGTGGAGATGGGTGTTGCGGCAGCCTATGGCTACCGGCATGTCGAACCGGCGATGGACTGGTACAATTCGCCGGTCGGACCGCATTATCAGGGAACGCTCGTCTGGATGCCCCGTGCAGAACTGCTCGGCGATCTGGAGCGCTTCAACGATCTCATCGCGGAAGCCGAGGAGCGGGAATCGCGCAAGGTCAAGGTCGAGCCTGCCCGCGTCTATGCCTGATGCCCGCGGACGCTAGATCTTGCTGAGATCCATCGGAATCGAGATGGATGTCACGAGGGAGCTTCCGGTCACCAATGGCCGCCCGTCCGGCGTTTTCCAGCGCAATATGACGCGCTGGTAGCGCCGACGGCGCGGATCATAGCCGGGCTGTTCGACGATCGCGTCCACATCATCGACGACCGGATCGCCGGAAGTCAGACATTCCCGGTAGGTGGTCTCGATCCAGCGGCCATAGGCTTTGTCCGGCTGATCGGTAAGGCGGCGTCCGACGCAGTATTCGAAAGAGAAGTCGTCATAGACGGTAAATCCGGCACCGCTGTTCTTCACCAGCAGAATGTCATTGCCGTCCGGTTCGACGAAAACCGTCCGCTTCACCAGTCCCGTGCGTCGCAGATAGGTCTCGATCGGTTCGGAATAGAGGCCGCCGACGGCGCGCCACAGCGCGAACAGGCCTGCCAGCTCGTGCTGGCCGTCGCGCAGCCAGTCGCGCGGCTGGTGCGGCTGGCGGATGAAAAGGTCGCGGATATGCGGCTCGTTGTAGTCGGAGAGATCCTTCAGGCGTTCGACCAGCGGCTCGATCTCGGTATGCGCCTCCTCGATCCAGCCGCTGGCGAAGAAGACGAGCCCGACGGGTTTGCCGGCCGCCAGGCTTTTCTGCAGATAGGGCGTCAGCGCATCGACGCTGGCCATGCTGATCATGCCGGCGCGGAACTGCAGCAGGGTCGCGTCATCCTGCGGCGCCACCCAGACATAGCCGAGGTTGCGTGCCGCATAGGCGCCGAGATCGAAGTCCGGATCAGGATAGCCGAGCTGTTCGGCCAGCACCGAGGATGGCCAACGCCACCAGCGACCCGTCGGATCGATTAGATAGGTCATTGCCTTCCCCATGCCGGCGCCCGCTCCCACCCGGACGGCACCGGCCCGCGTTCGACTCTATGGCAGGATGGAAAGAGTGTCGAGAGAGGACGGGCGCGGTTTCCCGTCAGGTAAACCTTTGGTAGCATTCCGGCCTTTGCCGCCGCCGGACATGTATTCCCGCGTGTCGAGCTTGCATCGCTGCCGCCCGCTTCCTACATCTCTGGCCATCGCAGATGAGGATTTCCCGCATGAACAGCAGTGAAGGGCCGGCCGACCGCTTCCCCGTCTGGCACGGCACCACCATCCTTGCCGTGCGCAAGGACAACCAGGTGGTGCTGGCGGGCGACGGCCAGGTCAGCCTCGGCCAGACGGTGATCAAGGCGAATGCGCGCAAGGTGCGCCGCATCGGCGACGGCTCGATCCTTGCCGGTTTCGCCGGCGCAACCGCCGATGCCTTCACCCTGTTCGAGCGGCTGGAATCCAAGCTGGAGCGCTATCCGGGCCAGCTGGCGCGCGCCTGCGTCGAGCTCGCCAAGGACTGGCGCACCGACAAGTACCTGCGCCGGCTGGAAGCGATGATGGCGGTGGCCGACCGCTCGGTATCGCTGATCCTGACCGGCACCGGCGACGTGCTGGAGCCGCAGGACGGCCTGATCGGCATCGGCTCGGGCGGCAATTTCGCGCTGGCCGCGGCCCGCGCGCTGATCGACCGCAGCGACATGGATGCCGAGGCGATCGCCCGGCGCTCGCTCGAGATCGCCGCCGATATCTGCGTCTACACCAACCGCAACATCATCATCGAAAAACTCGCATGACCGCCTTCTCGCCGCGTGAAATCGTCTCCGAGCTCGACCGCTACATCATCGGGCAGAAGGATGCCAAGAAGGCGGTGGCGGTCGCCCTGCGCAACCGCTGGCGCCGCCAGCAGCTGCCCGATGCGCTGCGCGACGAGGTGCTGCCGAAGAACATCCTTATGATCGGCCCGACCGGCGTCGGCAAGACCGAGATCTCGCGCCGGCTCGCCAAGCTGGCCAATGCGCCCTTCCTGAAGGTCGAGGCGACCAAGTTCACCGAGGTCGGCTATGTCGGCCGCGACGTCGAGCAGATCGTGCGCGACCTGGTCGAGATCAGCGTCGGCATGATGCGCGAGCGTCGCCGCAAGGAGGTCTTCGCCCGCGCCGAACTGGCGGCGGAGGAACGGCTGCTGGATGCGCTGGTCGGCGACAAGGCGAGCGTCGAGACGCGGCAGAAATTCCGCAAGCTGCTGCGCGAGGGCGAGCTGGACAAGCGCGAGCTGGAAATCGACCTCGCCGATACCGGCGGCGGCATGCCGATGTTCGAGATACCCGGCATGCCCGGCGCGCAGATGGGCATGCTGAACCTGCAGGACATGCTGGGCAAGGCCTTCGGCACGCGCCGGCGGCCGCGCAAAACCAACGTGGCGGACGCCATGAAGGCGCTGACCCAGGAGGAAAGCGACAAGCTGCTCGATCAGGAGAACGTCGTGAAGGAGGCGATCCAGGCCGTCGAGCAGAACGGCATCGTCTTCATCGACGAGATCGACAAGATCTGCGCCCGCAGCGAATACCGCGGCGGCGGCGACGTGTCGCGCGAAGGCGTGCAGCGCGACCTGCTGCCGCTGATCGAGGGCACGGTGGTCGCCACCAAGCATGGCCCGGTCAAGACCGACCACATCCTGTTCATCGCCTCGGGCGCCTTCTCGATCGCCAAGCCGAGCGACCTGCTGCCGGAACTGCAGGGCCGCCTGCCGATCCGGGTCGAGCTGAAAGGCCTGACGCGGGAGGATTTCAAGCGCATCCTCACCGAGCCGGAAGCCTCGCTGCTGAAGCAGTATGTCGCCCTGCTCGGCACCGAGAACGTGACCCTGGAGTTCACCGAGGATGCGATCGACGCCATCGCGCAGATCGCCGCCGACGTGAACGAGGGCGTGGAAAACATCGGCGCCCGCCGGCTGCACACGATCCTCGAGCGCGTGCTGGAGGAGATCAGCTACACGGCGACCGACCATTTCGGCGAGACGGTGAAGATCGACGCCGCCTATGTGCGCGAGCGCATTGGCGAGCTCGCCGCCAACAGCGATCTCAGCAAGTATATCCTGTAGCCGGCTCCGCCCCTCGGTGCCGGCCGGGGGCATCGTCCTGTCCGCGCCAAGGACGCCCGGGCTTCCTGATGACTCCGCCGGCGGATTCCGCCATTCTGGCCGCAACGGATACATGCGGAGGACGCCCCATGACTGACCTGAAAGGCCGCGTCGCGCTGGTTACCGGCGGCTCGAGCGGTATCGGCGCGGCGACGGCGCGGCTGCTGGCCGGCCGGGGCTGCGCGGTGGCGATCAACTTCTCGAAAAGCCGCGAACCGGCGGAAGCCGTGCGCGCCGAATGCGAGGCGCTGGGCGGCGAGGCCTTCCTTGTCCAGGGCGAT
>NZ_DATGQG010000076.1:0-26187 GCF_035304305.1 Ferrovibrio sp.
TTCGCGCCGGCGATCATGGCGCCGAGGTCGAGCGCCATCAGGCGCTTGTCCTTCAGGCTTTCCGGCACGTCGCCCTTGGCAATACGCAGGGCGAGACCCTCGACGATGGCGGTCTTGCCGACGCCGGGTTCGCCGATCAGCACGGGATTGTTCTTGGTGCGCCGCGACAGGACCTGGATGGTCCGGCGGATTTCCTCGTCGCGGCCGATCACCGGATCGAGCTTGCCGGCTTCCGCCGCCTCGGTCAGATCGCGGGCATATTTCTTCAGCGCGTCATAGGCCTGCTCGGCGGACGCGGAATCCGCCTTTCTGCCTTTACGCATGTCCTGGATGGCTTTCTCGAGGCTCTGCGGCGTGACACCGGCCTGTTTCAGCGCGTCGGCCGCCGGGGTGCCGGCCTGGAGCGCGACGGCCTGCAGCAGGCGCTCGGCGGCGATGAAGCTGTCGCCGGATTTCTCGCGCAGCTGCTCGGCGGTCTCGAACAGGCGCGCCATCTCGGGCGCCAGATAAAGCTGGCCCGCGCCACCGCCTTCGACGCGCGGAATCTTCGCCAGCGCATCCTCGTTGCGCTGCTTCGCGGTCTCGGGCCGGCCGCCGGCGGCACGGATCAGGCCGGCCGCCATGCCTTCCGGGTCGTCGATCAGAACTTTCAGCAGATGTTCGGGGGAGAAACGCTGATGCCCGCGGGCCAGTGCCATGGTCTGCGCCGCCTGCAGGAAGCCGCGGCTGCGCTCGGTATATTTTTCAAGATCCATCGGAAACTCTCCTCATCAGGCGGCCCGGTTTGCGATCCCCCGTTCGGGCAGATCGCGGTCAGGCCCCGCAGCAGAGATGTGGGAAATCCGCAGCCGGGTACAAGGGGAGCTTCGCTGAATCCTGGCCCGTTGCAGGCGGCGTTCGTTCGTGGATGCCCGCCGGAGTCCGCTGCGGCCCACTGGAGCCCGCTGGAACCCACTGTGGTCCGCTGGAGTCCACTGGAGCCCGCTACGGCCCGCTGGAGTCCGCCAGAGTCCGCTGCGGCCCGCTGGAATCCGCTGCGCCCTTCCCGGAGTCGGCGGTCTCCGCCCACATATCCGGATAGCGGGCGGCGACGTCCGCTTTGCACTGGGCCACCACGGCGTCCATTCTCGCCCGCTCTGCCCTGATCCGCGCCCGCAGCGCCATGTTGGGCGGCGCGCCGCCCGTCTCGCCCAGCAGCTTGACCACATCCCCGGCCTCTCCCGCCGCAGAGTCGGCCCGGCCCAGCAGGGCCTGCAGGGTGGCGCCGTCCATGCTGTCGGGCTGCAGCAGCCGGCTGACCGCCGCCGCACCACCCAGGGCGTTGATCTGCAGCTGGGCGGTGAGCCGCCGGCGCTCGATCGCCTGGGTCAGGTAATGCCGGAAGCGCAGGCTGCGCCGCAGATGCCGCCAGATGCGCTCTTCCGCCAGGCCGAGATCGGCCGCCACGACCTGCGCCGCGGCGCCTTCGGCCATGCGGGTGGCAATGGTTTTCCAGTCGATCCTGATCGCCGGTCTGCGCTTCGGCCTCTGGCCGAGGGATTCGTCCTTGAAGGGATCATAGGCGGGGCGGGCCATGGCACGGTCTCCTTGAGCGTGTTCTCCTTGCGAGGAGAGAACATATATAGTATATTTTCCTAGAAGTCAATATTTGTTCCGGATGGGTCTGGAGATGGATAATAGTTAGCAATCCTGCGAAGTTTTCGCTTGCGTCGACGTCAGATCCGTTGATAGTTAGCAATATGTCTAAGCATGATCCCGATCTCTCGCGGCTGTTCCATGCGCTGGCGGATCCGACCCGGCGGGCGATCCTGACCCGGCTGGCCCGCGAGCCCGCGCCGGTGACGGAACTGGCCGCCCCCACGGGGCTGCGCCTGCCGACGGTGATGCGGCATCTCTCGGTGCTGGAGGAAGCCGGACTGATCTCGACGGCCAAGGCCGGCCGGACCCGTGTCTGCGCCCTCGTGCCGGAGGCGCTGGCCCCGGCGCGGAGCTGGATGGACGAGCAGCGGGCGATCTGGGAGGCCCGGCTCGACCGCCTGGATGCCTTCGTGACCAGCATGATGAAGGAAACCGAGAAATGACTGAGGCCGCCGTTTCGGACCGTTTCGCAACCCTGCGCTTCGAGCGCGCCATCGCCGCGCCGGTATCGGCCCTGTGGCAGGCCTGGACGGCGCCCTCGGCGCGGAAACTCTGGGCCGCACCCTCGCCCTCGGTCACCGTGGAATTCCTCGAGGCCGACAGCCGCGTCGGCGGGCGCGAGGTTTCCCTCTGCCGGGTCGCCGGGCAGCCCGATCTGCGCTGCGAGGCCGGCTGGCTGGATCTGCAGCCCTCACGGCGCAGCGTGAATTATGAAGTCGTCTCCTGCGACGGCGTCGCGCAGTCGGCGGCGCTGGTGACGGCGGAATTCTCGGGCACAGAGCAGCGCAGCCGGCTTGCCGTGACGGTGCAGCTCTCCTCGCTGGCGACGGACATGGCGGCCGGCTATCGCGACGGCTTCGGCGCGGGGCTCGACAATCTCGGCCAGGTGGCCGCGCGCACCATGGTGCTTGAGCGCGTGATCAAAGCGCCGCGCCGGCTGGTCTGGGCGGCCTGGATGAATCCCGAGACGCTGCCGCAATGGTGGGGGCCGGACGGCTTTTCCTGCCGGACCAAACGGATCAACCTGGGGACCGGCGGCGAATGGGTCTTCGACATGATCGGCCCGGACGGCACGGTCTATCCCAACCATCATCGCTACGGCGAGGTCCGCGCGGAAGACAGCATCGCCTACACGCTGCACTGGGGCGAGAACGGCCCGAAACATGCCGATGCCTGGGCCGTACTGGAGGACCAGGGCGGATCGACGAAGGTCACGCTGGCGATGGTCTTCAATACCGCGGCCGAGTTCGAGGCGGCGAAGGGTTTCGGCGCCGTGGAGCTGGGCCTGCAGACGCTCGGCAAACTGGAAGGCTTCGTCCTGTCGCGCTGAAGCGGTGGCAGCCTCCGGTATCAGAGGCTGCCCAGTTTGCCGTCCTGGTAATCGCGCACAGCCTGGCGGATCTCGTCCGCCGTGTTCATCACGAAAGGCCCGTAGGAGACGACGGGTTCGTTGATCGACTCGGCATGGCCGAGCAGCAGCACGGCGTCGCTGTCTGCCGCAATGTGCACTCCGTCGCCGTCATCGTTCAGCTCGGCCAGATGGAAGGGCTTGCCCGGCGCGCCGGCGATGCGGATGTCGCCGCGCACGACATAGAGGAAGACGTTGCGCCCGCGCGGCACCGGCAGTGACAGGCTGCCGCCGGCTTGCAGCGCTACCGTGCTCATCCAGACGCCGGTGAGAGAGTCGAAGGGTCCGCGCCGGCCGTCATGGTCGCCGGCGATCAGGTTCAGCGTCACGCGGCCGTCATCCAGGACGACGGCCGGAATCGCGTCCCGCTGCAGGCCGGTATAGCGCGGCGGCGTCATCTTCAGCCTCGCCGGCAGATTGACCCAGAGCTGCAGGATTTCCAGCGGGCCGCCCTGGCGCCTGAAGCTGGCGGGCGAGAGTTCGGCATGCACCAGGCCGCTGCCCGCCGTCATCCACTGCACGCCGCCGGCCTCGATCACGCTTTCATGCCCGCCGGAATCGAGATGCGCGAGATTGCCCTCAAGAATGAAGGTGACGGTCTCGAAGCCGCGATGGGGATGCGGGCCGAAGGGCAGGCCGCGGTTGCCGGGCGGATAGGTCTGCGGCCCGTGATGATTGAGAAAGAGAAAGGGATCGAGCTGCTCCAGCGCCGGACCGGGCAAGGGCCGACGCGTGGTCAGGTCGGCGATGTCGTCGCGGTAAGCCGGATGCAGGCGTTTCAGGGTGCGGGGCTGCATGGGTCTCCCGAAGTCACGGCGCCAGCGCCGCGGCGAAGGCGGCGGTGTCGGTATAGACGCGGTATTCGGCGATCCGCCCGCCATCGATGCGGAAGACATTGGTCATGCTGGCGGTGATGTCGCGTCCCGTCGCCCGCGCCCGCCAGGCGCCGCGGCCGAGCACCACGATCCATTCGCCCTCGGCGATCACCGCCTCCTGCACCACCTCGATGATTTCCAGATGCTCGCGCACCAGGCCGAGGAACCGGCGGTAGGCGTCGAAGCCCTCATGCACGCCGCCCCAGGGCAGCAGGCCGGGCGGACCGTAATAGCGCACGCAGACCCCGGGCGTCAGCAGACGCTCCAGCGCGGCGAAGTCGCCGGCCTTCAGCGCGGCATAATAGGAATCGAGAATCGCCTGGTCCAATCCGGCCTCCCTATAAGACGTCTCCAGCCTTTACGCCGTGCGCCGCCTCCCGTAAACACGGATGAGGCCGGCCCGGACATGTAATGACCATCCGCATCCTCCACCTCATCACCAGCCTGGATACCGGCGGCGCCGAGCGCATGCTCGAGAAGCTCGTCACCGGGATGGACCATGGCCGCTTCCGCAATGTGGTGGTCAGCCTGAAGGACGAGGGCGTGATCGGGCCGCGGCTGCGGCAGGCCGGCATTGCCGTCCATGCGCTGGGCATGCGCGGCGGCATCGCGCTGCCGGGCAGGATGCTGGCGCTGGCACGGCTGATCGCCAACATGCAGCCCGACATCCTGCAGACCTGGCTCTACCATGCCGATCTGGCCGGCACGCTGGCCCATGCCTTTTCCGGCAGCAGAAGCCTGCTCGCCTGGAACCTGCGCTGCTCCGACATGAACCTCGCGGATTACGCCGCCAGCACGCGCCTGGTGCTGCGCGCCGATGCCGTGCTGTCGCGCCGCCCCGCTTTCATCATCACCAATTCCGAAGCCGGCAAGCGGCATCACGTCGCGCTCGGCTACCGGCCGAAGCGCTGGATCGACATTCCGAACGGCTTCGACATGACGGTGTTCCGCCCGCAGCCGGACGCCGCCGGCGCGCTGCGCCGGGAACTCGGCCTGCCTGATACCGCGCGGCTGGCCGGCATGCTCGCGCGCCTCGATCCGATGAAGGATCACGGCACCTTCATCGCCATGGCCGAACAGCTCGCCGGGCGCGAGCCCGACCTGCATTTCCTGCTGGCCGGCCGCGGCTGCACCGCCGCGAACGCCATGCTGGCGGCGGCTCGGCAGCGGCTGGGCGGCCGCCTGCATCTGCTCGGCGAGCGGCAGGACGTGCCGGCGCTGCTGGCAGGACTGGACGTCTTCCTGCTCACCTCGGCCTATGGCGAGGGATTTCCCAACGTGCTGGGCGAGGCGCTGGCGACCGGCACGCCCTGCGTGGCGACCGATGTCGGCGACGCCGCAGCCATCCTGGGCGATTGCGGCATCGTCACGAAGCCGCGCGACCCGCAGGCTCTCGCCGCGGCCGTCATGCAGGTGCTGGCCCGCAGCCCCGAGCAGCGCGCGGAGATGCAGTCCCTTGCACGACGGCGCGCGGAAGAGAATTTCAGCCTGCCGACCATCGTCGCGCGTTATGAAGCGGTCTACGCGGAAGCCGCCGCAGCGCGCGGCATCCGGTAATTTTCCCCGGCACCACAAGCACTTGACCATACGTCAAGTCCGGTTGCGGTTCGTTGACAGGGTTTCCGGCGGGTTATAGTGTGCGCTGCGAAAAGCGCCGGGCCCCTCAGGGCCGTTCCGCATACTCGCCGAATTGTATCGCTCGCAACCGTCTCTAACGCACAGGGTTTCACGTCCATGAAGGTTCTGGTCGCGGTCAAGCGCGTGGTTGACTTCAACGTCAAGATCCGGGTGAAGCCGGACAAGACCGGTGTCGATCTCGCGAACGTCAAGATGTCGATGAACCCCTTCGACGAAATCGCCGTCGAGGAAGCCGTGCGGCTGAAGGAAGCGGGCACCGCGACCGAAGTCGTCGCCGTCTCGGTCGGCCCGGCCCAGGCGCAGGAGACCATCCGCACCGCGCTGGCCATGGGCGCCGACCGCGGCATCCTGGTGAAGACCGACGCCGAAGTGCAGCCGCTGGCGGTGGCCAAGATCCTCGCCAAGATCTGCGCCGACGAGCAGCCGCAGCTGGTCATCGTCGGCAAGCAGGCGATCGATGACGACAGCAACCAGACCGGCCAGATGCTGGCCGCGCTGATGAACTGGCCGCAGGGCACCTTCGCCAACAAGGTCACGCTCGAGGGCGGCAGCGCCAAGGTGGTGCGCGAGGTCGATGGCGGCCTCGAGACCGTCGAGCTGAAGCTGCCGGCGGTGGTGACCACCGACCTGCGCCTGAACGAGCCGCGCTACGCCTCGCTGCCCAACATCATGAAGGCGAAGAAGAAGCCGATCGACGAGAAGACGCCGGAGGATCTCGGCGTCGACATCGCGCCGCGGCTGAAGACGCTGAGCGTCGACGAGCCGCCGAAGCGCGCCGCCGGCATCAAGGTGCCGGATGTCGCCACCCTTGTGCAGAAGCTGAAGACCGAAGCGGGAGTGATCTGAGATGAGCTGCCTGGTCCTTGCCGATCACGATAACGCCTCGCTGAAGGGCTCGACGCTGAACACCGTGACCGCCGCGACCAAGATCGGCGGCGAGGTGCATGTGCTGGTGGCGGGCGAGAATTGCGGCCCGGCCGCCGAGGCCGCCGCGAAGATCGCCGGCGTTGCCAAGGTCATCCAGGTCGAGGCGCCGCATTACGCCCATGGCCTGGCGGAGGCGCTGGCCCCGCTGGTGGCCGGCCTGGCGAAGACCTACAAGGCCGTGCTGGCCTCCGAGAGCACCTCGGGCAAGAACGTGATGCCGCGCGTCGCCGCCCTGCTCGACGTGATGCAGATCTCGGGCATCGTCGAAGTGAAGTCGGAAGACACCTTCGTGCGCCCGATCTATGCCGGCAACGCCATGGCGACCGTGCAGTCGTCCGACCCGATCAAGGTCATCACCGTGCGCTCGACCGGCTTCCAGGCCGCCGCCGCGGAAGGCGGCTCGGCCGCCATCGAGAAGGGCGAGGCGCAGGCCGATCCGGGCCTGTCGAAGTTCCTCGGCCAGGAGCTGCAGAAGTCGGACCGTCCGGAACTGACCTCGGCCAAGATCGTCATCTCGGGCGGCCGCGGCATGGGCTCGGGCGAGAATTTCAAGCTGATCGAGGCCGTCGCCGACAAGCTCGGCGCCGCCGTGGGCGCGAGCCGCGCAGCCGTCGATGCCGGCTTCGTGCCGAACGACTACCAGGTCGGCCAGACCGGCAAGATCGTGGCGCCGCAGCTCTACATCGCCGTCGGCATCTCGGGCGCGATCCAGCATCTCGCCGGCATGAAGGATTCGAAGGTGATCGTCGCCATCAACAAGGACGAGGAGGCGCCGATCTTCCAGGTCGCCGATTACGGCCTGGTCGGCGACCTGTTCAAGATCCTGCCCGAGCTCGAGCAGGAACTGTCGAAGTAAGCGCAGAACAGCGGACCGGGGACCGGCATGATCAAGACCATCGGTGTTATCGGCGCCGGCCAGATGGGCAACGGCATCGCCCATGTCTGCGCGCTGGCCGGCTTTGACGTCGTCCTGCAGGACATCAACGCCGAACAGCTGGCCAAGGCGCTCGACGTCATCTCGGCCAACATGAACCGGCAGATCGCCCGCGGCAAGATCACCGAGGCCGACCGCGCCGCCGCGCTTGCCCGCATTCATACCACCGCCGACATCAAGGCCTTCGCCGAGACCGATTTCGTGGTCGAGGCGGCGACCGAGAACGAGGGCGTGAAGAAGAAGATCTTCGCCGATCTCTGCCCGGTGCTGAAGAAGGACGCGATCCTCGCCACCAACACCTCGTCGATCTCGGTCACCCGCCTGGCCTCGGCGACCGACCGGCCCGAGAAGTTCATGGGCATGCATTTCATGAACCCGGTGCCGGTGATGCAGCTGGTCGAGCTGATCCGCGGCATCGCCACCGACGAGGAGACTTTCCACAAGGTCCGCGACCTCACCATCAAGCTGGGCAAGCAGCCGGCCAACTCGGAAGACTTCCCGGCCTTCATCGTCAACCGCATCCTGCTGCCGATGATCAACGAGGCGATCTACACCCTCTACGAGGGCGTCGGCTCGGTGGAAGCGATCGACACCGCGATGCGGCTGGGCGCCAACCATCCGATGGGCCCGCTGCAGCTGGCCGATTTCATCGGCTTGGATACCTGCCTCTCCATCATGCAGGTGCTCTACGAGGGCCTGGCCGACAGCAAGTACCGCCCCTGCCCGCTGCTGGTGAAGTATGTCGAGGCCGGCTGGCTCGGCCGCAAGACCAACCGCGGCTTCTACGACTACCGCGGCGAACATCCGACCCCGACGCGCTGAGCGGCGACAACCGGAAGGCAAAAGGGGCCATATGGCCCCTTTCTTTTGCCTGCCCTGTAGAGGCTGGCCTCCCGCTGCCACGTTCAGAACGTCACTCTTGCGTCCAGCCGCGCCTCGCGGCCGCGGATCGGCACCTCGTCCTTCAGCAGCGAGACATGGTTGCGGCCGTCCTCGTCGGTGAGGTTGCGGCCCTGCAGCAGCAGCGCGATATTGCGGTTCGACGCAAACGGCCGCCAGGTGATCGCCGCGTTCAGCAGCGTGTAGCCGCCGGTCTCGCTCTCGTGCGGCGCGTTGCGGTCCTGCGCCAGCACGCCGTCGATCCCGGCGCGGAAATCCACCGCCGCCGTCTCCACATTGAAGCCGAAGCTGTAGCCGAAGGGCGGGATCAGCGGCAGCGGCGCACCGTTGCGCTGCCGGGCTTCGACGTAATCCAGCGCTCCGTCGATGCCGAGCGTGTAGCCCGGGCCACGATGGAAGATCCAGCCGAGCTCCAGTTCGCCGCCGATGAAATCGGCATCGGTCTGGCGGTATTGCAGCACCTGCAATCCGTCTTCCTCCTCGCCGGTAAAATCGCCGAAGATGAAATCGCGATAGCGCGTGGCGAACAGGTTCAGTCCCCCGGTGACGTCGCCCGCGACCCGCTTCAGCGACCATTCTGCATGCCAGGCGATTTCCTTGCCCAGGGACGCGTCGCCCCGCTCGAATGCACGGGTAGCGAGATGGGGGCCGTCTGAGAACAGCTCCTCCGCGCCGGGCCCGCGCTCGGTGCGCGACAGCGACAGGCCGGTGCTCCAGGCGTCGTTGAAGCGATAGGTCGCGCTGGCGGCGGCTGACCAGGCGTTGAAGCGGCGGTCCCGGCCGAGCGTGCCGGCCTCGATTTGCTGACGCTCGATGCGTCCGCCCAGCGAGAAGAGCCATGGTCCGGCCTCAAGGCGCTCCAGCGCGAACAGCGCGAGCGTGTCGGTGACGGTGGGCGGCACGAAGGCTTCCTCCCCGACGGCGCTGAAATCGCGGCTGCCGCCCTGCAGGCCGATCACGCCCTCGATGCCGCCGAGGGGCCGGTGCACCGCTTCGATGCGCGTCTCCCAGCTGTCGTTGCTGAAGCGCGTGCCGACCTCGCCGCTGCCCTCGATTTCCCTGTGGGCATAGTCGGCATAGCCGAGGCTGACGCGCAGTTCGTCGAGAAAGCCGAAAGGCTCATAGAGGCCGAAGCGGGTGTCGAGGCGGGTCTGGTCCATGTCGATCCGCACGCCGCTTTCCTCGCCGCCGCCCGGAATGCCGTAATAGCTTTCGAAGCGGGCCACCGACAGGCCGGCATGGCCGCGGTCTCCGAGCCAGGAGCCGCCGATGGCGCCGTTGCGGTCGCGCATGGCGCTGTTGTCGATCCGGCCGGTGCCCGCGGACCGGTAGTCGTTGGCGTCGAGGAAGCCGCCCTCGCCGTGCAGCACGAAGCGGTCGCTCACCGCGGCATCGATGCCGGCGAAGCCGCTTGCCTCCCCGGCACCGGTGCCATAACCGAGCCGCGCCTCGCCGGCCGCGCCCTTCGCAGGCATGGCGTCGGGAATGCGGCCGTCAATGACGTTCACCACGCCGCCGATGGCCGACGAGCCGTAGAGCAGGCCGGCCGGACCGCGCAGCACCTCGATGCGCCGGATGCCGCCGGGCGGCACAGTGACGGCATGATCGGGGCTGACCACAGAGGCATCGAAACTGTCGGTGCCGTTCTGCAGGACCCGCACCCGCGGGCCGCCCTGGCCGCGGATGACCGGCCGGCTGGCGCCCGGGCCGAACTGGGTGGAGGAAACCCCCGGGGTGCGCTCCAGCATCTCGCCCAGATTGCCGCCACGCAGGCGCTCAAGCCGCGCCCCCTCCAGGACCGTAACGCCCTCGACGATCTGCGACCGGCTCGAAGCCAGCGGCGCCGAAACCACCACCGGATCGAGACGGACAGCCGCGTCGGGCGCCGCCTGCTGGGCCGCTGCCGTGGCCGCCAGAACACAAAGGACGCTGACGCCCAGCATCAGACCCGCATGCCGCATGGAAATCCCCCGAATCAGAATTAATTTCTGTTATGTTATAATATAACATTTTCGGAGAGCGCAATGTCCCACCGGGGTGGAGCCGCCGCAATTCAGTTCTGGGCGATCAGGGTATCGATCAGGCGCAGGGCTTCCGGCGAGGCCCAGTCGGCGCCGCCGACGAGGCGGCCGACCTCGCGGCCCTGGCGGTCGATCAGCAGGGTGGTCGGCAGGCCCACCGAGGTCCAGGCGCGGGCCGATCTCATGCTGGTGTCGAGATAGGGCTTGAGGCGCTCGGTGCCGATCTCGGCAAGGAACTTCTCCACCTTCTCGCGGCCGCCGCGATCCTGCGCCACCGCCACGACCTCGAAATCCGCGCCGCCGCGCTGGGCCTGCAGCTTGTCGAGCGCCGGCATCTCCTCGCGGCAGGGCACGCACCAGGTGGCCCAGAGATTGAGCAGCACGACCTTGCCGCGGAAGGCTTCCAGCGTCGTGGGACGATCCTTTTCGTCGAGGAATTCGGCCAGCGCGACTGGCTTCCGCTCGGTCCACGGGGTAAATTTGCGCATCTCGCCGTCGAGCGGGAATTCGGCCGCCTGCGCCAGGCTCGGCAGGCCGAGCAACAGAATCACGACCAACCGCTTGAGCATTCCGATCTCCTCATAATGCGCGCACGCAAGACAGATAAGACAGCCGCACGGCTCCGGCAACCCAAAGCCGCCAACACCATGTGGGGCGGGCGTTTTGCCGCAGGCCCGGCGGCGATCATGACCGAGATCAATGCCTCCATCGCCTTCGACAAGCGGCTGTACCGGCAGGATATCGCCGGCTCGATCGCCCATTGCCGCATGCTGGTGGCGCAGGGCCTGATCACCGCCGCCGACGGCCGGAAGATCGTGGCCGGGCTGCAGACCATCCTGAAGGAGATCGAGGCCGGCAAGCTGAAGATCGATCCGGCGCTGGAAGACATCCACATGCATGTCGAGGCGCGGCTGGCCGAGCTGATCGGCGAACCGGCCAAGCGGCTGCATACGGCACGCTCGCGCAACGACCAGGTGGCGACCGATTTCCGCCTCTGGGTGCGCGATGCGATCGACCGCATCGATACCGGCCTGCACGACCTGCAGGACAAGCTGCTGACCCGCGCCGAGGAATATGCCGCGACGGTGATGCCGGGCTTCACCCACCTGCAGGCGGCCCAGCCGGTGACCTTCGGCCATCACCTGCTGGCCTATGTCGAGATGTTCGGCCGCGACCGCGGGCGCCTGCGCGACGCCCGCGCCCGCCTGAACGAATCGCCGCTCGGCGCCGCCGCGCTGGCCGGTACGTCGCTGCCCATCGACCGCGAGAGCACGGCCAAGGCGCTGGGCTTCCGCGCCCCGATGGCCAATTCGCTCGACGCCGTTTCCGACCGCGACTACGCGCTGGAATTCCTTTCGGCGGCGGCGATCTGCGCCGTGCATCTGTCGCGCCTGGCGGAAGAGATCGTCATCTGGACCTCGGCGCAGTTCCGCTTCATCACGCTCTCGGATGCCTTCACCACCGGCTCGTCGATCATGCCGCAGAAGCGCAATCCCGATGCCGCCGAGCTGGTGCGCGGCAAGGTCGGCCGCATCATCGGTGACATGAATGCCCTGCTGATCACCATGAAGGGCCTGCCGATGACCTACGGCAAGGACATGCAGGAGGACAAGGAGCCGACCTTCGACGCGGTCGACAGCCTCGAACTCTGCATCGCCGCCACGGCCGGCATGATCGCCGACCTGAAGGCCAACGAGGCGCGCATGCATGAGGCCGCCGGCGAGGGCTACACCACCGCCACCGACCTGGCCGACTGGTGCGTGCGCAGGCTGAACATGCCGTTCCGCAGCGCCCATCACGTCGCCGGTCGCATCGTGCGGCTGGCCGAGCAGCAGAACAAGCCGATTGAGGCGCTGTCGCTGGCCGAGATGCAGACGGTCGAGAAGCGCATCACAAAGGATGTCTTCGCCGTTCTCGGCGTCGACAACTCGGTCAAGAGCCGCGTCTCCTACGGCGGCACGGCGCCGGCCAACGTGAAGAAGCAGATCGCCCGCTGGCGCCGCCAGCTGGCGAAGGCGGCCTACGATGCGCGCTAGGACGCTTCTCGTTATGCTGCTGCTCGCCGCCGGCATCGCCGGCTGCGGCCGCAAGGACTATCCCGACTACCCGCCCGACGCCATCGAACGCCCGGGAACCCTGGAACGCCGCGGCGAACCCGTCCGCTATTACTGAGATCGCCGCCATGACCGGATTGCCCTGGTTCGCCTATCGCGACAATGAACTTCATGCCGAAGGCGTGCCGCTGTCGCGCATCGCCGCCGAAGTCGGCACGCCGGCCTATGTCTACAGCCACCAGGCGCTGGAAGACCGCTACAGGAGCCTGAGCGACGCCTTCGCCGGCACCGACCACCTGATCGCCTATGCGGTGAAGGCCAATGCCAGCCTGGCCGTGCTGCGCGTCTTCGCCCGGCTGGGCGCCGGCGCCGACGTGGTTTCCGGCGGCGAGCTGCAGCTGGCGCTCAAGGCCGGCATCCCGGCAGGAAAGATCATCTTCGCCGGCGTCGGCAAGACGCGCGAGGAAATGGCGCTCGGGCTGAAGCACGGCATCGCCCAGTTCAACGTCGAATCCGAGGCCGAGCTGGAAGCCCTGTCGGAAGTCGCGAAGGCGCAGGGCAAAGAAGCGCCCATTGCCATCCGCATCAACCCCGACGTGGATGCCAGGACGCACAGGAAGATCACCACCGGCAAGGCGGAGAACAAGTTCGGCATCGCCTACCAGCGGGCCGGCGAGGTCTATGCGCTGGCGGCAAGACTGCCCGGCATTCGTGTCATTGGCGTGCATGTCCATATCGGCAGCCAGCTCATCGATCTGGAGCCTTATGAGTCGACCTTCGAGCGCGTCGCCGAGCTGGTGACCAGCCTGCGCAGGGCGGGCCATGACATCCGCCGCGTCGATCTCGGCGGCGGCATCGGCATCCGCTACAACGGCGAGACGCCGCCGGATCCGCGCGACTATGCCGCTCTGGTGCGCAAGCATATCCTCCCCCTGGGCTGCGAGATCGCGCTGGAGCCGGGTCGCTATCTCGTCGGCAATGCCGGCCTGCTGCTCAGCCGCGTCACCTTCGTGAAGCGGACCGCAACCAAGAGCTTCCTGATCCTGGATGCCGGCATGAACGACCTGATCCGGCCGGCCATGTATGACGCCTACCACCGGATCGTGCCGGTAAAAGCGCCGCAATCCGGGACAAAGCTGGAGCCGGTCGACATCGTCGGCCCGGTCTGCGAAAGCGCCGACCTGTTCGCCGAGGCGCGCCCGATGCCGCCAATGTCACACGGAGATTTGCTCGCCATCCTTTCGGCCGGCGCCTATAGTTCCGTCATGGCCTCGACCTACAACGCGCGGCCACTGGCGCCGGAGGTCATGGTCCGGGGTAGCGAATTTGCCATCACCCGCCGACGCCCTAGCATTGATGAGATGACGGCTTTGGAGACCATGCCGGCGTGGCTCAGCGAGGCGACAGCGTAACCACCACCGACACGGCGACGGGCTTCAGTCCGGCACTGGAGCGCCGGCTCGCGCTGGCGCGCGCGGCGCTGTTCTGGGAGCGCTTCTGGCCGGGCCTGATGCCGGCCGGCTATGTCCTCGCCCTTCTCCTCATCCTCGCCGGTTTCGACGTCTGGCGCTTCCTGCCGGTCTGGCTGCACTGGCTGCTGCTCATCGGCTTTGCCGGCGGCTTCGTCGCGGCGCTGGTGTTCGGCCTGCGCGGACTGCGCTGGCCCGATCGCGCCGAGGCGACGCGCCGGCTGGAACGCGTCAATCTGCTCGACCATCGCCCGCTGGAAGCCGCGGCCGACCGCCTGCCCGCCGAACAGACCGACCCGATCGCCCGCGCGCTCTGGACGCTGCACCGTCGCCGCGCGCTGGAGAAACTGTCTGCGGTGCGCGTCGGCACGCCGGAAGCCGGCTGGTGGCGCCGCGACATCTGGGGCCTGCGTGCGGGGCTCGGCCTGCTGCTGGTGATCGCCTGGGCGACGCCGGGCGAGGATCGCGCCCAGCGGCTGGCCGACACGATCAATCCCGGCACCGCGCTGCCGCATGGCACCGCCATCGTGCTGGAAGCCTGGATCACGCCGCCGCCCTATACCGGCCGGGCGCCGATCTTCCTGAGCCGCGACGGCAAGCCGATGCATCAGGCCGAGCAGGCGGCAGCCGACACGCTGTCGATCCCCGATGGCAGCCTGCTGAAACTCCGCCTCGCCGCGCCGCCCTCGGGCTTCTCGCTGAAATTCGGCAACCGCACGCAGGCGCTCAAGCCGATCGACGAGCGCAATGGCGAGCTCGACCTCGCACTCGATCTGACGCAGGGCGCGACACCGATGCTGACGCTGCTGCGGCGCGACAAGCCCTTCGCCGAGTGGCGCCTGGACATGGTGCCGGACCAGCCGCCGGTGATCGATCTCGCCGAGACGCCGAAGGGCAACAAGCGCAACGAGCTCGAGATCGGCTTCGAGGCCTATGACGATTACGGCCTTCAGACGGTGCGGATCGAACTGCGCCACGCCGAGGCCGAGGAGCCGGTGCTGGTGGACTGGCCAGTGCCGCCCGCCGCTTCCGGCGCCGTCGCCGACCGCCAGAAGTTCGATCTCACCGAACATCCCTGGGCGGGACTGGAAGTCGATCTGGCCCTGATCGGCACCGACGCGCGCGAGCAGAGCGGGCGCAGCGAGACGGTCAAGGTGACGCTGCCGGCGCGGCGCTTCAACCATCCGGTCGCGAAGGCGATCGTCGAGCAGCGCCGCGAACTGGCGCTGCGGCCGGCGCAGTGGCAGCGCGTGGCCGCCGCCCTGCGCGCGCTGACGCTGGCGCCGGAACTCTACCGCGAGGATGCCACCGTGCATCTCGGCATGCGCATGGCCGCAGCCAGGCTTTCGCTCAACCGCTCGGCGGAATCGCTGGCCTCGGTGCAGAGCCTGCTGTGGCAGACCGCCCTGCATGTGGAATCCGGCCGCCGCAGCCCGGCCGAGGAAGAGTTCCAGGCGCTGATGGAGCGGCTGCAGGAAGCGCTCGACCGCAATGCCGATGACGAGGAAATCCAGCGCCTCATGAACGAGATGCGCGAGGCGATGAACCGCCTCATGGAAGAGATGATGCGCGAGGCGATGGAACGACTGGCGCGCGGCGAGGAACTGGAGGAGCTTGACGAGGACGCCGAGGCGCTGACCGAGGAAGACCTGCAGGACATGATGGACCAGGCGCAGGACATGGCGCGCATGGGCGAGCGCGACCAGGCCCGCGAGATGCTGCAGCAGATGCAGCGCATGCTGGAGGCGATGAAGAACGGCCGGCTCGCCCGCATGCCGGAAGGCCGCCAGCCGGGGCAGCGCGGCCAGAGAGGCCAGCGCGGCCAGGGCGGACAGGGCCAGATGATGCAGGAATTCGGCGAGATGCTGCGCCAGCAGCAGCAGCTTCTCGATCGCTCCTTCCGCCGCAGCCAGCAGTTCGGCCGCGGCCAGCCGGGCCAGCCCGGACAGCCGGGCGGCGAGAACGAGGCCGATGCGCGCCAGCAGGAGGAACTGCGCCGGCGCCTGGGCGAGATGATGGGCCGCCTGGCCGAACGCGGCATGGACCTGCCCGAGCAGCTCGGCCGCGCCGACCGCGCCATGCGCGATGCCCGCGAGGCGCTGCGCCGCGGCGAGCCAGGCGAGGCCATGCAGGGACAGAACGACGCGCTGGACCAGCTGCGGCAGGGCCTCAACGAACTGCGCCAAGCGCAGCGCGGCAATCCCGACGGACAGGCGCCATCCGCCGATGCGCGGCAGAACCAGCGCAATCCCGACCGCGATCCCTTCGGCCGCAATCTCGGTGGCTATGACGAGAATGCCCGCGGCGACGCCGTACCCGACATGGGCCCCGTCGAACGCGCCCGCCGCATCCTCGAGGAACTGCAGCGCCGCGCCGGCAACCGCGAACGCGACCAGCTCGAGCTCGACTATCTCGAACGCCTGCTGCGGCGGTTCTGATATCAAAAGAAGCCGTCACCCTCGGCGCAGCCGAGGGTCCACCCCGTCTATCCGCGCACGGATAGGCGTTGGACCCTCGCGCTTTGCGCTAGGGTGACGATTTGTGAACGGGGCTTGTCGCGGACTCGAAGCCCTACCCCTTCGCCACCGCCTCGGCGATGGCCTTGCCGACGTCGCGGGTGCTGGCCTGGCCGCCCATGTCGGGCGTGCGCGGGCCGGCTTCCAGCACCTCCTCGATCGCCTTCATCACCGCATCGGCGGCGTCCTTGTGGCCGAGATGCTCGAGCATCATGGCGCCGCACCAGATCTGGCCGACCGGATTGGCGATGCCCTTGCCGGCGATATCCGGCGCCGAGCCGTGCACCGGCTCGAACAGCGAGGGGAATTTGCGCTCCGGGTTGAGATTGGCCGAGGGCGCGATGCCGATGGTGCCGGTGCAGGCCGGGCCGAGATCGGACAGGATGTCGCCGAACAGGTTGGAGCCCACCACGACGTCGAACCAGTCGGGATGCTGCACGAAATGCGCCGTCAGGATGTCGATGTGGTACTTGTCGACGCGCACGTCGGGATAGGTCTTCTGCATCTCGGCGACCCGCTCGTCCCAGTAGGGCATGGTGATCGAGATGCCGTTCGACTTGGTCGCCGAGGTGAGATGCTTCTTCGGCCGGCTGCGCGCCAGATCGAAGGCGAATTTCAGGATGCGGTCGGTGCCGGTGCGGCTGAGCACGGTTTCCTGGATGACGAATTCGCGCTCGGTGCCGCCGAACATACGGCCGCCGATGGACGAATACTCGCCCTCGGTATTCTCGCGCACGACATAGAAGTCGATGTCGCCGACCTTGCGGTTGGCCAGCGGCGACGGAATGCCCGGCATCAGGCGCACCGGGCGCAGGTTGACATACTGGTCGAATTCGCGGCGCCACTGGATCAGCGAACCCCAGAGCGAGATGTGGTCCGGCACCTTCTCGGGCCAGCCGACCGCGCCGAAGAAGATCGCGTCATGGCCGCCGATCTTCTCCTTCCAGTCCTCCGGCATCATGCGGCCATGCTTGAGGTAGTAGTCGCAGCTCCAGTCGAAATGGTCGAACTGGAAGTCGATGCTGAAGCGGCGCGCCGCCTCATCCATCACCCGCAGGCCCTCCGGCACCACTTCCTTGCCGATGCCGTCGCCGGGGATGGTTGCGATCCTGTGCTTTGCCATGCGTCCTGAGTCCTTCGTTTCACTCCGGGGGAGACTTAAGCAGGTTGCGGGCGCCCCGTCAGCATCCTGTGCTACGATTTGTCCATGATCGATTCGCTGGACCATCTGGTGCTGACGGTGCGCGACATCGCGGCCACCGTCGCCTTCTATGAGAAGCTGCTCGGCATGAAGGAGGCGCGTTTCACCACCGCCGACGGCTCGGTCCGGGTGGCGCTGGCCTTCGGCAACCAGAAGATCAACCTGCATGAGGCGGGCCGTGAGTTCGAGCCCAAGGCGCTGCGGCCGGTGCCGGGCTCGGCCGATCTGTGCTTCCTCACCCGAGAGCCGATTGCCGCGGTGCAGGCGCGGCTGCAGGCCGGCGGCGCCGAGGTCATCGAGGGTCCGGTGCGGCGCACCGGCGCGACCGGGCCGATCCTGTCGGTCTATATCCGCGACCCGGACGGCAACCTGATCGAGATCGCCAACCAGCTCGCCACCAACGACTAGGCCTCGACCCTCGCGGCGCCGAGCGCTGCTTCCACGGCGTCGTTCAGGGCCACCATGGTGAACGGCTTCTGCAGCACCGCCTGGGCCAGCTCGCCGATGCCATGGGCCTGCTGGCGCTCCAGCGGCAGGCCTGACATCAGCAGCAGGCGCAGATCCGGCCAGTCGCGCGCCGCCTTCAGAGCCAGCTCGACACCGTCCATGTTGGGCATGCCGATATCGGTAATCAGCAGATCGAAGGATTCGCGGCTCAGCTTCTGCACGGCCTCGGCGCCGTCGGCGACGGCCACGACCTCGTGGCCCCGCATCGCCAGGACGCGGCGGATGAAGGCGCGCATCGGCACCTCGTCTTCAGCCACCAGAATCCGCGCCATTCCTGCCTCCTGAACCGGTCAGGTCCGAAGCTAGCATCGAAAGGCCGCAGGGCAAATGATCGGTTGATCTTAATTAATCCAAATAATCGCAGTACGGGCGTGCGAAGCGCCTGTTGCGATCCTTTTCCGACCGGGCCATACCTGCGTTTTCCTAGGAGACCGGATGCCGCATCTCATTTCTCGAGCTGACCGGGACCAGGCGCCCCGGACCGGGTTGCGCGCCGCACTGGCCGGACTCTCCCCCTCCTATTTCGCCCTGGTCATGGCGACCGGTATCGTCGCCATCGCGGCCGAACTGCAGGGCCGGCCGCTCATCGCCGCCGTTCTGTTCGACCTCAATGTCGTCGCTTACGGGCTGCTCTGGCTGCTCAGCCTGCTGCGGCTGGCGTGGCATCCGCGCCGCATGGCGGCCGATCTGGCCGATCATCACCGTGGCCCCGGCTTCTTCACCACCGTCGCTGCCACCTGCGTGCTGGGCAGCCAGATGCTGCTGGCCGGCCATCCGGGGCCGGCGCTGGCGCTGTGGCTGCTCGGCGCCCTGCTCTGGTTCGCGCTGACCTATGCGATCTTCGCCGCCCTGGCGGTCAGGCATGACAAGCCGTCGCTGGCCGAGGGCATCCATGGCGGCTGGCTGCTGGCGGTGGTGGCGACGCAGTCGGTTGCCGTGCTTGGCGCGCTGCTGGCGGCGCAGGCACCGCAGCCCTGGCGGCTCGAGCTCAACTTCCTCGCGCTCTCGATGTGGCTGTGGGGCGGCATGCTCTACATCTGGACGATGACGCTGATCTTCTACCGCTACGTCTTCTTCCGCTTCTCGCCTGGCGATCTGGCGCCGCCCTACTGGATCAACATGGGCGCCATGGCGATCTCGACCCTGGCCGGCGCGCGCCTGATCGCCAATGCGCCCGAAGCCCCTTTCCTCGCCTCCCTGCTGCCCTTCCTGAAGGGCTTCACCGTCTTCTACTGGGCGACGGCCAGCTGGTGGATTCCCATGCTGGTCGTGCTGGCGCTGTGGCGGCATCTGTGGCGACGCTTCCCGCTGCGCTACGATCCGCTCTACTGGGGTGCGGTCTTCCCGCTCGGCATGTATGCGGTCTGCTCCGCGGAAATGGCGCAGGCCATGACGCTCGATTTCCTGTCATGGATCCCGCCGGTGTTTCTCTACGCGGCGCTGGCGGCCTGGGGCCTGACCTTTTACGGCATGCTGCGCAGCCTGCTGCGCCGGCGCGACGATCAGCCGGCCGCCGAAGCCTCCTAGGGCTGCGACGCCGCGAAGGCGACTTCCAGGTCGGTGACTTCCTCGCGCGGGGCAGGCAGCTTGAGGTCGAAGCTCAGCGTCTCGTCGGCGCCGATGCGGGACTGCTCCAGCGCCACCGTATGGGCGGCCAGCTCCTGGCCGTCGGCGCCGCGCATCGCTACCCGCAGGGCCGGCACGTCGCGCTCGGCGCCGCCGACATTCACCACCTCGCCGGTGATCGCGATCTTGGTCTCGCCGTCATCCAGCACGGTGGCAGACCGCAGATTGTGCAGCTCCAGCCCGAGCCATTCCGCGGCCTCGACCGGGATGCCGAGCTGCTCGTAGAGCTTCGCCAGCGGCGGATAGAAGCTGATCAGTTCGGCCCGCTTCTCGTAGCCGCCGCCGATCACCGCGCCGAGCAGCGCGATCAGCAGCAGCCAGCCGACCCAGGCCAGCGAGCGCCTGGGCTTGGGCTGGCTCGGCGGCCGCTGCACCCCGGCCTGGGCAAGGCGCTCGCGGCGGCGGGCCAGCACGGCGTCGGGATCGTCGTCGTCCACGGTCGACGGCGGCTCGTCCAGCGGCGGACGCAGCGGCGGACGGTCGTCCTCCAGCAGCAGGTCGTCGTCATCCTCGTCGAAGCCGGAGATGCGCGGCGGAGGCGGCATCTCGTCCACCATCGACGCTTGGGGTGGCGGCGGGGGCGGAGGCGGCGGCGGAGCCCTGGGCGGCTCGGGCCGGGGCGGCTCCGGGGTCGGCGGTGGCGGGGGCGGCGGCTCGGGCTGCGGGGCCGATTCGGGGCTGCCGGGCGGCGGCGGGGGCTCCCAGTCCTCGGGCAGGGGATCCTGCTGCCAGACATGGCGGCAGCGCGAGCAGCGCACCTTGCGGCGCGCGGAACCGAAGACGGTATCCTCGACGAAGAAACGGGTGGCGCAGTTGGGGCAGCTGAGGATCATCCCTGAGAACCCGCCTGAGCGACCCCCTTTTGCGTTTCCGGATGCTTTCCCTTATAGGACGGACAGGGCCGCCGAAGCAAGGCTAGGCCCCCGCAAGATATTGGCGGATAAGGCGTTGGAGATCGGGACGTGGTGCGATTCCAGAATGTCGGCATGCGCTACGGTCCGGGGCCGGAGGTGCTGCGCGACGTCAGTTTCGAGCTCAGCCCCGGCTCGTTCCACTTTCTGGCGGGGCCGAGCGGCGCGGGCAAGACCTCGCTGCTGAAGCTGCTCTACCTTGCGCAGCGGCCGAGCCGCGGCCTGATTTCCATGTTCGGCCAGGACGTTTCCACCACCAGCCGGGCCGCCCTGCCGATGCTGCGGCGGCGCATCGGCGTTGTGTTCCAGGACTTCCGCCTGCTCGACCACCTCACCGCGCTGGACAATGTCGCCCTGCCGCTGCGCATCGCCGGCGCCGACGAGAAGCGCACCCGCGAGCATGTGGTGGAACTGCTGAGCTGGGTCGGGCTGGGCGACAAGCTGGAGGCGCGGCCGGCCACCCTGTCGGGCGGCGAGAAGCAGCGCGTGGCGATCGCCCGTGCCGTGATCGCGCGCCCTGCCCTGCTGCTGGCCGACGAGCCGACCGGCAACGTCGACCCCGAGATGGCGCAGCGGCTGATGTACCTCTTCGTCGAGCTGAACAAGCTCGGCACCGCCATCGTGCTGGCGACCCACGACACGCATCTGCTGCAGCGGTTCAGATTTCCGGTGATGCGGCTGCGCCAGGGCCAGCTCGGCATCGAGAGGAATGCCGCGTGATCTTCCGCCGCAAGCAGGCGCTGCCCCTGCGCCCCTCCGACCTGCAGCTGGATGCCGATTCCGGCAGCCGCTTCCTGCCCTGGGCGCTGGCGGTGATGGTCTTCCTCGCCGCGCTGGCGCTGGCCGGCGCGCTGGCGCTGGACGGCAGCATCGACGACTGGCGGCGCGGCGTCTCGTCCAGGCTGACGGTGCAGATCGCCGACCGGCCCGGTGAGGCGATGGCGCCGCGCATCGCGAAGGCACTGGAGGTCCTGCGCAGCGTGCCGGGCGTGGCCAGCGCGGTGCCGCTGGAGCGGCCCGCCGTGGAAGCCCTGCTGGAGCCGTGGCTGGGTCGCGAGGCGATGCAGGCGGACCTCCCCCTGCCCGGCCTGATCGACGTGACGCTCGACGAGCAGGCACCACTGTCCGTCGAGGCCCTTCAGGCGCGGCTGCAGGCGGCGGTGCCCGGCGCCCGCATCGACGATCCGAAACCCTGGCTCGACCGCCTGATCCAGCTCGGCCGCATGCTGCAGAGCCTCGGCTTCGGCATCGTGCTGCTGGTCGGGCTGGCCTCGGCCGCCATGGTGATCTTCGCCACCCGCGCCGGCCTCGCCGCGCGGCGCGACACCA
Organism: Ferrovibrio sp.; assembly: GCF_035304305.1. Lineage (GTDB taxonomy): Bacteria > Pseudomonadota > Alphaproteobacteria > Ferrovibrionales > Ferrovibrionaceae > Ferrovibrio. The sequence continues at coordinate 21,955 of NZ_DATGQG010000076.1, forward strand.
TCGAGCTGCTGCACCTGATGGGCGCGGAGGACGGCTATATCGCGCGGCAGTTCCAGCGCCATGTCGGCCGCCAGGCCTGGCGCGGCGGAGTGGCCGGCAGCCTCGTCGCGATTCTCGTCCTGATCGCGATCCAGCTGCTGGCCGGCCGCGTCGGCACCGGCATGCTGCCCGGGCTGGCGCTGGTCTGGTGGCACTGGCTCGCGCTCGCCGTGCTGCCGGGTGCCGCGATCCTGCTGGCCATGACGACGGCAAGGCTCGCCGTGCTCGGCGAGCTGCGCGCGATGCTGTAGGGCGAACGCCATGCTGATCCTGCTCGACCGCGACGGCGTGCTGAACGAGGAAGGTCCCGACGGTTTCGTGAAGACGCCGGACGAGCTGCATCTGCTGCCGGGCGTGGGCCGCGCCATCGCGGCGCTCAACGCGCGCGGCTGGCCGGTTGCGGTCTGCACCAACCAGTCCTGCATCGGCCGCGGCATGATCGACGAGGCGCGGCTGCACCTCATCCACGACCATCTGCGCAGCCGGCTTGCGGCCCAGGATTCATCCGGCGCGAAACTGGACGCGATCTTTTTCGCGCCCGATCCGCCCTGGGCCGCCACCGACCGGCGCAAGCCCGGTCCCGGCATGCTGCGCGAGGCGATGGCGCGCTTCCGCACCGCGCCCGAGGACACGGTCTTCATCGGCGACAGCATCACCGACATGCAGGCGGCCAAAACCGCCGGTTGCCGCCGCATCCTGGTGCGCACCGGCAAGGGGCGCGCGGAACTGGCGAAGGGATTGCCCCCGGAGCTGCTGCCGGTCACAGTGACGGAGACCCTGAACGACGCGGTGGACCGCCTGACGGCCGCCAGCCAGGATGCAGTAACGGATTGACGCATGGCGCGCAGGAACAGGACAGCTACGCCGTTCTCCACCCGGCTGAAACGCTGGTTCAGCATCCTCGTGGCCCTGCTGCTGGTCTGGCTGGGCGGCGCCTTCGTCTATATCGAGCGCGTCGAGACCCTGCCGCAGCCCTCAGAGGAGCGCACCGATGCCATCGTCGTGCTGACCGGCGGCACGGCGCGACTCGCCACCGCCCTGCGGCTGCTGAACGACAACAAGGCCGAACGCCTGCTGATCTCCGGCGTCAGCCCCAGCGCCAGCAAGGCCTCACTGCTGCAGGCCGTGCTGCCCGCGATGCCCGACGCGGCGCAGGCGTCGGGCAACTGGGAGGGCATCGATCTGCAGCTGCTGTTCGAATGCTGCGTCGATCTCGATTTCGAGGCGGCCAACACCGAGGGCAATGCCGTGGAAGCCGCGGAATGGGCGGAGAGCCATGGCGTGCGCACGATCCGCCTGGTGACCTCGAACTACCATATGCCGCGCAGCCTGGCCGAGTTCGGCCGCCGCCTGCCGGGCGTCACCATCGTGCCCCATGCCGTGCGCTCCGACACGCTGCGCGTCGAGGACTGGTGGCGCCGCCAGACTGCCACCGTCTTCCTGCTCGGCGAATACACCAAATACCTCGCCGCCCTGCTGCGCGCCCGGCTGGAAAGCCTGGTCGCCGGCGGACCCATGCCGGCCTCTGTCGCGAGCGGAACCGCCTCGTGATCCTCGCCGTCCGTTCGCTGCTCTTCCAGGCGGCCTTCTACGGCTGGAGCACCCTGCTCGCCCTCTGCAGTCTGCTGCCGCTGGCGCTGGGCAAACAGCGCCCCATCGTCGCCATCGGCAAGCTCTGGTCGCGCGGCATCGACCGGCTGTTGAAAACCGTCGCCGGCATCGACTGCGTCATCGAGGGTCGCGAGCATATCCCCGACGGTCCGGCGCTGATCGCCGCCAAGCACCAGTCGCTGTGGGACACCGCGGTGGTGCTGGCGCTGTTCGACATGCCCGCCATCGTGATGAAGCAGGAGCTGCACCGGGTCCCGATCTACGGCGCGCTGACCAAGGCGCAGGAGATGATCGCCGTCGACCGCGATGGCGGCGCGCGGGCACTGAAGCAGATGCTCGGCCAGGCGCGCGAGGCGGTGAAGCGCGGCCGGCATATCGTGATCTTCCCGCAGGGCACCCGCACCCGGCCGGGCGAGACCGCGCCCTACCAGCCGGGCGTCGCCGCGCTGTATCAGAACCTGAAGATTCCCTGCGTGCCGGCGGCGGTGAATTCCGGTTTCTTCTGGCCCAAGCATGGCTGGAAGCGCCCGCCGGGCCGCATCGTGCTGCGGTTCCTGCCGCCCATTCCGCCGGGACTGGGCCGCGACGCCTTCATGACCGAACTCGAGACCCGCATCGAGACGGAGAATGCGAAGCTGGAGGCGGATACGCGGCGGGAATTCGGCCTGCGCTGAGCGGCTGCTATCCGGGTTCCCTGCGGATTCTGACGATCGCCTGCAGAAGCGCATCCCGTTCGGCTTCCAGTTCGGCGATCGAGCGACCACCCGCTTCCTCAAGCACGCCCTCGATCAGCGCGGCCCTGGTCGCGTCATCGAAACTCGGCGATCCCAGCGACGCCCAGCGGCGCACCTGGCTCGGTCCCAGATGTTCCAGATAATGCCGGATGCCGCCTTCGCCGCCGCCAAGGTGATAGGCCATATGCGGCCCCACCGCTGCCCAGCGCAGCCCCGGGCCATGGGTGATGGCGGCATCGATATCGGCCACGCTGGCCACGCCCTGTTCGACCAGATATACCGCCTCGCGCCAGAGCGCCGACGAGAGGCGGTTGGCGATATGGCCCGGCATTTCCCGGTTCAGCACAACGGGCCTGCGGCCGATGCTCCGGTAGAACGCGACCGCCCGCTCGACGACTGCAGTATCCTCGCCGACGATTTCGACCAGCGGGATGAGATGCGGCGGATTGAACGGATGCGCGGTGATATGCCTGCCCTTGTGCCGGCAATCCTGTACCAGGCGGCTGCGCAGCAGTGACGAGGTACTGCCGGCGACAATCACTTCGGGCGGCAGCCTGCCGTCGATCTCGGCCAGCAGCCGGCGTTTCAGGTCTTCATTCTCCGGGGCATTCTCCTGCACGAAGTCGGCGCCCTGCAGCACTTCCGCCAGGTCGGTGGTGAAATGCAGCTGCCCCTCTCCGGCGCAGCCCAGGTCACGCAGCTGGGCCATCGCCTTTTGAGCGAAGCTCCGCAGATAGGCTTCTGCCTCGGGCTTCGGATCCGTCGCCCGGACATCAAGGCCATGGGCCAGAAACAGGGCCGCCCAGCTGGCGCCGACGGTGCCGCAGCCCACGACCGCAATGGTCTTCGGCGATGTCATGTCGCGGACGCTTCGACCGGCGCGGACACCTCGGCGGGCGGGCGGAGGCGATGGCGCCGCCAGACCAGCAGAACGACGAAGCCGCAGGTAGCGACGCCCAGGCCATACCAGGTCGGCAGCGCCGAAAGCACGGCTATCGCGAGCAGGACAATGGCGTTGAGTATCCGCGCATCGAAGAATCTCGCGCCGCCGAAGAAGGCCGCAAAGGCCATGGTGAAGACAATGCCGGAAAGGCAGGCCTCGGCAAAATCCAGCCATGTGCCTTCGGCCAGCATGCCCGGATAGGCGAGAAACATGAAGGGAATGACATATGTCACGGCACCGAGCTTGCATGCCTCGCGGGCGACGCCCAGCCAGCCGGTCTGGGCAATGCCGGCGGCAACGAAGACCGCCACGCAGACCGGCGGCGTGATCACCGAGATCGTGGCGTAATAGAACACGAACATATGGGCCACGATCGGGGAGATGCCGACCTTGACCAGAGCTGGAGCCAGAACCGCGGCAACAAGAACGTAGGCCGCCGTGGTGGGAATGCCCATCCCGAGGATCATGCAGACCACGGCCGTGATCAGCGCGATCAGCCAGAGCGAGTTGTCGGCCAGCGTCACAATCAGCGTGGACAGAGCCACGCCGAGGCCGGTCAGATTGACCATGCTGACCAGGATCTGGGCTCCCGCAAGCAGCACGCCGATCATCACCAGGGTCTTGCCGGCATCCTCGAGGCTGTCGACGATCAGCTTCACGCAGGACCGCAGATCCCGGACCGAACGGACATTGAGAAGCAGGAAGGACCCGAACAGGCCCATCACGCCGAAAAAGGCCGAGGTCTGGACCGACTTTCCGGTCAGGATGCCGGACAGCAGGGCCGCGAAGGCGATGACGATCGGTCCGAGCCGGCGCGGATTGAGCGCCACGGACCAGCTCGGCATTTCCGCTTCGGGCACGATCCGCAGGCCGCGGTTGATGGCGATGAAGTGAATGGTGGCGAAG
>NZ_DATGQG010000077.1:0-39866 GCF_035304305.1 Ferrovibrio sp.
TTCATCGCCGCCGAAATGGCCGAGCGCCAGCGGGCCGGCATGCCGCCCTTCGGCCGGCTTGCCGCCATCGTGGTCAGCGGCGCCGACCAGGCCCAGGTGGAGGCGGCGGCCCGGGCCATGGCCCAGGCGGCGCCGCGCGGACCGGGCCTGAGCGTCCTCGGTCCGGCGCCGGCGCCCCTGCATTACCTGCGCGGCCGTTTCCGCGAGCGGCTGCTGGTGAAGGCGGCCCGGGACGTGGATGTGCCGAAAGTTCTGCGAGAATGGATTGGCAAGATCAAACTACCGGCAGCTGTAAAACGCGCGGTAGACATTGATCCTTATAGCTTTCTTTAACCTGATACGTGAAAAGGCGGCAGGCATAACTGAACGGTTCCCGAGGGGTCGCGGACCGGAATTGGAGGGGAAGATGTCTTACCGGCGTGCGCTGCCCGCTGTCGCCATCCTGTTTGCCGCAGGCCTCGGCCTCGGCGCCTGCCAGGACAAGCAGACCGCGCCCGACCAGCGGCATACGGGCCTCAGCAGTTTCGTGCAGTTCATCCAGAAGACCGGCAGCCTGAAAAGCCTGAACACCTATTACCGCCAGCGCCCGCAGATCCAGGCTGAGGAGCGCATCGGCGTCATCTATGACGGCGCGCGCACCGAGGGCGAGGTCATGCGCTTCAAGGACAAGGTGACCACGAAGGAAATGCTGCCGGCGCTGCAGGCCGTGCGCAAGCGGCTCGGCGAGACCGAGAACTGCGTCGCCCGCGGCTACTTCATCGCCTGCGGCGACGAGAAATTCGTCGAGATCTTCCGCAAGTGGGAGTGAGGCGCGCGCCTCACATGGTCCAGCCGCGGGTAATCGCGAGAATGGCGCCCAGGGTCAGCGGCGTCAGGACCAGCGCGGCATAGAAGATCACCGCCGGCGACCACAGGACGGCGGCGGCGCCGATCGCCAGCAGGATACCCAGCAGGACCAGGACCGCACGCGCGCCATTGGCGCGTTCGTGCCGGCCGAAACCGGTCTGCTCGGCGGCAGTCTCTTCGGCTGCGATCATATGGTCGGCGGTGAAATCGGTCATTACAAACTCAGCGCGACGGACGGAATATACAATCCGCAAGATAGCATTTTCGTCGCGCCGCGCGCCGCGCGTATTGTCGCAGCGGATTAATATCCGCGCTCGTAATCCACCAGCCTGAGGATCGGCTGGCCTTTCTGCAGGCGACGGATGTTGTCGACGATCTGCGGCGCCACATGGGCCGGGATGCTGTCGGCCGCGTTATGCGGCGTCACCGTCACCTTGGGATGCGTCCAGAACGGACTCTCGGGCGGCAGCGGCTCCTCGTTGAAGACGTCGAGCGTCGCGCCGGACAACCAGTCGCTGTCGAGGGCATGCAGCAGGTCGGCTTCCACCACATGGCCGCCGCGGCCGGCATTGATCAGATAGGCGCCGCGCGGCAGCAGCGAGAGCGTGCGCCGGTTGATGATGCCGCGGGTCTGCGGCGTGAGCGGCAGCAGGCAGACGAGTACGTTGCAGAGTTTCAGGAAGCCGTCGAGATGCTCGTCGCCGTGGAAGCTGGTGACGCCGTCGACGGCCTTCAGGCTGCGGCTCCAGCCGATCACCTGGAAGCCGAAGGGCAGCAGCTTCTTCGCCGCATCCGTGCCCAGCGTGCCCATGCCCATGATGCCGATGATGCGCTCCGAGGCATCCACGGGCGGCAGCCAGCGCCAGGTGCGGTTGCGCTGGTTCTGCAGCATCGTTTCCATCTGCCGGTGATAGCGCAGCACGTGCAGCAGGACATATTCGCTCATGCCCACGGTGAGGCGGCCGTCGACGACGCGGGCCAGCGGCACATGGCGCGGCACGTTGGGGTCGGCGAGGATGCCGTCGACGCCGGCGCCGAAGCTCTGGATCAGCTTCAGGTTCGGCAGGCTCTGCAGCAGGCCCGGCGGCGGCTTCCAGACCAGGGCGACGTCGATATCGGCCGGATCGCCGATCTCGGGATAGAGGCGGATATCCAGATCGGGGGCCAGCTTCGCGATCGCCGCGCCCCAGTCCGCGACCGGATGGTTCTTCGAATAGATCAGGAGGGCCATGGAAACGACTAGCTGCGGATGGACTCGGTGTGCGCCACTTCGAGATTGAAGGCGGCGGCGATCAGAGCCTTGGTATAGGCCGTCTGCGGCGCGCTGAACAGCTGCGCGGCGCTGCCATGCTCCACCACCCTGCCATCCTTCATCACCAGCACGCGGTCGGCCAGCGCGCGCACCACGCGCAGATCATGGCTGATGAAGAGATAGGCCAGCTTGTGGCGCGCCTGCAGGTCGCGCAGCAGGTCGACGATCTGCGCCTGCACGCTCATGTCCAGCGCCGAGGTCGGTTCGTCCAGAACCACGAAACGCGGTTTCAGCACCATGGCGCGGGCGATGGCGATGCGCTGGCGCTGGCCGCCGGAGAATTCATGCGGGTAGCGGTCCATGGTAGCGGGATCGAGGCCGACTTCGTCGAGCGCCGCCGCCACCTGCTTGCGGCGTTCCTTCTCGTCGCCGCCGATGCCGTGCACGCGCAGGCCCTCCTCGACGATCTGGAACACGGAAAGCCGCGGGCTGAGGGAATCGAACGGATCCTGGAAGACGATCTGCATCTGCGGCCGCAGGGGGCGCATCTCGTCCCAGCTCTTGCCCTGCAGCTCCTGGCCCTTGAAGCGGATGCGGCCCTCGCTTTTCTGCAGCCGCAGAAGCGCATAGCCGAGCGTCGACTTGCCCGAGCCGGATTCGCCCACCACGCCCAGCGTTTCGCCGGCGCGGATATCCAGGTCGATGCCGTCCACCGCCTTGACATGCCCCACCGTGCGACGCAGCAGGCCCGCCTGGATCGGGAACCAGACCTTGACCTTCTCCGCCTGCAGCACCATCGGCGCGTCATGCGGCACGGCATGGGGATTGCCCTTCGGCTCGGCGGCCAGCAGCTTGCGGGTATAGGCATGCTGCGGGTCGGCGAAGACCGCCGCCACCGGACCGCTTTCCACGATCCGGCCTTCGGTCATCACGCAGACCCGGTCGGCCACCTTGCGCACGATGTTCAGGTCATGGGTGATCAGCAGAAGGGCCATGCCGAGCCGGCTCTGCAGGTCCTTCAGGAGGGCCAGGATCTGGGCCTGGATGGTGACGTCGAGCGCCGTGGTCGGCTCGTCGGCGATCAGCAGGTCGGGCTCGTTGGCGAGCGCCATGGCGATCATGACGCGCTGGCGCTGGCCGCCTGACAGCTGGTGCGGATAGGCGCCGAGCCGCTTCTCGGCCTCCTGCAGACCGACCAGCTTCAGCAGTTCCAGCGTGCGCGCCCGGGCCTGCTCGCGGTTGAGCTTCTTGTGCAGAAACAGCACCTCGCTGATCTGCCGCTCGATATTGTGCAGCGGATTGAGCGAGGTCATCGGCTCCTGGAAGATCATCGCCACGCGGTTGCCGCGCAGGGCCCGCAAGGCCGGCTCCGGCGCGCCGATCATCTCCTTGCCGCGGAATTTCACCGAGCCGGTCGGATGGCTGGCCAGCGGGTAGGGCAGCAGCTGCGGGATCGAGAGCGCCGTCACCGACTTGCCCGAGCCGCTCTCGCCGACCAGCGCCAGCGTCTCGCCGCGGGCAATCCCGAAGGAAACGCCGCGCACGGCATCCACCGCGCCCGGGCCATCGCCGAAGCGCACGCTGAGGTCGGAGACCTGGAGAAGCATGCCGTCGCTCATGCCGTCACCGGAAGATCTTGCGCGGGTCGAAGGCGTCGCGCACCGCCTCACCGATGAAGATGAGCAGGCTGAGCATGATCGCGAGCACCACGAAGGCAGTGATGCCCAGCCAGGGGGCCTGGATGTTGGTCTTGCCCTGGGCCAGCAGTTCGCCCAGCGAAGGCGAGCCGGGCGGCAGGCCGAAGCCGAGGAAATCGAGCGCGGTCAGCGTGGTGATCGAGCCGTTCAGGATGAAGGGCATGAAGGTGAGCGTCGCCACCATGGCGTTGGGCAGGATGTGGCGCCACATGATCTCCGGCGTGGAAACGCCCAGCGCCCGGGCGGCGCGGACATAGCCGAAATTGCGTGCGCGCAGGAACTCGGCGCGCACCACGCCGACCAGGGCGGTCCAGGAGAACAGCAGCATGAGGCCGAGCAGCCACCAGAAATTCGGCGTCACCACGCTGGCGAGGATGATCAGCAGGTAGAGGGTCGGCAGGCCGGACCAGATCTCGATGAAACGCTGGAAGATCAGGTCGGTCCGGCCGCCGAAGAATCCCTGCACCGCGCCGGCGGCCACGCCGATGATCGACGACAGGAAGGTCAGCGCGAGGCCGAACAGCACGCTGATGCGGAAACCGTAGATCAGACGCGCCAGCACGTCGCGGCCCTGGTCGTCGGTGCCGAGCCAGTTCACCGACGAGGGCGGCGAGGGCGCCGGGCGGCCGAGATCGTAGTTGATGGTCCGGTAGCTGAAGGGGATCAGCGGCCAGACCATCCAGCCGTCCTTTTCGCGGATCAGCTCCTGCACGTAGGGGTCGCGGTATTTCGCCTCGGTTTCGAAGTCGCCGCCGAAGGCGGTTTCCGGATAGGCCTTGAAGACCGGGAAGTAGTAGCGGCCGTCGTAGCGCACCAGCAGTGGCGAGTCATTGGCGATCAGCTCGGCGAAGAGGCTCAGGATGAACAGCGCGAGAAAGATCCACAGCGACCAGTAGCCGCGCCTGTTGCTGCGGAAATTGCGCCAGCGCCGCGCCGTGATGGGGCTCATTTCCATCGGCTCAGGCTTCCCGGCTCTCGAAATCGATGCGCGGATCGACCACGACATACATCATGTCGGAGATCAGGTTCACGATCAGGCCCAGCAGGGTGAAGATGAACAGCGAGCCGAACATGATCGGGTAATCGCGCTTCAGCGCCGCCTCGAAGCCGAGCAGTCCGAGGCCGTCGAGCGAGAAGATCACCTCGATCAGCAGCGATGAGGTGAACAGCACGCCGATGAAGGCGGACGGAAAGCCGGCGATGACGATCAGCATGGCATTGCGGAACACGTGGCCGTAGAGCACCTGGCGTTCGCTCAGGCCCTTGGAGCGGGCCGTCAGCACGTAGAGCTTGTTGATCTCGTCGAGGAAGGAATTCTTGGTCAGCATGGTCAGGCTGGCAAAACCGCCGATCACCATGGCGGTGACCGGCAGGGCCAGATGCCAGAAGTAGTCGACAATCTTGCCGGCGAGGCTGAGCTGGTCCCAGTTGTCGGAGGTGAGGCCACGCAGGGGGAACCACTGCCAGAAGCTGCCGCCGGCGAACAGCACCACCAGCAGCACGGCGAACAGGAAACTCGGGATTGCGTAGCCGACGATGATCGCGGCCGAGGTCCAGACGTCGAAGCGGCTGCCGTCGCGTACCGCCTTGGCGATGCCGAGCGGGATGGAGATCAGATAGACGATCAGCGTCGTCCAGATGCCGAGCGAGATCGAGACCGGCAGCTTCTCGATGATCAGGTCGATCACCGGCCGGTCCTTGAAATAGCTGGTGCCGAAATCCAGCGTCAGGTAATTGCCCATCATCACGAAGAAGCGCTCGTGCGCCGGCCTGTCGAAGCCGAACTGCTTCTCGATCCGGCGGATGAATTCCGGATCCAGGCCCTGGGCGCCGCGATATTTGCCGCCCATGTCGCCGGCCACCGGCGCGCCGGCCCCGGCGCCGGTTCCGGCCTCGCCGCCGGTGGCGCCCGAGATCCGCGCCGTGGTGTCGACCGCCGTGCCGGTGACCTGGGCGATCACCTGCTCGACCGGGCCGCCCGGCGCGAACTGCACGATGATGAAATTGATCACCATGATGCCGATCAGGGTCGGCACGATGAGCAGCAGGCGGCGCAGGATGTAGCTCAGCATGCCTCTACTCTCTCACCGATGGCGCGGCAGGTTCAAGGCGCGGTCCCTGGCCGGATCGATCCACCAGGTGTTCACCAGCCCGACATCGTAGAGCGGCTTGGTGGCCGGTCGCTGGAAGCGGTCCCAGTAGGCCAGCTTCACCGTGCCGCTGTACCAGTTCGGCACGACATACCAGCCCCACATCAGCACGCGGTCCAGCGCCCTTGTGGCGGCCCGCAGCTCGTCGCGGCTCTTCGCCGAGACGATATGCTCAACCAGGTCGTCGACCACCGGATCGCGGATGCCCGAGAGATTGAAGCTGCCGATGGTGCTGGCCGAGGCCGAGGACCACAGGTTGCGCTGCTCGGTGCCCGGCGTGATCGGCTGGGCGAAACGCCGTCCCACCGTGTCGAAATCGAAGCTGCGCATGCGGTTCTCGAAGGCCGAGACGTCGACCACGCGCATGGAAACCGCGATACCGATGCGCTCCAGGTTGCGCGCGAAGGGACCGATCACCCGCTGGAAGCTCGGCTCGTAGAGCAGGAATTCCAGTTCGAAGGGCTTGCCCTCGCGGTCCACCAGCCGGCCTTTCTCGATGCCCCAGCCGGCCTGCAGCAGCAGTTGCTGCGCCCGCTTCAGGTTGGCGCGGTTGTTGCCCGAGCCGTCGGTCCGCGGCGGCTGGAATTCGGTGGTGAAGACTTCCCGGGGCAGCCGGTCGCGATAGGGTTCCAGCAGCCTCAGCTCGGCTTCCGAGGGCAGGCCGGTGGCCGCGAGGTCGGAATTCTCGAACATCGAGCGGGTGCGCTTGTAGAGGTCGTAGAACAGCGTCTTGTTCATCCACTCGAAATCGAAGGCGAGGTTGATCGCCTGCCGCACGCGCGGATCGCTCAGATGCGGCTTGCGCGTATTCAGGAACCAGGCCTGCACGCCCGACGGCGTATGGTCGCGCAGCACCTCGCGCCTGATTTTTCCGGCGTCGAAGGCGGGCTTGCCCTGGTACTGGGTCGCCCAGACGCGGGCGATGATCTCCTCGCGGAAGTCGTATTCACCGGCGAAGAACGCTTCCACGGCCACGTCGCGGTCGCGGTAATAGTCGTCGCGGATCTGGTCGAAATTGTACTGGCCGCGGTTGCTCGGCAGGTCCTTCGCCCACCAGTTCTCGACCCGGCGCATGACCAGCGTGCGGCCGGCCTCGGCACGCACGATCCGGTAGGGGCCCGAGCCGAGCGGCGGTTCGCTCAGGGGCGAGGCGAAGTCGCGACCCTGGAACCAGGCCTTCGAGAGGATCGGCATGGTCGCCACGGTAAGCGGCAGGTCGCGGCGGCTTTCCGTCGGCCTGAAGCGGAAGACGACGCGGCGCTCGCTCTCCGCGGTCACGCTCTCCATGTCGCGCAGCACCAGCTGGTACAGCGGATGGCCATGCTGCACGATCGACTCGAAGGTGAAGACGACATCCTCGGCGGTCACCGGCGAGCCGTCATGCCAGCGCGCACGGCGGTCGATGTTGAAGGCGACCCAGGCGCGGTCGGGCCCCAGTTCGGCGCTCTCGGCCAGGCTGGCATAGACGGCGTCGGGCTCGTCGAAGGCGCGGACCATCAGGCTCTGGAAGGTCAGGCCCAGATTGGCGGCGGCGACGCCCTTGAGGATCAGCGGATTGAGGTTGTCGAAGGCATTGAGCTGCCACATGCGCAGCTCGCCGCCCTTCGGCGCGTCGGGATTGACATAGTCGAAATGCCGGAAGTCCGGCGGGTATTTCAGGTCGCCGAAGGCCGAAAGGCCATGGCGCGGCTGGGCGTGAGCATTGGAGAGGCAGGCCAGGGCTGCGGCAAGCAGCAGGCCTGCCAGCGGCCGTCTCAAGTCGTTGCCTTTCCGCCGCCATGGGCCAGGCGGTGCTGCAGATTGGCTTTCACTGCCGGCCATTCGCCGGGCAGGATGCTGTAGACCACGGTATCGCGCAGGCTGCCGTTCGGCGCCACCTGGTGGTTGCGCAGGATGCCGTCCAGCTTGGCGCCCAGCCGCTCGATCGCCGCGCGGCTCTGGTGATTGAAGAAATGGGTGCGGAACTCGACTGCGATGCAGTTCAGGGTCTCGAAGGCGTGACGCAGCAGCAGCAGCTTGCAGCGCGTGTTCAGCGCGCTGCGCTGCACGGACCTGCGGTACCAGGTGGAGCCGATCTCGACCCGCTTGTTGGCCGCGTCGATGTTCATGTATGTGGTCATGCCCACCGGCTTGCCGTTCAGCATCACGGTGAAGGGCAGCATCGAGCCGGCCTTCTGCAGGTTCAGCCGGCGCGCGATCTCGGCGCCCATCTTCTCCGGCTGCGGGATGAAGGTGTACCAGAGATTCCACAGCTCGCCGTCCTTCACCGCCTCGATGAGGTCGGCTTCATGGCCGGCCTCGAGCGGCACCAGTGCCACATCGCCATCCTGCAGGGTTACGGGCGTCGGCCAGGTCATGGTCTTCTCTTTTCTAGCGTTGCTGGGCTGCCCGCACTTTATCCGCCTTCGCGGGGTCGATCCACCAGGCAAAGAAGTCGGTGCCGTAGGCGGGCGTCTTTTCCGGCATGCCGAACTTGTCCCAGATCGCGATGCGGTCGTAGGGCAGGTTCCAGCCGGGCACCAGGTAATGGCCCCAGGTCAGGGCCCGGTCCAGCGCGCGGGTCGCGGTGATCAGTGCGGCGCGGTCCGGCGCGTAGATCACATGCTCGATCAGCCTGTCGATCGCCTCGCTGCGGATGCCGGCATAGTTCCGGCTCGAGGAATTGTCGGCCGCCTCCGAGGAGAAGAAGTAGCGCTGCTCGTTGCCCGGCGAGTTGGATTGCGGCCAGCCGGAATAGATCACGTCGAAGGCGAACTCGCGCAGCAGCCGGGTATACTGAGATGAATCCACGGTGCGGATGCGCAGGTTGACGCCGAGCCGCTGCAGCGCCTGGCCCCAGGGCGCGACGATGCGCTCGTAGCTCGGATCGCCGAGCAGGAACTCGATTTCCAGCGCTTCGCCCTTCGCGTTGCGCAGCACGCCGTCCTTCACCTCCCAGCCGGCCGTCTTCAGCAGCCGTGCCGCCTCGCGCAGGTTGCGGCGGTCGGTGCCGCTGCCGTCGGACTTCGGCGCCTCGTAGGCGGGCCCGAAGACTTCCGGCGGCAGCTTGTCGCGCAGCGGCTCGAGCAGCTTAAGCTCCTCGGGTGACGGCATGCCGCGCGCGGCGAAGTCGGAATTCTCGAAGAAGCTGCTGGCGCGGCGGTAGCTGTTGTAGAAGAACGCCTTGTTGGCCCATTCGAAATCGAAGGCCAGCGTCAGCGCGCGGCGCACGCGGGGATCGGACAGCTTCGCCTTGCGGGTGTTGAAGATGAAGCCGGCCAGGCCGGCCGGGCGCTCATGCGGGATCTCGAGCTTGCGCACGAGGCCCTGCTGCTTGGCCGGAAATTCGTAGAACTCTGCCCAGTCGCGCGCGCTGTTCTCGCTGCGCAGGTCGTACTGGCCCGACTTGAACGCCTCGCGGGCCACCGTCTGGTCGCGGTAGACGTCGTAACGGATGCGGTCGAAATTGTAGCGGCCGCGGTTGATCGGCAGGTCCTTCGCCCACCAGTCGTCGCGGCGCTCATAGGTGATTTGCCGGTTGGCCTCGAAATTGGCAATCCTGTAGGGACCCGAGCCGGTCCAGGGTTCCAGCGAGACGCGATCGAAGCCGCGCTTCTCCCACTGCGCCTTCTGCACCACCGGCAGCTGGCCCATGATCTGCGGCAGCTCGCGGTTCTTCGGCCCGGTGAAATGGAACTTCACCTTGCGCGGATTGACCGCCTCGGCGCGCGCCACGTTGGCGTAATAGAGCTGGTAGGTCGGGTCGCCATGCTGCTTGATCTGCTCGAAGGTCCAGACCACGTCGTCCGCCGTGATCGGCGTGCCGTCGGCCCATCTGGCCTCGGCGCGGAGATTGAAGGCGACCCAGCCGAGATCGTCGGGCGTTTCCACGGTTTCGGCGATCAGGCCGTATTCCGCCGAGATGTCGTCCATCGGCGACACCATCAGCGTCTCGTAGATCAGGCCGAGGCCGGGCGCCTCGTCTCCCTTCGGAATGAAGGGATTCAGGCTGTCGAAGCCGGCCGGCGTGGAGAAGCGGACCTCGCCGCCCTTGGGCGCGTTGACGTTCACGTAGTCGAGCTGTGTGAAACCGGCCTTGTATTTCGGCTCGCCCACCAGGGAGAGCGCGTGCTGCGGCGTCTGGGCCGGGGCGGATGCAGAGGGAAGGGCTGCCGCGATGCCGCAGGCAAGAGCAAGGGCAAGAGCTGGAAGGCGCATGTCAGGCTCCTGACAGGATGGCGAGAGCGGCCTCGTGCAGTTGCGAATTGGCGGTGGCGACGACGCGGGAATGGCCGCGCATGTCGAGCGGCCGGCCCTCCCAGTCGGTGACGATGCCGCCGGCGCCCGCCACCACGGGCGTCAGCGCGGCGTAATCGTAGGGCTGCATCGGGCCGTCAAGGGCAATATCGGCGAAGCCGGAGGCTACCAGCGCATAGGCGATGCAGTCGCCCGACATGCGGTTCATCCGGCAGGCTTTGCGCAGCCGGTTGAAGGCCGCGAGCTCGCTGTCGGTGAAGGAATCCACATAGGTCGTCATTACCACCGCTTCGGACAGGCCGCGCGACGCATTGGTGCGGGCCGGCTGTCCGTTGAATATGGTGCCGCGGCCCGAGGCGCCAACCCAGCGGTCGTTCATGATCGGCTGGTCGATCACGCCCAGCACCGGCCGATTCGCGTAGGTCAGCGCGATCAGCGTGCCGAAGATCGGCAGGCCGGCGACGAAGCTCTTGGTGCCGTCGATCGGATCGAGGATCCACTGCCATTCCGCCTCGGGGCGGGCATGGCCGTATTCCTCGCCGAATATGCCGTGTTCGGGATAGCGCCGCTCGATGGCCTGCCGCATCACCGCTTCGGCGGCGCGGTCGGCCACCGTCACCGGCGAGGCATCTGCCTTGGTCTCGACGGCATCGAGGCGGCGGAAATGCGGGCGGATGGCCTCGCGGGCCAGATCGGCCAGGTGGCCGGCGAAGGCGACCAGCTCGTCGGCAGAACGCAAAAAGGCCGGGACGTCGCTCATTGCGGCAATCCCGGCCTTCTGGAAACGGCGGAAATCACTGGGCCGGCAGAGGCGGCGGATTGTCCGTGAAGCCCCGCAGATAGGCGATCAGGTTGGCGCGCTCCTTGGGGTTCTTCGAACCGGCATAGGCCATCTTGGTGCCGGGGGCATAGGCCTTCGGGTTCTTCAGGAACTGGTACAGCGCGTCATAGGTCCAGGGACCCTCGGTGCTCTTGAGCGCGTCGGAGTAGGCGAAGCCGTCCGTATGGCCCTTCGGGGCGCCGACGACGTTGGCCAGGTTGGGGCCGACCTTGTTGGCGCCGCCGGGCTCGACGGTGTGGCAGGCGGCGCATTTGGCGAACGCCTTCTTGCCAGCTTCCGGATCGGCGCTCGCCAGCAGGGTGGCCACCGGCGGGTCGGTCTCTTCCTGCTGGCCGGCAGCGGCCTCGCCCGGGGTCTGGGTGCCGTCATCGGGCACATCGATCTTGTAGGCGGCTTCGGCCAGCGGCTTCGGCTTCACGATCATGTTGCCGATCTGCGACACGCCCATGATCACCAGCAGGCAGGCAAGCACCGCACCGGCGATCTTGTTGAGCTCGAAACCATCCATATCCCCACACTCCCGACGGCGGCTTTGTCGACCTGAAGGCCTGTCGTTAAAGGCCTGAAACGGCCCGAAAAACGCGCTGCACATTAGCGGCTTCCCCGGACCGTCCGCAACCCGTATATATCGGCAGCCTCCGGGCTTCCGCCAGCCCCGGCTGCGGCGAAGTGCCGCACCATTTCCCTCCGAATCCGGGCCTTCCGATGACGACCTCCGCCCTGCCGCAGAACCCCATCGTCCTGATCCCCTCCCGGCTGGCCTCCACCCGGCTGCCCGACAAGCCGCTGGCCGACATCCACGGCGTGCCGATGATCGTCCATTGCCTGCGCCGGGCCCGCGAGGCCGGTTTCGCCAGGGTCGCGGTCGCCTGCGGCGATGCCGCCATCGCGGAAGCCGTGCGGGGTGCCGGCGGCGAGGCGGTGATGACCGATCCCAACCACCCCTCGGGTTCCGACCGCATCCACGAGGCGCTGGTGAAGCTCGACCCGGAGCGCCGGCATGACGCGGTGGTGAACCTGCAGGGCGACCTGCCGGCCATCGATCCAACGGTGGTCAGCGCGGCCCTGACGCCCCTGGGCGACGCCGCGATCGACATTGCCACCCTGGCAACCCCCATCGTGGACAGCCACGAGATCGACGATCCGAACGTGGTGAAGGCGGTGCTCAGCCTGGAGCCCGGTCAGACCATCGGCCGTGCCCTCTATTTCAGCCGCCGGCCGGTGCCGTCGGGCGAGGGGCCGCTGTGGCATCATATCGGCATCTACGCCTATCGACGGGCGGCGCTGGAGCGCTTCGTGACGCTGAAGCCCTCGCCGCTGGAGAAACGCGAGAAACTCGAGCAGCTGCGTGCGCTGGAAAACGGCATGGCGATCGCCGCGGCTGTCGTTGACACCCTGCCGCTCGGTGTCGATACTCCGGCCGATCTCGAGCGCATTCGCCAAGTGATGGCTGCGCAACGATAATTCCCGCCTCCGTCCCCATATATACGCCACGAGCCGCCCATGAACGCCAAGATCGCCTCTGAAGCCATCGATCCCGCAACGGTCGTGGCTTTCCAGGGCGCGCCGGGCGCCTATTCGCATCTCGCCTGCCGCGAGGCCCTGCCCGATATGGTGCCGCTGCCCTGCGCCACCTTCGAGGATGCCTTCGCCGCCGTGCGCGAGGGCCGGGCGGCCTGCGGGCTGATCCCAATCGAGAATTCCACCGCTGGCCGCGTCGCCGACATCCATCACCTGCTGCCGGAAGGCGGGCTCTACATCACGGCAGAGCATTTCCTGCGCGTGCGGCACCAGCTGCTGGCGCCCAGAAGCGCCACCCTGAAAACCGTCAAGCGTGTCTATTCCCATGTGCAGGCGCTGTCGCAGTGCCGTCGCATCATCAAGGATCTCGGCATCGAGCCGATCGTCTCCACCGACACGGCCGGTTCGGCCAAGGATGTCGCCGAGCGCAACAATCCGGAGGAGGCGGCCATCGCGTCCTCCATCGCCGGCGAGCTCTACGATCTCCAGATCCTCCGCGCCGATGTCGAGGACAACCACACCAACACGACGCGCTTCATCAAGCTGGAGCGCCAGCGCCGCGATCCGGACCCGCAGGCGGGCAACAGCCTGACCGCGATCATGTTCAAGGTCCGCTCGGTCCCGGCGGCGCTCTACAAGGCCCTGGGCGGCTTCGCCACCAACGGCGTCAACGTCGTGAAGCTGGAAAGCTATCTGACCGACGGTTTCAGGGTGGCCGAATTCTATGCCGAGATCGAAGGCCATCCGGCTCACAGGAATGTCGATCTCGCTTTGCAGGAGCTGGAGTATTTCAGCCGTTCGCTGAAGGTGCTCGGCGTCTTCGCCGCACATCCCTTCCGCTCGGAAATGTAAGTCGCGCCGCGGTCGTCGCGGCCAGAGAAGGATATCGCCATGAAGTTCCGCAATCTCGGCAATTCCGGCCTGCTGGTCTCGGAGGTCGGCCTCGGCTGCAACAATTTCGAGATGCGGCTGGATATCGAAGCCTCGCGCAAGGTGATCCACAAGGCGCTCGATCTCGGCATCACCCTGTTCGACACCGCCGATATCTACGGCAACAGGGGCGGTTCCGAGACGCAGATGGGCAAGATCCTCGGGCCGCGCCGCAAGGACATCGTGCTGGCGACCAAGTTCGGCATGCCGATGGATGATGAAGGCAGGAAGGTCGGCGCCTCGCGGCGCTACATCATGCAGGCGGTGGAAGACAGCCTGCGCCGGCTGCAGACCGACTGGATCGATCTCTACCAGCAGCATCAGCCCGACCCGCGCACGCCGATCGAGGAGACGCTGCGCGCGCTGGACGACCTGGTCCGCCAGGGCAAGGTGCGCTACATCGGCAATTCCAATTTCGCCAGCTGGCAGCTCGCCGACGCCGACTGGACGGCGCGGCAGCTCGGGCTGAACCGCTTCGTCTCGGCGCAGGACGAACTCAGCCTGGTGTTCCGCAAGGCGGAAGCCGAGCAGCTGCCGGCCTGCGAGCGCTTCGGCCTGGGATTCCTGCCCTTCTTCCCGCTCGCCAGCGGGCTGCTCACCGGCAAGCACCAGGGCGGCAAGGCGGCGGAAGGCTCGCGGCTCGCCAATACCCAGCGCCTCGCCGACCGCTACATGACGCCGGCCAATCTTGCCACCGTCGAGCGCCTGCGCGGCTGGTGCGAGAAGCGGGGCATGAGCATGGTGGATCTCGCTTTCGGCTGGCTTCTGGCCAAGCCGCAGGTCTCCAGCGTGATCGCCGGCGCCACCAGGCCCGAGCAGCTGGAGCAGAATGTGAAGGCCGGCGAGACGAAACTCTCGGCCGAGGATCTCGCCGAGATCGCGAAACTGCTGGAAGGCTGAGCGCAACCGCTTTGTGACGGCCGGACAGGGGCGGACACCGCCCTCTTGAACTGGCCGGCGGCCTTCCTAACTCCAACGCGCCGGATGCTTTTCCAGGGTCCGGCCGCTCGGGATAGCCCAGAAATCCCGGTGGCTGCGTTATCCGTGTTGCTCCTCGGGGGAATGCGTGAGGCGTGGCGCGCGCGCGTGCCGGACGGGGCATGCGTGGCGGGGCCGCTTGAAATCCGTTCTCTCCCGGCCGGGCAGCAGACTGCGCTCCGGCATGTCCGTAAAGGCCAGTTGGGAGAGAGGAGACATGAAGATCGCGCAGATTGCCCCGCTCTACGAAGCCGTTCCGCCGCGCCTCTATGGCGGCACCGAACGGATCGTCGCCCATCTCTGCGACGCCCTCGTCGAACTCGGGCATGATGTCACGCTGTTCGCCAGCGCCGATACCTCGACAAAGGCGCGGCTGGTTCCGGTGCGTGACCAGGCGATCCGTCTCGACCCCGCACCGCTGAAGTCCGATGTCGCCGCGCACCTGGCGATGCTACACGAGGTGCGCCGCCGGGCCGACCAGTTCGACGTGCTGCATTTCCATGTCGACCTGCTACATTTCCCGTTCTTCCAGGACATCGCCGAACGCACGGTCACCACTTTGCACGGCCGTCTCGACCTGAAGGATCTCGACACGGCCTACCGGCGCTGGCCGTTCTATCCGCTCGTCTCGATCTCGGAGAGCCAGCGCCGTCCGCTGCCGTTTGCCAACTGGATCGGCACGGTGCCCCATGGCCTGCCGACCGATCTCTACCGGCCGAAGGCGCAGAACAAGGGCGAGTATCTGGCCTTCCTTGGCCGCATCTCGCCCGAGAAGCGGCCCGACCGGGCCGTCGCCATCGCGCGCCGCGCCGGCATTCCGCTGAAGATCGCGGCCAAGGTCGATGCCGCCGACCGCGCCTATTTCCGCGAGGTCGTCGAGCCGCTGATCGACGGCAGCACGGTGCAGTATGTCGGCGAGATCGGCGACCGCGAGAAGGCGGACTTCCTCGGCGATGCAGCGGCGCTGCTCTTCCCGATCGACTGGCCCGAGCCGTTCGGGCTGGTGATGATCGAGGCGATGGCCTGCGGCACGCCGGTGGTGGCCTGGGACTGCGGCTCGGTGCCCGAGGTGGTCGAACCCGGGGTGACGGGCCATATCGTCAGCTCGGAAGAGGAGGCGGTGAAGGCGGTGTGGCAGACGAAGCACATGGATCGCGCGCAGATCCGCCGCGCCTTCGAGCTGCGTTTCTCGGCCACCGTGATGGCGCGCCACTACGTCGCGCTGTACCGCAAGCTCGGTCGCGAGGAGGAGACGCGGATGGCGGAGCTGAAGCAGTTCGCCTGAGCAGGGGGGATCGCATGAACGAGCTCGCCCCTGTCGCCCAGGCGCCGGAGGCCGAGGGAAAGAGCGCGGCCGAACCGCGCGTCCCCAGCCGCCTCTATGCGCTGAAGGATGGTGACACCTTCGTCATCGCCGATGCATTCGGCAACATCCTGGGCGAGGGCGACGGGCTGTTCCGCGACGATACCCGCGTGCTGTCGACCTTCCGGCTGACCATCGCCGGGCAGCTGCCCTCGCTGCTCGGCGCCATGGTCAGCCGCGACAACGTCTTCTTCACCGCGAACATGACGAACCGGCCGCTGCCGCCGCTCGGCGGCCGCTCGCTGCGGGAAGGCGTGATCCATATCGAACGTACGCGCTTTCTCTGGGAGGGCTGCCTCTACGAGCGGATCCGCTGCGTCAATTACGGCGGCCAGGAAGCCGCCCTGCCGGTCACACTCAGCTTCGGCGCCGATTTCCACGACATGTTCGAAGTGCGCGGCGAAACCCGCCCGAACCGCGGCCGGCTGCTGCCGGTGGAGCAGTGCGGCAACGGCTTCGTCTTCCGCTATGACGGCCTCGACGGCATCCGGCGTACCACCGCCGTGGCCTTCTCGCCGATACCTTCGCGCCTCGAGCCGGGCCGCGCCGAATATCTGCTGGCATTGCCCGCCGGCGGCCAGCTCGATCTCCATATCGAGATCGGCAGCCAGGTATCGGAAGAGCCCGGCCGACACCGCTTCCGCGCGGCGGCGGCGCGGGCGCGGGTTGCCATGCGCCGGCGCCTGCGCCGCGGCGCCAGGCTGCGCAGCCGCAGCCGCCTGTTCAACAACTGGCTTGAGAAGTCGCGCGCCGATCTGGCGCTGCTGACCAGCGAACTGCCGACCGGCCCCTATCCCTATGCCGGCATCCCGTGGTTCTCCACGCCGTTCGGCCGCGACGCCATCGTGACCGCCCTGCAGACGCTGTGGCTCGATCCGGCGCTGGCGCATGGCGTGCTCTCCTATCTCGCGCATCACCAGGCCCAGGAGACCTCCAGCTTCCGCGATTCCGCGCCGGGCAAGATCATGCACGAGACGCGCAAGGGCGAGATGACGCGGATGCAGGAACTGCCCTTCGAGCGCTACTACGGCGGCGTCGACACGACGCCGCTTTTCGTCATCCTCGCCGGCGCCTATGCCGAGCGCACCGGCGACCTCGGCTTCATCGGCGAACTCTGGCCGGCGCTGACCAAGGCGCTCGGCTGGATCGAGTCCGTGCTTGCCTCCGATCCGAACGGCTTCCTCGCCTATGCCCGCGGCGAGACTTCTGGACTCGTCAACCAGGGCTGGAAGGACAGCGAGGATTCGGTCTTCCATGACGATGGCAGCACGCCGCCGGGCCCGATCGCGCTGGTGGAGGTGCAGGGCTATGTCTATGCGGCTTTCTCCGCGATGGCGATGCTGGCGCGGCGGCGCGGCGAAACGGCGCTCGCCGCCGGCTGGCAGGCGCGGGCGGACCGCATCCGCGCCGCGGTGGAAGAGCGGTTCTGGATGCCGGACGCTGGCTTTTACGGCCTGGCACTGGATGGCCGCGGCCGGCTCTGCCGCGTGAAGGGCTCCAATGCCGGGCATCTTCTCTTCACCGGGCTGGCCGCGCCGGAGCGGGCGCAGCGCGTCGCGCAGCAGCTGCTGTCGAAAGCCTTCAACACCGGCTGGGGCCTCCGGACCCTGGCGCCGGGGCAGGCGCGCTTCAACCCGATGTCCTATCACAACGGTTCGGTCTGGCCGCATGACACGGCACTCTGCGTCGCCGGCCTGAGCCGCTACGGCGAGCGCGACGGCGTCGTGCGGCTGCTGGAGGAGATGTTCGAGGCCGCGGTGCATTACGGCATGCGGCTGCCGGAACTCTTCTGCGGCTTCGGCCGCCGCATGGGCGAACCGCCGACGGACTATCCCGTCGCCTGTCTGCCGCAGGCCTGGGCCGCCGGCTCGGTCTTCATGCTGCTGCAGGCGGCGCTGGGACTGGAAATCGATGGCCTGCGCGGCGAGGTGCGCGTCACCCGGCCGGCCCTGCCCGCGACGCTCGACCGGCTCGAGATCCGCGATCTCGAGGTCGGCGGCAACCGCACCGACCTCGTTTTTCAGCGCGTCGGCGATCGCGTCGTCGCGCTCACCGAGGGGGCGGAGAGGGTGCCACTGCTGATCCGGGTCTAGCTCAGCGCTCCAGCATCAGGATGTCCCAGCGGACATCGCCGCGGTTGAACATGTCGCCGCGCTCGGAGCGGTGCAGCAGCCGCAGCCCGTGATCCGCGGCCTGCGCGATCACCTCGTCGGCCGGTACATCGAACATCCGGCGACCCGGCGGCACCGGTCCATGCCGCAGCGACAGTGCGAGACGGCCGGCTTCCGCCACCAGCGGCGTCACCGCCTGCATGGCGCGCCGGCGCTCGCCGGCATCGAGATGCATCCAGACCGCCGTCAGCATCACCAGGCCGAAACGCTCGGCCGCCGCGGTCAGCTGCGGCAGCTCGGGCAGGCTGTCGTCGATCCAGCGGATCGGCAGACCGGCATGCAGGCGTTCGCCATGGGCGCGCAGCTCGGCGGTCGGCTCGGCGGCCGTGACCTCGAAGCCGCGTCTCGCCAGCGCCGCCGCGTCGCGCCCGGTGCCGGCGCCGATGTCCAGCGCGCGACCGCTCGCCGGCAGGAGAGGGATGATCCGGCTGTGCACGTCCTCGAAGGTGATGCTCTCGTAGGCCGCCGCCAGCCGGTCGGCGTCTGCGGCGTATCCCTCGGTACCGCCTTGCATGGATCAGGCGATGATGTCGGGAATCAGCAGATTCTCGATTTTGGCGATCTGGTCCTTCAGCGCCAGCTTGCGCTTCTTCATGCGCTGGATCTGGATCAGGTTGAGATGCGGCTGTTCGGCAAGCGCGGTGATGGCGTCGTCGAGGTCGCGGTGCTCGGCGCGCAGATCGGCCAGCTTGCGCTGCAATTCGTCCACATCGATGGGGCCGGAAAACGTCATCACTCAAGCCGCGGGCCGGAAACCCGCGCCTTCCATCCTCGACAGAAACTGCCTAACCATAGCACGGATGGGCGCAGCAGATACCGGCTTCTGGGACTTTTCGCTCCGGCTCTATGACCGGCCCGGGGTGGCCGATGCCTGCCTGCAGCTGCAGGATCGCTGCGGCGCCGACGTGAACCTGCTGCTGCTCGGTTTCTGGCGCGCGCATCGCGGTTTTCCGCGCTGGGAGCCGGGGGAACTGGCCCGGGCCGAGATGGCCGCGGCGCCGGTCAACGCCGCGCTGCGGCCGCTGCGGCAGGCTCGCCGGGCGCTCAGGGCGCTGCAGACCCATGAGCCGGCCGCCGAGTCGCTGTACCGGGACGCCAAGGCGCTGGAACTGAAGCTGGAGCAGGTGGCGCAGGGCTGGCTGGCGGCGGCGAGCTGGATCAGCCCCGCGACGCGCGACTCAGCAGGAGACGAGCGTGCGGCCGCTGAGCGCCATTTGCAGGACTACATCGCGCATGTCGCTCCGGGCAGAGAAGAGGCGGAGCGGCTGGCCGCCGCGCTGCTGGACGCGGCCTTCGCCTGAGCCTCCGGCCTCACTCGTTTTCCGTCCGCGCCGGCTTGCCGCTCCAGCGGCGCACCAGGGCGGTGTCGAGGCCGAACAGGTCGAGGACGCGGCCGACCGTGTGGTCGACGATGTCGTCGATGCTCTGCGGCTGGGCGTAGAAACCGGGCATCGGCGGCGCGACGATGGCGCCGTATTCGGTCACTGCCGTCATGTTGCGCAAGTGTCCGAGATGCAGCGGCGTTTCCCGCGGCACCAGCACCAGCCGGCGACGTTCCTTCAGCGTGACGTCGGCAGCCCGCGTCAGCAGGTTCGAGGTCACGCCGGAGGCGATTTCGGCCAGCGTCTTCATCGAGCAGGGGATCACCGCCATGCCCAGCGTATGGAACGAGCCCGAGGCGATCGCCGCGCCGATATCGGCGATGGGATAGACCGTATCGGCCAGAGCCTTCACCTCGCGAATGCTCCGCTGGGTTTCATAGCTGATGGTCATTTCCGCGGCACGGGTGAGTACGAGATGGGTTTCGATGCCGCTGTTTTGCAAACATTCCAGAAGACGCAGGCCGTAGATCACGCCGGATGCGCCGGTAATGCCGACGATCAGGCGGCGCTGCGCCGGGGCGCGGATGGTCTGTGTCGCTCCCTTCTGCGCCAGCTTTGCAGCAACCGGCCGGCGCGGCGCGGCAACGGCGCTCGCGGCCAGTGGCGAAGGCTGCGCAACTTTCTTTCCGGTAATTTTCTTAGCCGCACGAGTCGTCCTCACGGTGCTCCTGCTGCTCTGTTTCGTGGGTCGGCGCATCACGCTCTCGCTTCCGGCAGAATATTTTTTCCTGGGGCTGACAAAACGCGGGGTCAGTGCTTAACTGAATCGTAGCATGTCGCGGTGCGGTCATGCTGATGAGGCCGTGCCGGCTGACATGCTCTGTAACCAAAGAAGGAGCATGCGATGAACAACACGGCGCATCTCGATACTCTCATCGAAAAACACCATGCCCTGCAAGCGGCGATCGATGACGAGATTCACCGCCCCATGCCCGACCAGGTTCGTCTTACCCAGCTCAAACGCGAAAAGTTGCGACTTAAGGAGGCCATTGCCCGACAGTCGCAGGCGCACTAGCGCCGCCTGAGGCGGCCCGGCGGCCCGGCGGCAGCCGGGCCAGCGAAGCGTCAGGCCAGCGTTCGGGCTTTTTCGCGCAGCTCGAATTTCTGGATCTTGCCCGTCGAGGTCTTCGGCAGTTCGCCGAACACCACCGTCTTCGGGCACTTGAACTTCGCCAGTCGCTCGCGGCAGAAGGCGATGATCTCGTCTTCCGTCGCGCGCGAGCCCGGCTTCAGCGTCACGAAGGCGCAGGGCGTTTCGCCCCAGTGCGCATCGGGGCGGGCGACCACGGCTGCCTCCATGACATCCGGGTGCATGTAGAGGACGCCTTCCACCTCCAGCGTCGAGATGTTCTCCCCGCCCGAGATGATGATGTCCTTCGAACGGTCCTTGATCTGCATGTAGCCGTTCGGGTGCAGCACCGCGAGATCGCCGGAATGGAACCAGCCGCCGGCGAAGGCTTCCTGCGTCGCCTTCGGGTTCTTCAGGTAGCCTTTCATCACGATGTTGCCGCGGAACATGATCTCGCCCATGGTCTCGCCATCCGCGGGCACGCGCTGCATGGTGTTCGGATCCATGACGGTGACGTCTTCCTCGACGTGATAGCGCACGCCCTGGCGTGCCTTCATCGCCGCCTTCTCGGGCAGCGGCAGCGCATCCCATTCGTCATGCCAGTCGCAGACCACGGCGGGGCCGTAGACTTCCGTCAGGCCGTAGACATGCGTGACCTCGAAACCCATGCCTTCCATGGCGGCCAGCACGGCGGCCGGCGGCGCGGCGCCCGCAGTCATGCATTTCACGCCCGGCTTCAGCTTCGCGCGCAGATCCTCCGGCGCGTTGATCAGCATGCTCAGCACCGTCGGGGCGCCGCAGAAATGCGTCACGCCGTGGTTGACGAAGCTGTCATAGATCAGCGCCGGGTCGACCTTGCGCAGGCAGACATGCACGCCGGCCAGCATGGTGATGGTCCAGGGGAAGCACCAGCCGTCGCAGTGGAACATCGGCAGGGTCCAGAGATAGACCGGATGCTTGGGCAGGTTCCAGGTGACGGCATTGCCCACGGCGTTCAGGTAGGCGCCGCGGTGATGCGTCACCACGCCCTTGGGATTGCCGGTGGTGCCGGAGGTGTAGCCCAGCGCGATGGCATCCCATTCGTCGGGAACGCCGCGCCATTCGTAGTTCGGATCGCCGGTCCTGAGGAAGTCCTCATATTCGATCTCGCCGAACAGCTCTCCGGTGGTGCAGAGATGGTCGTCGATGTCGATGACCAGCGGCTTGTTCTTCGACTGCTCGACCGCGGCCTTCACGGTGGCGCTGTACTCGCGGTCGGTGAACAGAATCTTCGCCTCGCCATGCTCCAGGATGAAGGCGATGGCGGCCGGATCGAGGCGGGTATTGATCGCGTTGATCACCGCCCCGGTGACCGGAATGCCGAAATGCGCTTCCAGATGCGCCGGGGTGTTGGCGGCAACGATGGCGACCGTATCGCCGCGCCCGATGCCGCGCTTTTCCAGCGCCGAGGCCAGCCGGCGGCAGCGCTCGTAGAGTTCGGCATAGGTGTAGCGCAGCTTGCCATGGACCACCGCCAGCCGGTCAGGGAAGACCTCGGCGGTACGGCGCAGGAAGCTCAGCGGCGACAGCGGCTCGTAATTGGCCGGGTTCCTGTCGAGATCACGGTCATACATGCTGGTCATGGGATGCTCCCCCTTCTGCGCCAAAGCTAGAACAGGTTGTACGTCCGCGGCAACATGCGGCGTCCTATCCCCACTTCAAAGCCGGGGAATGTGCCGGGGCGGTGGCTAGAGCAGACCGAAGCCGTCGCCCAGCAGCTTCAGGCCGCACAGGAAGGTGAAGATATAGACGAAGCGGTAGAAGCCGGCATCGCTCATCTTGTGGTGCAGCCAGATGCCGAGATAGACGCCGCCGACGGCCACCGGGATGAGGACAGCGGCGGTGCCGAGATTCTCGGCCGTGAACTGGCCGAGATACCAGTAGGGGATCAGCTTCACGTAATTCACCACGGCGAAGAAGACGACGGTGGTGCCGACGAACAGCGTCTTGTCGAGCCGCTGCGGCAGCAGATAGACCTGCAGGGGCGGGCCGCCGGCATGGGCGATGAAGCTGGTGAAACCCGAACAGGCGCTCCAGAACAGGCCCTTGGCGACGTTCGGCTGCGTGGGTTCGGTCCCGCTGCGGCCCAGCCATTTCTGCAGCACGAAGACGACGGCAACGCCGCCGACGATGATCTGCACGCCCTTATTGCTGACATAATCGGCTGTCAGAGTGCCGATGCCGATGCCGATGACGGCTCCGCTGAGGATGATCGCCATGTTGCGGCGGTCCCAGAGGCCGCGATAGCCCCACAGGCCGGCCAGGTCCATCGCACAGAGGACCGGCAGCATGATGGCGGCGGCCTGCAGCGGCGGCAGAACGAGGCTCAGCAGCGGCAGGGCGATCAGGCTGGTGCCCGGCCCGAAGCCGCCCTTGCTGAGGCCCACGATCAGGACGGCCGGAAAGGCCGCGGCGTAGAACCAGGGATCGGAAATCATGGAGACGGACGACAGCATGGGGCAGACGGTCAGGACGGGACAGAAACGGATCAGTCCGCGGAAAGCGGAACAGGCAGGTTCGGTTGACGCTTATGGACGGCGAAGCTTATCCTGCATTTCAACTTCATACGCCAACTTCAGATAAAAGAAAGACGTGATGCATTCGGGTGTATCCGCAGCGGCGGCCGCCATGGAGCGGGCCATCCGGCGTCTTGAAGCAGCACTGGACCAGCGCGAAGCCGCGTTCCGGCGGCTGTCCGAGCAGCATGCGGCGGCCACCGCGGAACTGAAGGCGCTGCACGACGAATTGCAGTCGGCCCGGGACGAGGCCGCCTCTCTGCGCGAGCATGCCGCCCTGGTCGACGCCCTGCGCGAGGAACTGGCGCAGATCCAGAACGAGCGCGACGAAGGCGACATGCGGCCGGTGCCGGTGGAGCCGGTGGAGTCCGCGGGGGAGTCCGCCGGTGACGCCGCCGCGCTGGCGGCGAAGGATGCCGAGCTTGCCGCGCTGCGCGAGGAATGCGAGCGGCTGCGCGGCCAGCTCGCCGCAACCCAGGCCGCCCATGACATGTTGCAGCGCGTGGCCGCCCATGGCGGTCCGATTGCCGACGAGACGGCGGCGCTGAAGGCCGAACTGGCGGCGGCAAAGGCCAGCCAGGCCGAAATGCAGGCTTTCCAGTCGGGCATTGCCGCACGGCTCGAGGCGACCATGGCGCGGCTGCGCCAGGCGCTCGACGGCCAGACGGCCCAGTAATACGGGAGTCCGCGATGGGAGTGGTCAACGTCACCGTCAACAACCGCCTCTACGAGATCGGCTGCGATGACGGCGAGGAACAGCAGGTCTATCGCCTGTCGCAGATGCTGGATGCGCGCGTGCGCGAGCTTGCGGCGCTGGTCGGGCAGGTGGGCGACGCCCGGCTGCTGCTGATGACCGCCCTTACCCTGGCCGACGATCTGGAAAGCGCGCAGCAGGATATCGCGGCGATAAAGCGCGAAATTACCGAGATCCGCGCCCAGCACGGCGCGGCGCAGGCCGATTCCGACACGCTGATCGGACTGGCGAAACGGCTCGAGGATATTGCCGCCCGGCTGGAGACTACCTAGATTGCCATCCAGGACGGTGCGCTGCCTGGTGCGTCAGGTTTTACTTAACCCTGGGGCCAATGCTCATCTCTGAGGGAGCTGTCCCTGGCCGGAGCCGTGGTTCCGGACATATGGCGCCCACCTGGTACGCCAGGCCACAGAGGTTAGTTCGCGCCAACGGCCGAGGCGGGCCCGTCCGCTCCTCTCTTTCCCGCCTGCTGACGTGATTGTTTCCGACGACCTCGATGCCCTGAAGGCGAAACTGCGCGCGAAGCTGAAGCAGCGTCGTGCCGAGGCGGCTGCCGCGAATGGCGCTGCGATCGCCGAGGTCGCCGCGACGCGCTTCCTCGAGGCGCTGCCGGTGCAGGCGGGGCAGGTGGTGGCCGGCTACTGGCCGCTGGCCGACGAACTCGATCCGCGGCCGCTGCTGCGACAGTTGCAGGCGTGCGGCGCGGCAATCGCGCTGCCGGTTGCGCAGGCGGAACGGGCGACACCGCTGGAATTCCGCCGCTGGACCGATTTCGGAACGGCGCCGCCAGCGGGAAACTGGGGAATTCCGGCGCCCGAGGGCGATGCTGACCGGCTCGAGCCCGATATTCTGCTGGTCCCGCTGGTGGGATTTGATAAGACAGGCCGCAGGCTGGGCATGGGTGGCGGCTACTACGACGCCACGCTGGCGGCGCTGCGGGCGGTGCGGCCGGTTCTGGCGGTGGGCTATGCCTTTGCCGTGCAGCAGGTGCCGGACGTGCCGCATGGCGAGCGGGACCAGCGGCTGGACTGGATTGTGACCGAGCGCGCGGCGATTCCGTGCGGAAAGCAGGACTGACGTGAAATTTCTCTATTGCGGCGATGTGGTGGGACGGTCGGGACGCGATGCGATCGTCGCCAGGATTCCCGAACTGCGCCGGACACTGGATCTCGATTTCGTGCTGGTCAACGGCGAGAACGCGGCGGCGGGCTTCGGCATCACCGGCAAGATCTGCGAGGAATTCTATGCCGCCGGCGTCGATGCCATCGTGCTCGGCAACCACAGCTGGGACCAGCGCGAGACCATCGCCTATATCAACGGCGACCCAAAGCTGCTGCGGCCGCTGAACTACCCCAAGGGCACGCCGGGCCGCGGCTCGGCCGTCTTCACCACGCAGAAGGGGCAGAAGGTGCTGGTGGTGCAGGTCATGGGCCGCATCTTCATGGACCCGCTGGACGATCCCTTCGCCGCAGTGGAAGCCGAACTGCAGAAATACCGCCTCGGCGCCGGCGTCGACGCCATCATCGTCGACATCCACGGCGAGGCGACCTCGGAGAAGATGGCGATGGGCCATTTCTGCGACGGCCGCGTCTCGCTGGTCTGCGGCACGCACAGCCATGTGCCGACGGCTGATGCGCAGATCCTGCCCAACGGCACGGCCTACCAGACCGATGCCGGCATGTGCGGCGACTACAATTCCGTCATCGGCATGGACAAGACCGAGCCGCTCAACCGCTTCGTGAAGCGGGTGCCGGGCGGGCGGTTCGAGCCGGCCAACGGCGATGCCACGCTCTGCGCGGTCTATGTCGAGACCGATCCGCGCAGCGGGCTGGCGACGCGCATCGCGCCGCTGCGCCTCGGCGGCCGCCTGCAGCAGGCGACCCTCTGACACCATGACGACGCGCCGGCTCGCGGCCCTGCTGCGGGAGGTGCGCAGCTGCGACTTCTGCGCCGCCCGGCTGCCGCTCGGGCCGCGCCCGGTGGTGCGCATGAAGCCGACGGCGCGCCTGCTGGTCGTCGGCCAGGCGCCGGGCACCAGGGTGCATGAAACCGGCATTCCGTGGAACGACCGCAGCGGCGACGTGCTGCGCGACTGGCTGGCGATGGACCGCGACAGCTTCTACGACGAATCCCGCATCGCCATCATGCCGATGGGCTTCTGCTATCCCGGCCGCGATCCGCGCGGCGGCGACAACCCGCCGCGGCCCGAATGCGCGCCGCGCTGGCATGACCGCCTGCTGCAGCATCTGCCGGAACTGCGGCTCACCCTGCTGGTCGGGCAGTATGCCCAGGCGCATTACCTAGGCCCGCAGCGCCGGGAGAGCCTGACCGAAACCGTGCGGCATTACCGCGATTACCTGCCGCGCTTCCTGCCCCTGCCGCATCCGAGCTGGCGCAACCTGGCCTGGCGCCGGCGCCATCCCTGGTTCGATGCGGATGTGGTGCCCGAACTGCGCCGGCTGGTGGAGGCCGCCCTGCGCTGATCAGCGCGGATGGCGCGGGATGAAATCGACGAAGTTGAACAGCATGTCGACCCGGCTGCCGTCGGAGGACAGCGGCGTGATGAGATCCTGCGCCGCGAGAAAATCCTTGTGCGGACCGATATAGGGCACCTGCGTGACCAGCGGCTGCCCCGTGCGCACCACGGTTTCGAAATTCGACCACAGGCGGCCAGGCGGTCGCTGATGCGCGATCTCGCTCATGCGCAGGCCGGTATAGCGCTGCGACAGCTTGGCCTCCACCGCGGTGCCCATCACGCGGTAGCGGAAATCCAGCGGCCCGAAATCGCTGTCATGCAGCACGTCGAGCAGCACGACATGCGGCAGCAATGCAGTGATCTCGAGCGGATCGATGTCGCGGCGGGCCGGCATCGGGCGGCCGGCGCGCTTCCGCTCCCAGTAATCGTAGCCGCTCCGCAGGATCGCGGTCGCGTCGTCGAGGCCGAGCATGCCCGCATGCTAGGCCGGAAACGGACGGAAGCCGAGCCTCAGGCGTCGGGTGCGTGCGAGGGCGCGAGGTCTACGCAAACGAGCAGACGATCGACATTCCGTCCGTCATCGGCGAGCGGCAGCACAATATGGTAGGCGCCGCCGATGCCGCGGCTGCGGCCGACATAGGGCAGGGTACCCTTCACCGGCGCACGGGCATCGAAGGCCGTGGTGAGATGGTCCCAGACCCGGCTGGGCGGCCGCTGGTGCGGGATCTCGCTCATCAGCTTGCCGGTATTGTCGGCATTGCTGATCGCGGCGATGCGGCTGGCGATCTCGGTATAGCGGAAATCCAGCGGGTCACGCTGGACGGTGAACAGGATGCTGCTGGCGCGCAGGGGCTCGAAGGCGGGGATGCACATGGCCTGCCAGGACGGCATCTCCGCCGCCCGGCGGCGGGCCAGCCAGAAGGCATGTGCGTGGTCCAGCAGCGGCGATTGCGGGTAGCCCGGCAGCGCGACCGAGGGCAGGGTCCGCATTCTGGACACAGCAAAGGATTGTATCATCCCTGACATGCTCGCCTCGCGGCTGTTAGCCGGCCGGCGTCTGGGGCCGGGCCGGGCATATGTCAAATTGTATGACCTTAAGAGAATACGCGCAATAGATGTTCGGCATCATCTGCAACCTCTTCCTGCCGCTTGCTTTTGGACCGGTCGGGCTTTATCCGGGCGCCACCTCGGCTGCCGGTTGCAGCAAAATATGGTAAACACACCCGATTCGGACCCATCCATCTGACACCCACTTGCAGGTTGCGCCATGGCCGGCCATTCCCAGTTCAAGAACATCATGCATCGCAAGGGCGCCCAGGATGCCCGCCGCGCCAAGATTTTCACCAAGCTGATCCGCGAATTGACCACCGCCGCCCGCATGGGACAGCCGGATCCGAACGCCAATCCGCGGCTGCGCGCCGCCGTGCAGGCCGCCCGCGCCGCCAACATGCCCAAGGACACCGTCGAGCGCGCGATCAAGCGCGGCGCCGGCGGTGACGCGGCCGACAATTACGAAGAGGTGCGTTACGAGGGGTACGGCCCCGGCGGCGTCGCCGTCATCGTCGAGGCGCTGACCGACAACCGCAACCGCACCGCCGGCGAGGTGCGCGCCGCTTTCTCCAAGAATGGCGGGCAGCTCGGCGAGACCAATTCGGTTGCCTTCATGTTCGACCGGGTCGGCGAGATCATCTTCCCGGTGAAGGTCGCCAGCGCCGAGGCCGTGTTCGAGGCGGCACTGGAAGCCGGCGCCGAGGATGTCCAGTCGGACGAGGAAAACCACACGGTCACCTGCGCGCAGGACGACTTCGCGGCGGTGCGCGAGGCGCTGGAGAAGACCTTCGGCGATCCGAGCTCGGCCAAGCTGGTCTGGCGGCCGAAGACCACCACGCCGATCGGCGGCGAGAAGGCCGAGACGCTGCTGAAAATGATCGAGGTGCTGGAAGACAACGACGACGTCCAGCAGGTTTACGCCAATTTCGACATTTCGGTCGAAGAACTGAGCAAGCTGGCCAGCTGACGGCGATTGAGGGGGGCGGCAGGAGCGGTCTTGAGCGGCAGTATCTGCATCATCGGACTCGATCCCGGCCTGCGGGCCACCGGCTGGGGCGTGATCACTGCCGAGGGCAACCGCCTGTCCCATGTCGCCCACGGCACCATCCGCACCAACAGTGACGACGAACTGGCCTACCGGCTGCGCGCGCTGCATGACGCGCTGGCCGAGCTGATCGCCACCTGGCAGCCGAAAGCGGCGGCCGTGGAGGAAACCTTCGTGAACCGGAATCCGGCCTCGGCGCTGAAGCTCGGCCAGGCGCGCGGCGTGGTGCTGCTGGCGCCGGCGCTCGCCGGCCTGCCGGTGGCGGAATACGCTGCGACGGTGGTGAAGAAATCCGTGGTCGGCACCGGCGGCGCCGAGAAGGAGCAGGTGCATGCCATGGTGAAGCGCCTGCTGCCGGGCTGCAACGTCACCGGCGCCGATGCCGCCGACGCACTGGCGCTGGCGATCTGCCATGCCCATCATGCGGCGACCTCGAAGCGTCTGCTGTCGGCAGAAGCCTCGCTGATGAGAGCCGCGCGATGATCGCCAAGCTCAGCGGCCTGCTCGATTCCGTGGCCGAGACCTTCTGCATCGTCGATGTCGGCGGCGTCGGCTACCAGGTCTTCTGCTCGGCGCGCACGCTGCGCGCCCTGCCGCGCCCGGGCGAGGCCGTGAAGCTGCATGTCGAGACCCATGTGCGCGAGGACCACATCCATCTCTACGGCTTCGTCTCCGAGACCGAGCGCGGCTGGTTCACCCTGCTGCAGACCGTGCAGGGTGTCGGCTCGCGCGTCGCCCTGGCCATCCTCTCGGCGCTCTCGCCTGACGAGCTCGCCAGCGCCATCGCCTCGGGCGACAAGGCGATGCTGAACCGCTGCGACGGCGTCGGGCCGAAGCTGGCCGCCCGGCTGATCACCGAGCTGAAGGACAAGGTCGGCGGCATCGCCTTCGCCGCCCCGGCGCCGGCCGCGGGCGCGCCGGCGGAAACCGGCGGCGGCGGCGCGGTGGCCGATGCGCTCTCGGCGCTGGTCAATCTCGGCTACAAGCGCGCCGAGGCCTTCGGCGCCGTCACCGCCGCGGCGCGCAGCCTGGGTGACAAGGCCGATGTGTCGGCGCTGATCCGCGCCGGGCTGAAGGAGCTGGCGCGATGAGCGAAGCCTCCCGCGGCGATGGACGCCTGGTCTCCGGCGGCAAGGCCGAAGGCGACGAATTCGAGCGCCATCTGCGGCCGCAGCATCTCGGCGATTTCGTCGGCCAGAAGCAGGCGCGCGAAAACCTGCAGGTATTCATCCAGGCCGCGAAGGCGCGCGGCGAGGCGCTGGATCACGTGCTGCTGCACGGCCCGCCGGGCCTGGGCAAGACGACGATGGCGCAGATCGTCGCGCGCGAACTCGGCGTCAACTTCAAGGCCACTTCGGGCCCGGTGATCGCCAAGGCCGGCGATCTCGCCGCCCTGCTGACCAATCTCGAAGCGCGCGACGTGCTGTTCATCGACGAGATCCATCGCCTCAATCCGGCGGTGGAGGAAATCCTCTATCCGGCGATGGAAGACTTCCAGCTCGACCTGATCATCGGCGAGGGACCATCGGCGCGCAGCGTGCGCATCGACCTGCCGCCGTTCACGCTGGTCGGCGCCACGACGCGCTCCGGTCTTCTCACCACACCTTTGCGCGAGCGTTTCGGCATCCCGCTGCGGCTGAATTTCTACGAGGTCGAGGAACTCGAGCTGATCATCCGCCGCGGCGCCCGCATCCTCAACATGGAGCTCGATGCCTCCGGCGCGCGCGAGATCGCCCGTCGCGCCCGCGGCACGCCGCGCGTGGCCGGCCGACTGCTGCGCCGGGTGCGTGACTTCGCTGCGGTCGGCAAGGCCGGCGTGGTGGATGCGGCCAGGGCCGATGCGGCCCTGCGGCGCCTGGAGGTGGACGAGCGCGGACTGGATGCCATGGATCGCCGTTATCTCGGTGTGATCGCCCGTGACTTCCAGGGTGGCCCGGTCGGCGTCGAGACGATTGCGGCGGCGCTCAGCGAGCCGCGCGACGCGCTGGAAGACATCATCGAGCCCTACCTGATCCAGCAGGGATTCCTGCAGCGCACGCCGCGCGGCCGGCTGCTGACGCCGCAGGCCTTCGCGCATCTCGGTCTCGCCGTGCCGGCGAACCGCGCGAACCTGAACCAGCTTGATCTGCTCTCCGACGACGAGGCCGGCCAGTGAGCACCGGCGCCGCGACCCCGCACCGCTCCGCGCCGCATCGCTATCCGGTGCGGGTCCAGTGGGAGGACACCGACGCCGCCGGCATCGTCTATTACGCCAATTATCTGCGCTTTATCGAGCGCGCCCGCTCCGATCTGCTGCTGCAGCACGGCATCGACCAGCGCGGCATCATGGCGTCGGATGACGGGGTCGCCTTCGCGGTCCGGTCCTGCAGCACCGAATACCTGCAGCCGGCCCGGCTGCATGAGGAACTCACCGTCACCACCGGCCTCGTCGAACTGCGCGGTGCCAGCGTCACCCTGGCGCAGGATGTCTGGCGCGGCGACGATCTGCTGGTCCGGGCGGAAGTCAGGCTGGCCTGTATCGACAAAAGCGGCCGTGCGCGGCGCGTACCACCCGCGGTGGCTGCAATACTCGCCACACTTTCACCAAATTTATCGCGTTGATCTGCAACCAGTAACAGAAGGATTCCACGAATGGACAGGACCGTCAGCGCCGTGCCGCTCGGGGGCTCGTCGGCAGCCGCCGACCTCTCGTTATGGGCGCTTTTCCTCCAGGCAGACTGGATCGTCAAAGCCGTGATGCTGATGCTGATCCTGGCCTCCTTCTGGTCATGGGCGATCATCTTCGACAAGCTGATCAAGATCCGGAAGGTCAACATCGAGACCGACAAGTTCGAAACCGATTTCTGGTCGGGCGGCTCGCTCGACGCGCTGTATGACCGCATCTCGCTCGCCGGTCCGAGCCACCCCATGGCGGTGCTGTTCCTGGCGGCGATGCGCGAATGGCGGCGCTCCACCGAGCGCGGCGTGGTGCGCGGCAAGCAGGGACTGGGCTCGCTGCAGGTCCGCATCGGCCAGGTGATGCGCGTCTCGATCGACCGCGAGATGGAACGGCTGGAACGCTATCTCGGCTTTCTCGCCTCGGTCGGCTCGGTCGCTCCCTTCGTCGGCCTCTTCGGCACCGTCTGGGGCATCATGAATTCCTTCCACGCCATCGCCTCGAGCAAGAACACCTCACTGGCGGTCGTGGCGCCCGGCATCGCCGAGGCCCTGTTCGCCACGGCGCTGGGCCTGCTCGCCGCGATCCCCGCGGTGATGGCCTACAACAAGTTCTCCAACGACCTCAGCCGGCTCAACGTGCGGCTGGAGGGTTTCGCCGGCGAATTCTCGGCGCTGATGTCGCGCCAGCTGGATGAGGAGGCCGCCTGATGGGCGTGCACCTGCAGGGCGGGGGCACCCGGGCCGGCCGGATGCGGCGCCGGCCGATGTCGGAGATCAACGTCACGCCGCTGGTGGACGTGATGCTGGTGCTGCTGATCGTCTTCATGGTGGCGGCGCCCCTGCTCACGGTCGGCGTGCAGGTCGACCTGCCGAAGACGCAGGCCGCCGCGATCCAGGGCCAGGACGAGCCGCTCAGTGTCACGATCGATTCCAAGGGCGTCGTTTACATTCAGGAAAGCCCCGTCGAGCTAGACCAGCTGGTGCCGCGCCTGCAGGCGATCTCTGGCAATGCGCCCGACCGCCGCATCTTCGTGCGCGGCGACCAGGCGATCAATTACGGCAAGGTCCTTGAAGTGATGGGCATGATCAATACCGGCGGCTTCACCAAGGTGGCGCTGGTTGGCAATCCGCCGTCGGGCAAGTAGGGCAGGCGGTCTGAATTCGGATTGGTGGTACGGTGCATCGGTCGTCTTACATATTCTCGGCTAGCCTGCATGCCGGCATTCTCGCGCTCGGCATCTACGGGCTCCCGCACCTGTTCGACGTGCCGAAGGACGCCGAGCCGCCGGTGATCCTGGCCGAGTTCGCGCCGATCGCCGAGAAGACCAACATCCCGAAGCCGCAGCCGAAGGTGATCGAAACCAAGGCGCCGCCGAAGGAAGAGCCCGCGCCGGAAGCCAAGCCCGACCCGAAGCCGGAGCCGCCCAAGCCGCAGCCCCAGGCCGTGGCACCGCCGCCGCCTCCGCCGCCGGCACCGCCCGAGCCGCCAAAACAGGCCGAGGCGCCGAAGCCCGCCCCGATGCCCGAACCGGAGCCGGCGCCCAAGCCGGTGCCGAAGCCGAAGGAAGTCGTCGAGGCGCCCGAGCCGCCGAAGGTCGAGGCGAAGAAGCCTGAGCCCAAGCCGCAGCCGCCGAGGCCGAAGCCGCAGCAGCGCACCGAGGAGAAGAGCAAGACACCAGATTTCGCCGACGTCGCGGCGCTGGTGAACAAGATGAAGGCGCCGCCGGCGACACAGCTGAACCCGGCGCCGCAGACGGCCTCGCGCACGCCGCCGGCCGCGGCGCCGCGCGCCGAAGGGCCGAGCAACCCGCACCTGCCGGTCTCGATGAGCGAAAAGGATTTCATCCGCAAACAGGTCGAAGACAAGTGGACCTTCAATCTTGGTGCACTGGATGCAGACAAGCTGATCGTGCGGATCCGCTTCAGCCTCAATCCCGACGGCTCCCTGCGGTCGCAGCCCGAAATCGTCGATCAGGCCCGCATGTATATGCCGGGCCAGGACAATTATCGCGCAGCGGCTGAATCGGCCCGCCGCGCCGTGCTGAAGGCCGCGCCCTTCCAGTTGCCGCCGGGTGACCGGGAGAAATGGGCGCAGGAAATCATTCTGAATTTTGATCCGCGACAGATGCTGGGTGGGTAGGAAATGATGCAGACGATGATGATGCGCCGGCCGACGATGCCGGCGCTGGGTGCAGCCTTGCTGCTGATCGGCGCCTTCATGCAGATGGCGATCCTGCAGCCCGCTTCGGCGGCCGTGGAGATCGACATCACGCGCGGCAATTTCCGCCCGGTGCCGATCGCGATCTCCGATTTCGATGCCGACAATCCGCAGGCCACCAAGCTCGGGCAGGATGTCGCCAGCGTGATCCGTGCCAATCTCGAGCGCTCGGGCCTGTTCAAGCCGGCCGATCCGCGCGCCCATATCCAGTCGCCGGCGCAGATGCGCGTGCAGCCGCGCTTCCAGGACTGGCGCGTCATCAATGTCGATGCGCTGGTCAACGGCCGTATCGAGATCCAGCCCGACGGCCGGCTGCGCGGCGAGTTCCGCCTCTGGGACGTTGCCGCCGAGCAGCAGATGACGGGCCTTGCGCTGTTCACCACGCCGGACAACTGGCGGCGGCTGGCGCATCTGATCTCTGATGCGATCTACAAGCGCGTCACCGGCGAGGACGGCTATTTCGATACCCGCATCGTCTATGTCGCCGAGTCCGGTCCGCCGGATCGCCGCATCAAGCGGCTCGCCATCATGGACCAGGACGGCCACAATCACCGCTTTCTCACCGATGGCCGCTATCTGGTGCTGACGCCGCGCTTCTCGCCGAGCCAGCAGGAAATCACCTATCTCAGCTACTTCAACGACCGTCCGCGCGTGTATCTGTTCAACATCGATACCGGGCAGCAGGAACTGGTCGGCGATTTTCCCGGCATGACATTCGCGCCGCGCTTCTCGCCCGACGGCAACCGCGTGATCATGTCGCTCGCCGTCAACGGCAATTCCGACATCTTCATGATGGATCTGCGCACGCGGCAGCGGCAGCAGCTCACCTCCGATCCGGGCATCGACACCTCGCCGTCGTTTTCGCCCGACGGCCGCCAGATCACCTTCAACTCCGACCGCGGCGGTTCGAAGCAGATCTACGTGATGAATTCCGACGGCTCGAACCAGCGTCGCATCAGCTTCCAGCAGGGTCGCTACTCGACGCCGGTCTGGTCGCCGCGCGGCGACCTGATCGCCTTCACCAAGGAAGGCGGCGGACAGTTCTCCATCGGCGTGATGCGCCCCGACGGCACCGGCGAACGCATCCTTGCCACCAGCCCGCTGGTGCAGGAGGCGCCGACCTGGGCGCCGAACGGCCGCGTGCTCATGTTCTACCGCGAGAATCCGCCCGATGCGCGCGGTCGCGGCCAGCGCGTGCGTCTCGTGTCGATCGACCTGACCGGATACAACGAGCGGGAGATTCCGACCCCGATCGATGCGTCCGACCCGGCCTGGTCGCCCCTGTCGCCGCTGATCCGCTGACGAAAGAAAACCTGTCTGAGGCGGCCGGCTACGCCAAAGGGAGGAGGGGCATAGAGTGAAAATAGGCATGAAGCCCCAGGCTGCGGCTGTTGCATAAAAGCCGCAGCAC
Organism: Ferrovibrio sp.; assembly: GCF_035304305.1. Taxonomy (GTDB): domain Bacteria; phylum Pseudomonadota; class Alphaproteobacteria; order Ferrovibrionales; family Ferrovibrionaceae; genus Ferrovibrio. The sequence goes on from NZ_DATGQG010000077.1 coordinate 34,604, forward strand.
GCGGCTAAGTCCTTTAGGCCCTATTGATTCTCCTAAAACGCGTGGATATATTGGATTTGACGAAATGGCTTGATCCTCGGTTCCGGCGACGTTCGCTTCTCAGCTGTCAGCCAAGAGGAACGCTGCTGTCAATGGCGGGTATCAAGTCGGTCGGGTCGAGTTCGCCGGACGCAAGAACAGCGCGAGGCGAGCGGAGCCCAAAAAAAGTTCTCAGGTACCTGACTCACTCGAAACCCTCGGAGGGATAAAAAAAATGCGCCTCAACACCTTCGGCTCCAAGATTGTGGCCGTGGCTGCCGTGGGCCTGTTCATGGCCGCTTGCTCCTCGGATCCCGCCCCGACCGCCGCCACCAGCGGCAGCGGGTCGACCCAGCAGACCGCGACCGCTCCGGCCGCCACCGGCATCCAGGCCGGCACGGTCCAGGACTTCCAGGTCAATGTCGGCGACCGCGTCTTCTTCGACTATGACAAGTACGAAGTGAAGCCGGCCGGCAAGGCCACGCTGGACAAGCAGGCTGCCTGGCTGAAGCGCTATCCGCAGTGGAAGGTCGTCATCGAGGGTCACTGCGACGAACGCGGCACCCGCGAGTACAACCTGGCGCTCGGCGAGCGTCGCGCCAATGCCGTGAAGAACTACCTGGTCAACCAGGGCATCCCGGCGAACCGCGTGACCACCATCTCCTACGGCAAGGAGCGTCCGGTGGCGCTGGGTTCGAACGAGGCCGCCTGGGCCCAGAACCGTCGCGGCGTGACCGTTCTGTCGAACTGATCTTCTGACGCGGGCGCCTGATCGCCCGCCGATGTGAAGGGTTCAGCACCCGCTCTGCCAAAGGCCCTGTGGCCGGCGGCAGGCGGGTGTTTCCTTTTCTGCGGGCTGCCGATGCGTTGCCAGCCGCCACGGTTTTGACGTAAACCGCGACAAGACTGCAGCTTCCGCAGACCGCAAGTCATTCGCCCAGACGGGGTCCTGTCATGTCCGCTTCGCCGATCCGCCGCGCCGCCTTCCTGTTTCTGCTGGCCGCCGCGCCTCTGCCCGCCCTGGCGCAGACGGGCGACACGCAGATGCTGATCGAGCGCATCAACCGGCTGGAGAACGACCTGCGCAACGTGCAGCGCCAGGTCTATCGCGGCGGCACTGCGCCTGGCGGCAGCAGCGCGGTCACCTCCCAGTCGCTCACCGAGCCCGACGGCAGCGGCGGCAGCATCGCCAACCGCCTGAGCGCTCGCATCGACGATCTCGAGAACCAGATCCGCCAGCTCACCGGTCGCTTCGAGGAAGTCGAGTTCAATTCCAGCCAGACGCAGCGCCGCATGGACAAGCTGGTCGAGGATGTCGATTTCCGCCTCACCCAGCTCGAGCGCGCCACCCAGCCGGGTCAGCTGCCGGCCGACGGGCCGACCGGCAGCGTCGAGCAGGTCAAGCCGGCGCCGATCAACCCGCAGCCCTCGCAGCCGGCGACGGCGCAGAACCAGGGCCAGCCGCTCGCCCAGCAGAGTCCGGCGCGCGGCTCGTCCTCGGCCACGCCGGGCCAGGCGCCGAGCCGCGAAGGCGTGCTCGGCACCCTGCCAACCGACGCGCAGGGCCGGCCGCTGCCGGTGACGCCCGGTCAGCAATCAGGCGGCCAGGCACAGAACCAGCAGACCCAGCAGGTGGCCCGCGCCACGCCGCCGGCTTCCGCCAAGGGGCGGCTGCCGCAGGGCAGCACGCAGGAGCGCTACAACTACGCCTACAAGCTGCTGGTGCAGAGCGACTACGCCGATGCCGAAGCCGCCTTCCGCGAATTCGTCTCGGCGCATCCGCAGGACCCGCTGGCCGGCAACGCGCAGTACTGGCTGGGCGAGACCTATTACGTGCGCCAGCAGTATGAGCCGGCGGCCCAGGCCTTCCTGCAGGGTTACCAGGGCTATCCGAAGAATCCCAAGGCGCCCGACAGCCTGCTCAAGCTCGGCATGTCGCTCGCCGCGCTGAAGAAGACTCCCGAGGCCTGTGCGGCCTTCGGCCAGCTCGCCAAGGAATTTCCCAATGCGCCGCCCCATGTGAAGGACGCGGCGACCCGCGAGCGCGGGAAGATCGGCTGCAAGTAGCGCCATGGCGGGGGCGGGGGCACTCGGTGCGGCGGAATTCGCCCGACTGCTGAAGCCGCTGCTGACGGCCAGGCCCGCCCGCATCGCCGTCGCGGTGTCCGGCGGCGCCGACTCGCTGGCCCTGACCCTGCTGGCGCAGCACTGGGCGGCGCGCCACCGCGTCGCACTCACCGCATTCACCGTCGATCACCGCCTGCGCCCGGAATCCGGCCGCGAGGCCCGGCAGGTGGCGCGCTGGCTGAAGGCGCGCGGCATCGATCACCGCATCCTCGTCTGGACGCATGACGGAAAGCCGGCCGCCAACCTGCAGGCGGACGCCCGCGCGGCGCGCTATGCGCTGCTGCAGGCGGAATGCCGCCGGCGGGGCATCATGCATCTGCTGCTGGCGCATCACCGCGACGACCAGGCCGAGACCCTGCTGCTGCGCAGCCTGCGCGGCTCCGGCGTGGATGGCCTCGCCGGCATGATGCCGCTGCGCGAACTCGACGACGGGCTGATGCTGCTGCGGCCGCTGCTGGAGATTCCGAAGGCGCGGCTCGTCGCCACCTGTCGGCGCCACCGGCAGGAGTGGATCGAGGATCCGAGCAACGACAATGCCGCCTTCGCCCGGGTGCGGGTGCGCCAGGCGCTCGACCTGCTGTCGGGCGGCGACGCGGCGGCGCATGCGGAACTCACCCGGCATCTGGCGCAGTCCGCCGCCAATCTCGCCCGCGCCCGCGCGGCCCTCACCGATGCCGCCTACAGCCTGCTGCGCGCCTGCGTCACCGTGCTGCCGTCCGGCATCGCCTGGCTCGATCCGGCGCCGCTGGCGGACGCCCATGAGGAAGTGTCCCTGCGCGCGCTGTCGCGGCTGCTGATGGCGATCGGCGGCCAGCCACTGCCGCCGCGGCTGGAGCGGCTGGAACGCCTGCGTGAAAACCTGATGCAGACGCAGAGCTTGCATCGCTGCAGCCTGCGCCTCTGGAAGGATGGCCGCATCCTGGTCTGCCGCGAGGCGCGGCACCTACCCGAACCGCTGGCGCTGAAACCGGGCAAGTCGCTGCTCTGGGACGGCCGCTTCCGCGTCGAGACCGCGCGCGGCCTGCCGGCCGGTCTGGTGCTGCAGCCGCTCGGCGCGCTGCGGCCGCCGGACGTCGACGCCGAAGCCGCCGCCCGGCTGCCGCGTCCGGCCTGGGCCAGCCAGCCGGCGATTATGCGTGGCGGACGCCTGCTGGCAGTGCCGGGGCTCGGCCACGGCGCCCTGCCGAAAGGGCTTACGCTGGCCTTCCGGCCACGGATCGCCGCCGGGATTCCGACCGGAACCGCCGATTCCGCCAGCCCGCGGACACCGTGACGTTACCGTAAATCCATGGACGGCCGCTTGTTTCGGCCCCTGCGGCGCATATCTATGGTAGGCAGGAAAGGAAATCGGTTAAGATTTCCGCCAGCCCCCTCGAACGTGCCCCGAATGCGGACGCGCACCGACGGGACGGGTTATGTCATTTAAAAGGAATGAGCTTCCGTGAATATGTTCGGTCGCAATCTGGCGCTGTGGGTCATCATCGGGCTTCTGGTGGTGGCGCTGTTCAACCTGTTCCAGGGACCGACGACCGGAAGCGGCGGCCGCCAGTCGCTGGCCTATTCCGACTTCCTGAACGACGTCCAGAACGGCCAGATCACCGACGTCCAGATCCAGAATAACGGCACCATCACCGGCCATTTCCGCGACGGCCGCGGCTTCACCACCTACATGCCCAACGATCCCGGCCTGGTCAGCAAGCTGACCGAGCGCGGCGTGCGCGTTGCCGCCGTGCCGCCGGACGAGGGCAACCCGCTCTTCTCGATTTTCGTCTCCTGGTTCCCGATGCTGCTGCTGATCGGCGTCTGGATCTTCTTCATGCGCCAGATGCAGTCGGGCGGCGGCAAGGCGATGGGCTTCGGCAAGTCCAAGGCGCGCCTGCTCACCGAACGCCATGGCCGCGTCACCTTCGAGGACGTCGCCGGCATCGAGGAAGCCAAGAGCGAGCTGGAGGAGATCGTCGAGTTCCTGCGCGACCCGCAGAAGTTCCAGCGCCTCGGCGGCAAGATCCCCAAGGGCTGCCTGCTGGTCGGGCCGCCGGGCACCGGCAAGACGCTGCTCGCCCGCGCCATCGCCGGCGAGGCGAACGTGCCCTTCTTCACCATCTCGGGTTCCGACTTCGTCGAGATGTTCGTCGGCGTCGGCGCCAGCCGCGTGCGCGACATGTTCGAGCAGGCCAAGAAGAACGCGCCGTGCATCGTCTTCATCGACGAAATCGACGCGGTCGGTCGTCACCGCGGCCACGGCCTCGGCAACTCCAACGACGAGCGCGAGCAGACGCTGAACCAGCTCCTCGTCGAAATGGACGGCTTCGAGGCCAACGAAGGCATCATCATCATCGCGGCGACCAACCGGCCCGACGTGCTCGACCCGGCGCTGCTGCGCCCGGGCCGGTTCGACCGCCAGGTTGTCGTGCCGGTCCCCGACATCGAGGGGCGCGAGAAGATCCTCGCGGTGCACATGAAGAAGGTGCCGCTGGCGCCCGACGTCAATCCGCGGACGATCGCCCGCGGCACCCCGGGCTTCACCGGCGCCGACCTCGCCAACCTGGTCAACGAGGCGGCCCTGCTGGCCGCGCGGCGCAACAAGCGCCTGGTGGCGATGCAGGAGTTCGAGGACGCCAAGGACAAGGTCATGATGGGCGCCGAGCGCCGCTCGATGGTGATGACCGAGGACGAGAAGAAGATGACCGCCTATCACGAGGCCGGCCACGCGATCGTATCGGTCAACGAGCCGGCGTCGGACCCGATCCACAAGGCGACGATCATCCCGCGCGGCCGCGCGCTGGGCATGGTCATGCGCCTGCCCGAGCGCGACAATTACTCGTATCACCGCGACAAGATGCACGCCAACCTGTCGGTCAGCATGGGCGGCCGGGTGGCCGAGGAAATCATCTTCGGCCACGACAAGGTTTCGAGCGGCGCGAGCGGCGACATCCAGTACGCCACCGATCTGGCGCGCAACATGGTCACCAAGTGGGGCATGTCGGACAAGCTCGGCCCGCTGCAATACGAAGCGACGCAGGAAGGCTATCTCGGCATGGGCGGGACCCAGCGGACGATGGCCTCGGACGAGACCAACAAGCTGATCGACGCCGAAATCAGGAACCTGATCGAGACC
>NZ_DATGQG010000078.1:0-3258 GCF_035304305.1 Ferrovibrio sp.
TGCCGGCGGTGAAGCGGAAGCCGGTTCGCCTCGACGCTCCGCCGCTCACCCCTTCAGATAGCGCTGCTCGAAATCCGCCGCGCTGAGCGGCTTGCTCCAGAGATAGCCCTGGCCCTCGTCGCAGCCGAGGCCGGCCAGCATCGCGCGGTCGGCTTCGGTTTCCACGCCCTCGGCCACCACGCGCAGGCCGAGATGGTGCGCCATGGTGATCACCGAGGCGACCACCGCCGCCGCCTCGCGGCTCTGCTGCATCTGCTGCACGAAGGAGCGGTCGATCTTCAGCGCATGCACCGGCAGGCTGACGAGATAGTTCAGCGAGGAATAGCCGGTGCCGAAATCGTCGATGTAGATCTTCGAGCCCATGTCGCGCAGCCGGTGCAGCACGCGCCGCGCCGCATCGGGATCGTCCACCAGCGCGCTCTCGGTCAGCTCGATGTCGACCAGGCTGGCCGGCACGCCCCAGGTGTCCAGCAGGGCGCGGAAGGAATCGAGGAAATTCGGATCGTAGAGATTCTTGGCCGAGAGGTTGACCGCCACCGGCAGCGCGCGGCCGCCCGCCACCCAGCCATGCTGGTGCCGGATCGCGGCATCGACGACGAAGCCGGTCATCGTGCGGATCAGGCCGGTCTCCTCGGCCAGCGGCACGAAACGCGCCGGCGCCAGGAAGCCGCGCGACGGATGGTTCCAGCGGATCAGCGCCTCGGCGCCGCAGGCCGCCCCGGTGGCGAGGTCGAATTTCGGCTGGAAATGCAGCTCCAGCTCGCGGCGGTCCAGGGCGGCGCGCAGCTCGGCGGCCAGCGCCAGCCGCTCGGGATTCTCGCGCTCCGTCGCGCCGCTGTAGACGAAATAGAAGGCCTCCTTGCGGGCGCCGTCGCGGGCCGCGATGGCGGCGCGGCGCACCAGCGGCTCGGCCTCGTCGCCATGGCCGGGATAGAAGGCGGCGCCGACCGAGGCCGTGATGTCGATCTGCGCGACGCCCACCGTCACCGGCTCGCGCAGGCACGTCTGGATCTGCCGCGCCGCCTGCGCCGCGCTGTCGGCAGTCATGCCGGGCAGGCAGAGGCCGAACTGGTTCACCGCGAGCCGCGCGACGCCGGCGCCGATCCCGGGCAGCTGCACCAGGCGGCCCGCCACCTCGCGGACCAGCTTGTTGGCCGGATCGTGGCCGAAGCCGTCATAGACCTCCTGCAGGTTCGGCAGATGCACGATCAGCACCGCCAGCGGCTCGTGCCGCCGCGCCGCCGCGGCCACCGCCTCGCCGGTCTGGCGCAGGAAGCTGGCGCGGTTGGGCAGGCCGGTGATGGCGTCGTGGCTCAGGGCGCGGCGCGCGATCTCCTCGGCCTCGCGCTGGCGGATCGCGTCGCGGGCGATCTTGATGCCGAAGGAAAGGTCGGCCGCCATCTCGTCGAGCAGCTCGACTTCCGGCGCGTCGAAGGCATCCTCCTGGCTCGCGATCAGGGTGAAGGTGCCGATCACCGCGTCCTCGACGATCAGCGGCAGCGAGATCACCGAGCCGAAGCCCAGCCGGATCGCCTCGTTGCGCCAGGGCCCGTATCTCCTGTCGCTGGCTATGCGCTGGATGATGCTGGGCCGGCGCGTGCGGATCGCGGTGCCGACCGAGCCGCGGCCGTGAGCGGTATCGGCCCAGGTGAGCCGCAGGCTGTCGATGAAGCCGCCGTCATGGCCGTAGCGCGCCACGGTTTCGACGCTCTTCGCCTCGTCATGGCGCAGGTAGTTGACGAAGGCGACGCGATAGCCGCCCTGTTCCACCGCCGTGCGGCACATCGCGTCCAGCAGCGCCTGTTCGCCGCGCTCGCGCAGCAGGGTGCGGTTGCCGGCGCTGAGCGTGCGGAAGGCGCGGGTGATGCTCTGGCCGTAGGCGGCAAGCTCGTCCAGCTTGCGGGCGAGCAGGCCCATGACGTGGTTCCGTTCGGTGAAGCCGGTGCGCACCGTCCAGTCGCCCTCGCCGAGCCGCTGCGCCGCCTGGGTGAGCTGGCGCACCGGACGCAGCAGCAGCCGGCGCGACAGGAACACCGCCAGCAGGCCGGAGAGCAGGATCGCGGCGCCCAGCGCGGCCAGGCCGTCGCGCTGCGCCCGGCGCTCCACCGTATCGATCGCGGCGGTCGGGATGCCGACGCGCACATAGAGATTGGCCTCGGGCACCTTCGCGAAGGCGATCACCCGGGCCACGCCGTCCAGCCCGGCCGACGTGGCCCAGCCTTCGCTGGCTGTCGCGATCGCGCCGCGGAAGCTTGCCGCCTCGAGAATCTCGCGGCCCACGAGATCATCGCCGCGCGGCGTGCGCGCGACGATGCGGCCCGTCGCGTCCGACAGGCTGACGATGGAATCGGCCGGCAGATGCAGACTGTCCAGCAGGGACTGCGCCCAGTTCAGGTCGAGGCTGGCGATCAGCATGCCCTCCAGCCGCTCGCTGTCGGCGATGGGCTGGGCGGCGACCAGCGTCCAGATTTTCGAGAAGCGGGTCTGCAGCACGTCGCTGACGGTGAAGCGGCCGCTCTGCTGCGCCTGGCGGAAATAGTCGCGGTCGTCCAGCCGCGCGCCGGCGACCTGCGCGGACGAGGCGCAGCGGATCTCGCCGTCCGGACCGGTCAGGGCGAGATGCAGGATGTGGGGGCCGAGCTGCGCCATTTCCTGCATCCGGCTGCTGCAGGCGGCGTGCTCTTCGCTGGCGGCATGGCTTTCGGCCAGGCGCGTCAGCTGCGCCTTCGTTTGCTGCAGTGCAATACCCTGCTGGTGCGCGATCGCCTTGGCCAGCGTCAGCGACTCGCGGCGCACCGCCTCCAGCGCCGCGTCGCGCTGCGCATCGACATAATAGAAGGCCAGGACCAGAAAGGGGGCTGCCAGCGCCGCCATCATGGCGAGGACGCGCAGCGAGAGCGCCGACAGGCGATTGTCGAACATGCTTCCCCCGAATGAGCCGGGCCCGCGCTACCTGCGGGTAGCGGGAAGCAGCTTATATTCACGCGCGGGCATTGCAATGCGTATCCCTCATGCGGGCAATGGTTGCAACTGAAAACACTGGCGGCTCAGCTACTTGCACCGGTTGCAGGCCCTGAATCGGCCACAACCAGATAACGCAAGAGATAAAAGTACCAGATCGGACCTAATTGTGACTCGCAGATCGGCTTGCCCGCACCTGCAGGAGGGCGGGACTCGCCTTTTGCCAAAAAAAGGTCATCAAAGCTGCCCTATCGTACAAAATTTGCTTGCGCCGCGCCGTTTCCGGACATAAAAAAC
>NZ_DATGQG010000079.1:0-2870 GCF_035304305.1 Ferrovibrio sp.
TGCTTTCGATCTGGCCGGTCACCACGACGTTGTGCTCTCGCAGAAGCTGCGCGATGTCTGGATCGATGCGCGTCGTGATGAAACGCGACTGCCCGCCTTCGAGCGGCTCCTTTAGCGTCCCCTGGATGAAGCGGTCGGAAACCTGCACCTCGGCGATGCGTCCGCTTTCGAGATAGCTCTCGAACGTACTGTAGGGAATCTCCGCCACCTGCTGGGCGGTGATGAAAATGTACTGGAATATCATGAGGCCGATGAAAGCGGCGATCCAGTACCAGATGTTGAACTGCCTCTTGTTCATCCGTCCAAGTCTCGCGCCACACTGGAACAGACATAGTGCTGCAGCTTCATGTCATCCAGCTAAAGCGCCTGCTCCTGCTTCCGTTCCACGGAGCGTATATGGACGGCGGATGCGTCGGTTTGCGCTGCATCAAGCGCCTGAAGAAAGGCGGAACTCGCGTCCGGGATCCAGGATTGCTTGCCGCCAGCAATCATAGCCTCCCGTTCGCGGCTTCATCTGGCCGGTATACAAAGGGGGTGCTTTCCGTGGGGCCTTTAACGCCGATTTTCAGTGAGGCCGTTCGCAAACGCCTCGCTAATCACCTTGCTAACAGCCCGCCGCGGGCGCTCACCGGTCGCACGACGAGACGGCTGACCCGGGGCGGCTCCGGCAGGCTGTGCAGCGCGCGCAGTCTGCGGATCACCTCGGCGTCGGCCTCGGTGGTGCGCTGGTGATGGCGCAGATACTCGATCCAGTTCGGGACGTGGTAGCTCTCGATCCATTTCTGTGGGTCCGTCACGTCCCGCATCAGCGTCCAGCTGCTCGCCCCGTTGCGCCTGCGAATACGGCGGCGCTCGCGCATGGCGGCGAGAAATTCCGACAAATCCTCCTCGCGGATGACGTATTCGACCATGACCACGACGGGGCCGCTGCGCGCCTCCAGGTCGATTGCAAGCTCAGGCACAGGCGGCGGCTGGATGGGATCGAGCTTCAGGCGCCCCAGTTCCGGCATGGGAAGCCAGACGCCGATCAGCATGGTCACGAGCGCGGTGCCGGCCGAAATCTGCAGTCCGGCCGCGACACCCCAGTCGGCCGCGACTTCTCCCCACAGCCAGCTGCCAAGAGCCATGCCGCCGAAGGCCGCCGTCTGATAGGTGGCAAGCGCACGGCCGACCACCCAGCGCGGGGCGGAGAGCTGAATCGACATGTTGCAAAAGGCGAAGGACAGAAGCCAGGCAGCACCGCCCACCAGCATGATCGGCAGGGCGGCCAGAATGTTTCCGGCGAACGGAAGGGCGGCGGCGCTGAAGGCAGCGGCCAGATGGTTGAGCCGCATATAGGCCTCGCTGCTGAAGCGTTCGCGCAGCCTGTGCCCGAACAGGCCCGCCAGAATGGCCCCCAGTCCGAATGCGCCGAGAAGGACACCATAGTGCAAAGGTCCTCCGCCGATGAGATCGCGCGCGACGAGCGGCAGCAGAGCCTGTATCGAACTCATCGAAAGGCCCAGGGCGAGGCTTCGCAGCAGGATCGCTTCGATGTTCGGCGACAGGAACACATAGCGCAGACCCGCCGACATTGCGGCGCCCAGATGTTCGGGCGGCAGGGTTGCGTTCACCTTCGCGGGTTTCAGCCGGAAGAGCTGGATGATCAGACCGACATAGGTCGCCGCGTTGAAGGCGAATGCGGCTGCTGCGCCCGCAACAGCCACGATCAGCCCGCCGATGCCCGGCCCGATGCTGCGCATGAGGTTGAAGGCGATCGAGTTCAGCGAGACGGCGGCCGGCAGGTGCTTTCTTGGCAGAAGATCGCCCAGGGAGGACTGCCAGGCGGGATTGTTCAATGCGGTTCCGCTTCCGATCAGGAAGGTGAACAGAAGCAGCAGCCACGGAGTAAGGCCGCCGGCAAAGCTGAGCACCGCGAGAATGGCCGACACCGTGAACATGAAGATCTGCGCGATCAGCATGACGGTACGCCGGTCGAAATTGTCCGCGAGCGCGCCCGCAGCCAGCGAAAAGAGCATGATCGGCAGCGTTGTGGCCGTCTGAACGAGCGCCACCATCGAGGCTTGGCCGCTGAGCGTCGTCATGAGCCAGCCTGCACCGACGGCCTGAACGATGGTGCCGAGATTGGAGACGGTGATCCACAGCCAGAGATTACGGAACGTCGGGGTGGCAAGAGGCTGGAGCGGCGAGCCTTCCTCGTTGATTGCCTTTGCAAGCCGGCGCGCAATGCCGAGCGTCATGGCTGGTTGTTCCTGTTTTCAGCCGAAAGCTGGAATCAAGCCACCTCAGTCATAGGCACTTGCGTCGGCACGGCCAAGAGGCGGCCGCGCTCCAGTCGGAACAATTTCAGATCGGATTGGCCCAATGTCACGCGCGGCAAGACCATTCAGCGCGAAGGGGGAGTGATGATGATTGTGCGGCGTCACCTCCGCTGATGGACGGTATAATATCTTCTAATTCCGGCTCGGCCATGAACATATTCTTTGCCTGAATCTCCGCGGCGCGGCCGGTGCCCAAGAGATGGCAGCCGGCCGGGCAGTCCGCAACATATATGCTGCTTGATTTCATCTGCCGGAAACGCCGGGACGTTCGGCGTAGAACTCAGCCCCAGATGAGAGAAATCAGCATCACGCCGGCCGCGAAGCTCGCCAGCGTTAACGGCCAGCCCACCTTCAGGAATTCGCCGAACCGATAGCCGCCGATGCCGAAGGCCAGTGTATTGTTGTGATGGCCGAACGGGGTGAGGAAGTCGGTCGACGCACCGAGTGCCACGGCCATCAGCAGTGGCTGCGGCGGGGTGCCGGTCGTCCGTGCCAGTTCGAGCGCGATCGGTGCAAGGACGACGGCGGTGGTGGCATTGTTGATGAACG
>NZ_DATGQG010000080.1:0-3292 GCF_035304305.1 Ferrovibrio sp.
GTTATACACCGTCAAGGTGTATCGAGGGTTCGAATCCCTTCCCCTCCGCCATTCTCCTTCGACGTAATCCTCCTATTTGCCCAGCGCCGCCGCCCTGCCGCCGGTCCATTGCAGCAGCTCGGCATAGGTGAGCGGAAACACTGCATTGGGGTGGCCCGCGGCCGCATGCAGCAGCGGGAAGCGCGATAGGCTTTCGTCCACCGCGATGGGCAGCGTCTCGGCATGGCCCAGTGGGGCGACGCCGCCGATGGCGAAACCGGTGGCCTGGCGCACCAGATCGGCATCGGCGCGTTTCGGCGCCGAGGGCAATCCCAGCGCGCGGCCCAGCGCCTCCAGGTCGCACTGACGGTCGCCCGCCACCAGCGCCATGACCGCCCGCTTTTCTCCATTCAGGCCCTCTGAGGCAAACACCAGCGACTTCACGATGGCGCCGACCTCGCAGCCCAGCGCGTCGGCCGCCTGCTGCGCCGTGCGCACGGCATCGCCCAGGGCGATCACGCGGTCTTCCGCGCCGAAGGGCGCCAGCGCCGCGCGCACGCGCCTCACCCCCGCATGGTCCAGCAGCGGATTGGTCTTCACTTCGCTCATGCCTGCCTCACGGAACCTCGAAGCCGCGCTGCACCGCCGGTCGCGCCATCAGCGGATCGTACCAGCGCTTCACGTTGGGATAGTCGTTCAGGTCGATCTGGTGCCATTCATGGCGCGCCGCCCAGGGCAGGGTCGCCATGTCTGCGATCGAGTATTCCCTGCCGGCGAGATACTCGTTCTTCGCCAGATGGCCGTCGAGCACCTTGTAGAGGCGCTTCGTCTCGGTGGTGAAACGCTCGATGGCGTAGGGCACCTGCTCCTTGGCGAAACGCACGAAGTGGTGCGTCTGGCCGAGCATCGGGCCGAAGCCGCCCATCTGCCACATCAGCCACTGCAGCGCCTGCATGCGCGAACGGGCATCGGCGGGCAGGAACTTGCCGCTCTTCTCGGCGAGATAGATCAGGATCGCACCGGACTCGAAGACGCTGTAGGGCTCCTTGCCGTAGGCCGCCAGCGGCTCGTGATCGACGATGGCGGGAATCTTGTTGTTCGGATTCACCTTGAGGAAATCGGGCGCGAACTGCTCGTCCTTGCCGATGTTGACCGGAAAGGCCTGATACTTCAGGCCGGTCTCCTCCAGCATGACGGAAACCTTGCGCCCGTTCGGCGTGCCCCAAGTGTAGAGATCGATCACGAATACGTCCTTTCTGTTCTTCCTGCCTGCATTTACTCGGTCGTCATGCCCGGTGCGTCAACGCCGCGCATCCATGCCCATCCGCGCGACGGAGCCGGCGGATGCACCCTCGGCTTGCGCCGAGGGTGATACCCTTGCCATACGCCTCTACCCCTTCACCACGGCGGCGGTCTGGCCGAAGAGGATCTTCTTCGCTTCCTCGGTCATCACCGGAACGCCCTGGTTGATCGCCTTGCCCTTCTCGTAGGCCACCTTGGTGGCCGGCCGCGCCCAGATGCTGTCGAACCAGCGCTTCAGGTTCGGAAAATCCTCCAGCTTCTGGCCCTGGCGCTCGTGCGGCACGATCCAGGGATAGGACATCATGTCGGCGATCGTGTAGTCGTCGCCGCAGATGAAGGCCCGGCCTTCCAGGCGCCGGTCCAGCACGCCGTAAAGCCGGTTCGTCTCGTTGACGTAGCGGTTGATCGCGTAGGGAATCTTCTCCGGCGCATACTGGCTGAAATGGTGGTTCTGGCCGCACATCGGGCCCAGGCCGCCCATCTGCCACATCACCCATTCGGTGCAGGCGACGCGGCCGCGCAGATCCTGCGGGATGAATTTTTTGTACTTGTCGGCCAGATACAGCAGGATCGCGCCGGACTCGAACACGCTGACCGGCGCGCCGCCATCGGCCGGCGCGTGATCGACGATCGCCGGCATGCGGTTGTTCGGCGCGATCTTCAGGAAGTCCGGATTGAACTGCTCGCCCTTCGAGATGTTGACCGGCTTGATCGTGTAGGGAATGCCGGCTTCCTCGAGGAACAGCGTGATCTTGTGGCCGTTGGGGGTCGGCCAGTAATAGAGGTCGATCATCTTGTGACTCCGCATGCTCGGACTGGACTGGAAGGATGGTGAAAAGCGCGGCGCGGGACAACCGTTGCGCCGGCAGGAACAGTCGAACTAGAGCCCGTTCAACGGCTTATCAAGCGCAGCCGGACGCGGCGGCGGCGCAAGCGCGGCCAGTTGGAGCCCGTTCGGAGCCAGTTCAGTCCCGTTCGATGCCAGTTCAATCCCGTTGAGAGCCAGTTGAGTCCCGTTGAATCCCGTTGAGTCCTGTTGAGTCCCGTTCAGTCCCGTTGCCGCGCCGTCTTTCGCCGCCTGCGGCGCGGGCGCGGCCGCCGCTCTGGCGCGCCGCTTGCGCGAGGGACCGGACGGCGCGGCGACCGCCTCCAGCCAGTCGATCAGGCTGGCCGTCTTCTCCGGCGCCTCGCCCATGCGGAGCCGTTCGGCCAGCCAGTGCAGCGTCTTCGTGTCGAGCTTCTCGGCGCGATGCTTCATCTGCAGGGCGGCGTGGATGTTGAGGCTGCGGAAACGCAGATCGGCCTGCATCTTCATCCGCTCGGCTGCGACTTCCACCCGCGCGCGGAATTTGCGGCTGCGGCGCAGGTTGCGCCAGATCCGTTTGGCGTCGCAGTACAGCAGCCCGGCGGTGCTCTCCACCGAGGTGCCCTTCGCCAGCAATTCTGCCGCCCGGCCCCAGTCGATGCGGATCGGCTTGCCGGGCGGATGCCAGGGCACGGTGTTGTAGGGCTCCAGCCCCTGCTCCTCGAGCGAGGCGCGGTGATCCTGCGGCAGGTCGGCCAGATGGTCCGGCCGGTCCATGAATTCCCGGTCCTCGGGGCTGTATTTCGGCAGGATGCTCAGATCGGCATGGGTCGGCTCGCGGTCGTCCACCGGCGGCTCGGGCCGCAGGTGAATGTCGGGATCCTTGAACGGGTCGTAAGTCTCTTTGACAGCGGACATTTTCGGCGCTCCTTCGGCTGGCGTTCGGTATTTGTGACGAGGACTGCGGTCCTTATTGTAGTTCAGTTTATGTTCTATTAGAAGAACAAAAGTTGACCGACGGGCAGGTTCACCCTACGTTTCCCGAAAAACCGATTCAGGGAGACTGCCCGATGACCATCCCCGCCCGGCCCGAGTCCGACCATTCCGATGCCGCCCTGCCCGGCCGCATAACACTGTATTCCGGCCCGCTCAGCATGTTCGGCGCCAAGGCGCAGATCGCCGCGCTGGAAAAAGGCATTCCCTTCG
>NZ_DATGQG010000081.1:0-5708 GCF_035304305.1 Ferrovibrio sp.
CGAAGGCTTCCTTCAGCGGCAGGCCCTTGGCGGCGCTCTCCGATACCGAGCCGTAGAGCGTGGTGAGGAAGTCGCGGGTGAGCTGCAGGCCCTCGCCGACCTCCTTCGGGTTGGTCAGAGCGTCGCCGCGACCCGGGACCAGGGCCTTGGGATTGAACTCGGCAATCTTGTCGAGAGTCTTCGGCCAGTCCTTGAAATGGGCATCGCCGCAATAGCAGGCCGAGTGGTATTCGACCAGGTCGCCCGAGAACATGACGCCGGCATCGGGTACCCAGGCGATGGTGTCGCCCGCCGTGTGACCGCGGCCCAGATGCATGATCTCCACCCGGCGCTTGCCCATGTAGAGGGTGAACTTGGTGGGGAAGGTCATGGTCGGCCAGGTCAGGCCGGGGATGGTATCGGCGGCCTGGAAGAGGCGGGGGAAACGGCCGTATTCGGAATCCCAATCCTCCTTGCCGCGTTCCACGATCAGCGAACGGGTCGCCTCGGAGGCGAAGACCTGCTGCGGCTGGTAAGCCGAGGCACCGAGCACGCGCACCGCATGGTAATGCGACAGCAGCACATACTTGATCGGCTTGTCGGTGACCTTGCGGATATGCTCGATCACCTTGCCGGCCATCTTCGGCGTTGCCTGAGTGTCGATCACCATTACACCGTCATCGCCGATGATGACACCAGTATTCGGGTCGCCTTCAGCGGTGAAGGCGTAGAGTCCTTCGCCCAGCTGGGTGAAGGAGATCTTCTTCTCGGCGGTGTCGGCGGTGGAGGCGAAAGCTTTCGACATGGGAAACTCCTCTTGATCAACCAAGCAGTTTGGCCGGCAGCCAGAGCGCCAGCTGCGGATACACGATGGTCAGCAGCAGGGCGGTCAGCTGGATGATAACGAACGGGATAATGCCGCGATAGATGACGCGGGTGCCGATCTCCGGCGGAGCGATGCCGCGGATGTAGAACAGCGCATAGCCGAAGGGCGGCGTCAGGAACGAGGTCTGCAGGTTCACCGCGAACAGGATGGCGAACCAGAGCAGGATCTGCTCCTGCCCGAGGCCGAAATCGAGGCCCGCGATGATCGGTGCCACGATCGGCATGACGATGAAGGTGATTTCCACCCAGTCGAGAAACATGCCCAGCACGAAGACGAACGCCATGATGAGGAACATGACCCAGTAGGGATTGGTGCCGGCATCCTCGACGCCGAGTGCGTCAGCTATCATGGTGTCGCCGCCGAGCTTGCGGAAGATCACGCTGAAGATCGTCGCGCCGATCATGACGAACATGATCATTGCCGTGGTGCGGGTGGTCTCGTTCAGAACTTCGACGAACTGTCGCCAGGTCAGCTGGCGTGAGACCAGCGCAAGCAGGAACGCGCCCAACGCGCCGAGGGCCGCCGCCTCCGTCGGCGTGGCGATGCCGGCTATGATCGAGCCGAGTACCACCAGGATCAGCAGCATCGGAGCCAGAAGGTCGCGGATCAGCTGTATCACGGCGCGGCCAAACGGCATGCGTTCTCCGGCCGGAAGCGGGGGCATCGACTCCGGCCGGAAGATGGCCACGAAGATCAGGTAGACAACGTAGAGCGCGCCAAGAAGAAGGCCGGGGATCATCGCGCCGGCGAACAGGTCACCGACAGAAATGCGCAGGGTGTCGCCGAGGATAACCAGCATGATGCTGGGTGGAATGAGAATGCCGAGCGTGCCGGTAGAGGCGATGATGCCGGTGGCGAGCCGTGGATCGTAACGGTTCTGCAGCATCACCGGCAGTGCCAGCACGCCCATCAGCACCACAGAGGCGCCGATGATGCCGGTAGAGGCGGCCATGACGATGCCGATGATGGCGACTGCAAAGGCATAACCACCGGGCAGTGGTCCGAGCAGTCCGGCGAGAGAGCGCAACAGGCGCTGAGCGATGCCGGACTTTTCCAGCATCAGGCCCATGAAGACGAAGAGGGGTACGGCAATCAGCAGCCAGTTGCTGAGAATCCCGGAGAAGGTGCGGGACACGCCGGTCGACAGGAACAGGATCGGCACGTCAGCAAGGAAGGCGAAAATGACGCCGACGCCGGCAAGTACCATCGCCACCGGATAGCCGGTGAAGATGCCGACCAGCAGGGCGGCGCACATGAGCAGCGGCCAGAAATAGTCCATCGGTTCAGGCCTTGTGGAGAGTTTTCGGTGGCGGCAGGAAGAACTGCAGCAGCAGCCGCAGGCTGCGCGCCAGCCCCAGCAGGCCGAGCAGGCCGAAGCCTAGCGGCATCACGGCCTTGATGATCCAGCGGTCGACGAGGCCGCCATAAGATGAGCCTTCACCCGTCGTATAGGCCGACATCATGAACTTCCAGGCGAACCATGTCATGACCGCGGCGAAGGGAAGCAGGAAGAGAACGTCGCCGACAATGACGACGATCCGGCGGGTTCGTTCGGTGAAATTGTTGGCGATGAAGTCGACGCTGACATGGCCGTCGGTGTGCAGCGCGTAGACGCCACCCAGCATCACCATGACGGCAAAGAGATGCCATTGCAGGTCGTTCAGGCCGTTGAGGGTGAGCTTTTCGCCCAGCAGCGGGAGGGCGAAGCCCCAGTCCGCAAAGGTGTTGACCCGGAAATGGACCATCGCGACGCCGATGCAGACGCTGACCACCAGGATCGGCGTGGCCCAGCCAACGATTCGGCCGAACCAGGCGCAGGCCTCTTCGATTTTCTTCAGCAGAGCGATCACCGGCCGATCCTCGCTTTTGTAAAAAGAAATGCCGGGTGCGCCGTATCGCAGCGGCGCACCCGCGGTTTGTCAGTTACGCGGCAGGGCCTGCAGATCGTTCCAGCGGCCGACGCGCTTGATGTAGGCGGTCAGCGACTGGTAGGCCTCGGCGAACAGCGCGTCCTTCTTGGCTTCCTCTTCCATCACCTCGGTGGCGGCCTTGGAGAGCGCGGCGAGAACCGGCTCGGGGAAGCGCTGCACCTTCACGCCGGCCTTCTCGATCTGCTCGATCGCGTTCACCTGGGCGTTCAGCTGGTCGTACCAGTTGTAGGTTATGTTGGCCAGGCAGGCTTCGGTCATGATCTGCTGCTGCTTGGGGGTAAACTTCTTCCACACGTCCATGTTGATGATGATCGTGTCCCAGCTGGACGGCTGGTGCCAGCCGGGGAAGTAGTAGTACTTGGCGATCTTCTGTAGGCCGAGACCGATGTCGAGCTGCGGCGCGGAGAATTCCGCCGCCTCAATACGGCCGCGCTCCAGCGAGACGAAGATTTCGCCCGCAGGCACCAGCTGCACGTTGGCGCCCAGCTTGGCCATCGCCTTGGCGCCGAGGCCGGCGATGCGCATGTTCAGGCCCTTGATGTCGTCGACGGTCTTGATTTCCTTGTTGAACCAGCCGCCGGCTTCCGCCGCCACCATATGGCACGGCAGGATCTTCACGTTGTGCGGATCATAGGCCTTCTGGATGATCTCCAGACCGCCGCCCTGGAACATCCAGCCCAGAAACAGCTCCGGGTTCGGGCCGAAGGGCATCGAGCCGACCAGGTTGGCGACCGGGATCTTGTCGGCCCAGTAGCCGACCCAGTCGAAGCCCATCGGAATCGAGCCGTTGGATACCGCGCCGAACACCTCAAACGGCGGCACGAATTCACCGGCGCCGTGCACCTTGATCTTGACCTCGTTGTTGGTCATCAGCGCGACGCGCTCGGCCCATTTCACCGGGCTCTGGCCGATCGACGGCACCTGCAGGCCGAACACCGATTGCAGGTCGAAATTTTTGGCCTGTGCCGCGGCGACGCCGGGCACTGCCGATACACCGAGCAGCGCGATCGCCGCTGCGGCCTTCACAAATAGCTGACGCATGATCCTCTCCCGTCGGATGAGTCCGAATAGGCCGCTTGGCAGCGGCGCTTCCTCCAGAAAACCGAAAGCAGGCACACATTGCCTTGCATTTCAGACGTCGCCATTTTATTAAATGACGAACTCATTCGCAATACACGAATTCCGGGAGTGAAGCGATGCCCAAGCTGCTGGAGGGAGATGTTGCCGTCGTGACTGGTGCCGCGCAGGGAAACGGGCGGGCCATCGCTCTGGGCCTGGCACGGGAAGGGGCGGCGGTTGGCCTTGGCGACGTTGATGCGGCCGGTGTTGCCGGGCTGGCAGACGAGATCACCCGCTCCGGCGGCAAGGCCTTTGCCACCGGACTCGACGTCGCCGACCCGCAGCAATGCGCGGCCTTCGCGCAGGCCTGTTCTGCGGCCCTCGGCCCCGCAAGCATCCTGGTGAACAATGCCGGGATAATCCGTCGAGTCGCGATCGACGACCCCGACTATGACCGTCACTGGCAGGACACGCTGACCGTCAATGCCTCCGGCATGAAGAACATGGTGCGCGCGCTGCTGCCGCAGCTTCGCGTCACCAAAGGCCGCATCGTCAATCTAGGCTCGATCAACTCCTTTGCGACCGGTCCGCGGGCAACCACCTATACCGCCAGCAAGGGCGCGGTACTGCAGTTCACCCGGGCGCTGGCCGCCGAACTGGCGTCCGAGGGAATCCGCGTCAACGGCATCGCGCCCGGCGTGATCGATACGCCGATGACCGAGGCGACCCGCAATGATCCGGCAGCCATCGGCCGCTTCATGGCGCATACGCCGATGGGGCGTACCGGCAAGCCCGAAGAGCTGGTCGGTCCGGTGGTTTTTCTTGTCTCGTCGATGTCCAGCTATGTGACCGGGGCCATGCTCCCGGTCGATGGCGGCTATCTGACTGTCTGAGTGGAGCACGCCATGAATGCATCGAATCCTGTGAAGACCCATGATTGCGACCTGCTGGTGATTGGTAGCGGCGCGGGCGGCATGGCCGCAGCGGTAACGGCCAAGCTGCATGGGCTCGACGTGCTGATCGTCGAAAAGGAATCCGTCTACGGCGGAACGACGGCGCGCTCGGGTGGATGGCTTTGGATCCCGGCCAATCCGCTGGCTGCGCGGGAAGGCATGTCTGACAGCAAGGAAGCGGCACGCACCTATCTGCAGCACGAGGCGGGCAACCATTTCGATGCCGAGCGTGTCGACGCGTTCCTCGAGAACGGCCCGCAGATGGTCGAATTCTTCGAGAGCAGGACGGCCGTCAAATTCGTCCTCGGCCCGCAATTCTCCGACTACCATCCGAACGCTCCCGGCGCCGTCACCGGTGGACGCTCGATCTGCGCCGAGCCTTTCGACGGTCGTGAACTGGGCGCCAACATCAAGACGCTGCGGCCGCCGCTGAAGGAAATTACCTTTGTCGGGATGATGATCGGCTCGGGCAAGGAGCTGCTGCATTTCTTCAATGTGACCCGCTCGGTTGTGTCGGCTGGCTATGTTGCCAAGCTCCTGATGAAGTATTGCCGCGACCTGCTGCTGCATGGCCGCGCCATGCGGTTGACCAACGGCAATGCGCTCGCCGGTCGTCTGGCCAAGTCGGCCTTCGACCTCGGAATCCCGCTCTGGCTGGAAGCGCCCGCACGGGAGCTTCTGAGGAGCGGAGAAGCCGTGACCGGCGCGATAATCGAAACCAGAGACGGAGTGGTGCGGGTCAACGCCCGTCGCGGCGTCGTGCTGGCGACGGGTGGCTTCCCGCATGATCTTGAGCGCCGCAAGCAGCTTTATCCCCATGCGCCGACCGGCCAGGAACATTTCTCGCCGGCGGCCGAAAGCAATACCGGCGACGGCATCCGGATGGCGCGTCCGCTGGGG
>NZ_DATGQG010000082.1:0-6248 GCF_035304305.1 Ferrovibrio sp.
GAGTGGTGGGCGGTACAAGGATCGAACTTGTGACCCCTACCATGTCAAGGTAGTGCTCTACCGCTGAGCTAACCGCCCGTGCCACTTCAAAGGTCCGGCCGATGCTGCGGTGGCGCGGACGGCAGGCTTTTAATCGCTGCCGGGCCGGTTGGCAAGCCTTGCTGCCGCCGCCAATATAGCGCCATGACCTTTGCCTCCGCCGTTGCCCGTGTCCACCGGCCCGATCCCGAATTTCCGGTCGATCCGCCGATCCGCATCACCCTGCCGCCGCCGGACCGGGTCCGCACCGCTCTGGTGCTGTCCTCGCCCCATTCCGGCGACATCTATCCGGAGAGCTTCCGCTCGGCCTCCCGGCTGGACCCGCTGACGCTCCGGCGCTCGGAGGATGCGTTCATCCACGAGCTCTACGCCGCCGGGCCCTCGCTCGGCGCGCCCCTGCTGGAGGCCCTGTTCCCGCGCGCCTACTGCGACCCCAACCGCTCAGCCTACGAGCTCGACCCGGCGATGTTCGACGCGCCGCTGCCGCCCCATGTGCAGACCGAGAGCGGCAAGATCGGCGCCGGCCTGGGCACCATCGCCCGCGTCGTCGCCGGCGGCCTGGAGATCTACAAGGGCAAGCTGCCCTTCGCCGAGGCCGAACGCCGCGTCGAGACCTGCTGGCGGCCCTATCACGAAGCGCTGGAAAAGCTGCTGCAGGAGGCGAAGGCGCAGCACGGCATCGCGCTGCTGCTCGACTGCCATTCCATGCCCAGCGTCGGCGGCAGCAACCAGCCCGACGCGGGCCAGCGCCGCGCCGACATGGTGCTGGGCGATTTCCACGGCGTGTCCTGCGCGCCGCGGCTGGTCGACCGCGTCGAGGATTACCTGAAATCCTGCGGCTTCTCGACCGCGCGCAACAAGCCCTATGCCGGCGGCTACATCACGCAGCATTACACCCGCCGCGCCGAGGGCTTCCACACGCTGCAGCTCGAGATCAACCGCGATCTCTACATGGACGAGGTGCAGATCACCCGCGCCGGCGGCTTCAGCCGCGTGCAGAGCGCGATGACCGGCCTGGTCGAACTGCTCACCGCCTCGGCGACGCCCGACTTCCTGAACGGCTGATCGGCCAGCGCGGCCTACGCGCTTTGCAGCGGCAGCGCCGTGGTCTGCTTGATCCGGTGCAGCACGATGGAGGAGCGCGCGCTGCGCACGCCGGGAATGCGCAATAAGCGCAGCATGAGGAAATCGGCGAAGGCCTTGAGGTCGCCGGCGACGATGCGCAGCACGAAATCGGCCTCGCCGGTCACCGAATAGCATTCCAGGATCTCCGGCCAGTTCATCACCGCCGCCTCGAAGCCATGCACGAGATCCTCGGCATGGCGCTCCAGCGAGACATTGGAAAAGGCCAGCACGCTGAGGCCCACGGCTTCCGGCTTGAGCAGCGCGGCATAGCGCTCGATCACGCCGTCCTCCTCCAGCCGGGCGAGCCGGCGGCTGATCTGGCTGGGGCTGAGGCCGACCCGGTCGGCCAGCGCGGAGGCGGCGGCACGGCCGTCCGTCTGCAGGGCGGCGAGCAGGCGCAGGTCGAAGACGTCGAGATCGGCTTCCATGCAGGCATTCTGCATTTCTGCGCGAACCCTGCAAGGAAATAGCATAGCTGCCGAAAACCATGCTTCATGTTGCGCGGTTTTTGCGCAGCATATGCATTACCCTTGCGGATAACGGACCAGCCCGGGAGGCCTGCCATGTCCGCTCTGCCCGCTGCCGACCTGCCTTCTGCCGATCTGCCGCTGCGGCCCGACTACACGCTGGACCAGCCGCGGCATCTCTATACCGCCGAGGACCATGCCGTATGGCGCGACCTGTTCCACCGCCAGGCCGCCCTGCTGCCCGGCCGCGCCTGCGGCGAATTCCTCGCCGGGCTGGACGGGCTGGGCATGGCTGCCGACGGCATTCCCGATTTCGAGCGCCTGTCGGACCTGCTGGAGAAGGCGACCGGCTGGCGCATCGTCGCGGTGCCCGGCCTGGTGCCCGACGACGTCTTTTTCGGCCATCTCGCCGAGCGGCGCTTTCCCGCCACCTGGTGGATCCGCCGCCGCGCCCAGCTCGACTACCTGCAGGAGCCCGACGTCTTCCACGACATCTACGGCCATGTGCCGCTGCTGATGAATCCGGTCTTCGCCGACTACATGCAGGCCTACGGGCAGGGCGGGCTGAAGGCGGCGAAGCTGAACGCGCTGCATCGCCTGGCGCGGCTCTACTGGTACACGGTGGAATTCGGCCTGATCGAGACGCCGCAGGGCCTGCGCATCTACGGCTCGGGCATCCTCTCGTCGAAAAGCGAGAGCATCTTCTGCCTCGAATCCGCCGCGCCCAACCGCGTCCGCTTCGATCTCGCGCGGGTTATGCGCACGCGCTACCGCATCGACACCTTGCAGAAGACCTATTTCGTGATCCGCAGCTTCGACGAGCTGTTCGAGGCGACGAAACCGGATTTCACTCCACTTTACCGCGCGCTCGCGCCGCTGCCCGATTACGGCGCCGCGGATCTCGCAAAGGGCGATGACATCATCACCCGCGGCACGCTGGACGCGGGGGAAGGCGGCTGGGGCGACACCGCCGACGCCTGACGCGAATTCACCGGAATACCGGTTTGTATCGGCGGTCACACGCCGCGACGCCGCCGGGACTGGCATACCGCGCCGACAGCGCCTACATACGCGCTGCCCGTCGTAACCCTCCCGGACTTCCTTCCAGGCTTCCCCCGACACTCTCCATGATCGACCGACATACCGTGGCGCGGCTGGTGACGCATGTCGCCCATGCCCGCGACAGCGTCACGCAGAACCATGCCGACATGACCGCCGTGATCAGCCGCATGCTCGCCGAGGCGATGCAGCTCGATACCGCCGCGGTGAACGACATCGTCGACGCGGCCCTGCTGCACGATATCGGCAAGACCGTGATCCCCGACGCCATCCTGATGAAGCCCGGCCGCCTCGATGCGGCGGAGCGCGCGGTGATGAGCGCCCATACCAGGCGCGGCCATGACCTGCTGCGCGAGGCGCGGCATCCCTCCCTCGACGTCGCCGCCGAGGTGGCGCTCTGCCATCACGAGAATTTCGACGGCAGCGGCTATCCCCGCGGCATCCAGGGCGAGGCGATTCCGCTCGCCTCCCGCATCGTTTCGGTCGCCGATGTCTACGAGGCGCTCTGCGCCGCGCGGCCCTACAAGGCCGGCCTCAGCCATGCCGAAGCCTGCCGCATCATCCTGGAAGGCGACGGGCGCACCTCGCCGGCCTGCTTCGATCCGGCGGTTCTGGCGGCTTTCCGCCGCCGCGAGGCCGAGATCGCGCAGCTGAAAGGCAGAGCCGCCGCGGCCTGAGCAAACTGCCACGCCTTGGTCACGCCACGGGAACCGCCAACGGCGGTTTAATGCAGCGTGTCAGGCTGGAGGCCGGGAATGCTCCGTACGCTTCTTTTCAGGTTGCGCTGTCAGCGAACGCGGTTCGCGCGGCGCATGCCTGCGTGGAGGATGCGGGGCGGCTGCATGCCTTTTCCGTTCCGGATGCGCCTGCGGTTCAGCCCGCCCTGATCGCTGGATGACACAGCGTAAACGGTTCCGTGCCCTGCCGGCCTGCCGGCGGTTGCGGAACCTGCCACGGCAGCCGGCCTGATGCACGGCGGCTGTCTCCGTCGCTCGGTTTTACGAAGTGGGATCCATGAAACGGTTTGCCTTCGGCCTTCTCGCCGGATGCATCGGAGTGTTCGGGACGATTGCCGCCAGCTACGGTCTGCTGGCGCTGGCCAGTCCCGAGAACATGCCGGCGCCCCCCATCACCCGTCTCAGCGCGCTGGACGAGAAGCTGCGCTACATCCGCCGCAATCCCGAACTCGACCCGCAGATCCTCGCCATCGGCTCATCGATCGCCTGGCGCCAGCTCGACGGCGCCGCCTTCGATGCCATGGCGGGCCGGAGCGGCGCCTTCCTCAACGGCGGCACCGTGCATCTGCAGATGCACCAGTCGCGCGAGATGCTCGACTTCTACCTCGACCATTTCTCGAAGGTGCGTTCGGTGCTGCTGCTGGCCGGTCCGCCCGATTTCAGCGACTGCAGCACCGCGCCGGCCGCGATGATGCCGGAGGACGAGGCGGCGGCCTATGCCTTCCGCGACTGGCCGGCGGCGTATTTTTACCTGCGCTTCTTCGCGCCGCAGCGCTTCATCAAGGCGGCGGCGAACCTGCCCGAGCGGCAGAAACCCCTGCTCGGCGATCTCTGGCTCGACCGCTGGGGCAGCGGGCCGCTGCATGTGCCCGAGACGATGCAGCGCGGCCTGCGCTACGGCCCGACCGGCACCGACCCGGCCTGCATCGACGCGCTGCTCGGCATGGCCGGCGACCTGCGCGCCCGCGGCGTGGCCTTCACCCTGGTCTTTCCGCCGGTGCATCCCGCCTACCGCGAGAAATATCCCGCCGTGATGGCCTCGCTCTGCGGCATCGCGCGGCGGCTGGAGCCCGCCATCGCCGATGGCAGCCTGCGCCTGCTGCAGTACCAGGACGATCCGCGCTATGGGGAAGCCGATTTCTTCGACGCCTTCCACCTGCAGTTCC
Source organism: Ferrovibrio sp. (assembly GCF_035304305.1). GTDB lineage: Bacteria > Pseudomonadota > Alphaproteobacteria > Ferrovibrionales > Ferrovibrionaceae > Ferrovibrio. The sequence goes on from NZ_DATGQG010000082.1 coordinate 4,594, forward strand.
CCGCCGTGCAGCGGTTCTCCGGCGAGGTGGCCCAGGCGATGGGCGGGCCGCCGCCGGCCGAGATGCTGATCGCCAGCTCGCGCCGCGGCGTGCCCGATACCGGCAAGGCGCTGCGGCCCGCAGTGCCCGCCGCCGCGCCGCCCGCCTCGCAATGCGGGCTGACATGATGCCAGCGGATTGATTCCCGCGCGTTGATCCCGGAGCCAATACCTACTAGCAGGGTGAACGCGATGAAGTGTGTGCGGCTTACGCCGCGTTGCGGCGGTCGAGAACGGGAATGCGCTTCAGCCGGTCGCCCAGTTCGCGCTTGCGCTTGAGCAGATCGTAGTCGTCCTGCAGGCCGAGAAAGAAGCCTTCCGACAGGCCGAAGAAACGCGCCAGCCGCAGGTCCGTATCGGCCGTGACCGCGCGCTTGCCCAGCACGATCTCGTTGATGCGCCGCGGCGGCACGCCCAGCGCGCGCGCCAGCGCATTCTGGCTCAGGCCCAGCGGTTTGAGGAATTCCTCGTCCAGGATGCGGCCCGGATGCGGGTTGGGAATCCGCTTAGTGGTAGTCGACGATTTCGACGTCATAGGCATTGCCATCCTTCCAGCCGAAGCAGATGCGCCATTGCTGATCGATGCGGATGCTGTACTGATCGCGCCGGTCGCCCTTCAGTTTCTCGAGCCGGTTGCCCGGCGGAATCCGCAGATCGTCAAGTCTGCGGGAGCGGTTCAGCAGGCGCAGCTTTATCAGCGCCTTCTCCTGCATGCCCCTCGGGAACCGGCGGCTGTATTCGCCGGCCCAGACCCGCTCGGTTTCCCGGTCCCTGAAGCTGAGGATCATAAGGTAGTATAACGTTGCACGTTATATAACGCAAGACGTTATAAAAATGAAGATCCGCCACCCGCTATTCGCCTCAATTGAAAATTCTTTATGGCGAATAAGTACCAACCTCCTCCATCCGCCCTTATAGCTGTCCTCATGCGCCGCATAGGCGCGCATGATGCCGCCGCACCGGGGGTAGCGGAATCTGTGGCTCCAGGGCTCGGTGGCCCGCCGCACCATGATGGTGCGCAGGCGCTCGCCGTCCTCGATACCGCTGGCGGAATCCGCCGCGGCCCTGCAGTCCTCGCAGAATGGTCAGGTCGCCAAAGGTGCCCGCGCGAAGCGGGGGAAAGGGGGTGGGGGCGGCTCCTTGCGGCGGCTGTCGGGGCCTGGCGAAAAACGGACTTGGCTTTTTCGGCTGGATGTACTATATTTGTTCCTTACAGACAAGGGCCGACGGCCTTGGCGGTTGGACATCGTGAAGATGCGGCACGGCTATGCATACACATGTATGTGAGAGGGCCAATGACGGGCGAAATCACCCTGTTTAGGGGCTTCGCGGCCGGGTTTTTGACGCGATTCAGCCTTGAGTGGCCGGCGATCTCCGCAGGGGCCCGGCGGTCCGGAACGGGCTCCAGCGGGCCGCAGCGGACTCCAGCGGGCTCCAGCGGACCGGAATGGACCGCAGTGGACCGTAGCAGGCTCCAGCGGGCCGCAGCGGGCTCCGGCCGACCCGGACGAAAGCCGGGGCGGCTCCGTCCCCGGGCCTGCCTCCGGCTACTCCATCCGCACCATGACATGCCGGCGGTAGCCCGGCCGTTGCGCCAGCCGCTCGTGCCAGGCGGCC
>NZ_DATGQG010000083.1:0-39028 GCF_035304305.1 Ferrovibrio sp.
GCACGCGGCGCGCAAAGTCGGCATTGCCGCAAAATCTAGCAAACGCGGAACTGGCCGCAAACCGCAGCCGATATCTGAACGGGGAGCAACCAATACCGAATCTAGCAAACGCGGAACTGGCCGCAAACCGCAGCCAGCTGGGTCGGAATCCGGCGGAGAGCATCAATCTAGCAAACGCGGAACTGGCCGCAAACCGCAGCTGTTCCCGCTGCTGGTGAAGGCCACCATGCCCTGGTGCTGATGCGACCTTCGGCTATCGGCAAATTGGCATGTTGGAGCGAGCCGAAATGCTCTTGACTTTCGATGATGTTCTATATATGTTCGATTTCTGCCGCTGTTGTCCATTGTCCATAATCGCCGCATTCCCATCCTGCCGGGCATGTGATCGCACCCGTCCTGCGGGTATCCGGAACGGAACCCAACGGGATTCAACAGGATTCAACGGGACTCAACTGGCCCTGAACGGGATTGAACGGGACTGAACTGGCCCTCAACCGGCTTCAACTGGCCTTCAACGGGATCGAACTGGCCCCGAACGGGACGCAACCGGCGCGCAGCCGGACTGATCGTTCCTGAAAATTCAGCCAGTTGCGCTCTTTTCGGCCCGCCCGGCCGGCCGAAACGCGATTGCGGCACCAACCGCCGGCTGTGCGATCGCTGTTCAGTCGGCCGCGTCGGACAGGCGGTCGCCGCTCAGGGGCGGATAGAGCGGCCGCTCGGTCGTGTCCGAAACCGGCACGCCGTAATCGGCGTGATCGAAGAAATGCGCCACATAGACCTGCTCGTGCCAGGGCTGCGGCAGGCGGCCCTGGAGATAGCGCAGCCCGCGCACCGCCGCGAGCTTCACATGGCGGTGCGCGCGGTTGAAGTCATGGATCGCCGCCAGTTCGCCGGTGAAGTCGTTATAGGCCCAGTCGATGTCGCCGACGACGTCGTCGAAGTAACAGGCCACCCGGGGCAGGAAGTGGCGCCGCTCCGCGTTGAACAGCGCGAAGGCCGCCATGGTCGAGGAGTAATAGTCGAGGTCGAAGGCGATGAAGCCGATCGGCGCGGGATTCTCCCGGCGGCAGAACTCGGGCACCGTATCCTCCACGGGCCCGAGGACGAGCCGCGCCGAGCGCAGGCGCTTCTGCAGTTCGGCAAAGTCCATCCTGAAATAGCCGGCCTGCCACATATAGGGCATGTCGCGGTAATCCTGCGGCGGCGGCATGCCCTGCCCCGTGTCGAAGCCGTAGAGCTCCACCGCGACGCCGGTTTCCCGCTCGACCTGCACGGCATGGGCTTCCAGCGCCAGCAGGCCGCTGCCGCCGGCGACGCCGAATTCGATCGCCGAGATGCGGCGATGCCCCAGCTTGCGCGCCAGTTCCGCCGCCTTCAGCAGGCAATGGCCGTATTGCGGCCGGTCGACCACGCCGAGATTGAGCTTCGCCGGGTAGCTGAGGAAATCGAAGCGGCGGTCGAGGAAGCGCAGCAGCAGGAAACGCAGCGGCCAGGGTTCGTCGATCAGCCGGCTGGCACGACGGATCATGCGCCGCGCTCACGGAGATCGGCGCACGGCAGATGCACAGGCCTGAGAATCATGGCGCTGATCTTATCAGCCGCAGCGGGTGTCTTCCCGCCCCGCTCCGTAATGAAGCTGTGGCATTTTCGGGAGGCGGGCCGGCGACCTACCCTGCCGCCGGGTCCTCATAGCGGTGCGTGCAGCCCCAGGGATCGACGATGCGCCATGAGCCATCGTCCTCGGCCTGGGCATAGACCGGGCCGACCGGCACCTTCCCGTGGCCGCCGGGCAGGTCGAGGATGTAGGTCGGCTGCGCCAGGCCGGAGACCCGCCCGCGCAGGCCGGCGACCAGCCTCTGCCCCTCGTCCAGGCTGACGCGGAAATGCGACGTGCCGCGGGCGAGATCGCCGTGATGCAGGTAATGCGGCTTCACGCGGTTCACCACCATGGCGCGGAACAGCGCCGTCAGCGCCTCGGGGCTGTCGTTGACGCCCTTCAGCAGCACCGACTGGCCGAGCACGGGAATGCCGGCATCGACCAGCCGCGCGATCGCCGCCCGCGCCTCGGGCGCGGCGAATTCCGCCGCGTGATTGGCATGCAGCAGCAGCCAGACCGGCTTGCCGCCCTTCAGCGCCGCCACCAGCCCGGGCGTGATGCGCGCAGGATCCACCACCGGCACGCGGCTGTGGATGCGGATGATGCCGAGATGCGGGATCGTGTTGAGCCGCGCCACCACATCGGCCATCCGCCGCGGCGAGACGATCAGCGGATCGCCGCCGGTGAGGATCACTTCCCAGATCCCGGGATTCGCGCGGATATAGTCGATGGCGGCATCGAGCTGCCCGGCCGACAGGCCCTTCGATCCCGGCCCCACCATCTCGCGGCGGAAGCAGAAGCGGCAATAGACCGGACAGACATTGACCAGCTTGAGCAGCACGCGGTCGGGATAGCGGTGCACGATTCCGGGCAGCGGGCTGTGTGGCGCGTCGCCGATCGGGTCCGACAGCTCGTGCGGATGGGTTTCCAGCTCCGCCGCGTCGGGCAGGAACTGGCGGGCGATCGGATCAGCGGGATCGGCGGGATCGATCAGCGCCTGCAGATGCGGCGTGACGGAGACGGCGAACTGCTCCGCCACCGCCTTCAGCGCCGCGATATTGCCGTCCCGGTCGCGCTCCTCGATGCCCAACGGCTATCCCTTGGCTTCCACGATGGGCCAGAAATCAGCCGCCTTGAGGCTGGCGCCGCCGACCAGCGCGCCGTCGACATCGGCGACGCCCATCAGCTGCTTCGCATTGTCGGGCTTGACCGAGCCGCCATAGAGGATGCGGAAGGCGGCGCCGTCGTCGAAGCGCGCCATCAGGTCCTGCCGGATCGCGGCATGCACCTCGGCGACCTGCTCCAGCGTCGGCGTCCGGCCGGTGCCGATGGCCCAGACCGGCTCGTAGGCGACCACGGTGTTGGCCGCCGTCGCATCGTCGGGCAGCGAGCCGCGCAGCTGGGCGGAGATGACCTTCAATGTCTCGCCGGCATCGCGCTGCTCCAGGGTCTCGCCCAGACAGACGATGGCGATCAGGCCGGCGCGGTGGGCGGCCTGCGCCTTGGCGCGCACGACCTCGTCGCTCTCACCGTGATCGGTGCGGCGCTCGCTGTGGCCGACGATGACGTAGGTCGCGCCGGCATCCTTCAGCATCTCGGCCGCAATGTCGCCGGTATGGGCGCCGCTGGCCCTGGCATGGCAGTCCTGGCCGCCGACGCCGATGCCGCTGCCCTTCAGCGCCTCGGCCATGGCCGCAACCAGCGTCGCCGGGGGGCAGAGGCCGAGCTCGGCGGCGGGTTTGCGGTCCTTCACCCGGCCGGCGAGCGCCTGCGCCTCGGCGAGACTGGCCCGCAGCCCGTTCATTTTCCAGTTGCCGACGATCAGGGGGCGTCGCGCCGCCATGCTCAAGCCTCGCAGGAGTTGGGAAAACCTGCCCGTGTCCTAGCAAGTTCCGCCCCGAAAGGCAAAGCGGGCGGACCCCCGCGCCTTGCCGCCCCGGCAGCCCCCCTTTACACTGCCGCGCCATTCCAAAGGCTACGCCGTAGCCTTTGTTTCGCTTCACGTTTTTGGGTGTTTTCATGCTGCAGCAGATGCGTTCCGGCGCGGCCTCCTGGGTGGCCAAGGGCCTGATGATCCTCCTTGTGATCAGTTTTGGCGCCTGGGGCATTGGCGACTATATCGGCAATTTCGGCAGCAACGATCCCGTCGCCGAGGTTGGCGATGCCGAGATCGGCCAGCTGGAATTCGCCGATGCCTGGCGCCGCGAGGTTGCCGGCCTGCAGCGCCGCTTCGGCGGCAATTTCAGCGCCGAGCAGGCCCTCCAGCTGGGTCTGGACGAGACGGTGCTCAACCGCCTGATCGAGGAGCAGCTCTACCGTCAGGCCGCCCGCGAGATCGGGGTTACGATCACCGAGGAGGACGTCCGCCAGGCCATCATGGCGGCACCCGCCTTCCGCGGCCCCACCGGCCAGTTCGACCGCTTCGCCTTCGAGAACTACCTCCGCAACGAGGGCTATTCGGAAGCGATGCTGGTGAACGTGCTGCGGCAGGAGCTCGCCCGCACCCGGCTGCTCGGCAGCCTGTTCGGCAGCATGGCGGCCGCGCCGGACATCATGGTCGACCGGGTGCTCGGCTACCGGCTCGAGCGGCGGCTGGCCGAATATGCCGTGGTCGATGCCAGCCGGCTGCCCGAACCGCCGGCACCGGGCGACCAGCAGATCGAAGAATACTACAAGGCCAATCCGGCCGCCTTCACGGCGCCGGAGCGCCGCAGCGTCGCCTGGTTCCAGATCCTGCCCGCAGACCGAGCCGGCTCCGTCGAGATTTCCGAAGACGAGCTGCGTGACGAGTACGAGGCCCACCGCGCCGCTTACGTGACGCCGGAGCGCCGCAGCGTCGAGCAGGTCGTCTTCACCACCGAGGCGCAGGCGAAAGAGGCCTACGAGGCCGTCAGCAAGGGCGAGGATTTCCTCGCCATGGCGGCGCGAACCCAGAAGCTGAAGCCGGAAGACGTGAAGCTCGGCATGGTCACCCGGGACGACCTGCCGGCGACCATCGCCAATGCCGTCTTCGCGCTGGAGCCCAACAGGGTCGGCGAACCGGTCACCTCGCCATTCGGCTGGCATGTGGTGCGCGTCACCGCGGTCGAGCCGGGCAGCACCAAGAGCTTCGAGGAGGCCAAGGCCGAACTGCACCAGCAGCTGGCCACCGCGAAGGCGACCGAGGGCATGATGGCGCTGCGCGCGCAGATCGACGACCAGATCGCCGGCGGCGCCGCAATCGGGGAAATCGCCAAGGCGCAGAATGCAACGCTGCACGTGGCGGAAGATATCGATGCGCAGGGCCAGAAGGCGGACGGCAAGCCGGCGGAAAACCTGCCGCAGGAGCCGGATTTCCTGAACCGGACCTTCGACACCGATACCGATGCCGAGCCGCAGATCGTCGACCTCGCCGGCGGCGGCCTCATCGTGCTGAAGGTCAATGGCATCGAGCCGGCCGCCGTGAAGCCGCTGGAGACCGTGAAGGCCGATGTCATCGCCGCCCTGCAGCAGCGCGCCCGTGCCGATGCCGCGGCCGAACGCGCCCGCCAGATCGCCGAGCGCGTCCGCAACGGCGGCGATCTCGCGAAGGAAGCGGCCGACCTTGGCGCACAGGTGCAGCTCAGCGCGCCGCTGAACCGCACCGGGCAGCCGGCGGAACGCGCCTTCTCCTCCGTCGTGGTCTCGGCGCTCTTCAATGCCAAGCAGCCGGGCGAAGTCGTCACCGGCCCCGCCGCCAACCTGCCGGGCGTGGCGCCGAACAGCGCAATCGTGGCGCGGCTGAGCCGCATCGAGCCCGCCGATCCTGCCGCCGTCGCCCGCCAGCGCGAGCAGACGGCGCAGCAGCTGGCTGCCGGCATGGTGCAGGATCTGGTGCAGCAGTATCGCCAGACCCTGCAGAAGGAGTTCGGCGTCAAGGTCGACCCGGCAGCGCGCGCCCGCGCCGCCGGCCTCTGAGCCCGTCCGAATACCCGCCATGAAGATCACGCCCGACTACGCAAGCTTCGCGCAGCGCTATATGGCCGGCGAGGCCCAGGTGCTGTCGACGCAGCTGGTCGCCGACCTCGAGACACCGGTTTCGGCCTTCATGAAGCTGGCCGACAACCGGCCCTGGTCCTGCCTGCTGGAATCCGTCGAGGGCGGCGCCGTGCGCGGCCGCTACTCGATCATCGGCCTGAAACCCGACCTGCTCTGGCGCTGCAAGGGCCAGAAGGCAGAGATCAACACCAATGCCCGCTTCGACCAGGAGGCTTTCGAGCCCTGCAAGGAGCCCACGCTGGACAGCCTGCGGCGTCTGCTGAAGGAAAACTACATCGACCTGCCGAGCCACCTGCCGCCCATGGCAGCCGGCATCGTTGGGTTCATCGGCTATGACATGATCCGGCTGATCGAGCCGAAGGTGCCGGACAAGAACCCCGATACGCTGGGCCTGCCGGACGGACTGCTGATGCGGCCGACCGTGATGGCGATCTTCGACTCCGTGCTCGACATGATCACCGTGGTGACGCCGGTACGGCCGAAAGCCGGCATGGATGCCCGCGCCGCCTATGCGCTGGCCAGCGAACGGCTGGCCGATATCGTCGCCGATCTCGATCGTCCGCTGGGCGCGGCGCGCGACCAGATCGCCGATCTCGATGCGCTGCCCGAGCCGCAGTCGAACATGTCGCCGGAAGACTACATGGCGATGGTGCGCAAGGCGAAGGAGTACATCGCCGCCGGCGACGTATTCCAGGTCGTGGTCGGCCAGCGGTTCAGCCTGCCCTTCCGCCTGCCGCCCTTCTCGCTCTACCGCGCCCTGCGGCGCACGAACCCCTCGCCTTTCCTGTTCTACCTCAATCTCGGCGGCCCCTGCCTCGTCGGCTCGAGTCCCGAAATTCTCGTTCGCCTCCGCGACGACGTGGTGACGGTGCGCCCGATCGCCGGCACGCGCAAACGCGGCGCGACGAAAGCCGAGGACGAGGCACTGGCGGCCGACCTGCTGAGCGATCCGAAGGAACTTGCCGAGCATCTCATGCTGCTCGACCTTGGCCGCAACGATGTCGGCCGCGTCGCCCAGATCGGCACCGTGAAAGTCACCGAGCGCAACATCATCGAGCGCTACAGCCACGTCATGCACATCGTCTCCAATGTGGAGGGCAAGATCCGCCCCGAGCTGGACGCGCTGGACGCCCTCTTCGCCGGCTTTCCGGCAGGCACCGTTTCCGGGGCGCCGAAAGTACGCGCCATGGAGATCATCGACGAGCTGGAACCGGTACGGCGCAGCTTCTATGCCGGCGGCGTCGGCTATTTCTCCGCGAACGGCTCGATGGATACCTGCATCACGCTGCGTACCGCGCTGGTGAAGGACGGCACGATGTATGTGCAGGCGGGCGCCGGCATCGTCGCCGACAGCGACCCGGAATCCGAACATATCGAATGCGTCAACAAGGCCAAGGCGCTGATCCGGGCCGCCGAGGAAGCGGAGCGCTTCGCGGCGCGGGCGGGACGCGGGCAGTAATGGTGACGGCGTTCAAAACGATCTACGCGCGCGCCGCGAAGCGCAAAGGCGGCGAGGCGGCGCTGAAGAAGCTGCTGCCGCCGAAGCCGGATCACAGGAAGCTTGCCAGACTTACTGACGACCGCGCGCTGTCGGAGATGGCCAAGCGCGTCTTCTCCGCCGGCTTCGTGTGGAGCGTGATCGAGAATAAATGGGATGGCTTCGAGGCCGCCTTCCTGAACTTCGAGCCACGCAAGCTGCTGCACAAGCCGGATGAGTTCTGGGAAAAGCTCGCCTCCGACAAGCGCATCGTGCGCAATCCGCAGAAGATCCGCAGCGTGCGCGACAATGCCCAGTTCGTCATGGACATCGCCGCCGAATACGGCAGTTTCGGCAAACTGCTGGCGGGCTGGCCGATGGACGATCAGGTCGGTCTGCTGGATCTGCTGGCCAAGCGCGGCGCCCGGCTCGGCGGCAACAGCGGGCAGTATCTGATCCGCTTCCTTGGTCGCGACAGCTGGATCGCCTCGCGCGACGTCATCCTCTGTCTGCGCGATGCCGGCGTGGATATATCCGGGAACCCGACCTCGAAGCGGGACCGTCTGAAGATTCAGGCGCAGTTCAATGCCTGGGCAAAGGAAAGCGGCCTGCCGCTGACCCATATCTCGCGCATCTGCGCCATGTCGATCGGCGAGAACTACGATGCCGAGACGCTGAAACGTGCCATGAGCGGCGGCGACGAGGCCTGATCAGCCGCCAGACGAACCGCGAGGTGGCTAGCTCGCCTGCTGCTGCCGGCGCAGCAGGACGGTACTGACCGGAACCAGGCTGAACCCCCTCTCCTTCGCCGTGGCGGTCCACTTCTCCAGCGCCGTCAGGGTCGAGCCATGGGGATGGGCGATGGCGATCACGTCGCCGCGGGCCCGCGCAATCCGCTCCATGGCGGCAAGTTCGTGCTCGATGCCCGGCGAGCGCTGGTCGTCGAGGAAGAGATCGCGCTCGGCCGTATCGATGCCGGCCTTGCGCGCCACTTCGGTTCCCTTCGAGCGCGGGCCCGAAAGGCTGTCCAGCCAGAAGACCTGCCGCCGGCCGATCTCCTCCATCACCAGACTCATGCGCGCCGCATCGGTGGTGAAGCGGCTGCCCATATGGTTGTTCACGCCGACATAGCCGTCGAAGCGGTCGAGATTCCAGGCGAGCCGCCGTTTCAGCTCCGCATCGTCAAGGCCGAGCAGCAACGCATTCGGCCCCGGATAGTTCTTCTGCAGATCCAGCGGCTCCATCGGCAGATGCAGCATCACCTCATGGCCAGCGGCACGCGCCGCTGCGCTCTGCTCGGCCAGATCGGCGGCATAGGACATGAAGGAAAACGTGATCGGGCCGGGCAGCTTCATCGCGCGCGCGGTGTTGCGGCGGTCGAGGCCGGCATCGTCGAGAATGATGGCGACAAAGGGCGGCTTGGCCGCGGCCGGAGGCGCGACGGCCCGCGCGCGCCAGGCGTGCACGCCTGCTTCCGGTGACGAAGCCGCCGGCAGCGATGGCGGCGCAACCGGCGCGGCGGCCAGCTCAGTCGGTGCAGACTCGGCTACCGGCTCCGGTGCAGGCTGTTTGGCAACCGCCTGGACTTCCACCGGCGTTTCCGCCGCTTCGGCTGGTGGCGATGCAGTTGCCGGCAAGGCCGGTTCCGCCGGCAGCGGATTGGCGGGCGGCGGTGGCGGCGCCAGTGCCGGCCGGTCGGGTTTCGGCAGCAGGTTTGCCCTTGCTTCCTGGATGTCGGGCGCAGGCGTCTGGGGCAGCGGTGCGACCGGCGCGACAGCGGTTACCGGTGCCGGCGGCGCGGGTGAACTCACGGCCATGCCCATCACGACCCCGCCGACAAGCAGGGCCGCAGCAGCCGTCATCAGCGGCCAGTTGGCCGCAAGGAAGCCTTTGCGCGGCGGCGCGGACGGCAGAGTAATGGCGGCACCGGCGTTCGGCGGCAGGGGCTGTGCCGGCGCGGCCTGCGCCTGGGTGGCGCCATAGGCGCCGGCAGCGGATTGCGGCGTCGCGGCCCGTCGCAATTTCAGCTGTGGCGATGCTGCGCCAGCGGCGGCATTACGCGGAAAATCGTTCATTATGACCCGTCAGATGATCGCCCCGGCGGCGGCAAGCACGGGACAAGTATTGCGCCGATTGTGGTTTCATTATGGTTAGCGAAGGGTAAATGGTGAGAGCCCATGAACGGTCGGATCAGGATCGAAACCGGAGACATCACAAGGCTTTCAGTGGATGCGATCGTCAACGCCGCGAATGAGAGCCTGCTCGGCGGCGGCGGGGTCGATGGCGCCATCCATCGCGCTGCCGGCCCCGGCCTGCTGGAGGAATGCCGCAGGATCGGCGGCTGCCCGACGGGCGAGGCACGGATCACCGCCGGCCACCGGCTGCAGGCACGCCACGTCATCCATACCGTCGGTCCGATCTGGCGCGGCGGCAATCGCGGCGAACCCGATCTGCTGGCCGCCTGTTACCGCAATTCGCTGGAGCTCGCGGCCCGACACGATGTCGCGACCATCGCCTTCCCGGCTATCTCAACCGGCGTCTACGGATATCCGCTGCAGCCGGCAACAGAGATCGCCGTGCGCGAGGTCCGCCACTGGCTGGAGCGCAACCCGCTGCCGGGTGACGTGATCTTCTGCTGTTTCTCGGCCGAAGCCGCGGCGGTTTATTCCGCCGTCCTCGGCTCTGCCTCCTGATCCAGCTTGAAGAAGGTGATCGAAGCCGCCAGCTCGCGGGCCTGATCGGCCAGGGACTGCGCCGATGCCGTGGTCTGCTCGACCAGCGCACCGTTGCGCTGGGTCATCTCATCCATCGTCGCAACGGAATCGTTGATCTCGTCGAGACCGGACGCCTGTTCCTGGCTGGCGATCGAGATCTCCTCGATGATTCCCGCCACACGCTTCACGGAGTCGACGATCGCCGTCAGGCTTTCGCCAGCCTTGTTGACCAGCTTGGCCCCGTCGCGCACCTGAGCGTTGGATTCCTGAATCAGCGCCTTGATGTCCTTCGAGGCATTGGCCGAGCGCTGCGCCAGCGCGCGCACTTCCTGCGCCACAACGGCGAAGCCCTTGCCGGCCTCGCCGGCTCTAGCCGCTTCAACGCTTGCGTTCAGCGCCAGCAGGTTGGTCTGGAAGGCGATTTCGTCGATCAGGCCGACGATGTCGACGATCTTGCGCGCGCTTTCCTCGATCTGCGCCATGGCGCGGACGGCATCCGCCACCACGTTGCCGCCCTGGTCCGCGGTATCGCGCGCCGAGGCCGCAAGGTGGCTGGCCTGCTGCGCGTTGTCGGCATTGTGCCGCACGGTGGCGGTGATCTCTTCCATCGAGGCCGCGGTCCGCTGCAGGCTGGCGGCCTGCTGCTCGGTGCGCTGTGCCAGATCGCTGCTGCCGACCGAGATCTCCGCCGAGGCATCGCGGACGGTGCCGGCAGTCTGGCTGAGCCGACCGACGATCTCGGACAGCTTCTCTGCCAGCGTATTCGCATTGCTGGCCAGTTCGGCGAACAGGCCGCGATGGCCGTCTGCAATGCGGTGCGTCAGGTCGCCATGGGCGAGCGCATGCAGCATGGCGCCGAGATCCCCGAGCGCCTTCTCCACGGTTGCCAGCAGATCGTTCACGCCGATGCCCAGCGTGCGCATCACGCCCTGCAGACTGTCAGCATCGATGCGGCGGGTGAGATCGCCGGCGGTCGCCGCAGTGACGATCTGGCCGATCGCTTCCTCCAGCACCTGCTCCTGCGCCTTGCGCTCGCGCTCGAAGGCCTCACGCCCGGCCTCGACCTCCTGCTGCAGGCGTTCATTCTCCTGCCCTGCCGTCTTGAACACTTCGACGGCACGCGCCATGTCGCCGATTTCGTCGCTGCGCCTGGTTTCGGCCAGTTCGACGCTCCAGTCGCGGTCGGCCAGCCGGCGCATGGCCGCGGTCAGCCGCATGATCGGCGCCGTCACCTGCGGTCCGATCATCCACACGGCGATGGCGGCCGCGATGGCAAGGCAGAGCAGCGTGATGCTGACCATGGCGATCTGCGCCGTGACCGTCTGCCCGGCGGCCTGCCGGTCGGCCTCTTCGGCTGCCGCCGTTGCCGCGCTCACCAGCATGTTGACCTTCTCGGCCAGCTGGGTCGCCGCGCCGCGCGCCTGCGTCAGGGCCATGTTCGAGGTGTTCATCGTGCGCAGCTCGTTCCGCCGGACCTGGAACAGGCTCTCGGCACCGACGCCGTGCGATAGCAGCCGCGCGGTGGTCGCCTGCAGTTCGCTGACGTTGAACTGCTTCGCGGCGGCGTCCAACCCCTCCAGCGCGGCGGTATTCAGGCCGGCAAACTGTTCGGCGAGCTTGTCCAGAGTGGCGTTGTCGGGCGCCTGCGCGGCAACCGACAGCACGCCGACCGCCTGGTTCACGGCATTGCCCGCCTCGATCAGCGCATTCGCCGCGTCGGCGATGCCGGGCTGCGAGGCGGAATTGCGCAGATCGGAGACGGCGCGCTCGACCGCCGGGCGCATCTGGGTCTGGAAGGTCGCGTAATCGGCCGCGATGCGGTCGACCATTTCATGATGCTGGTCGATATAGCCGAGCCGCGCGGTCACCACGCGGTTGATCAGCGCGATCATCTGGTCGAGCGAGCCGATGGTCTTTTCGATGTCCTCGATCTGCTCCGCCTGATCGGCTTCGGCGCGGGTCTTGACTTCCGCCAGGATCTGCTTGAGCCGCTCCTGCTTCTCGGCCAGCTCCTGGGCCGCGCCGGACCGCGCCTGTTCATTTGCCGCCGCGGCCAGGGACGGCGCCCAGGCCGTCAGCTCGGTGCTTACAGAGGCCAGATTGAGGGCGGACACCACGGCCGGCATGTTAGTCGCCGTGATCCCGGCATAGGTCCCCTGCACCCGGCCGAAAAACAGGCCGCCAACCAGATTCGACACCAGGGTCAGTGCCGCCAGCGCGGCAATTGCCAGATTCAGTTTCTGCCGGATACCCATTCTGCGTCCCCCACCCAGGCCGGTTTCCGGCCTTTTCATTACTTTCAGTGACGTTACTTGGACAAATAATCGAGCCGGCGCAAGTCCTTGAACTGCTTTCCAATTGGTTCGCGCAGGCCGGGTCCGGGGCCCACCCTTAGTAGGCGCTCTTCGTTCTCACCCCAAGATCTTTTAAGCCGCCTGTGGAAAAAGACTTGACCCTTAAGAGGAACCTCATTAGAACATTTCGTGGATGTCTTGTTCGTTCTGGCGCTGCGTCCGTTGTATTCCGCATCGCCCCGGTCGCCGGAACCTGTCCTTGAGGAGGCTACCATGCTGACCCGCAAGCAGCACGACCTGCTGATGTTTATCCACGAGAAGCTGGAAACGACCGGCGTCTCGCCCTCCTTTGAGGAAATGAAGGAGGCCATGAAGCTCAAGTCCAAGTCAGGTATCCATCGCCTGGTGACCGGACTGGAGGAGCGTGGCTTCATCCGCCGCCTCGCCCATCGCGCCCGCGCCCTCGAGGTGCTGCGCCTGCCGGATTCGGCCGTCCCGATGCGCGGTGGCGCCGGCGGCAATGTCCGCCCCGCGACGCCGCGCAACCGTCTGGCGCCGCGGGTGGTCGAAAGCGATCAGCCGATGCCGGGCACGCCGGTTTCGGTCAATCCCTATAACGCGCGGGATATCGTGACGCTGCCGCTCTACGGCCGCATCGCGGCCGGCACGCCGATCGAGGCGCTGCGCGACATGAGCACCCAGATCGACGTTCCCATCGGCCTGCTCGGCAACGGCGACCACTACGCGCTGGAAGTGGCCGGCGATTCGATGGTGGATGCCGGCATCATGGACGGCGACACCGTGATTATCCAGCGCAGCGAGAATGCCGATAACGGCGCCATCGTGGTGGCCCTGGTCGATGATCAGGAAGTCACCCTGAAGAGGCTGCGCCGCAAGGGCAACTCGGTCGCGCTCGAAGCCGCCAACCCCGCCTACGAGACGCGCATCTTCGGCCCGGACCGGGTCAAGGTGCAGGGTCGTCTGGTCGGCCTGCTGCGGCGCTACTGAGCGGATTTCTCATCAGACAGCAAAAAAGGGCGGAACGCACGTTCCGCCCTTTTCTTTTCCCTGCGTCAAGACTGAAGCGTCAGGCGGCGCGCCGGCTGTGGCGCCCCTCCTTCACCTCCTCGATGATCTTGGCGACGAAAGGCTGCAGGTCGTCTGGCGAGCGGCTGGTGATCAGTCCCTTGTCGACGACGACTTCCCTGTCGACCCAGTTGCCGCCGGCATTCTCCACATCGGTGCGGATCGACTTGAACGACGTGACATCGCGGTCACGCACGGCATCCGCCTCCACCAGCAGCCATGGCCCATGGCAGATGGCGGCGACGACTTTTCCGTCACCGAGGAAGGACCGCACCACCGCCATTGCGTTCTGGTCGGTGCGCAGCTTGTCCGGATTGATCTGTCCGCCGGGAATCACCAGTGCGTCGTAATCGCCGGGATTGGCATCGGCAATTCCCATATCGACGCCGATCGTATCGCCCCAGTCCTTCATGTCCCAGCCGCGGATCGGCTTGCCGCTCGGCGAAGCGACATCCACGGTGGCGCCGGCTTCCTTCAGCCGGTCGCGCGGCACGACGAGTTCCGACTGCTCGACACCGTCGGTGGCGATGATCAGAATCCGCGCTTCATTGATTTTCGGCATGTATACCTCCTGCACATCAACTGCGCAGGGGCAACGATCCGCCCGCCGACTTGTTCCCCGCCCGCGTCGTCAGGACACGATGCGGCCGGTGGCCAGGAAGGCCGTGAAAATCAGCAGAACAAGCGCGACGAAGCCGCTGGGGAAGTGACTCCATGTGCGGCTGTAAGGCCAGATCGGCAAGGCGAAGATCAGCAGGGTGACAAGGCAGGCTAGGAAAATGAGGTGCATTGGCCTCTCGCAGGGTTGCAGCGTCTGGCAGCGGGAACCCGGCTTCGCCGGCTTTGTTCCGCCCTGCTACGGACGCGACCGGGAAGGCTCTTCTGTTCCCTCGCGCGCCGCCTCCGCGTGGCCGCGGGCGAGGACCCATGGCCGCCGGCCCCGCGTGGCCGCCACGTGAACCATCCGGATCCCCTCTGCGCGGTCGAGATAAAGGGCATGCGCGCCGTCGCGCCGGAGATCGAAACGATCCACGACGATACGCGCCGAAGGACAGCGATAGCGGACCGGCATCTGCATCGCGATGACGACATCGGCGCTGCGGCAGTCTTCGCTGATGGCGCGCGGCTGCCGCGGCAATGCGACGACGTATCCGGCATAGCGCCAGATGCAGCCGTCAGGATCGCAGCGGAGCGAGCCATCGGCTCCGGTCCTGCCCTCGGTGTCGTTCCGGCGAAGATTCGGCCATGGATACAGCGGTGGCGCGCCCAGGCGCTGCCACCAGCTCTCACCGGTAAAGCTTCTGGGCGGCACGGAACCCGACAGATAGTAGTAGCGCCCATCGGCCGCACGCGCGGCGCTCAGCTTTCCGTCGGCGCTGATCAGCATGTCCGGCCGCTCAATCAGCCAGGGCGACACCGCACCGAGACAAAGAGCAAGCAGGCCGGCATAACGCCAGCGACGCTGCCAGAGGCAGAGCCACAATCCGCCGATGGTGATCAGCGCAAGCCCCCAGACCGGCATGGCCGGAACATGGCCGACGGCATTCGGCCAGTGCGCCACCCATTCCGCGATCAGGATCAGCAGATCGACGCCCCAGGTCATGGCGGCCATCGCCCAGCCTTCCAGCCCCAGCGGCATCAGCAGAAAGACAAGCATGGCGAGCGGCATGATCCAGAAGCTGACCAGCGGCGCCGCCAGCAGATTGGCGATCAGCGAGTATTCCGCAATGCGGTTGAAGTGATAGGCGGCGAAGAGCGAAGAGCCGAGGCCGGCCACCAGACTGGCCGCCATCGTGCCGGCCAGCCAGAGCAGGATGACCTTCATAGTACCGGCATCGCGGCGCCATTGCCCCAGTTTCGGCGCGAGATGCTCGAAAGCGGCGACGAGAGCGGTGACGGCGGCAAACGACATCTGGAAGCCGGGATCGAGCAGGCTTTCCGGCCAGAGGATCAGCAGCGCCAGGGCGGCCCAGGCGACGCTGCGCAGCGTGATGGCGCGCCGGTCCAGAAGCACGGCGATCAGGGCGAGCATCACCATCGTCAGGGCGCGCAGAGTCGGCAGCGCCGCGCCTGACAGCAGCGTATAGGCAATCGCGCCAAGCATGGCCCCGATGGCCGCCCATTTCTTGATTGGGTAATGCAGCGCCAGATAGGGCGACAACGCGAGAACGGCTCGGACGGCGAAGAAGAGAATGCCGGCGACAAGCGTCAGATGCAGGCCGGAGATGGACAGGATATGCGCCAGACCGGAATCGCGGAATGCCTCGTCGACATGATCGGGAATCGGTCCGCGCACGCCGGTGATCAGCGCCACCGCGATTGCACCGCCCGCTCCCTCCGCCTGTTCAGCAAGCCGGCGTGTAAGATCCTGTCGCCAGCTGCTCAGTGCCAGTGCCGTGGCATCACGCCAGCCGACCGGCTCCGAAGCCGGGATCGTTTCCGGCGCGGAAATCGCGTAACCGACGCCGCCGATCTGGCGGTACCAGGCGTAACGGGCAAAATCGAACGCGCCCGGCATGGCAGGCTCCGGCGGCGGCGACAGCATCGCGCGGAGCCGGATGCGATCGCCCGGCCAGAGGTCTGCGCCATTCCGGGACACGGTGATACGCACGCGTTCGGGTGTCGCCAGTTCATTCAGTCCGCCGATGACGAGCTGGTCGAGCAGCACGCGATGGCCCCTGTCGCGCTGTTCGGCCTCGAGCACGCGGCCTTCGATCCAGACGGCACCGCTCGGCCTCTGCAGAACCGGCGCGGCCACCGAGGCGCTGCGCTCGGCACCCAGCCACAGACCGGCTGCAACGGCCAGCAGGGCGATGACGGGGTAGCGCAGGCCGGCGCGCGGCCAGCAGGCGAGCAATGCGGCCGCCGCGGCGGCAGCCGAGAGGCGCAGAGTCCAGAGCGGCGGCTCGTCAGACAGAAGGAAATAGACGGCGATGCCGCCGCCCAGCAGGGCCGGCAGCCAGAGAAACCAGCGCGCGCGCTCCGCCAGCATCGTCGTGACGATGCTGAAGTCGCGCAATCCGCTCCAGCCCGCCGCCATAGAGGCGGCGAGCCTCTGCGCCCATCCCCTCTGCGCCAGCCCCGCCATGACCGGAACTCTGCCCGGACGGCAAACCGGCGCCAATCCGAGCAAATCGGGAACGCGGCTTGCCCCGGCGGCTACCTATGCTAAAACCGCCGCCTCGCCTCCCAGCCCGGATTGCGCCATGAAAGTCGTCACCCGTTTTGCGCCCTCCCCGACCGGCTACCTGCATATCGGCGGTGCCCGCACGGCCCTGTTCAACTGGCTGTTCGCCCGGCATCACGGCGGCAGTTTCCGCCTGCGCATCGAGGATACCGACCGCGAGCGCTCGACCGAGGATGCCGTCCAGAAAATCTTCCAGGGTCTCAAATGGCTCGGGATCGACTGGGATGGCGAACCGGTCTTCCAGTTTTCCCGCATGGCCCGCCATGCCGAAGTGGCGCAGAAGATGCTCGCCGAGGGCAAGGCCTATTACTGCTACTGCACGCCCGAAGAACTCGAGGAGATGCGCGCCAGGGCCAGGGCAGAGGGCCGGCCGATCCGCTATGACGGCCGCTGGCGGGACCGCGATCCGAAGGATGCTCCTCCCGGCGTGAAGCCGGTGGTCCGCTTCAAGGCGCCGCGCGAAGGCGCGACGGTGATCAGGGATCTGGTCCAGGGTGACGTGACCTTCCAGAACGAGCAGCTGGACGACCTGGTCATCCTGCGCTCGGACGGTACGCCGACCTACAATCTCTCTGTCGTGGTGGACGATCACGACATGGGCATCACCCATGTGATCCGCGGCGACGACCATCTCACCAATGCGGCGCGGCAGACTCAGCTCTATCTTGCCGCCGGCTTTGCCGTGCCGGAATTCGCGCATATTCCGCTGATCCACGGCCCCGATGGTGCGAAGCTGTCCAAGCGCCACGGTGCGCTCGGCACCGAAGCCTATGCCGAAATGGGCTATCTGCCTGCCGCGATGCGCAACTACCTGCTGCGGCTCGGCTGGAGCCATGGCGACGACGAGATCATCTCGACCGAGCAGGCGATCGAGTGGTTCGGGCTGGAGAATGTCGGCCGCTCTCCCGCCCGTTTTGATTTCGCCAAGCTGAACAGCCTGAACGGCCACTACATCCGCCACACCGCGGACGATGAGCTGCTGGAAGCCGCCATGCCGTTCATCGAAGCCCGCATTGCACGCAAGCCCGACCAGGCCGAGCAGGCGCAGATCAGGGCGATCCTTCCGGCAGTGAAGGAGCGCGCCAAGGACCTGAACGAACTTGCCGACGGATTGCTGTTCCTGTTTGCCGTACGGCCGATCCAGCCCGATGCTGCGGCACAGAAGCATCTCGACGATGCGGCGAAAGCGCGGCTGAGGAAAATCGCCGAGGCACTGCGCAGTATCGGCGACTGGAGCGCCGCGGCCATCGAGGCTTCGGTGCGCGCACTGGCCGAAACCGAACAGGTGAAACTCGGGATGCTGGCCCAGCCGCTGCGCGCCGCGCTGACCGGCCGCACCGTTTCGCCGCCGATTTTCGACGTGGCCGCCGTCCTGGGGCGCGATGAAACGCTCGCCCGTCTGGGCGACGCCGTCGGATAGCCGGAATAATCGGGGGCCAGATGCCGCCGCTTACATGCGGCGGCGCAGTTCCGTCTGCTGCGTCATGCGCGCCTGGTCGGCCATGAACTGCTGCAGACGCTCCATGGCCTGCCGCGGCATCGGATCCTGCCCGCTCAGCATCAGGGTGAGCGCGACGCGGCTGACACCCAGCCGCTGCGCCAGCTGATCTAGGGAAATCGCCGCCGACTTGCAGGCCTGCGACACGGCAACGATGGAGCCCTTCTCGACATAGAAGCGGCCCCACTGCTCGCGGACATTGATCTTCGCCGGTATCGCGGGCGGCGCGGTGTTGTACAGCGGCCGTTGCGACGGCACGGCTTCCGGCGCGACCAGAGGCGGCAGTGGGGCGCTCGGCGTGGCGGAAAGCCGTGGCGGCGGCGGAGCCGGCTGGAACTCGTCCAGCTTCGGTGCGGCGTCGATGCCCTGCTGCAGCAGCTTGCGCACTGCCTCGATCAGGTCCTGGTTCAGCGGCGTGAGTTCATGTTCCTCGCCGAAGCGGTCGTAATATTGCGCAATCTCGCTCAGGCGATCGAGGCGGCGCATCAGGAATTCGCGCGCGCCCAGCGGCAGCCGCCGGCCCGAACGCGTGATGTTGACCAGATAGATGCGGGTCGTATCGAGTTCGAGGATCGTGATCTTCCAGCGGATCTTCGACAGGTGCTTGCGCAGCGGCTGCTGCTTGCTCTCTTCGAACTCCGGGATCCGGCCATCGACCAGATCGACGAAAACGTAGAAGTGCTCGATCTTCTCGACGAAGCGTTTGTAGTCGGCGAAATTCCCGCCGAGATTCTGCTCATTCTGGCAGAAAGCCAGCAGCTCGCGGCTCTGGTTTTCGACCACGCCGACCAGCTTCAGGGTTTCCTGAACTACCGGTTTGACTGCTTCGTTCACCGCGCCGGGTCCTCCGGTTGCCTGCAGGCTAAAGCTGTTTCAGCTTCGCACACCTCAATTTTGTGCCAGAAAAGCCACATGGCAGCAAGCGGGCATGAACGGGCGCAAAGCACGCCTCTTATCGCAATGCAGTAGAGCCGATTCGACGCTAAGATCCTGACGAAGCGAGGCTTTCGGGTGTGAGATCATGCGGCGCACAAAATACGCCGTTCCCGCGGAGCTTGTGACAAAATCGGGATGCTTCACCCGTATCGGCGAAGGCGCCGACCAGCAATCTCACCACTTTGCCACGCTGCGGGCCGAGATCGATTTCAACCAGCCGCCGCGGGAACTCACCCAGAACCGGAAAGCGTTCGAGGAGCCGGGGCAATGCCGCCTCGGCCTCGGCCCGGGTGCGGAAACTCGCTACATGGCCGGCCAGAACGGGCTTTGGCGGGAGCGGCACGGGGGCTGGCGGCACGACCTGGGTGACGGGGTGCTGCGGCGCCAGCACCGCCGGCATGACAGGCGCGGGCGCCGGCTCGGCGGGGGGCGTGCCGGCGCAGCCCGCGACGAGCACGGGCAACAGGACGGCGATGCAACGGGGCAGCCGGTCGATGCGGTTTGCCGGAGTGGAAATCACCTGTCGAGCGGCCGGAACAGATTGCGGTCCAGCAAGGCGTTGACCGAGACAGTCTTCGTGCTGCTGTGGTCGCGGTCATTGACCAGCTGCACATGCACCACATCTTCGCCGGGGAAGTTGATGAGCCGCACCACGCGCCAGGTCATGCCCTGTCGCTGATCGAAACGCTGGCCTGGAACGATATCGTCGACGGTCAACTTCGCCATCGGAAAACACACCCAAATCTGCTGAGGCGATCAGGGTAGCGCAATCGCTCTGTGCAGCCAACCATCCGACTGGAGAGACACGGAAGAATGGGAAAATACGCCGCGCAGCAGCGTTCCAGGCGTATTTTCAGGCCGCCTGCCGGATCTGGAAGATGAAGACGCCGTTTTCTTCCCGTGAAGAGAGCAGCGCAAATCCCGAAGCCTCGCACAGGGCCGCGATGTCACGCATGGTATTCGGGTCAGTCGCTTCTACCGTCAGCACGTCGCCCTTCGGCACGGCCTTCATCGCCTTCTTGGTGCGAAGAACCGGCAGCGGGCAGTTCAGCCCTTTGACATCGAGGGTTTGACTCATCATACGCCCTTAATTCACAAGGATAATTGTTGAAAGATATAATACTTCATTTCTCGTATGTAAATATTATATTCACGGCACTTCAAGCTTCTGGAGTTCGCCGTCATGTCCGGGCTGCCCCTGCCCTATCTGGTCAACATCGCCGGCCTCGTGCTGGGGATCATCTTCGGTGCCGCCGTGCAGCGGAGCAATTTCTGCACCATGGGCGCCGTCAGCGACATGGTGCTGATGGGTGACGGCAGCCGGCTGCGCAGCTGGGTGCTGGCCATTGCGGTGGCCATGCTGGGCAGTCAGCTGCTGCATCTGGGTGGGTTCATCGATCTGGGGCAATCCATTTATACCAGCCCCAGCCTGGGCTGGCTGGGTGCGGCGATCGGCGGCCTGCTGTTTGGTTTCGGCATGGTGCTCGCCGGCGGCTGCGGCAGCCGCACGCTGGTGCGGCTCGGTGCCGGCAACCTGAAATCCCTCCTCGTCGTGCTGATGATCGGGATTGCCGGCTACGCCACCCTGCGCGGCCTGATCGGCCCGGCGCGGCTGTGGCTCGAGAGCTGGTCCAATGTCGATCTGCAGGCGCGCGGATTCTCGGGCCAGAGCCTGCCCGATCTGCTCGGCACCGGCTTCGGGATCGATCCGGCCCCCCTGCGCTGGGCGCTGGCGCTGATCCTGCCCGCGATTCTGCTGGTCTGGGTCTTCAAGGACAGCCGCTTCCGCCGCCAGCCGGCACTGATTGCCGCCGGCATCATCATCGGCCTCGTCGTGATCGGCGGCTGGGTGGCGACCGGCATCATTGGCTATGACGAATTCGAACCGGCGCCGCTGGCATCGGTGACCTTCGTGGCGCCGATCGGCTACGCCCTGCAATATGTCATGACCTTCACCGGCGCGACGCTGGATTTCGGCATCAGCTCGGTCGGCGGCATGATCCTCGGCGGTTTCCTGATGGCGAAACTCGACGGCAGCTTCCGTGTCGAAACCTTTGCCAGTGCAGGCGACGTCGTGTCGCATCTGACCGGCGGCGTATTGATGGGCGTCGGCGGCGTCACCGCGCTGGGCTGCACGATCGGCCAGGGCCTCACCGGCGTCAGTACGCTGGCCCTGGGCAGCTTTGTCGCACTCGGTGGCATCGTGATTGGCGGTATCCTGGGCATCCGCTATCTTGAGGAAGGCAGCCTGCCGGGCGCGGTTCGCGCGTTCCTGGCCCGTAGCTGATCCACTGGCTGGCCTTGAAGGAGCGACTTCCGGCATGGGCGGACTGGACATTTCCTATGCGGGCGCTGCCGGCGCCGGCCTCCTGAGCTTCCTCAGCCCCTGCGTGCTGCCGCTGGTTCCGGCCTATCTCTGCTTCGTTGCCGGCACCACGCTGGACCGGCTGGTCGCCGCCGAAGGGTTCGATCCCGCCCTGACGCGCCGGGTTTTCGTCTCGGCGCTGGCCTTCGTGATCGGCTTTTCCACCGTTTTCGTGATCATGGGCGCCTCGGCCTCGGCGCTGAACCGCCTGATCCTCGAGAATATCGAGGTCATCGGTAAAGTCGCCGGCGCCGTGATCGTCATCTTCGGCCTGCATTACATGGGGCTGCTGAAGATTCCGCTGCTCTATCGCGAGGCGCGCATCCATACCAGCGAGCGGCCGACCAGCATCCTCGGCGCCTATGTCATCGGCCTGGCCTTTGCCTTCGGCTGGACGCCCTGCGTCGGCCCGATCCTGGCGACCATCCTGACCGTTGCTGCCAGCCGCGACCAGCTTGGTTACGGCGTGTCCCTGCTGGCGACTTATGCCCTCGGTTTGGGCATTCCCTTCCTGCTGGCTGCCCTGGCGGTCAAACCCTTCATGGCGTTCATGCAGCGCTTCCGCCGTCATTTGCGGAAAGTGGAGATCACGGCCGGCGCCCTTCTGGTTGTCACCGGCATTCTGATCTTCACCAACAGCCTCGGCCAGTTCAGTTACTATCTGCTCGAAACTTTCCCCTGGCTGGCCAATTTCGGCTGACAGCCTTAACCAAACTGTCGCTAGCAGGATCTGGAATAACCGGAACGGGCAATACGCCCGCGCCGTATCGCGCTTCGGGGTGTGCAAAGGAACTTTGCTTGGCTGCCGGAGCGAGGTAGGCTTGTCATCGAAGCCAGCCGCAATTCCAACGGGCAATGTCGACAGAAAATATCTATCGTGCAGGGGGCACGGACGCGGGGACAGCGGCCTCCCTTTCTGCGCCTTCGGTCGACTTCCATACCATCTTCGACTACCTGCCGACCCCGCATCTTCTGCTCGATACCGCCTTCGACATCATCGCCGCGAACCAGGCCTATCTCGACCTCACGGCGCAGCGGCAGGCCGACATTTCCGGCGTCAATCTCTTCGCTGCCCTCTCCTTCGAGGGCGAGGATGTCAAACGGCTGGAGGACTCGCTGCGGCGGGTTCGCGACCACGGCCAGGTCGACCTGCTGCCATTGCTGTGCTACCGGCGGCGCGGTCAGGACAAGGCGTCGCCTGAGCGGTACTACTGGAGTTGCACCCACACGCCGATCCGCGATGCCAGCGGCAGGGTCGCCTTTATCCTGCAGCAGGTGCAGGACGTCACCGGACTGCACCCCGCCAAGAATGCCGCCATCGGCTCGAAAGCCGGGCCGGAGCCGCTCGCGCTCAGCAGCGCGGTACTGCATCGCGCCGAAACCGTGCAGGCGGTCAATCGTACCCTGCTCGCCGAGTACAGCCATCTGCGCCGGCTGATCATGCAGGCGCCGGGCCTGATGTGCGTGCTGAGCGGACCCGACCTGGTCATCGAACTCGCCAACAATGCGTATCTGGACGCGATCGGCCATCGCGACGTGATCGGCCTGCCGATCCGCGAGGCGCTGCCCGAGATCGTGCGGCAGGGTCATCTGCAGCTACTCGACACCGTCATGGCCACCGGCCAGCCCTTCGTCGGCCAGGGCATGCGTCTGACGCTGAACCGCAAACCGAACGGCGAGCCCGAAGACCGCTATTTCGACCTTGTCTACCAGCCGATCGCCGGCATCGGATCCTCTACCTCCGGCATCTTCGTCGCCGGCGTCGACATCACCGACCGCATCCTGGCCCAGAACCAGCAGCGCCTGCTGATGGATGAACTGAACCATCGGGTGAAGAACACGCTGGCCACCGTGCAGGCCATCGCCGTTCAGACGCTGCGCAGCGGCGGACCGCCGGAGCAGTTCGTCAAGACCTTCAAGGCGCGGCTGATGGCGATGTCGCGCACGCATAACGCCCTGACCCGCGGCCAATGGCAGGGTGCCGATCTTGCAGACATTCTGCGGGAGGAGCTGCATCCCTACAGTTCCAGCCGCTGGCAGCTGCGCGGGCCGGATCTGCATCTGCCCTCGCGGGTCGTGCTGGCACTCGGTCTGGTGTTCCACGAACTGGCGGTGAATGCGGCCAAGTATGGCAGCCTGTCGGCAGCCGAAGGCGCGCTGACCGTCGAATGGAACACGCAGGAGAAGGACGGCGCCACCATGCTGGAGCTGGAATGGCACGAAAGCGGCGGCGCGCCGATCGAACCGCCGACGCGCAAGGGGTTTGGCTCGCAGCTGATCGAACGCAGCATCGTCGGCGAGCTCAACGGCCAGCTGGCAATGGATTATCGGCCGACCGGTCTGGTCTGCCGATTCACAATAAGCTTACGGGGGCAAACCACATGACCGATGGGCAGACGGACGGAAAAACCGGTCTTCGCGTGCTGATCGTCGAGGACGAGCCTCTGGTGACGATGCTGCTCGAAGGCATGATGGAGGATCTGGGCCATTCGGTGCTCGGGCCATTTCTCCGCCTCGAACCGGCACTGGAATTCATCCAGGCCAACCACCGCGAGATCGACGTCGCCATCCTCGATGTCAACCTTGGCGGCATCCGCAGCTTCGCCGCTGCCGACCTGCTGCTCGAGCTCGGCGTGCCCTTCGTTTTCGCCAGCGGCTATGACGAAGCCGGCATCGACGAGCGCTGGCGCATGTGGCCCAACATCGGCAAGCTGTTCTACGAGGACGAGCTGAAGGCGATCCTCGAGAAGGCGGCCGCGGAAGACCGTCGCAGCATTGCCCGGTCACGCCAGGGTTCAGCACCCACCGCGGCGGTTTGACGACAAAAGTTTTTGTACCCAAAACTGCCTGAAATAAAACGGTTTTCTCCTTTGCCTCACACTGCTGACCTGCGGTAATTCCGTAGTGTGAGCACGATCCAGGACTCCTTCATCCTCGCCCTTCAGATGATGTGGCAGCTCGATTCCGAGCTGCTCTCCATCATCGCCCTGTCGCTGCGGGTCAGTCTGACGGCCGCCGTGATCGGCAGCATCATCGGCATGCCGCTGGGTGCCTGCCTGGCGCTGACGCGCTTTCCCGGCCGCGAAGCCTGCATCGTCGTGGTGAATGCCTGCATGGGGCTGCCGCCTGTCGTCGTCGGCCTGATCGTCTATCTGCTGCTGTCGCGGTCCGGCCCGCTCGGGCCTCTGGGCTGGCTGTTCACGCCGGCTGGCATGATCGTCGCACAGGTCGTCCTCATCACGCCCATCGTTGCGGCGCTGAGCCGGCAGATTGTCGCCGACCTGTGGAGCGAATACGAGGAACAGATGCGCTCCCTCGGCCTGACGCCGCTTGGTGCCGTGCCGACGCTGATCTGGGACGGACGCTACAGCCTCAGCACCGCGGTACTGGCCGGCTTCGGCCGTGCCATCGCCGAGGTCGGCGCCATCATCATCGTCGGCGGCAATATCGCCGGCTACACGCGCACGATGACCACGGCCATCTCGCTGGAAACCAGCCGCGGCGACCTCTCGCTCGCCATGGCGCTCGGCATCGTGCTGCTCACCATCGCGATCAGCATCAATGCCGCGGCGACGACGCTGAGCAATGTGTCCCAGCGCGTCCATAGCGGCGCCTGAGGCAATGTCGATGCATTCGCCCGCCACCCTGCTCCCGCTCTCGGTCCGGGACGTCGTCTTTACCGCCGGCGGGCGCGACCTGATTTCCGGCGTCAGCCTCACCCTCGAGCCAGGCCCGCCGACCATCGTCCTCGGCCCCAACGGTGCCGGCAAAAGCCTGCTGCTGCGACTGATGCATGGCCTGCTGCGGCCAAGCGCCGGCCGCGTGGCCTGGGAGGGACCCGCGGCCCAGAACCGCGAGACCCTGCGCTTCGGCCAGGCGATGGTGTTCCAGAAGCCGGTGCTGCTGCGCCGTTCGGTGATCGCGAACGTGCTCTTCCCGCTCCGGCTGCGCGGCCTCGACGGCGGGACGCGGCAGGAACGCGCCATGGCAGCCCTGCAGCGGGTCGGCCTCGCCGGCATGGCCGGGCGTCCCGCCCGCGTGCTGTCAGGCGGCGAGCAGCAGCGGCTGGCGCTGGCGCGGGCCTGGGCGCTGCAGCCGCAGATCGTCTTCCTCGACGAGCCGACGGCCAGCCTCGATCCCGGCGCCGCGCGCCAGGTGGAAGAGATCATCGCCGGTTTCGTCCGCGACGGCGTCAAGGTGGTGATGACGACCCATGATCTTGGCCAGGCGAAACGCCTCGCTGGCGACATCATCTTCCTGCATGGCGGCCGGATCACCGAACGCACCGATGCAGCGGATTTCTTCGCGGCGCCGCGCAGCGAGGCCGCACAGGCATTTCTCAACGGGCAACTCACCTGGTGACAAGGAGCAGACCATGATCCGCAGAACGTTCCTGACTGCCGTAACCGCCACCGCTCTCGCCCTTTCCGCCGGCGCAGCGCTGGCGCAGGACAAATTCATCATCGTGGCCAGCACCACCTCCACCGAACAGTCCGGACTGTTCGGCCATATCCTGCCGCTCTTCACCAAGGCGACCGGGATCACGGTGCGCGTTGTGGCGCAGGGTACCGGCCAGGCGCTGAAGACCGGCGAGAACGGCGACGCCGATGTCGTCTTCGTCCATGACCCGGTGGCCGAGAAGAAATTCGTCGAGTCGGGCCACGGCGTCGAGCACAGACGGGTCATGTACAACGATTTCGTCATCGTCGGCCCGAAAAGCGACCCGGCGAAGATCGCCGGCAGCAAGAATGTCGTCGACGCCTACAAAAAGATCGCTGCGGCCAAGGCCCCCTTCGCGTCGCGCGGCGATTCCTCGGGCACGCATGCGGCCGAGCTGCGGCTGTGGAAGGCCGCCGATATCGACGTGAAAGCGGCGGGCGGCGGCTGGTATCGCGAAACCGGTTCCGGTATGGGCCCGACGCTGAACACCGCCTCGGGGATGAATGCCTACGCCTTCACCGATCGGGGCACCTGGCTCAATTTCAGGAACCGGGGCGACCTCACCATCCTCGTGGAAGGCGACGAGCGCCTGTTCAACCAGTATGGCGTCATGCTGGTGAATCCGCAGAAGCATCCGAAAGTGAAGGTGGCCGAGGGCAAGGCGTTCATCGAATGGATCACCTCGAAGGAAGGCCAGGATGCCATCGCCGCCTACAGGATCGGCGGCCAGCAGCTGTTCTTCCCCAATTACAAACCCGGCAGCAGCAGCTAAGCTGCGCGGGAATTGCCGGAGGAAACCCATGGACACGCAAACCATGCTGCGCGCCTTTGCCGACGCGGTGCAGAACCGTGACGGCGAGGCGTTCGCCCGCCTGTTCACCGAGGACGGCGTCTACCACGACGTCTTCTACGGTGCCTTCCGGGGGCGCGCGAAGATCGCCGAGATGGTGAACGACTGGTTCTACCGTACGGCGACGGATTTCCGCTGGCATCTCCATGAGCCGGTGAGCGACGGCCGGACGCTCTATTCCCGCTATACCTTCAGCTACAAGTCCCTGCTACCGGAAGCCGGAGGAAAAAGGGTGATGTTCGAAGGCGTGGCGATCTACACGCTTCGCGACGGCCTGATCGCGGAATACCGCGAGGTCGCCAATACCGGTCCAGCCCTGCTCGATCTCGGCTTTGCGCCGGAGAGGGTGGCCAGGATCCTTGCCCGCGAAGGCGCCGCCCTGAAGGCGCGCGAAGAAGCCCAGCCGCATCTGGCATAGCAGCAGCCGACGCGCTATGCAGAAGGCATGTGCGGCCGCTTCAGCCTGACCAAACCGCTGGACGATCTGGCGTCCTTCTTCGACCTGTACGAGAAGGCGCAGCGCCCGAACCTGCCACCGCGCTGGAACATCGCACCGACACAGACGAGCGCGGTGATCCGCAACAGCGAAGGCCGGCGCGACATCGCCCTGCTGCGCTGGGGCTTTGCCGGCCCCAACAATGCACCTCTGATCAATGCACGCGCGGAGACGGCGAACAGCAAGCCGACGTTCCGCGAGGCCTTCGCGCAGCGCCGCTGCCTGGTCCCGGCCGACAGCTTCTATGAATGGCAGGCCATTGAAGGCCAGAAGACAAAGCAGCCCTGGCGCATCGGAATGAAAGGCGGCGGACTGTTCGCCTTTGCCGGGCTATGGCAGCACGAGGCGGCCTTCGGCACGGAGTGCTTCACCATCCTGACCACGGCGGCGAACGACTATCTGCGCCCGCTGCATGAGCGGATGCCGGTGATCCTGAAGCGCGAGCAGTTCGCAGCATGGCTGGACAGTGCGACGCCGGTGCCGGCGCTAAAGGCCATGCTGAAGCCGTATCCGGCCGGGGAGATGGCCCGCTATCGCGTCACTTCCGTCGTCAATGGCGTGAAGGTCGACGGCCCGGAATGCTTCGCGCCGCTGAACGCCGCGCTCAGCGTTGCCTAGGCCAGCATCTGTCCGCCATCCACCGCCACCGTTTGCCCGGTCACCCAGCTGGCCAGATCCGAGCAGAGGAACAACGCGAGAGTAGCGACCTCCTCCGGCCGGCCGAAGCGGCCGAAGGGAATACCGGCCAAGATCGACTGGTAGAGTTTCGGATTGCCGGTCTTCGCCTGGTCCCAGACGCCGCCGGGAAACTCGATCGAGCCCGGCGCCACGCAGTTGACGCGGATATTCTTCGGCGCGAGCGCCAGCGCCTGCGTCTTGGTCAGCTGGATCAGCGCCGCCTTCACGGCGCCATAGGGCGGCGTGCGGGTGCTGGCCAGCAGGCCCGAGATCGACGAGACATGCAGGATTGCGCCGCCGCCGGCCCTCTCGATATGGGGAATGGCAGCCTGGCTGGCGCGGACGGTTCCCATCAGGTCGACATTCACCGAAGCGGCCCAGCCCGCCTCGTCATCCGTCCGGCCAAAGCCTGAGGCGTTGTTGACCAGAATATCGATGCCGCCCAGCGCCTTCGCCGCGGCCTCGACGTAGCCACGTACCGCGTCGCCGTCGCCAAGGTCGCAGGTCATCGCATGCACCACGCCGCCGGCCTTCTTCAGCTCGGCCTCGGTTTCACGTAACGCGCCCTCACTGCGGGCGCAGATCGAAACCTGCGCCCCCTCTTCCGCAAAGGCCAGGGCGATGGACCGGCCGATCCCCCGGCTACCACCCGCGACCAGAACGCGCTTTCCCTTCAGTCCCGTCTTCATGCTTCCCCCTACAGGATAATGTCGCCGCCATTGACCCGGACATGATGCGCTTTCAGATCGCGCACCGACCGGCAGCCGCAGGCATGGGCAATCGCTTCCACGTCATGCTGTACGGCACGGGCATAGTTGGCGACACGCACCGCCTTACGGGTCGGATCCAGACCGCGCATGAAGCGCGGATCGTTCGAGGTCACGCCCGTCGGGCAATGGCCGGTATTGCACTTCATCGCCTGGATGCAGCCCAGCGCAAGCATGAAGCCGCGGGCCGAAACGACATAGTCGGCCCCCATGCAGATCGCCCAGGCCACCTTGTCGGGTGTCAGCAGCTTGCCGGAAGCGACCAGCCGGATGCGGTCGCGCAGGCCGTATTCGCGCAGGCGCTGGGCCACCAGCGGCAGCGACTGGATGATCGACTGGCCGACATAGTCGGCCAGCGGCGCGGGCGCGGCGCCGGTGCCGCCCTCGGCGCCGTCAAGCTGGATGTAGTCCGGCGCTTCCTCCGGCCGGTCCTGCAGATAGCGGAAAAACTCGTCGATGAAGTCGTAGCTGCCCAGCGCCAGCTTGATGCCGACCGGCCGGTCGGCCACGCGGCGCACGCGGTTGATGAAAGCGACCAGCGATGGCACATCGGTGACCTCGCGGTGCCGGCTCGGCGAGATCGAGGCCTTGCCGGGCTCGATGCGCCGGATCGCGGCAATCTCCTCCGTCACCTTGGAGGCCGGCAGGATCCCGCCGCGCCCCGGCTTGGCGCCCTGGCTCAGCTTGACGCAGATCATCTTCACCTGCGGCAGATCGGCGATCGACTTCAGGCGCTCCTCGTCGAGATTGCCGTCGCGGTCGCGCACGCCGTACTTGGCAGTGCCGATCTGGAAGACGATGTCGCAATTGCCTTTCAGGTGATAGGGCGACAGACCGCCCTCGCCGGTATCGAGCCAGACCCCGGCCATCGCCGCGCCCTCGGAAAGTGCCGTAATCGCGGCCGAGGAGAGCGCACCGTAGCTCATGCCGGAGATGTGGAAGAAGCTGGTCGGCTTGTAGGGCCGGCTGACCACGCCCTTGCCGATCCACTTGCCGGTATAGGTTTCGGCCTCGTCGTCGTTCACCGGAAAGGCGGAGTGCAGGAAATAGACATGGCCCGGCTCCTGGGCGTCGACCTGCGAGCCGAAAGCGACATAGTTCGAGACGCCCTTGGCGGAGCGGTAGACCCAGGCGCGGGTCAGGCGGTTGAACGGACGCTCTTCCCAGTCGGCGGTGAACCAGTATTGCCGGAAATACTCACCGAGATTCTCCATGATGTAGCGGAAACGCCCGTAGATCGGGAAATTCCGCCGCACCGCATGGTCACGCTGCACCCAGCGGTCATAGACGTAAAACCAGCCGACCGTGCCGCAGCCAAGCAGCAGAACCCCGGCGAAGATGTACAGCAGCATCACTCCACTCCCACCCGGAAAAACGCCGCCTCGTGCGGACGGCTTGGCGCCACCCTAACACAATCAGCACGAGTGCAGCAGATTCAGAACGACAACTATTGTCTTGGTCCGAGCATGGCGCGCGGATCTGCCAGGCGGTCGTATTCTTCCGCCGACAGATAACCAAGGTCGATGGCCGCCTGTTTCGGCGACGTCCCCTCGGCGAAGGCCTTGTTGACGATCTGCGCCACCTTGTCATAGCCGAGATGCGGGTTGAGCGCGGTGGCCAGCATGATCGAATGCTCGACATTGCGCTGCAGCGTGGCGGTGTTCGGCTCGATCCCGGCAATCATACCGGTGCCGAACAGCTCGGCGGCATCCGCCATCAGGGTGATCGACTGCAGGATGTTGTGGACGATCACCGGCTTGGCAACGTTCAGTTCGAAATGGCCGGCCGCCGCCGCATGCGTCACGGCAACATGATTGCCCATCACCTGATAGCAGACCTGCAGCAGGGCCTCGGCCAGGGTTGGATTGCGCTTGCCCGGCATGATGGATGAGGTAAGCCCGTCATGGGGTAGCACCAGTTCGGCATGGCCAGCGCGCGGTCCGGCGCCGAGGAAGCGGATGTCGTTGGCTATTTTGGTCAGCGACACGGCAACCGTGTTCAGCACCCCGCTGGCTTCCATCAGGGCGTCATGGGCACCCATGCCTTCGAACTTGTTCGGGTTGGCAGTGAACGGCAGGCCGGTGAGCTTCGACAGCTCCTCGGCGAATGCCGTGTCGAAGCCGACCTTCGCATTCAGCCCCGTGCCAACCGCGGTGCCGCCCTGCGCCAGCGGATAGAGATTCTCCAGTGCCGCCTCGACACGTCCGATCCCCAGTTCCACCTGGCGCGCCATGGCGGCAAAGCCCTGGCCGAGGGTCATCGGCGTCGCATCCTGCAGATGGGTACGTGCGATCTTGACGATGTCCTTCCAGGCTTCGGCCTTCACCGCGAGCTGGCCCTGCAGGCTGCGCAAGGCAGGGATCAGACGGTTCTTCAGTTCCAGCACGGTGACGATATGCATCACCGTCGGGAAAGTGTCGTTCGACGACTGGCCCCGGTTGATGTGGTCGTTCGGGTGCACCGGATTCTTGGTGCCCAGCGGCTGGCCGAGCAGTTCGTTGGCCCGGTTGGCGATCACCTCGTTGGCGTTCATGTTGGTCGCCGTGCCCGAGCCGATCTGCCAGACCGGCAGGGGGAAATGGTCGTCGAACCTGCCGTCGGCCACCTCGCGGGCCGCCTGCGTGATGGCTTCGACCAGTTCGGCAGGCAGCTCCTTCAGGCGGGCATTGGCCCTTGCCGCCGCCAGCTTCTGCAGCCCGATTGCCCGGGTCAGCGACGGCGGCAGCTTCTCGGTACCGATCCGGAACAGCGACAATGCCCGCTGGGTCTGCGCGCCCCAGTAGCGGTCGGCCGGCACTTCCACGGTGCCGAAGGCGTCTCGTTCCTGTCTGGTCTGCATCTGACGGCTCCGTTCCGCTGCCTGCAAAAGCAGCAAATGCTGAAATTCAGGCCTGCCTCTCAAGCCCGCCCACGGGAGATATAGGGCAGGCACGGCAGGTTTTTGAGCAGTCGCTCCCGGCATGCAACCTGCATCGGATACGGCGTCTCGCAATAAAACCTCCGAATGCCATGACCGGTCATACGCATCACCTGCAGATCCACGACCTGATCAACAACATCGAGCGCGATGTCCAGGAATTCGGCGCGGCCAACGAGGACATCGCCTTCCAGACCACCCTGCTCTCCCTCAATGCCGCCATCGAGGCCGCCCGCGCCGGCGAGGTCGGCCGCAGCTTCGCCGTGGTGGCCCAGGAGGTGAAAGCCCTGGCGGGCCAGGCCTCCAGCAGTTCCAAACGCTTCCGCGAGGTGGTGCTGACCCGCATCAGCGATTCCAAGCGCGCCGCCGAGCAGATCGTCGAGCAGATTGTGAAGGACCTTGAGGGGCCGCGCCTGACCGACATGGCGCAGGGCCTCGTCCAGCTGATCGTGCGCAACCTCTATGAGCGCACCTGCGACTGCCGCTGGTGGGCCACAGACGACGCGATGTGGCAGGCCCTGGCCGATCCGACGCCCGAACTGCTCGCCCGCGCCGGCGAGCGGCTGGCCATGATCAACCGCTTCTACACCGTCTATCTCAATCTCGTGCTGGCCGATTCCCGCGGCCAGATCGTCGCCACCTCCAACCCGAAGGCCTTTCCCCGCGCTGCGCGGGCCTCGGTCGCCCAGACCCGCTGGTTCCGCGCCGCCATGCAATCACGCAGCGGCGACGACTACGTGGTCGACGACATCAGCCGCAGCGCCAGCCACGACAACAAGGCGGTGGCGATCTACGCCGCCGCGGTCCGCGACCAGGGCCATATCAACGGCGCCCCGCTCGGCGTGCTGGGCGTCGTCTTCGACTGGGACAAGCAGGGCCACAGCATTGTCGCCGACGAGCCCTCGCTCAGCGCGGAGGAATGGCAGCGCACCCGCGTGCTGCTGCTCGACTCCAACCGCCGCATCATCGCCGCCTCCGACAATGCCGGCCTGTACCAGCCGTTCCAGCTCGAAACCGGTGGCAAGCCGCGCGGCTACTATTACCTGCCCGACGGCGAGCTGGTCGCGTTTGCCAACACCATCGGCTACGAGACCTATGACGGCCTCGGCTGGTGCGGCGTCATCACCCAGAAGCCGCGGAAGGACTAGACCACAGCCAGGTCAGTTCGTGCTTGTTGTGGTGCAGATGGACGAGCCGGCTGCCGGGAATGGCGGCGAAGGCGCGCGCCGTGTCGTGATCGGTTTCGCCCTGGAATTTCAGTGTGCAGACCGCATTGCGCACGCGGCCTGAACCGAGCCAGCGCTGCACCAGCCTGAGCAGCCGGGCCGGGTAGCAGATCACGTCGGAACAGAGCCAGTCGACGGGGCCGAAGTCATCCGGATCCAGTGCGAAGGCGCTGCCCTGCCGCCAGGCGACGTTGCGCATGGCCATGACATTCTCCGCAAGCGGCGCCTTGTCGATGGCGGTGACCTGCGCGCCAGTCTGTGCCAGAACCCAGGCCCAGCCGCCGGGTGAGGCGCCGAGATCGAGCGCCACGTCGCCCGGCTGCGGCAGGCCATGGCCAAATTCCAGATTGTGCCGGGTCAGCCCTTCCCAGAGTTTCAGATAGGCGCGGCTGGGCGGCCCTTCCCGATCCTCGTTGAAATCGAACACGCCGTTCGGCCGCGGCGAGGAGCAGCGCGCGGCATAGAGCATCCGCTCCGGCGCCAGCAGGGTGAAGGAGCCGAGCGGCGCAGCCGGTAGCGGCCGGCCGAATTCCAGCGGCTTCGCCGAGACATGGGGCAGCTTCTCGACAATCAGCCTGGCGCGGCGGTGATGCACCGGCGCATAGGCCGCCCAGTTGCGCTGGATGGCCTTCAGCTTTGCGGCGGCGTCGCCAATGGATTCGATGGCGACCTCCTGCACATCGAACCATGTGTTCGCCGCCCAGGCGGCGGGCGGACCGTCATCTCCGGCGACGAACAATCGGTCGTGCTCGAACAGGATGCGAGACCCAAGCTCCTCGCGCAGCTGCGCTTCGAATCCCTCGGCGGCGAGATAAGCGGTACGGCTCATGCCCTGCTTATCCGGCGCCTTTCGGGTCGCTTCAAGTTCCCCGCTTCCGGTTTTCCGTGCCTATCCGTTGTCTGACCGGACTCAGACGATGCTCATCTGGCCCTGTTTGCGCTTATTCGCGCTTATTTTGGCTTATCCTGCTTTCCTGCTGCCTCGTTTCCTCTTTTCGCGTCGCTGACAAATCCGCGATCTGCCGCCCGGCGTCCGGATCTTTTGCTCAGACGGTTAGTCAGAGGGCGGATTATCCAGAGCCAGCTCCTCCATTGTATGTTCCTTTTTTGGCCCATTCAAGGAAATGATTTCTATATGCTCTGGTGTCGCTTGGGCGGCCGGCCCCGGCGCTCCTCCTTCCCCTTGCACAGCAAGGCGAAATCGCTATAGTCCGCGCCCTCACATAGCTCCTTGCTGGATCCTCCGGGGTCCGGCCAGGTCCGATCCGTCGAACGCATGGTGCGTCGCCGCCGGGCCGTTAACAGCCAGAAGGAGAGCTGCCGATGGCGTTCTACGAGAACGTATTCATCGCGCGCCAGGATCTCTCGACCGCCCAGGTCGAGGCCTTGGTGGCGCAATTCAGCGAGATCATCACCAGCCAGGGCGGCACGGTCGGCAAGACCGAGCAGTGGGGTCTGCGCAATCTCACCTACCGCATCAAGAAGAATAAGAAGGGACATTACGTCCTGATGAACATCACTGCCTCCGGCGCGGCGATTGCCGAACTGGAGCGCAACATGCGCATCCATGAAGACATCCTGCGCTACCTGACCGTGCGCGTGGACGCCCTCGAGGAAGGTCCGTCGGCCATGCTGCTGAACAAGGACCGCGGCGACCGCAGCGACCGTCCCCGCTTCGGCGATCGTGACCGCGGCTTCGGCGGCGGCGAGCGTCGCCCCCGTTTCGAGCGTGAGGAAACCGCTGCCGCTGCTACTGCTCAGGAGGGTGCATAATGTCGAGCACTGGTACCAAGCCGGCCTCCGGCGCCCGTGGCGGCGCTGCCCGCCGTCCCTTCTTCCGCCGTCGCAAGACCTGCCCGTTCTCGGGCGCGAACGCGCCGAAGATCGACTACAAGGACGTGAAGCTGCTGTCGCGCTTCATTTCCGAGCGCGGCAAGATCGTCCCGTCGCGCATCACCGCAGTCTCGGCCAAGAAGCAGCGTGAACTGGCGCAGGCCATCAAGCGCGCGCGCAACCTGGCCCTGCTGCCCTTCGTCATCAAGTAAGGCTCACCGGTCTCCGCAGGGGACCGGCGGGATTTGCCATGACACGCAGCCTGTTCATCGGCAGCCTCGCAGGCGCCGCCAGCGCTCTGCTGGTGCTGACCGCGGCCAGCGGTCCGCTCGGCTTCCTGCTCGGCTATCTGGCGCCGATGCCGCTCTTCTTCGTCGGCCTGACCCATGGCGTGCCCGCCGTGGCGATGGCGGGAGCGGTCGGCGCCGGGATCAATGCCGCTTACGGGCTGCTCACCGGCGGCGTCTATCTCGTCGTCTTTGCCGCACCGGTCGTCGTGCTGGTCCGGCAGGCCCTGCTCGCCCGGCCGGCGGAAGAAGCCGGTCCGGAAGCGGGCATCGGCAACGCCGAGATCAGCGGCGGCCTGGAATGGTATCCGGCCGGACGGCTGCTCACCTGGCTGGTCGGCTGGGCCCTTGGCCTGCTGGTGCTGGCCCTGCTGGTGACCGGCGGCGAAGGTGGCCTGACCGGCGCGCTGGAACCGCTGCTGGAGCAGTTCCTCTCGGCCATGCCGCCGGAGGCACTGCAGGCCCAGGGCCAGGGTCTGGGCACGGAACCCGGGGACCTGGCGGCGGTGGCAAAGCGTCTGGCCATGCTGATGCCGGCAGTGTTCGGCGTGAGCTGGCTGGTGATGATGGTGGTCAACGGCACCCTCGCCCAGGGGCTGGCCGGCATGGTGAAGCAGAACCGCCGGCCGAGCCCGCAATATGGCGCGTTGACCCTGCCGCGGTTTCTTGTCATATCGCTGGCCGCGGCGAGCGTGGCGGGTTTCGTGCTGTCGGGCGAGGCTAGGGTCGTGGCCTGGACGGTGGCAGCCATCCTGCTGGTCCCCTACTTCATGCAGGGGCTGGCGGTGGTGCACGCAATGGCGGCGAAGTCTGCCGCAACGGGACTGATTTTGGCCGCTTTCTATGCGGCCTTGGTAGTGGCTGGCGCATTGGTCGGTGGACTGGTGCTCATCCTGGGTTTGATCGAAGAATGGGCGGGTTTCCGCCGGCGCCTCGCCGGGGCCGGAGCCAGCCGGGAGAATGAATGATGGAAGTGATCCTGCTCGAACGCGTCGAGAAACTCGGCCAGATGGGCGATGTCGTGAAGGTCAAGGACGGCTACGCCCGCAATTTCCTGCTGCCGCGCAAGAAAGCCCTGCGCGCCACCGCCGCCAACAAGGCGGTGTTCGAGCAGCAGCGCGCCCAGCTTGAGGCGCAGAACCTGGCCCGCAAGGGCGAGGCCGAGAAGGTCGCCGCCAAGATGGCGGGCCTGAGCGTCATGCTGCTGCGTCAGGCCGGCGACAGCGGCCAGCTCTATGGCTCGGTCAGCGCCCGCGACATTGCCGAGGCGGTCACCGCCGCCGGCTTCACCATCGCCCGCGGCCAGGTCAATCTGGCCACGCCGATCAAGACCGTCGGCGTCACCGGCGTGACCGTCGTGCTGCATCCGGAAGTGACCGTCGAGGTGAAGGTCAACGTTGCCCGCTCCGAGGCCGAAGCCGAGAAGCAGGTCAGCGCCGAGGCGCTGCTGGACGAAGGCGTCACCATCGAGGGCGAGGCCAGCGAGAACGCCGAGGGCGAAACCGAGACCGCCTGATTCGCTTTCGCCATCCGCGAATGACGAAGGCCCGCGGCAACGCGGGCCTTTTTTTGCGCAAAACCGCGGGATTGTAATACTTTTCAGAAATACTCGCGATCGGATATATCTTTTCACGCCATTGTCGTAGAAAAGGCGTGAGGGTGGGGGGATTGGCGCTATCATCACTGGCATGCAGTGCTCTGCACTGCATCCGCAATACATCTTCCTACATCTGGACTGCGGTCCTTGTCCTGGGTCTTGCGTTCATCAATCCGTTCGGTTCGCGCCAGGCCGCCGAAGACGAATCCCGCAATGTCTTCTTCAGTATCATCGCCCCGTTCTACCCGGCCTCGGCGCAAAAGTTGATTACTGTCGTCATCGTCGACGATGAGGCGCTTGCCAAAGCGAAGGAAACCTTCCCCCCGTCCTTCGCATACTATGACCGGCTTCTTGCCAATATCGCGGCCTACCAGCCGAAAGCGATCTTCCTTGATTTTCTCCTGGCGGATCCTCGGGGGAACCCGGCTGATCTGGATCGCCTCGCCGCGAATATCTCCCAGCTAGCCGCCGCCAAAAACATTCCTGTCCTCATGCCGGTTCTGCTGGAAGCGGAGCGTGGGAACGGAGCTGTCGCCAAGCCGGACGTGCAGCAGACCCTTCCGGCGCTGCGTCAAGTCGCCCAACCGGTTCATGTCGAATTGCTGGAACAGGGTGCGCGGATTGAGCCCATTATCAATGCCGCCGCGCCTGCCACTCATTACAATGCCGCCTCACTCGGGTTGTACAGGATATACGCGCAGTCTTCGGGCATTCCCCTAGATGACCACGCTTTCCGCGACGAACTGGTGGTGCAGTGGGGGGAGAATGTCTCCGCCGACAATATCTTTCTCGGTAGCGAAAAGGGATGTGCCACCGGCGCATCTCCCCTGTTCCGCGCGGCAAAGCGATTGTGGTGGGAGTTCTTCCCGGCTGCAGGACGTGGAGCGCTTCAGCGCCTGCACAACTGTTCATCACACACAACTGTGCGCTCGGACTTGGTGCACCGGATAGGACTTCTGCGGGCGGAGACAGCCCGTAACGGTCATGCTGATCCGGACGGGTTTGCCCGCGAGCTGTTTGCCGACCGTTACGTTTTCATCGGTGCGGAGTTTTCAGGCCAGAACGATTACGGCCTTTCTCCTGTGTACGGTCGCCAGACCGGCGTGCACATACACGCCATGGCCTTCGACAATCTTGTCGTTTACGGCTCGGATTATTTCCACCCCTGGCCCAAGGTTCTGACGGTCGGAGCAGACAGCATTCTCGAGGCTGTGCTTGTACTCTTTTCCGGCTGGCTTGCGGCAACCTGGGCCAGACGTTCCCGGCATCAGCCGCCGACGCTACGTGCCGGCCTTTGCTTCGCCCTGATCGGCCTGGCCGTTCCGCTTCTCGTCCTGACGTACAGCACGATGGTTCTTCGTTTTGAGCCGGTCAACTGGATCGGCCTGCTGACCATCGGCCTCATGTTCAATGCACGCCTCTTCAAGGATCTCATCCTCACCGCCTTTAGCGATCCAATTCGCACGGGAGCCGCACATGCTGAATAAGGTTTTCTTGTCAATTCTTCTGATTCTCGCGGTAGCCGGCAGCGCGACCGCGCAGACCGTCAATGTGACGAAGCTGACGCCGGATCGCGCCGGGAAAATTTCGGTGTACGATGAGAACGGAACCCTTAAGGGATCACTCGACATCGCAGATTTCCCACCGGTGCCGTTTCCCGCTCTCAAATACGACGCCGACAACGACATCGTTAAGGTCTCGACCAGCAAGGGCGATTACTGGCTGGTTCCGGCGAATTTCCGCATCGATCAGGAGGCCACCATTGCCACTGAATGCGAGGCGGCCCTGCGCGTAAGAACCGCCAGGGGGCCGGCGCAGGAAGGACTTTCCCGCGGATTTGGGGACTGCAAATGAACCATTGGCCTGCACCTTTTCGGGAAACGATTAACAGGCTGGCTTACAAGGCCGCGCTCCTGCTCGCTGGCATAGGTGCGGCTGGGCTGCTCTCCGCCTGTCAGACCGGCAAGGATGGCCCGATTATCGGCAACATCCTTGCCGGTCCCACATATGAGAGTTTCAGCGGCAAGTTCATAGACCACGCGGATTCCCGCCGCGTCCGCACCGCATCGCAAATTCTGGGTCCGGCGAACCCATCCGGCAATGAAACACGCATGCTGGCTGAGCTGCAGGATCACCTCAGGGTCAATCAGCCGCTGCGCAAGGCCGAACCTCTCGTTAAGTACGCTGAAGGGATCATGATCAAGCTGCTGGTTGCCTGGGGAAAGCCGGCCCCTGCTCCCAAGGTGATCATTACGGCAGACAGCAGCTATTCCGCCCGGGTTTTCCCTGACGGCACGGTCGTCGCCGCACAGGGCCTCTTCGTGAATGCCGACAGCGAGGACGAGCTTGCCTTTGTCCTTGCCCACGAACTCGCGCATGTGCTGCTCAATCATAGCGAAACCGAAGCGCATATCGAGCAGCGCCAGCAGGCGATCCATCTGGCCACCACAGCAGCCATGCTTGCGCTGTCGCGCAACGGGGCGAGCCAGCAAAGCGCCAACAACCTGCTGCTCGGTTACGTAGCCATGACCAAGGCAAACGATACGCTGTTTGCACCCAGCTGGCGGCGCGAACAGGAAGATGAAGCCGATCTTCTCGGCCTCGATCTGCTGAACAAGGCCGGATACTCCTACTCGGCCGCCTTTCGCTCGATGCAGCGTCTTAAAGATCAGGAAGTGAAGCAGGAACAACAGAAAAGCGAGATCAACCGGGCCTATGACGCCCAGATCGAGCAGGCCATCGGAGCCGGTCAGCTCGACAAGGGGC
>NZ_DATGQG010000084.1:0-38956 GCF_035304305.1 Ferrovibrio sp.
GATGCCTTCCAGATCATGCTCGGCGCGCGGCCCGACCTGCGCGGCAAGGTCACCTTCATGCAGATCGCGCCGATCTCGCGCGGCGAGGTGACCCAGTACCGCAAGCTGCGCACCGAGCTGGATGCGCTGACCGGCCGCATCAACGGCCGCTTTGCCGAATTCGACTGGATGCCGCTGCGCTATCTCAACAAGTCGTTCCCGCGCAACCAGCTTGCCGGCTTCTACCGCGTCGCCAAGGTCGGCCTCGTCACGCCGCTGCGCGACGGCATGAATCTGGTGGCCAAGGAATATGTCGCGGCCCAGGATCCGGCCGATCCCGGCGTGCTGGTGCTGTCGCGCTTTGCCGGCGCCTCGCACGAGATGGGCGGCGCCGTGATCGTCAATCCCTACGACCCCGAACAGGTCGCCGAGGCGCTGGCGCGCGCCATCACCATGCCGCCGGAGGAACGCCGGCAGCGCTGGCAGTACAACATGGACGTGCTGCGCAACAATACGGTGACCGACTGGCGCGAACGCTTCCTCGGCGCGCTCAGCGAGGGTATCGCCAGCGCGCCCTTCCGCCGCCCGTCCCTGAAGGTGTCCGGCGGAGATTAGTTGACAAAGTCAAGTAACGGGCGGAATCTGCCATCCCGGAACAGCCGTTCGGGGGCACCATGGCAGCTGCGCGAAAAACCGTATCCGGGAAGTCCGATGCCGCGCTCGAGGCGCAGATCCTCGCCATGCGGCGCTTCAACCGTTTCTATACCCAGAAGATCGGCGTGCTGGAGGACGGCAGGCTCTACGCGCCCTTCTCGCTGGCCGAGACCCGCGTGTTGTGGGAGATCGCCCATCGCGACCGGGTGACGGCCAGCGACCTGGTGCGCGATCTCGGTCTCGATGCGGGCTATCTGAGCCGCATGCTGCGCGGCTTCGCGAAACAGGGCCTGGTCGCGAAGAAGCCGTCGCCGGAGGATGCCCGCCAGAGCCTGCTCAGCCTCACCGCCGCCGGCCGGAAGACCTTCGCGCCGCTGGAGGCCGCCTCCCAGCGCGTGCTGGCGCCGCTGCTGCAGCGGCTGACGGCCGCCGAGCGCGCCGAACTGATCGGCGCCATGAACCGGATCGAACGCCTGCTGGGCGGGACGCACGATGTCCGGCCCGACATCCGCCTGCGGCCGCACCGGCCCGGCGACATCGGCTGGATGATCGAGGCCCATGGCCGCCTCTATGCCGAGGAATACGGATTCGATGCCAGCTTCGAGGCGCTGGCGGCCGAGGTCGGCATGACCTTCCTGCGCCGGTTCGACCCGAAATGGGAGCGCGCCTGGATCGCCGAGGTGGACGGCGAGCGCATGGGCTGTGTCCTGCTGATCCGCAAATCGGCCAGGGTGGCCAAGCTGCGCGTGCTGATCGTCGATCCGCGCGCCAGGGGCCTGGGCATCGGCCGGATGCTGGTCGAGGAATGCATCCGCTTCGCGCGCCAGAAGGGCTACGCGAAGATCACGCTGTGGACCAATTCGGTGCTGACGGCGGCGCGCGCCATCTACGAGAAGACCGGCTTCCGGCTGGTGGCGAGCGAGAAGCA
Organism: Ferrovibrio sp.; assembly: GCF_035304305.1. Classification (GTDB taxonomy): domain Bacteria; phylum Pseudomonadota; class Alphaproteobacteria; order Ferrovibrionales; family Ferrovibrionaceae; genus Ferrovibrio. Next base: position 1,562 of record NZ_DATGQG010000084.1, read on the forward strand.
CCGCAGCTTCGGCCGGTCGCTGACCGGCGAGACCTGGGAACTGACCTTGTGACGCCGGCGGCGATCGCACCCTGGGCCGCCGCCAGCGTCGGCGTCCAGGTCGGCGCCGCGATGGTGGCGACGCGCTTCGTGGTGGACGAGAGCGGGCCGGCGACGCTCGCCATGTTCCGCTACGCCATCGGCGCGCTCTGCCTGCTGCCGGTGCTGCGCTGGCAGCGGCAGCCGATGCGCTTCGCCCGCGGCGACATCCTGCCGATCGCCGGCCTTGGCATCGTGCAGTTCGGCCTGCTGATCGCGCTGCTGAATTACGGCCTGAGCTTCATTCCGGCGGCGCGCGCGGCGCTGATCTTCGCCAGCTTTCCCCTGCTCACCATGGTGGTGGCCGCACTGCTCGGCCGCGAGAGGCTGACGCTGGCCAAGACCAGCGGCGTGCTGCTCACCATGGCTGGCGTCGCGCTGGCGCTGGGCGACAAGCTGCTCGAGCCCGGCCGGACCGACGGCTTCATCGGCGAGGGCGCGGTGCTGCTGGCCGCGCTCTGCGGCGCGGTCTGCTCGGTGCTCTACCGGCCCTACCTGCAGCGCTATCCAACCCTGCCGGTCGGCGCCTTCGCGATGCTGGCCAGCGTCGGCTTCCTCGCCCTGCTCGCGGCCGGCGAGGGTGCCTTCTCCGGCTGGGCGGGCTACAGCGCCGGCGGCTGGGTGGCGGTCCTGTTCATCGGCGTCAGCAGCGGCATCTTCTACTTCGTCTGGCTCTGGTGCCTGCGGCACACCTCGCCGACCCGGGTGACGATCTTCCTCGGCCTCAGCCCCGTCACGGCGGCGCTGTTCGGCGTCCTGCTGCTGGACGAGCCGCTGACCCTGCCGCTGCTGGCGGGCATCGCGGCCCTGATCGCCGGATTGTGGCTGGCCCACCGTCCGGAAGGCCGGACGGAATAGGGGCGCGTCAGCGCCCCGCGCCGGCGTCTGCCATCTCGCGGTGGAACGAGGCCGCGGAGGCATCGCCGGCGGCAAGGCTGATCCGCACCGGCTCGGGGCTGCTGTTGCGGAAGATCAGTTCATCGCCCGGCTGCGGATCGCGCAGCACGGCATAATGGGTGCGGGCGCCGCCGATGCGATCCTGCTGCGGTTCCTCGCCGCGGCGGCGGTGTTCGACCGCCAGATCGACCGGGGCTGTCCCGGCGACCCGGAGGTGGAAGGGGTCGGCCGAGGCGGAATGGATGGTCAGCCGGGCGGAATGTCCCGCCAGGATTTCGTGTTCATGGCTCCATTCGGCCAGGTCCGCCTTGTGCTCGAAGGCGATCGCGAAGACGTCTAGGCGATCCGGGTCCTGGTCCGGCACATACAGTCCGAGATAGGCGGCGAACAGCAGCGATGCCGCCAGGGCGCCGCTGATCAGCCCGGCCGGAAAGCTGAAGCGGCGGGGCAGCCGGATCACCGGCGCGGAGCCGGGCAGCGGACGATCCGTCGGCTGCGCCGCCGCGTCGGCCGCCTCCTCGTAGGCCGCCCCGAGCGCGGCGAGGTCGTTCTCCAGCGCGATCACCTCCGCCACGGTGCCGCAGGCCGCTGGATCGCTGCCCAGCTGGGTGAACAATGCCCGCCGTTCGGGCCGCGTCAGGTCGCCGTCCAGCGCCCGCGCGATCATCTCCCGCAACTCGCTCTGACTGTCCTTCATGACGCACTCCGCTGTGCCGGCGTCATCGCCGTCATGTTGCCATAGCCCTGGCTGGTCAGCGCCTCGCGCAGCAGCGCGCGGGCGCGCGACAGCCGGCTGCGGATGGTGCCGACGGGCACCTTCAGCGCGGCGGCCGCTTCCTCATAGGACAGCTCCTCGATCGAGACCAGCAGGATCGCTTCGCGGAATTCGTCGGGCAGGTCGTCGATGGCGCGGCGCAGCATGCGCTGTTCCCGGCTGCGCAACAGCTGCGCGGCAGGGTCGTCGCCGCCCGGCAGCTCGGCCATGGCGGGATCGTTCACCTCCAGCCGGTGCCGGGCGAGCCGGCTGTGGTTGCGCGCGAGATTGAGGCCGATGCCGAACAGCCAGGTCGACAGGCGGCATTCGCCGCGAAAGCCGGGCAGCGCCTTCAGCGCATGGGCGAGCGTGTCCTGGGTGAGGTCTTCGGCTTCGGCCCGATTGCCGACGGCCTTGAGAAGGAAGCGGTAGACGGACGGACGGAGAGCCGCGATCGCAGCCTGCGTCGGCGCTCCTTCCAGATGCATGCAGCCCCCCTGCCGCCTTCCCGCCCGTTGCTTAGAAGACGGCACAGGTCCGAGGCAAGCGAAAACCGCGCGAAGGATCGGGAACTTTCCGGGCGGAAACGACACCCATGCAGAATGGAGAGTGTCAGCCCTTGGCAACGCAGGCGAAGCGGACAGCGATCTGGTTGCCCGTCCTCAGCAGCCTGGTCGCTTGCGTGCCGGCGCGTTCGCTGGCGGGGTATGGAGGGCGAAAGCCGCCAGAAGAAGTACGTGGATCATTCAATCTCTCCTTTCATGGATGGATCGCAGACGGATATTTTCTTGTGAATTCATAATCGACTGGGTTAATACGCGACGAGGGGTACGCAGAAGCGTGGGGGGCAATAGGGGGATGGCATGTCTGCCGTACGGGCGCGGACCCGGACCTGTTCACGGAATCCGGATCCCACCATCCGCTGCAGGCATTCGCCGCTGCGGGCTTGCGGCAGTTCTGGCAACCCTGCTGGCGGGCTGCGCCGGCAGCGCCCTTCTGCCTTCCGGCGCCGAGGATCACGGTAATCCGGGGTTGCGCCTCACTGCCATCGAGCTGCTGAACCGCCAGACACCGATCACGGAGCCGACCCGGCGCGCGCTGGAGGCGCTGAGCCGCGGCCAGTTCAGCAGCGCCAACCAGCATTTCAGCCTGGCGCTCGGCCGCGATTCCCGCAACGCGGCGCTGCATGCGATGAACGCGCTGACCTATCACCTGCGGGTGCGCCAGGGTGAGCGCGACCTCCTCGAACTCGCCGAAACCGGCTATCTGGTGTCGCTGGAACAGCGGCGCGATTTCCTGCCCTCCGCCCTGCAGCTCACGCGCCTCTATCTCGAGAATGGCCGCTTCGAGGAGGCCAAGCGCGCGGCGATTTATGCGCTGGATCTCGAGCCGGACAGCGACGAGGCGCTGCAGCTGCTGGCAGCGGCGGCCTATTACGACGGCGATGTCGAACTCTCGCTCTGGGCAATCGAGGAGGCGCGCAGCCTGAAGCCGGCCGATCGCCGGCTCGCGACCATGCGGCCGCTGATCTACGGTGCGGCCGGCCTGGACGACGAGGCGCGGCGCGCGCTGCAGGATACGGCTGCGGCCGGCCTGCTCGACGACCGCCGCCAGGCCCGGCTGCAGCGCCGCCTCGATCAGTGGCGCGGACTGTATCAGGAAGCCCAGGCGACGGATCAGGCGCCCGCGTCGTCCTCCGGAGTTCCGGCGGCCGCGCCGCGCGGCGATGTCACGTCCACGCCGGCCGCCCCGGTGAATCCGCTGCAGCAATTCCTGACGCCCGCGAACAGCGCCGCGTCCCGGGGCGCAGACGGGCAGTCCAGGCCGGACGGGCCCTACGACTATGCCTGGTGGGATTGCCAGCAGCAGCTCAATACCTCGGTGACGGGCAGCAGCTTCAGCAGTGGCAGCAGCTACAGCAGTTATGGCTACGGCTCCAGCTCGGCCGACGAAACCACGGCGCTGCCGGCGCTGCCGGCGCCCTGCCGCGGCCGTCCGCTGCCCCGCATGGCGATGTTCGATGCCGTGATGCTGCGCACCGACGATGTGCGCAGTTCGGGCTACGGCGTCAATCTGCTCGACAACCTGACCGGCTTTCTCTCGCTTTCGGTAAGCAAGGAGAAGAACTGGGGGACATCGCCGACCACGATCGAGAATACGCTCAACCGCGGCCTCGGCCTCGGCACGGGACCGAGCGGCGTGCTGGCCTATTCGCTCAACATCGCCAATGCGGCGGACGAGCGCGCCGAGATCCTCGCGCGGCCGAGCCTGCTGGCGCTGGACCGCCAGGCAGCGCAGTTCTTCTCCGGCTCCACCGTGTCGGTGGCGCTGGTCAGCAACGAGGGCGGCGGCAATCTGCAGGACAAGCCCGTCGGCGTCAGCCTCTCGGTGACGCCGACCTTCATCGACGACGACAGCATGCTGGTCAGCGTCAAGGCGGTGCGCTCCTTCTTCGAGGAAACCGCGGCGACCGCCACTTTCCAGGAATCGGTGCAGACCTCGCGCAACATGGTGACCGCCAATGTGCGGCTGCGCTTCAACGAGACCCTGATCCTGTCGGGCCTGAGCGAGCGCGAGATCACCAGCATGAATTCCCGCACGCCCTTTCTCGGCGAGCTACCCGGACTGCAATACCTGTTCTCGCGCCGGGACAGCCAGGATTTCACCCGGTCGGTGATCATCATGCTCACGCCGCGCCGGGTCGCCAGCCTGAACGAAACGCTGGCCGGGCTCGACACAGCGGCGGCATCGGAAGCCGGCAGGAATCCCGCTCTGGTGCGCGAGATGCGCCGCAAGGCCCTCGCGGAACTGGGCGGGATCTGGCCGAACCTGAGCGTGACCCTGCGTCACATGGACCGCAATCGTCTCTTCCGCGCCGTGCGCAGCGGCGATCTGGAGATGGAGGACTGGGAACGGCCCGACCGGATCGAGAGCCTGCTCACCGACCTTGTCGGACTGCTCTATCACTGAGAGGCGAAGGCCCGAAAGAAAAATTCGGCCGTGGGGGAACTAATCCGCAGCTGGCCACACCAACCGGAACCAGACCTGCAGACATCAATCACCATGACATCTGCACGGTCCCGGTCCCGGGCTCTGAATACAGGCCGCTGTCCTCCTGCTGGGGCAACGACCTGACAGCTTGAAGCAGGGCAACCGAATGGCCGCTTCGGGGACTCAGGCGGCAGTCACAACGCCCGGTCGGGCATGGAGGGGTGTGATGCGTAAGCGTAATCTGATGTTGGGTGGCGCGGCCTTCCTTCTGGCGCTGCCAGCGCTGCCGCAGCTGGCGCTGGCACAGGACAACACGGTGCGGAAGCCGATCGAGTATCCGCAGACCGGTCCCGGCGTACAGGTCGGGCAGGGCTGGAACAGCCAGACGGCGACGCCGACGCCCGCAGTCTGTATCACGAATTTCCAGGTTGTTCCCTCGCAGGGCGGCTCGCAGACGATCCGGGCCCAGATGACGACGGTCACGGACCAGACCACGATGAGCAACGCGCTCGAAATCGGCGCGGACGTGCAGGTCAAATCGGTGGCCGGCTATGAAGCGGGCGTGAAGACCAATTTCACCAAGAACCAGAAGACCGACAACAATTTCGTTTCCGTGGCACAGCTCGTGCAGGTCGATAACGGGTCGCAGTATGCGGCACCGGTGCCGCCCACCCATGCCGCGGCCGTTGCCAACGCGCTGCGGTCCCTGCCGCCCGGCCAGCAGAACTCCGCCGAGGTGGCCCGCCGCCTGAACGTGCCGCACCAGGACATTCAGAAGGCCCATGCGCCGTTTTTCGAGATCGTGCGTCATGCGCGCACGCCCGCGGAACGCAACCACGCCCAGGCGCTGGCCCTGGCCTATATCCATCATGCGCATCTGACCAACACGCCGCTGGCTTCGGCGCCGAAGCCGACGAGCCTGAAATCGCCCTTCCCGCCACCGGTGCGGGCGCCGCTGCAGGCCGCCAAGGGCGGCAATCTGAAAGATGCCGTGCCGCCGACCAGCATCAGCATCGCGGACTACTACGCCAGCCTCACCCCTGACGATTTCCTCAAGCAGTGCGGCGACAGCTACATCACGTCGATCAACCAGGGCGGCGAGCTGGTGATCAGTTACACCTTCATGACCCATTCCGTGGAGGAGCAGGAAGCGCTCAGCGTCGCGGTTTCCGGCAGCGCCAGCTATGCCGGCGTCAACGTGAGCGCGAACGCCGATTTCCAGCAGCAGGCCAAAAGCTTCAGCAGCAGCAACCGGCTGCGCATCGACTCCGCCATCATCGGCGGCTCCGGCCTCCAGGCGCCGACCGATCTTGACGGCGTCAATGCGCTGGTGAGCAGCTTCGCCGGCAAAATCGCGCAGACGCCGCACAACTACTCCTACACGGTCGGCTCCTATGTCGGTCTGCCCGGTGCGCCGAACCGGGGAATGACGCCGGTGACGAATTTCGAGAAGCTGGCCTGGGAGTTCGGCAAGACGTCGTCGCTGATCCAGACGGTGACGCCGATCCTGGCCGACATCAACGCGCAGAGCAGCGGCCAGAACGGCGTCTATCTCCTGACGCGCTGGAACGGCAGCCTGAGCACGCTGCAGCAGCTTCAGGGCGCCCTGCAGCAGCGGCTGGGGAACCTGAAGCTCCAGGCCCAGCAGTGCCTCGCCGCCGGCGACAAGAATGCGCAGGTCTGCATACCGGCGGACATACTGGACGATCTCGGACCGCGGGTGGATTTCCCGCTGCCGATCCAGCCCGGCCGGGCCACGGACATGATCAACGCGGTGCTCGCGGATGCGAAGACCGGCTATCCCGGCCTGGTCTTCCAGTACTGGATCGACCGCGTGAACCAGCAGCGCTGCCTGCTCCAGCCTGATCCGACCTACTGTGCGCTGGAGGCGAATCTGAACAAGTACAGGAGCGCGATCACCGGCAAGGTGCAGCCGGCCTTCACGCTGCAGCTGGATGGCCAGAACAACCGCTGCTGGGCCGGTCTCAACGATTATGGCCGCATGTACCTGCAGCCCTGCCCCAACAATGCGGCGCAGGTTGCCGCAAACATCACCTTCACCGCGCTGCCGACAAGGGACGGCATCAAGCTGCAGACGACGGTGCAGGGTGTCGGGCCGCAATGCGTGACGGGGCTGACCGATGCGCCGGGCAGCCGCTGGGCGGCGGTGCATAACTGCGGCGACCCCAACCAGGAATGGGCGTTCACGCCGTCGCCGGACGGGCGCACCTTCCAGATCGCATCGATCAACGCCCCGGCGTTCAGCGGGATGTGCATCGCGGTTTCGATCGAGGGCAATTCGACCGGCATCGTCGACTGCGCCAGCCCGGCCGCCACGCGCTTCGTCTTCGGCCAGACCCTGGCGGCGAAATAGCATCGGGGCAGGACGGCGGCGCTGCCGCCGTCCTGATCTGCCGAATCCGGGTCCGGGGCGCCGCGCCCATAAAAAAACCGGCCGGGAAACCGGCCGGTCATTTTTTTGCCTGACGGCGAGGGCTCAGGCCGTCAGCTGCTTTTTGGCGGTTTCCATGAATTCCGCCAGCTTGGTCTGGATGCGGTGTTCGGAAATGTCGTGGCCCTTGGCCTTGAGGTCGGCGGAAACCTTGCGGATCACGTCGGCGTCGCCGGCTTCCTCCAGATCGGCCGCGACCACTTCCCTGGCATAGGCCTCGGCAGCGTCGCCGGTCATGCCGAGCTGCTCGGCCACCCACAGGCCCAGCAGCTTGTTGCGCCGCGCGACGGTTTTGAAGGCGAGCTCCTCGTCGTGGGCGTGCTTCTTCTCGAAGGCATCTTTGCGGTCATCAAAGGTGGTCATCTGGGCCTCGCCAAAACGGAAGGTGGGGTGCCCGTTATATAGGGGGCGGGCCGTGGCACCCGCAAGGGTTACGGCGAACCGCCCCGGCGCGGCGATGCGCCGCGGAAATCCGCGTTTTAGGCCCGGCCGCCGGGGCGGGATTTTGCCCCGCCGGCGGTCCCCCGCGGATTGCGGCCACCTCCCCCTTGCGCTATTGAAGGGCCGAGCAATTCCGCGCTTCCCCCAACAGATCACGGGTGTGCCATGACGCGCCGCAGACAGGTCTATGAGGGCAAGGCCAAGGTCCTGTTCGAGGGACCCGAGCCGGGCACTCTGGTTCAGTATTTCAAGGACGACGCGACCGCGTTCAACAACAAGAAGAAAGGCACCATCACCGGCAAGGGGGTGCTGAACAACCGGATTTCCGAATACCTGATGACCCGGCTGGGCGAGGTCGGGATTCCGACCCATTTCGTGCGCCGCCTCAACATGCGCGAGCAGCTGATCAAGGAAGTCGAGATCATCCCGCTCGAGGTCGTGGTGCGCAACGTCGCCGCCGGCTCGCTGGCGACCCGGCTCGGCGTCGCCGAGGGCACCACCCTGCCGCGCTCCATCGTCGAGTTCTACTACAAGAATGACGAGCTGGGCGATCCGCTGGTCTCGGAAGAGCACATCACCTGCTTCGGCTGGGCCACGCCGCAGGAAATCGACGAGATCATGCATCTCGCGCTGCGTATCAACGACTTCCTCTCCGGCCTGTTCCTCGGCATCGGCATCCGCCTGGTCGATTTCAAGCTGGAATTCGGCCGCTGGTGGCAGAACGAGGAGATGCGCATCATCCTGGCCGACGAGATCAGCCCGGACAGCGCGCGCCTGTGGGATCTCAAGACCAACGAGAAGATGGACAAGGACCGCTTCCGCCGCGATCTCGGCAATGTCGCCGAGGCCTACCAGGAGGTGGCCCGCCGGCTGGGCATCCTGATGGAGGGCGGCCCGCGGGACATCAAGGGTCCGGACACGTTGCAGTGAGGGCGCGCCAGCAGCGCCGTGAACATGACGCGGCGGCCCGATGCAAACGGCCGCCGCAGCTTTTTTGACAAGGTGGTGGTGACGATGAAAGCGCGTGTGCATGTGTCGTTGAAGAACGGCGTCCTCGACCCCCAGGGCAAGGCGATCGGCCAGGCGCTGCACAGCCTGGGCTTCACCGATGTCGGCGAGGTGCGCCAGGGCAAGCTGATCGAGCTGGAACTGACCGGCGCGCTGGCCAAGAAGCCGAAGGCCGAGATCGAGGCCGCCGTGAAGGACATGGCGCAGAAGCTGCTCGCCAACACGGTGATCGAGAATTATGCCGTGGAGCTGGTGGGGTAATCGGACCCGTGGCTGCGCGGTATGTCAAACCGTCATGGCCGGGCCTGACCCGGCCGCCCACGCTCTTCATCCGCGATCGCAAGATCGTGGATGCCCGGATCAAGTCCGGGCATGACGATCTTATTGTGGTGTCCGCATGCAAGGATCATGGCTGACATGAAAGCCGCCCTCATCACCTTCCCCGGATCGAACCGCGAGCGCGACATGCGCATGGCGCTGACCAGGGCGAATGGCGGGAAGCCGCCGACGGATGTCTGGCACGGCGACAGCGAACTGCCGCAGGACATCGACCTGATCGTGCTGCCCGGCGGCTTTTCCTACGGCGACTACCTGCGCTGCGGCGCCATGGCGGCGCATTCGCCGATCATGCGCGAGGTGAAGAAGCGCGCCGACCGGGGCGTGCGCGTACTTGCGGTGTGCAACGGCTTCCAGATCGCCTGCGAGGCCGGCCTGCTGCCGGGCGTGCTGATGCCCAATGCGGGGCTGAAATTCATCTGCCGCGAGGTGACGCTGCGCGTCGAGACGCTGACCGCCTTCACGCGGAAATACCGCAAGGGCCAGACGATCCGCGTGCCCGTCGCCCATCACGACGGCAACTACACCGCCGATCCCGATACGATCAGGAAGCTGGAGGATGGCGACCTCGTCGCCTTCCGCTATGCCGACAGCCTCGGCAATGTGAGCGATGAGACCAACCTGAACGGCTCGCTGCGCAACATCGCCGGCATCTACAACGAGAAGAAAACCGTGCTCGGCCTGATGCCGCATCCGGAGAACGCCACCGACCCGCTCTGCGGCGGCACCGACGGCATCGGCCTGTTCGAGTCGATTGCGGAGTCCCTGTCGTGAGTGAAGGCGCGAAAAAGGCCGTGAACTATCCCAAGGACCTGATGGGCCTCACGCACGAGGAATACGACCGCGTGCTGGAGATCATGGGCCGCGAACCCAACCAGGTCGAACTCGGCATCTTCTCGGTGATGTGGTCGGAGCACTGCTCCTACAAGTCGTCGAAGAAATGGCTGAAGACGCTGCCGACCAAGGCGCCCTGGGTGATCCAGGGCCCGGGCGAGAATGCCGGCGTCATCGATATCGGCGACGGCCTGGCCGCCATCTTCAAGATGGAAAGCCACAACCATCCCTCGTTCATCGAGCCCTACCAGGGCGCCGCCACTGGCGTCGGCGGCATCCTGCGCGACGTCTTCACCATGGGTGCGCGTCCCATAGCCAACCTGAACGCCCTGCGCTTCGGCTCGCCCGATCACCCGAAGACGCGGCATCTGCTGTCCGGCGTGGTGCACGGCATCGGCGGCTACGGCAACTGCGTCGGCGTGCCCACCGTCGGCGGCGAGGTGAATTTCCACCCGAGCTACAACGGCAACATCCTGGTCAACGCCATGACCGTCGGTCTGGCGAAGGCCGACAGGATCTTCTATTCGGCCGCCGCAGGCCTCGGCAATCCGGTCGTCTATGTCGGCTCCAGGACCGGCCGCGACGGCATCCACGGCGCCACCATGGCATCCGCCGAATTCAGCGATGACTCGGAGGAGAAGCGCCCCACCGTGCAGGTCGGCGATCCCTTCACCGAGAAGCTGCTCATCGAGGCCTGTCTCGAGCTGATGGCGACCGACGCCATCGTCGCGATCCAGGACATGGGCGCGGCCGGCCTCACCTCCTCATCCTTCGAGATGGCGTCGAAGGGCGGCATGGGCATCGAGATCGACCTCGACAAGGTGCCGGCCCGCGAGACCGGCATGACGCCGTTCGAATTCATGCTCTCCGAAAGCCAGGAGCGCATGCTGATGGTGCTCAAGCCCGGCAGCGAGAAGCAGGCGGAGGCGATCTTCCGCAAATGGGAGCTCGACTTCGCCGTGATCGGCCATCTCACCGATACTGGCCGCATGGTGCTGCGCTTCAACGACGAGCAGGTCGGCGACCTGCCGATCGATCCGCTCGCCCAGGCCTCGCCGGAATATGACCGGCCCTGGGTGAAGACGCCTCCGCAGCCGCCGCTGGGCAAGGTCAACCATCCGCTGCCTTTCATCGAGGCGCTGGGCAGACTGGTCGGCGCGCCGGACCTCTGCTCGCGGCGCTGGATCTGGGAGCAGTACGACCATCTGGTGCGCGGCGACACGGCGCAGGTCCCCGGCGGCGATGCCGCGGTGGTGCGCGTCGAAGACCACCCGAAGAAGGCGCTGGCGATGACGGTGGACTGCACGCCGCGCTACTGCTTCGCCGATCCGGTCGAGGGCGGCAAGCAGGCGGTGGCCGAGACCTGGCGTAACCTGACCGCCGTCGGCGCGCGGCCGCTGGCGATCACCGACAACATGAATTTCGGCAACCCCGAGCGGCCCGACATCATGGGGCAGTTCGTCGGCGCCGTCGAAGGCATCCGCGAGGCCTGCCTGGCGCTGGACTATCCGGTCGTGTCGGGCAACGTGTCGCTCTACAACGAGACCAACGGCAAGGGCATCCTGCCCACCCCGGCGATCGGCGGTGTCGGCGTGCTCGACGACGTCGCCACGATGGCGACGCTGGCCTTCAAGCTGCCCGGCGAGGCGATCATCCTGATCGGCGAGACCCGGGGCCATCTCGGCCAGTCGATCTACCTGCGCGACATCTGCGGCCAGGAGGCCGGTCCGCCGCCGCCGGTGGACCTGAAGGCCGAGAAGACCAACGGCGATGCCGTGCGGGCGCTGATCCACAAGGGCATGGTCTCGGCGGTGCATGACTGCTCCGACGGCGGCCTGGCCGTGGCGCTGGCCGAAATGGCCATGGCGGGCGGCATGGGCGCCGAGGTGACGCTGCCCGACGGCGACGCCTTCGAGATCGGCTTCGGCGAGGACCAGGCCCGCTATGTCGTCACCTGCCCGGCCGCGAAGGCCGAGGAAGTGCTGGCCGCGGCCGAGGCCATGGGCGCGCCGGCGCGGAAGCTGGGCCTGACCGGCGGCGATGCGTTGACCTTCGCGGGCCAGGGCACCATATCGGTGGCGGCGCTGCAGGCTGCCCATGAGGGCTGGCTGCCGCGCTACATGGCCGGCGAACTGTAACGACCGGCCGCAAACAAAGACGACCGGGAACGAGGGACAGACCGATATGGCGATGAACGCCAGCGAAATCGAGGCCATGATCAAGGAAGCGCTGCCGGACGCCCAGGTGCGCATCGACGACCTGCGCGGCGACGGCGACCATTACGCTGCCACCGTCATTTCCGCCGCCTTTGCCGGCAAGACCCGGGTGCAGCAGCACCAGATGGTCTATGCCGCGCTCAAGGGCCGCATGGGCGGCCAGCTGCATGCCCTGCAGCTCACAACCCAGACGCCGTAACGAGACCAGAGGGACATCGCCATGAGCGAGAAGGAACAGACATTCGAGCGTATCCGCGAGGAGCTCGCCGCCAATGACGTCGTGCTGTTCATGAAGGGCACGCCGGTTTTCCCGCAATGCGGATTCTCCGCCCTCACCGTCCAGGTGCTGTCGCATCTCGGCCTGAAGTTCAAGGGCGTCGACATCCTGGCCGACCCGGCCCTGCGTACCCACCTGAAGGAATTCTCCGACTGGCCGACCTTCCCGCAGCTCTATGTGAAGGGCGAGTTCGTCGGCGGCTGCGACATCGTCAAGGAGATGTACCAGTCGGGCGAGCTGCAGCAGTTCCTCGCCGAGAAGGGCATCGCCGTCCAGGCGGCGTGACGTTTACAGACGCGTCTTTTGTATTTTAGTGTCATGCCCGGGCCCAGGAAGATTCTTCTTGGCCGGGCATCTGCGTTTTGTTCAGGGAAGTCGTGGATGACCGGACCAGGTCCGGCCACGACAGATGGATAAGCCGGGGCGTTGTCTGCAGGCGCCTCGCAGGAAAGACTGCCCATGCCGCATACCGCCACCGAACAGCTGATCGAGCGCTATTACGATGCCTTCAACCGCAGGGACATCGAAGGCTTCCTCGGCCTGCTCACCGACGACGTGGTGCATGACATCAACCAGGGCGGCCGCGAGGTCGGCAAGGAGAAGTTCCGCGCCTTCCTCGAGCGCATGAACCGCTCCTACGAGGAGAAGATCGTCGATCTCTTCGTGATGACCAACGCTGACGGCAGCCGGGCCGCCGCCGAATTCACCGTGCTCGGCGTCTATCTGGAAACCGACGAGGGCCTGCCGCCGGCGGAAGGCCAGCGCTACACGCTTCCGGCCGGCGCTTTCTTCGAGATCCGCGACGGCAAGGTGGCGCGCATCTCCAACACCTATAATCTCAGCGACTGGATCCGGCAGGTCGGCGGATGAGCAGGCCGTCTTCCGCCCTGCGGGTCGTGCGCTTCAGCGGTGACGAGATGCGGGCGCGGCTGGACGATCTCGCCCGCCTGCGCATCGAGGTCTTCCGCGCCTTCCCCTATCTCTACGAGGGCTCGCTGGATTACGAGCGCAAGTATCTCACGCGCTACGCCAATGCGCGCACCGGCACCATCGCGGTGGCGCTGGATGGCGACCAGGTCGTCGGCGCCTGCACGGCGCTGGCGCTGGAGGAAGAGGCCGATTTCGTCCAGGCGCCCTTCCTCGAGGCCGGGATGGATATCGGCGAGATCTTCTATTTCGGCGAATCCGTGCTGCTGCCGCAGTATCGCGGCCAGGGCATCGGCGTGCGCTTCTTCGAGGAGCGCGAGGCGGCGGCACGGGAATTCGGCTATCCGGTCTGCTGCTTCTGCGCCGTGGCGCGTCCCGAGGATCATCCGCTGAAGCCCGAGGATTACGTGCCGCTGGACAATTTCTGGCGCAACCGCGGCTACGAGAAACGCCCCGAGCTGGTCTCGCAGTTCGGCTGGACCGATATCGGCGAGCAGGACGAGACCGCCAAGCCGATGATCTACTGGATGAAGCGCCTGGCCTGATGACCACGCTCAGACTCGCCTGCGCCCAGTATCCGATCGGGCAGTTCACCGCTTTCTCCGACTGGCAGGAACACGTATCCGGCTGGGTCGCGCGCGCCGTGAAGGACGGCGGCGCGCAGCTGCTGCTGTTTCCCGAATACGGCGCGATGGAGCTCACCTCGCTGCTGCCGCCGCCGCTGCAGCGCGACCTCACCGGCCAGATTGCCGCCCTGCAGCAGTTCCATGAGGCTTTCGTCGCCACCTGGCGCGATCTGGCGCGGCAGCATGGCGTCTACATTTCCGCGCCGACCCTGCCGGTCGCGGTCGGCGCGCAGTTCCACAACCGTGCCTACGTCTTCAGCCCCGAAGGCGGCACGGGCTGGCAGGAGAAGCGCCAGATGACGCGCTTCGAGCGCGAGAGCTGGACCATTGCCGGCGGCCCGGAACTGAAGGTCTTCGACGCGCCCTTCGGCCGGTTCGCCATCAGCATCTGCTACGACATCGAATTTCCGCTGATCGCGCGCGCCCTGTCGGAAGCCGGCGCCGACCTCATCCTGGTGCCGAGCTGCACCGACACGCTTGCCGGCGCCCATCGCGTGCAGGTCGGCGCCCGCGCCCGCGCGCTGGAAAACCAGATCTATGTCGCGACCTCGCCCACCGTGGGCGATGTCGAATGGTCGCCGGCGGTGGACGTGAATACCGGCTGGGCCAGCGTGCTCTCCACCCCCGACCGCGGCTTCCCCGATGACGGCGTGATCGCGAAGGGCGAACTGAACCGGCCCGGCTGGATCCATGCCAGCCTCGATTTCGACCTGCTGCGCCGGGCGCGCGAAGACAGCCAGGTCTTCACGCGCCGCGACTGGAGCAGCCAGGATCGCCCCTCGCTCGGGGTAACGGCGGAAAAGCTGTAGCGCACCCCCCGCTTTCACTTCGTCGCGGGCCCAACCCTCTCCCTCGGGGGACAGGGTTGGGTGAAGCGTCGGGATCGCTTACGCCGCCACCGGCTCGCGCTCGCGGCCCTTCACGAACTGCGCCGCGGTTTCGGCGACGCGCCTGCCGAGGATGCGCGCGGTCTCGAGATCGCTGGCGATCGGGCCATGCTCGGGACCCTGGTCGGCATTCGACTGCGCCATGGCGCCGAGGAAGCTGCCGAGGCGGTTGAGATCGTTCACGCTGCCCTTTGAATTGTTGTTGCCTGGCATCAGCCCGAGATTGATCCAGTGCATGCCATGCTGCGCGGCAAAGATGCTGAGCTGCACCAGCGTGTTCAGCTTGTCGCCCGACTGGGAGGCGGAATTGGTGAAGCCGGCGGCGAGCTTGCCGTTCCACTGGCCCCAGACCTTGGAGGTGCTGTCCATCCAGGTCTTAAAGGGGCCTGAGACGCTGCCCATGTAGGTCGGCGAGCCGAGGATGATGGCATCGGCGGCGCCGATTTCCTCCAGCCGCGTGTCGGCCTCCTCGACCGGGACCAGCGTGACCCTGGCGCCGGTGACCGCGCGGGCGCCGTCGGCCACGGCTTCCGCCTGCTTCCGGGTATGGCCGTAGCCGCTGTGGTAGACGACGGCGATGGTGGGGGTGGGCTGACTCATGGATAAGTCCCTCATCTTGCTCGGTTGTAGGGTCACCGAAAGCAACGCAGTTACTTTCAGTGACTGGTGATCTGAGGCCTTGATTTCCAGAGTAAAGTAGGTACCTTCAAGTAACTAAAGCAGCCTCGCCGCCCCGTCATCCGGGCCGGTAAGCGCCTGCGCCGTTTCAGCCGGAGAAACCAGATGGATTCGGAATCCAGCGCCAGGAATGTCTGCCCCGTGGATGCCGTGCTGCGGCTGCTGATGGGGCCGTGGACCACCTACATCCTCTATGTGCTGCGCACCCAGGGGCCGCGGCGCTTCGGCGAACTGAAGCGCGAGGTCGGCGGCATCTCGGCCAAGGTGCTGACCGAACGCCTGCGCATGCTGGAAGAGGCGCGGCTGGTGCATCGCGACTATGTGGCCACGATCCCGCCTCAGGTGACCTACAGCCTGGCCCCGCGCGGCGCCGAGCTCAATCCGATGCTCGACATGCTGGCGGATATCGCGCTGCGCTGGCGCGCGGAGGACGAGGCGGCGGAAGCCGCGCCGCGCCAGGCGGCCGAATGACGAAAACCGGGAGAAACGGGCCCTAATACGCGCTGCTGATCGCGATCGCCGCGCGCGCCTGCGGGCGGAGGTCGTCTTCCTCCGCGACATACAGCGCACCGAGAATCTGCGGATTCTGGCCCTCGCTTACCGCCAGCGGCAGCATGAGCGCCTCGATGCTGACCCGTGCACGGTCGAACAGGCCGATCCTGCCGCTCACCGTGCGCGGCTCGCCGGCCAGCCGCGCGGCATCGTGGATGTCGCGCAGATCCTTCAGGTCGGGCGCGCAGTAGATCTCGTCGAAATAGCAGCCGGTCACGTTGCGCCCGAACAGTTCGGTCACCGCGGTGCCGATCAGGCGGTAGCGGTAGCGCCGGGTGTCCGGCTCATACTCGCTGATGAAGAGATGCGGCAGATAGGCCTTCAGGGCCTGGGCGTCGAAGGCGCTGCGCGGCGGCAGCGGGCCGTCGCTGCGCCGCAGATACCAGAGCTTGACCAGCTCGACCAGGGCAGGCCGCGCGGCACGCAGCTGGCGATCGAGCCGGAGCTGGAAGATGCGGTGCCCGGGATCGGGCACGAGCGGGCGGCGGGATGGCGGGCTCTGCATGGCCGCTTACTAACGGGACCCGGCGGACAGCGATACTAAACATCCGGTAACCCCGGAGATTGCAGTGCAAGGCGCCGCGGAGTCTCCCCGGTTGCGGTTTCTGCATGCTCGCCAAACCGCCTGCGCGCGGCCTGCAGGCAAACAAAAAGGCCGCTCGTGAGAGCGGCCTTTCCGATATCGGTATGAATCTGCCGTTTAGCGCGAGTAGTACTCGACCACGAGGTTCGGTTCCATGCGCACCGGATAGGGCACGTCGGCCAGCAGCGGCACGCGGGTGAAGGTGGCGCGCAGCTTGCCTTCTTCCATCTGGATGTAGTCCGGCACTTCGCGCTCGCTCGACTGCAGGGCTTCCTGCACGAAGGGGAAGTCCTTCGCCTTGCCGCGCACCTCGATCACGTCGCCGACCTTGACCTGGTAGCTCGGGATGGTGACGCGGCGGCCGTTGACCGCGATATGGCCATGGCTGATGAACTGCCGGGCCGCAAAGGGGGTGGGCACCACCTTCATGCGGTAGACGACGGCATCCAGCCGGCGCTCCAGCAGGCCGATCAGGTTCTCCGAGGTGTCGCCGCGGCGGCGGTTCGCCTCGGCATAGGTGCGGAGGAACTGCTTTTCGGTGATGTTGCCGTAGTAGCCCTTCAGGCGCTGCTTGGCCATCAGCTGAACGCCGTAATCCGACGGCTTCTTGCGCTTCTGGCCGTGCTGCCCCGGCGGATAATCCCGCTTGTTGACCGGGCTCTTGGCACGGCCCCAGAGATTCTCGCCCAGACGGCGGTTGATCTTGAATTTCGACTCTACGCGTTTGCTCATTATAGCGTCCTGATTCGACGCGCGAAGGGAAGGCAGCCACGACAACCATCCGCGCAGGAATGCCGAACCCTCCGGTGAGGAGCCGGAGAGGGCGGCGGCATCATAGGGATGGCAGGCCATCCGTCAAGCGGAACCCGCCGGCCGCGGGAGACGGATTGCCGGACAGCGCGGCCCGGTCCCGTCCGCGCCATGGAATACCCATGATAATCAATAAGTTGACTGAAATCCAACGGCCGCGCGAGCCGGTCCGGCTGCCGGCGTTGTATATAAGTCATGCCGTCGCCGCGATCCGCCCCCGTTCCGATCCCCGCCATCCCGGCCTCCGCCGCACGCCTTCCCGTTCCCGCCCGCTGCGGCTATGTCTCCGGCATGCGGACCCTTAAGCCCTCGACGATGCTGCCGGTTGCCGAGGATGCCACGCCGCTGGATGCGGGCATTGCGCCCCTGCTGGCGGCGCATCCGGGGCAGAGCGGGCTGGCGCTGGTCGACCGCGACCTCGACGCCTTCGCCTGGCGGGCCCTCTCGGCGCGACAGGCCGGCCGCAGCCTCGACCTGCAGTATTACATCTGGCAGGACGACCTGACCGGGCGGCTGCTGGTGCGCGAGCTGCTGCAGGCGGCCGACCGCGGCGTGCGGGTGCGGCTGCTGCTCGACGACCTGAACGCCTCCCGCTTCGACCGCACCTGGCTGGCGCTGGATTCCCATCCGCAGATCGAGGTGCGCCTGTTCAATCCGGCGCGCGCCCGCGAGGGCCTGCTGCAGCGCGGCTTCGAGATGATGCTGCGTGCCGCGACCCTGACCCGGCGCATGCACAACAAGGCCTGGATCGCCGATGGCCGCCTGGCGCTGGTCGGCGGTCGCAATATCGGCGACGCCTATTTCGCCGCCGGCGGCGATGCCGCCTTCCGCGACATGGACCTGCTGCTGCTCGGCCCGGCGGTGGCCGAGACCGGCGCCATCTTCGACAGTTTCTGGAACAGCCGCGCCGCCAAGCCGGTCGCCCGCCTGCTGCGCCGGGCGCGTCCGGGCGATCTGCCGGCGCTGCGCGCCGAACTGGCAAGCCGCGCCGCCGAGGCGCGCGCGCAGCCCTATCTGGAGCGCGTCGCCGCCGACAGCAGCCTGCGCGACATCTACGACGGCGGCATCGAGCCCTTCCTGTACTGGACGCCGGACGCGCGCGTGCTGTCCGATCCGCCGCAGAAGGTGGCCGGGCGTGGCGAGGATGCCTGGCTGATCCGTTTCGTGCAGCCGCTGCTGGACGGCGCGCGGCACCGGCTGGATATCGTGTCGCCCTATTTCATTCCGGGCGAGGAGGGCACGCGGCGCCTGCGGACGCTCAACCAGAACGGCGTGCAGGTGACGGTGCTGACCAATTCGCTGGCCGCCACCGACGTGATGGCCGTGCATGGCGCCTATGCCGAAAGCCGCCCCGGCCTGCTGGAGGGCGGCGTGAATCTCTTCGAGCTGCGACCCTACGATTCCTTCACGCGCACCTCGCTGTTCGGCTCCAGCAGCGCCAGCCTGCATACCAAGGCCTTCATCGTCGATGACGGCATCGGCTTCGTCGGCTCGATGAATTTCGATCCGCGCTCCGTGTCGCTGAACTCCGAGATGGGCGTGTTCTTCCGCGATGCCGCGCTGGCCGAACGCATCCGCGCGGTGCTGGCCGAGGAACTCGCGCCGGGCAAGAGCTGGCAGCTGCAGCTGCGCGACGGTCGCGTGGTTTGGCTCGATGCCAGCGGCGGCACGACGCGGCTGCTGGAGGGCGAGCCCGAAGCCGGCCTGTGGCGCCGCATCGCCGCCTGGCTGATCGGCCTGCTGCCGATCCATTCGCAGCTCTGAAGCAATCGCGCGGCCTCTTTGGCGCGTCACATCTTTGTCGTGACGGCCGCCGGTCCGCGGATTTTGCCCCGCCGTCTGACCGAGCCCTGACATTGCTGTGAATCCCGGCCGCGGGCGTGAACGCCTGCCGCCCTGCGGCGTTGTCTGCCCTCCGGCCAAGGGCCGGGAGATCTCCCGATCACAGAGGCAAACAGAGTCAATCAAGGAGTCAGTTTATGAAACGCGCCATGATCTACGCTCTCGCCGCCGGGCTCGTCCTCGGCACGGGATCGCTGTCCTTCGCGCAGAGCTCGGGTTCGCCGGGCACGATGCAGTCGCCGACTACCCGCAGCGGCCCGAGCCAGCCGGGTACCGCGGCATCGCCGGGCAGCAGCCAGAGCCAGGTGCCCGAAAGCGAGGTGCGCCGCGCCCTCGAGGCCCATGGCTTCACCGATGTGAAGAATGTCCGGCAGAGCGGCGACATCATCACCGCCGACGCCAAGAAGGACGGCAAGCAGCAGAAGGTCGAAATCGACACCATCCGGGGCACGTTCCGCACCGGCAGCTGATCCGCCGGTTACCGGCAGACGGGAAGGGGCTCCGGCGACGGGGCCCTTTCTCGTTCCGCACTCTTTTTCCGCTGAACGACCCGCGCCGAACAAAACCGCCGGCTGCGTGTTGATTACCGCCGGCCGGGAGCGGCACGGCCGGACAGGCGGGGAGGTGCAATGGCAAGGCCGTTCGGTCTCGGCTCCGGCCCGCGGCCCGAGCTTGCGGACGTGCTGGCGCGCTGCCGTCCTGCGCTTGCGTTCGCCGCGCTGTTCAGTTTCTTCGCCAATCTGCTCGTCCTCACCGTCCCCCTCTACATGTTGCAGGTCTTCGACCGCGTGCTCAGCAGCCGCAGCGAAGACACGCTGATCATGCTTTCCATCCTGGCCGCCGGCGCGCTGCTGGTGCTGGCCATTCTCGAGGCGCTGCGGGCGCGCATCCAGCTGCGCATCGGCCTGTGGCTGTCGCGGCTGCTCGGTCCGCTGCTGCTGGTCCAGGCGGTCGAGCGTGCGGCGGCCGCGGGCGACCAGACTTCCGCCGACGGCCTGCGGCAGCTGGCGACACTGCGCAACCTGCTCGGCGGCCCGGCGCTGTTCCATCTGCTCGATGCGCCCTGGATGCCGGTCTATGTCGGCATCGTCGCGCTGATGCATCCCTGGCTTGGCGCCATCGCCGCCGCCGGCGCGCTGCTGCTGCTGCTGCTCGCGCTGCTGGCGGAATACGCGACGCGCAGGCCGCTGCGCCAGGCCAGCCTGCTGTCGCTGCAGCTGTTCGGCCAGGCCGAGGCGCATCTGCGCAATGCCCAGGTGATCGAGGCCATGGGCATGCTGCCCGCGCTGGCGAAGGACTGGCAGCGCGACAGCGATGCCGTGCAGGCGCTTCATCTGCGTGCCGGAGACCGCGCCGGGCTGCTCGCTTCCTGCTCCAAGTTCATCCGGCCGGTGGTGCAGATCGCGGTGACCGCGGCGGGCGTCGTGCTGGTCATCCGCGGCGAGATCACCGCCGGTGCGATGATCGCCGCCGCCATCATCATGGCGCGTGCACTGGCACCGGTGGAGCAGATGATCGGCAGCTGGCGCAGCGTGGTGGAGATGCGCGAGGCCTGGAAACGGCTCGAGAAGCTGCTCTCTCTCCGCCCGGTGCGGCGCGACGGCCTGCGGCTGCCGCCGCCGCAGGGCAGGCTGGAGGTCGACAACGTCACGCTGGTGCCGCCGGGCGGCAGGAAGCCGGTGCTGCACAATATCCGCTTCAGTCTCGAGCCCGGCGAATGCCTCGGCGTGATCGGACCGACCGCCGCCGGCAAATCCTCGCTGGCCCGGCTGCTGGTCGGCATCTGGCCGCCGCAGGCTGGCGCGGTGCGGCTGGACGGTGCCGACATCTTCAGCTGGAACCGCGCCGAACTCGGCCCGCATATCGGCTATCTGCCGCAGGAGGTCGCGCTGCTCGAGGGCAGCGTCGGCAGGAATATCGCGCGCATGGGCGAGGTGGATGACGACGCCGTGGTGACGGCGGCCAGGCTCGCCGGCGTGCATGACATGATCCTGCGCCTGCCGCAGGGCTACGACACCGAGATCGGCGCCGCCGGCTTCCGGCTGTCCGGCGGCCAGGCGCAGCGCATCGCGCTGGCCCGCGCCTTCTACGGCACGCCGGGGCTGCTGGTGCTGGACGAGCCGAGCGCCAATCTCGATGCCGAGGGCGAGGCGGCGCTGGTTGCCGCTCTGGGCCATGCCCGCGATCTCGGCATCACCTGCGTGGTGATCGCCCATCGCATCGGCACGCTGTCCGGCGTCGACAAGCTGCTGCTGCTGCGCGAGGGCCGCATGGCCGCGTTCGGCGCGCGCGATGAGGTCCTGGCGCAGCTCCAGCCGCCGAAGGCGGCGCGCCAGATCGCCCGCCGGCGCCGGCCGGAAGTCTCCGAAAGGGCCTGAGCGGGAGGGGCGGGACCATGGCAGGACGGCGCGAATCCGAAGACGACGGCGACACCGCCTGGCCCACCATGGGCATCGCCGGCGCGGCGGCGCTCGGCCTGATTGTCATCCTGGCTGCCTTCGGCGGTTTCGGGTCCTGGGCGGCGCTGGCGCCGCTGTCCTCGGCCGCGATCGCGCCGGGCGAAGTCACCGTCGATGGCTACCGCAAGACGGTGCAGCATCTCGATGGCGGCATCGTGCGCGAGATCCTCGTCGGCAACGGCAGCGCCGTGTCTGCCGGCGACGTGCTGATCCGCCTCGACGACACGGCGGCGCGCGCGTCCGTGGCGCTGCTGGCCGGCCGCTACATCGACGCGCTGACCCGCGAGGCGCGGCTGATCGCCGAACGCGACGATGTCGCCGCGCCCGCGATGCCGGTGCCGGCCCTGCCGGCGCGGCTTTCCGGCGTCGATGACGCCCTGTTCGACCGCGCCATGATCGCGGAGGCCTGGCGCGGCCAGCTCAACATCTTCCATGCCCGGCGCCGGGCGCTGGACGGCAAGGGCGCCGTTCTGCGCCAGCGCGTCGAGCAGTATCGCGAGGAGATCGCGGCCCTGCGCGCCCAGATCGCTGCCGAGGACCGGCAGCTGAAGCTGATCGCCGAGGAACTGCGCGACGTGCAGCATCTCTTCGACCAGGGCCTGCACCGCAAGGCGCGGCTGCTGGAGCTGCAGCGTGCCGAGGCGCGGCTCGGCGGACTGCGCGGCGAGCACCTCGCCCTGGTGACCCGGGCGCGCCAGGCCATGGCCGGCACCGAGCTGGAAATCATCACCCTGCAGAACGAACGCCTGCGCGAGGTGATGCAGGAGCTGCGTGAGGTGCAGGCGCTGCTGGCGGACGTGCAGGAACGCCTGATCGCCGCCGCCGCGACGCTTCAGCGCACCGAAATCATCGCGCCGCAGGCCGGCATCGTGGTCGGACTCGCCGTGCATACCCCCGGCGCGGTGATCGCGCCCGGCGAGCGCATCCTCGACATCGTGCCGCAGGAGAACCGCCTTATGGTGGAGGCGCGGGTGCGGCCGGAAGACATCGACGTGGTGCACCAGGGCCTGCCGGCCCATGTCCGGCTCACCGCCTTCAGCCAGCGCACCACGCCGGTGGTCGGCGGCCGCGTCGTGCTGGTTTCGGCCGACCGCCTGCGCGACGAGCCGCGCCGCGGCGGCCGGGAACTGTCGGACGAGGGCTATTACCTGGCGCGGATCGAGCTCGACCGCGAGGCGCTGGCGGCCCTCGATCTCGCCCTCTATCCCGGCATGCCGGCCGAGGCGATGATCGTCACCGGCAGCCGCACGGCGCTGGACTACCTGCTTTCGCCGGTCACCAATGCGCTCGGCCGCGCGCTGCGGGAGGATTGAGGCCGTCCCGGCTGATCGCCCGGTCCGGACGATTGCGTAGCGGCGGGCATGACCCTAGCCTGCCCGCTGTTCTTCCCGGACGAGGCGAGTGGAATCCATGCTCCTGCATCTGTGCACCTGGGCCGAGGTCGAGGCCTATCTGAAGCGGTCGACCGGCATCATCATCCCGATCGGCTCCACCGAGCAGCACGGCCCGAACGGCCTGATCGGCACCGACGCGATCTGCGCCGAGGTCTTCGCCCGCGCCGTCGGCGATGCGGCCGATGCGCTGGTGGCGCCGACCATCAGCGTCGGCATGGCGCAACATCATCTCGGCTTTCCGGGCAGCATGACGCTCCGGCCCTCGACGCTGATCGCGGTGATCGGCGACATGGTCACATCCCTGAGCCGCCACGGCTTCGACCGCTTCTTCTTCATCAACGGCCATGGCGGCAACGTCGCCACCGTCACCGCCGCCTTCTCCGAAATCTACGCGGAAAACAGCCTGGCGCCGGCCGGCCATAACCGGCCCAGCATCCGCTGCACGCTGCGCAACTGGTATGAGGCGCCCGCAGCCAAAAGACTGTCGCGCGAGCTGTTCGGCGGCGAGGAAGGCAGCCATGCCACGCCGAGCGAGGTGTCGGTCACCTTCCATGCCTATCCAGACGCGGTGAAGCAGGCCGAGATGTCGCCGCGGGTGGCACCGAACGGCAGCTTCACCGATGCCGCCGATTACCGCAGCCGCTTCCCCGATGGCCGCATCGGCTCCAACCCGGCGCTGGCCAGCGCGGCCCATGGCAAGACGATCATGGATGCCGTGGTTCCCGATCTCGTGGAGAGCTATCGCGCCTTCCTCGCGGCCTGACCCTTCGCTGCGGAAGGATTCTGCGCGCCGTCCTGTGACGGCGCGCACATGCCTTCAAATTGCCTTCTTCTGGTCACGTGGGCTTCATGCTGCGCGCGCTACATTGCCTCTCGCGCCGGGGCAGAAAATGCATCCCGGCCATCGACTTACCCAGAAGAGTGCCAGGGAGGCAGCCATGGAAGACTTTCGCGATCTCTACACCCCGACGGTGGCCGGCCTGGGTGCGACCCGGGTCCGGGCTGCATGGGAGCCGGCCCTCAATGACATGCTGGCCGACCCGATCACACAGCTGCTGATGCGGCGCGACGGCGTGAAGGAAGCCGAGGTGCGGCGTCTCGCCGAACGCCTGCGGCAGGCGCGGACGGACCGCTGAACGCGCGGGCCGTGTGTCACACCGCCCATCCTGATTGCATTGGGTTTCGGCGAAAAATCGCGCTGGCCGAAACCCGGAAATGTCACAACTTCATTGCGCAATGCTCATCCGCATCGGCGGATTTTCTGCGTAGGCTGAACCCAATCCTTGCTGCGGGTACCGCTCGCCCGCTGTGACGGATCGGCAGCCGATGCTTCCCGGTCCAGGGTTCCAGAAATCGGGCTCCGTCTCCGGGGCTCCAATCAACGGGAGAAGAACAAATGTCCGGACTGAAGCCCCAGATCGAACGCGAACTACCGATGCTCCGCCGTTTTGCCACCGCGCTCTGCGGCCAGACGCAGCAGGGCGACAGCTTCATCTACGCCATCATCGAGGAACTGGTCGCCAATCCCGGCATGATGGACAAGCGCGAACTGCGTCTCGACCTCTACCGTTCTCTGATCCACCGTCATTCCAGCACCGCATCCGACAATGTGATCCGCCTGCGTGGCGATCATGGCATGCCGACGTCCGACCGGGTGCTTTCGACGCTGCCCGACGAAATGCGCCAGGCGGTGCTGCTCTACGCGCTGGAGGATTTCACGCCGGCCGAGGTGGCCGAGATTCTCGACCGCAGCGAAGCCTATGTCAGCGACCTGCTCAGCCAGGCGACCCAGCGCATCGCCCGCAGCCTGCGCACCAAGGTGCTGCTGATCGAGGATGATCCGCTGGTGGCCCTGCTGCTGGAGGACATGATCGGCGAGATGGGCCACGAAATCATGGGCGTCGCCGCCACCCGCGACGAGGCCGTGCATACCGCGCGCGCCGGCGAGCCGGGGCTGATCATCACCGACGTGGTGCTGGCGGACCGTTCCTCGGGGCTCGATGCCGTGGCCGATATCTGCCGCGAGCGCACCATCCCGACCGTGGTGCTGACCGGTTATCCCGACCGCGTCCGCAAGGGCGCGAAGAAATTCCTCGTGCCGAAGCCGTTCGAGTTCGGCTCGCTCGAGACGGCCGTGAACTCGGCCCTGCTGAGTTCCGGAGTGCACTGAACCGGTTTCGCAGCCTGACAGACTGCCACTACCGCCGCCGCCGTATCTCCTTACGGCGGCGGTTTTCCGTTCCGGCCATGCCTGTGAGTTCTAGCGCCGGCCCAGGCGCTTCAGCACCACCGCGCCCATCACCACCAGCAGGGCCGCCGCGGTCAGCGTCACCAGGATGATGATGCCGATGCCGCCGAGCACGCCGGCGAAGGTGTCCCAGAAGCCGAACTGCGCCACCAGGAAGGCGAGCAGGATGATGATGAGGACCGGCATCAGAAGATCAGCATCAGCACGCCGATGATGACGGCGAGGCCGACCAGGAAGATGAACAGGATGCTTTTGCCGAGAAATTCGAACATGCGGGCTCCCATCGCTGGGTGGAAATATCCAACCCGGCAGGGCGCCGCCTGGTTCCGCGCCGTTCAGGCCGCGATCACCCAGCCTTCGCTGTCGAGTTTCACCGGGAAGGGCTCCAGCGCCCGGTTCTTGCACGGGCCGAGAAAGCAGAGCCCGGTTTCCGGCGCAAACAGCGCGCCATGGGTGCCGCATTGCAGCGCGTCGCGCCGCAGGGTGAAGAACCTGTCCGGCTGCCAGTCCAGCGAGGTGCGCGCATGCGGGCATTCGTTGACATAGCCGAACACGGCGCCCTGCCAGCGCACCACGAAACACTGGAAGCGCTCCCTGCCTTCGCCGAAGGTGAATCCCTTCGCGTCGGTCTCGCCGAGCGCATCGAAGCGGATCAGCCGCGTGCCGGCCGCCGGCCGGTTGGGGCGGGTCATGCAGGTCTGTTCCTCGTCGTCATGGCCGGCTGCAGTCCGTCACGCCGCGACGCCGCCCATCCTGCAGATCAGCTTCCAGCTCGGTGCGTCCACCTTCTGCACCGAGAGGCGCGAATGGGTCACCAGCTGCAGATGCTGCAGCTTCGGCTCGGCCTTGATCTGGGCCAGCGTCACCGGGGTCTTCAGCGGCATCAGCGTCTTCACGTCCACCATGCCGAACCTGCCGGTCTCGTCGGTCGGGTCGGGATAGTAGAGCTTGCAGATCTCGACGATGCCGACGATGCGCTTCTCGTCCACCGAATGGTAGAAGAAGGCGCGGTCGCCGAGCTGCATGGCCTTCATGTTGGCGGCGGCCTGGTGGTTGCGCACGCCGTTCCAGCTCTCGATTTTCTTCTTCACCTGCATGTCCCAGGACCAGGTCGAGGGTTCGGTTTTCATCAGCCAGTAGTTCATCGTCGTCCTATGTCTCTGCCCGGAAGGGTCTCGAAAGCAGGGCCTGCAGCGCCTCGTCGATGCTGGCGCCCCTGTGCAGGATGGCATCCACCGCCTCGCAGATCGGCATCTCCACGCCCTGGCGCGCCGCCAGCGCGCCGATCGCCTGCGCGGTATAGACGCCCTCGGCGATGCTGCGCCGCGCCGCCAGCACCTCCTGCAGGATCCGGCCCTCGCCCAGCGCGATGCCGAGCGAGAGATTGCGCGACTGCGGCCCCGAGCAGGTCAGCACCAGGTCGCCGAGGCCCGACAGGCCCGTCAGGGTCTCGCGCTTGGCGCCCAGCGACAGACCGAGCCGCGTCATCTCGGCGAGGCCTCGGGTGATGAGCGCCGCGCGCGCATTGTCGCCCAGCCGGCGGCCGATCACGATGCCGCAGGCGATCGCCAGCACGTTCTTCACCGCGCCGCCGACCTGCGCGCCGGTCACGTCGTCGGAGAAATAGGGCCGGAAGGTGGGGCGGCCGAGCCGCTGCACCAGGGCTGCGCCGAGCGCGGCATCCGCGCAGGCGAGCGTTGCGGCCGCCGGCAGGCCGCGCGCGATCTCGGCGGCAAAATTCGGTCCGGTGAGAATCGCCAGCGCCCGGCCGGGCAGGGTCTCGGCCAGCACCTCGGCCGGCAATCTGCCGGTAGCAATCTCGATGCCCTTCGAGGCGATCACCAGCGGTGCGGCGCCGGGCAGCTCGTCGGCGATGCGGTCGCCGAAGCTGCGCAGGCTCTGCGCCGGCACCGCCAGCAGCAGCGCGTCGCAATCCTTCAGCGCGGCGAACGCGCTCGTCGCGCGCAGCGCCGCCGGCAGGGTTACGTCTGGCAGATACAGCGCATTGGCATGATCGCGGTTGATCATCGCCACGACATCGTCGTTGCGCGCCCAGAGAACCGCTTCGCCGTTCTCCGCGGCCAGGGCCGCCAGGGCGGTGCCCCAGGCGCCACCGCCGATGACGCCGACCCGCGCCAGGCCGGCGGTCATGCGCGCGCTCCGGGCGCGGCCGCCGCGGCATCCAGCGGCCAGCGCGCCCGCGCCGGCGCCTCGAGATCGTCGATCATGCCGCGGCGGAAGCGCTCGATGCCGGCCCAGGCGATCATCGCGCCGTTGTCGGTGCAGAGATTCATCGGCGGCGCGGTGAAGACCATGCCGCTGCGTTGGGCCAGTGCGACGAGGCCGTCGCGCAGGGCCCGGTTGGCCGCCACGCCGCCGGCGACGACGAAATGCTTCCCCTGCGCGCCATGGGAGGCGTCGAAGGCGGCAATCGCGTTCTTCGCGCGGTCGAGGATCACCTCCATCACCGTGCGCTGGAAGCTGGCGGCGAGATCGGCCTTGTCCTGCTCCGTCACCTCCGGCTCGCAGCCTTCCAGCGCGAGCCGCACGGCGGTCTTCAGGCCGGAGAAGGAAAAGTCGCAGCCCGGCCTGCCCTTCAGCGGCTTCGGCAGGTCGAAACGCGACGCATTGCCCTGCTTTGCCAGCCGCTCGATGGCCGGACCGCCGGGATAGCCCAGGCCCAGCAGCTTCGCCGTCTTGTCGAAGGCTTCGCCGGCGGCATCGTCGATGGTGGTGCCGAGCCGCCGGTAACGGCCGACATCCTCCACCACGAGGAACTGGCAATGGCCACCGGAGACCAGCAGCAGCAGATAGGGAAAGGGCACATCGTCGGACAGCCGCACCGACAGCGCATGGCCTTCCAGATGGTTCACCGCGATCAGCGGCCTGTTCGCCGCATAGGCCAGCGTTTTGGCTGTCATCAGCCCGACCATGACACCGCCGATCAGGCCGGGCCCGGCCGTGGCGGCGATGGCGTCGAGATCGGCCAGCTTGAGTCCGGCATGGTCGAGGCATTCGGCGATCAGGCCGTCGAGATGCTCGATATGGGCGCGGGAGGCGATTTCCGGCACCACGCCGCCATAGGGCGCGTGTTCCCTCAGTTGCGAGAACAGGCTATGACTGACGATGCGCCGCGCGGGGTCCGCCGCGTCGGAAACGACGGCGCAGGCGGTCTCGTCGCAGCTGGTTTCGATGCCCAGAACAAGCATGCAGCAGGCCTAGCATTATGACGCCACAGCAGCAAGGCAGCAGGAAAGCGTGAGTACGGAACGGCAGGCCAATATCGCGAAACCGGTGCTGACCATCGGGACCCGGGGTTCGCCGCTGGCGCTGGCCCAGGCCCGGGAAACCCGAGAGCGCCTGCTGGCCGCGCATCCGGCCCTGCGCGAGGCCGATATCGCCATTTCGGTGATCAAGACGACCGGCGACCGCATCCAGGACCGCGCGCTGGCGGAGGCCGGCGGCAAGGGCCTGTTCACCAAGGAGATCGAGGAAGCGCTGCTGGACGGCAGCATCGATCTCGCCGTGCATTCCATGAAGGACATGCCGACCCAGTTGCCCGACGGCCTGATCATGGCGGCCTATCTGCCGCGCGAGGATGTGCGCGACGTGCTGCTGGCGACGAAACCCACCCGGCTGTCGGACCTGCCGCGCAATGCCGTGGTCGGCACGGCATCTTTGCGGCGCAAGGCCTTCCTGCTGGCACGGCGGCCCGACCTTGAGGTCGTCACCTTCCGCGGCAATGTGCAGACGCGCCTGCGCAAGCTGGAGGAGGGCGTGGTCACCGCCACCTTCCTGGCGCTGGCCGGGCTGCACCGGCTGCAGCTCGCGCCCGAAGGCATGTGCGTGCTGGAACCGGAAGAGATGCTGCCGGCGGTGGCGCAGGGCGCCATCGGCATCGAATGCCGCGACGGCGATACGCGCGTGCTCTCCTTCCTCGCGGCGCTCGACGACGCCGAGACGCGGCTGCGCGTCGAGGCCGAACGCGCTTTGCTTGCCACCCTGGACGGTTCCTGCCGCACCCCGATCGCGGCACTGGCCGAACTCGACGGCGACAGGCTGCGCCTGCGCGGCGCCATCGCGCGGCCCGACGGCAGCAACCTGATCGAGATCGAACGCCATGGCGGTCGCGACGATGGCCTTGCCATGGGCCTCGATGCCGGCGCGGATCTGAAAGGCCGCATCGGCCCCGGCTTCTTCGATCCATGAGTGCAGGCAGGATCCTGATCACGCGGCCCGAAGCCGAGGCCGCCTCGCTGGTCGCGCGGCTGCGCGAACGCGGCATGGAAGCCGACGCGGCGCCGATGCTGGCCATCGTGCCGCAGCTGCCCGATGCGAAGGACCTGCAGACCGCGCTTGCCGGCGTCACGGCGCTGCTGTTCACCTCGGCGAACGGCGTGCGCGCTTTTGCCGCAGCCAGCAGCCGCCGCGACTTCACCGTCTATGCCGTGGGCGAGGCCAGCGCGCAGGCGGCGATGGAGGCCGGTTTCACCGATGTCACCGCCGCGGGCGGCGACGTTCACAGCCTTGCCGCGGTCGTCGCCGATCACCATCCGCCGCACAGGGGCGCGCTGCTGCATGCCGCCGGCGCGACGCTGGCCGGCGACCTGCAGGCGATGCTGCGCAAAAGCGGCCATGACGTGCGGCGGCTGACATTCTATGCCGCCGAACCGGCGCGGGACCTGCCCGACACCGTGAAGGCGCGGTTCGGCGCCGGCGGCTATGCGGCGGCGCTGTTTTTCTCTCCCCGCACCGCTGCGACATTTGTTAGCCTGAGCAAGGCATCGGCGGTCACCGACGGCGCCCGGGCTTGCGCGGCGCTCTGTCTCAGCCAGAATGTTGCCACCGCGCTGCAGGGCCTGCCCTGGCGCGAAGTCAGGATTGCGGCGCAGCCGCGCGAGGACGACATGCTCGCGCTGCTCTAGCGCCCGGAACGAGACGGACGGATCATGAGCGAGAGCCAGGGCGACAGGAAGAGCGGCAGCGGTGAGAAGGTCATCGATGCCGAAGTCGAGCCGCTCGGCAAGGCGCCGCGCCGGCGCATGGGGCGTCTCGTCGTCTATCTGATCCTGCTCGTCCTCGTCAGCATCGCCATTGCGGTGCTCTATCATCTCTGGAGCACCGACCGGCTGGGCCAGGTCTTCGGCGGCCGCAGCAGCGCGCCGGCAGCCGGCAGCAGCTCGGTCACGCTGCCGGTCTCGCCGCCGCCGCAGGCCGCCGTGCCGCCGATCGCATCGCCGGTGCCGGCGCCGGCCGAAGCGCAGGCGCAGCCCGAACCGCAGCGCGAGCAGCAGCCCGATCCGCGCATCGACGAACTCGAGCGGCGGCTGGCGGCACTGACCGCCAGCATCGAACGGCTGCAGCAGCTGCCGGCGCCGGCCAGCGTTGACCAGCAGACCATCACCGAGCTGCAGAACCGTCTGCAGGCGCTGGAAGCGGAACGTGCCGAGCAGGACCAGAAGATCGCGCTGCTGATCCAGGCCTCGGAGGCGCAGGGCTCGCAGCGCGGCAGCCTGCAGCAGCAGGTCGCCGACCTGCAGGCGCGGCTGACCGGCGTGGCGCAGCAGAGCACCGCCGCCCTGCGCGAGCCGCTGGCGCAGCTGATCGCCTGGAGCGAATTGCGCGACCGCGCGCGCCGCGGCGAGCGGTTCACCGGCGAGGCCGCCATCCTGCTGCCCTATGCCGAACGCCAGGGCGGCGCGCTGCAGCAGGCGGCAAGCGCGCTGCAGGGCTTTACCGACGCGCCGCCGCCATCGTTGCTGCAGCTCCATCAGCGGTTCGCACCCCTGCTGCAGCAGCAGCTCGACAGGCCGGTCCAGGCTTCCGGCGATCCGGCTGAGAAGACGGTCTGGCAGCGCGCGCTCGACAAGATCACCGGCCTCGTCACCATCCGCAAGGTCGGCGGCGCCGGCGAAGCCGCGCCCGAAACGAAACTGGCGGATGCCGAAGCGGCGATGGCTGCCGGCGATGTCGATGCCGCGCTCGCCGCGCTGGAGGGATTGCAGCTCGATCCCGATCTGGCGGCCTGGCGCGAGGCGATGAAGGCGCGGCTGGCGCTGGATGCGGCGCTGGACGCCTATGGCGCCGCCCTGCGCGCCCATCTGGCGGCGCTGCCATGATCGCCGCACGGGGCTGAAGCAATGCTGCGTCTGTTCCGCGCCGGGCTGATCCTCGTCCTGCTGATGCTGCTGGCCGGTCTGGCCGCCTGGCTGGCCGATCAGCCGGGCCGCATCCGCATCAACTGGTTCGGCTATCTGATCGAGGCACCGGCGCCGCTGCTGGCGCTCGGCCTCGTCCTGCTCAGCCTCGGCATCTTCGCGCTGGCCTGGATCGTCGCCTGGGCCGCGGCCCTGCCGCAGCGCCGCCGCCTGAAGCGGCAGGCGAAGGGCTATGCGAATTTCGCCGCCGGCATGGTGGCGGTTTCGGCCGGCGAGCCGCAGCGTGCGGCGAAGCTGGCCAGCCGCGCCGCGGCGCAGCTGGAGGATCCGGCGCTGGCGCGGCTGCTGATCGCCCATGCGGCCCAGCTCGACGGCCGCCAGGACGAGGCGCGCGCCGCCTTTGCGGCGCTGTCGGAAGATCCCGGCACGGCCTTTCTCGGTTATCGCGGCCTGCTGGCCGATGCGCGCCAGCGCGGTGACATGGATGCGGCACTGGATTTCGCGCGGCGCGCCTCCGCCCTGCGTCCGGGCTCGCCGTTTGCCGCCGAGGCCGAGCTGCAGCTGCTGGTCGCGCGCGGCGACTGGCCGGCCGCGAAAGCGCGGCTCGATGCCGCGCGGCGCAGGAAGGCGGTGCCGAAGGAGGCTGCCGGCCAGCTCGAAGCGCGCCTCGATCTTGCCGCCGCCCATGCGGCGCTCGCCCAGGGCGACAGCCAGATGGCGCAGCGCCTCACCCAGCATGCGGCGAAGATCCTGCCCGGGCATCCGGTGCCGCCGGTGCTGCTGGCGGCGACCTATCGCAGCGGCGCCGGCTCGCAGGCCCAGCGCGAGCAGGCGATCCAGCTGCTGCGCCGCGCCTGGTCGCGCCAGCCCTGCGAGGCCTATGGCGAGGCCTGGCTGGAACTGCAGCGCGACACCGCGATGGATACCCTGGTGCAGCGCGCCCGCGATTTCGTCGGCGACCGCGCCGAGGCGCCGGAAAGCCGGCTGCTGGTCGCGGCGGCAGCGCTGCTGGCGCATGATTTCATCACCGCGCGCGCCATTCTCGTCGACGAGGGCGGCGGCAATCTCGGCGCCTGGGGCGCGCGGCTGCGCGGCCGGCTGGCCGAACTCGGCGACGGCGATGCGCTGGAGGCCGACCGCTGGCTGAGCCGGGCCCGGGCGCATCCGGGTGTCTGGCAATGCGGCAGCTGCGGCAGCGGCCATGCCGCCTGGATGCCGCTGTGCAGCCAGTGCGGCGCCTTCGATGCGCTCGATCCGACGGCCCTGGGCGAAACCGCGCCGCTGGCGCTGCCGCCGCGGCCGCTGCTGGAACTGGAAAAGCCGCGCTAGGCCGCCGCGCGGTCGAATTTGGGCAGCAGGTCGTAGGGCGGGGTGAAGCCGGGCAGGGCGCTCATGCGGTCCCACCAGGTCTTCACATTCGGCCAGTTGGCGAGTTCGAACCTGCCTTCCGCCATATGGATCAGCGTGCCGAAGCAGCCGATATCGGCGATCGTCGGCCGCTCGCCGACCAGGAAGCGCTTGCCCTCGAGCTGGGCGTTGAGCACGCCGAGGCCCGCCTCGGCATTCATGCGCATGTAATCCATCACCGCGGCGTCGGGCTTGGCGAAGCGCTCGAAAAAGCGCGTGCGGCCGATGCCGGGGCTGAGCCGGTCGGCATCCCAGAACAGCCATTCGCGGATGCGCTGGCGCTCTTCCATCGTGGCGGGCGCGAATTTGCCGGTCACCTCGGCGAGATATTCGAGGATGGCGAAGGACTGGCAGAGATTGAGCCCGTCATGGACCAGCACCGGCACCTGGCCGAAGCGGTTCAGTTCGAGGAATTCCGCCGTCTTGTGCTCGCCCTTGGACAGGTCGACATGCCGGTAATCGAAGGGCAGGCCGCAGAGCGCGAGCATCAGGCCGACCCGGTAGGTAGGCGCGGAGAGAAAGCTACCGTAAAGCGTGCAGGCGGCCGGCATTTCTGGTCCTCCCCTGTGGATTCCGGTGGGTCTTTTTGGCCGGCGGCAGGCTTGCCAAGCCGCTGTCCGGCCCGTATTTTCCGCGCGCGCCCTGCGCGGGTCAAGCAAAGCGCAGACGGCGGAACGGTCGGGCCGGCGTAGCTCAGCGGTAGAGCAAGACTTTCGTAAAGTCGAGGTCGGGGGTTCAAATCCCTCCGCCGGCACCATTCTCTCCCGACACGATACCGGGACAAGATGGGTGCAATTCTCCGGTTGCGGCCGCGCCGGCGCCGCTCTTTGATGGCCCCGCCCAGACCAGCCGGATTTCCGCCATGTATATCCCCGCCCATTTCGCGGTCCGCGACGACCTCGCGCCGCTTTACGACCTGATCGAAAGCCACGCTTTCGGCCTGCTGCTCTGCACGCGCGACGATGGCGGCATCGAGGCGAGCCATGTTCCCTTCCTGCTCGACCGGCCCGGCAGCGTCGCGGCGGCCGGTGCGCAGGGCCGTCTGCTCTGCCATCTCGCCGCCGCCAACGGCCAGGCCGCCCTGCTCGACGGCCGGCCGGTGACCTGCATCTTCCAGGGTCCGCATGGCTATGTCTCGCCGCGCTGGTACCAGAAGAAGCCCGCCGTGCCGACCTGGAACTATGCGGTGGTGCATGTGCATGGCCGCGCGAACGTGACGCGCGAGGCGGGCGCCCTGCGCGACATGGTCGACCGCCTGTCGAAGGTCTATGAGCCGGCCGAGGGCGGCTGGCAGCTCGGCGACGAGCCCGCGACCTTCGTGGACGCGATGCTGCGCGGCATCGTCGGCGTCGAGATCGCCATCGAAAGACTGGAAGGCAAGTTCAAGCTGAGCCAGAACCGGCCGGGCGACATTCCCGGCGTGCTCGCCGCGCTGCGCGACCTCGGCGGCGACGCCAATGCCGCGCTGGCGGACGCGATGGACCGCGCCGCGCCGCGGAAATAGCGAAAGACCCTCCCCGACGCGTCGCGACAGGGAGGGTGAGGGAAAGGCTAGTCCGCCGCGCCCATGGCCATCTTGGCGTGGGCCAGCGAGACGACGTTGTCGTCTCCGGACTCATCTCCGTCATGGCCGGCCTCGCCATCATCCGCCGCGCTGTCATTGGCGGCGGTGCTGTCCTCGAGGCGGAAATGGCCGACCAGCTCGGCGAGCTGGCGCGCCTGGTCCGCCATCGCCTGGGCCGAGGCATTGGTCTCTTCCACCAGCGCGCCGTTGCGCTGGGTCATCTCGTCCATGTTGACCACGGCGCCGTTCACTTCCTCGAGGCCGCGCGCCTGTTCGGCCGAGGCCGCGGCGATCTCGGCGACGATGTCGGAGACCTTCTTCACCGCTGTGACGATCTCGTTCAGCGCGCCGCCCGCCTGGTTGACCAGCGCCGCGCCGCTCTTCACCTGCGCGTTGGAGGCCTGGATCAGGCCCTTGATGTCCTTCGACGCATTGGCCGAGCGCTGCGCCAGCGCGCGCACTTCCTGCGCCACCACGGCGAAACCCTTGCCGGCCTCGCCCGCGCGCGCGGCTTCCACCGAGGCATTCAGCGCCAGCAGATTGGTCTGGAAGGCGATCTCGTCGATCAGCCCGACGATGTCGGAAATCTTCTGCGCGCTGCTCTCGATCTCGCCCATGGCGGCGACCGCCTTCTGCACGATGCCGCCGCCGTTTTCCGCGGTATCGCGCGCGGTGACCGCCAGCTGGTTGGCGGCCTGCGCGTTGTCGGCATTCTGCTTCACGGTGGCGGTGACCTCGTGCATCGAGGCTGCCGTCTGCTCCAGCGCCGCGGCCTGGCTTTCGGTGCGCTGCGCCAGATCCTGGCTGCCGGCGGAGATTTCCGCCGAGGCATCGCGCACCAGGCCTGCCGCCTCGTTCAGGCTGCGCATGGTCTGCGCCAGCCGCTCGCTGACCTGGTTGGCATCGCCGGTGAGGCGGGCGAACAGGCCCTGATACTGGCCGCGGATGCGGTGCGTCAGGTCGCCGTCGGCCAGCTTGTGCAGCATCGTGCCGAGATCGCCGAGCGCCCGCTCGACGGTGGCGAGCAGCTGGTTCACGCCGTTGCCGAGATCGCGCATCACGCCGTCGATACGGCTGACATCGATGCGCTGGGTGAGGTCGCCGGCATTGGCCGCCGCCACGATCTCGCCCACCGCGCTCTGCAGCAGCGCTTCCTGCGCCTTGCGTTCGGCCTCGAAGCGCTCGCGCTCGGCCTCCATCTGGGCCTGCAGGCGGTCCGCCTCCTGGCCCTGTTCCTTGAATACCTGCACCGCGCGCGCCATGTCGCCGATCTCGTCGGCGCGCTCGATGCCCGAGACTTCGGCGTTCCAGTCGCGACCGGCGAGCCGGCCCATGGTGCCGGTGGTGGCGACGATCGGATCAATCACGCGGCGGCCGATATAGAGCCAGCCGATCGCCACGGCGGCGAGAAGGCAGATGACCGCGATGACGGCCATGCTGGTCTGCGCGATGTTGATCGCCGTCAGCGAGGCATCGGCGGAATCATCGGTATTCTTGCGCGCCACCTGCACCAGCCGGTCGACGGCGTCGGCCAGCCAGATCGAGGTGTTGCGGCTTTCCGACAGGGCCGAGACCGCCCTGCGCATCATCGCCAGTTCCTGGCGGCGCACTTCCATCAGGCTTTCGTCGCCCTCGCCGGCCTTCGCGATGTCCTGGACCAGCGTCTCGATCTCCTTGTTCGGGAAAACGGCCTGCACGGTCTCCAGGCTGCGCAGCATCTCGGCGCGGACGTTGATCAGCTCGACGCCGATCAGTTCGATCTGCTCGGTGGATTCCGCCTGGGCGGCCACCGCCAGCTGGCCGACCAGCTGGTTCACCTTGGCGACGAGATCCTGCATCGCGCGGGCGCCGGCCACCTGCTTGTCGAGGATCGCCTGGATCGCCTCCGAGGCACCGGAACCGGACAGGCGGCTGACCAGCTCGAATTCCATGG
Source organism: Ferrovibrio sp. (assembly GCF_035304305.1). Taxonomy (GTDB): domain Bacteria; phylum Pseudomonadota; class Alphaproteobacteria; order Ferrovibrionales; family Ferrovibrionaceae; genus Ferrovibrio. Next base: position 37,914 of record NZ_DATGQG010000084.1, read on the forward strand.
TCATGTCCATCACCGCCTGGTCGACGGCAGGCTGCGCCAGCATCAGGAAGTTGGAATGATTGTCGGTCAGCGCCTTGGTCAGCGCCATGCGCTGGTCGCGGTAGTGGATGCGCTCCTGCACCGCATCGGCGACCGAGTTCATCGCATTGGTGAGCTGGCGCACATTGTCCTCGACCTCGGTGCGGAGGTCGTCGGACACGTCATTCTTCTTGACCTCCTCGAGCGTGCGCTCGATCTGGTTCAGCTTGCCCTGCAGGTTGCCATAGGCGGTCTGGCGCTCGGCATCGGTCGAGGCATAGGCCAGCGCCGGCGCGGCGGCGGCCAGATCGGCCGACTGCGCCGAGAGGGTGAGGGCGGAGCTGACGGCGGGAATGCTCTGGCCCGTCACCATGGTGAGGGCGCCGCGCACCTGTCCGAAGAAGCCGAAGGAGATCAGGCTTGAGACCACCGCCATCGCGGCGATCACGCCGACGGCGAGAAACAGTTTCTGTCGGATGCCGAGCCGCATTCTTGCGCCCCCTTCTACTGACTTCACAAATACTGCCGCAGTCTGCGCCGCGGCCGGGGTGCGCACAACGGTTCCCCGGCGTCAGCGCTGCGGACTTCAGAATTCCTTCCAGTCGTCGTCATCGTCGACGCTGGCCAGCGCCGGCTGCGGCGCCGGCCTGGCGACAGCCGGAGCCGGCTTCGCCACCGGTGTTTTCGCTGCGGCAGGTGCCGGAGCGGGCGCGGCGGGCTTCGCGGCCGGTTTTGCCGCGGCCGGCGCAGCGGGCGCCGTTTTCGGCTTGTCCGCAGCGGATGCCTGCGCCTGTGTGGCAGACTTGGGCGCGGCGACGCTCTGCGCGGCCTGGTTCAGCTTGAAGAAGGCGACGAGATCGGCGAGCTGGCGGCCCTGATCGGCCAGCGCCTGGGCCGACGCGGAGGTCTGCTCCACCAGCGCGCCGTTGCGCTGGGTCATCTCGTCCATGCTGCCCACGGCGGTGTTCACCTGGTCGAGGCCGGTGGCCTGCTCCCTGCTCGCCGCCGCGATCTCGGCGACGATG
>NZ_DATGQG010000085.1:0-3099 GCF_035304305.1 Ferrovibrio sp.
TTGCTGCTGGTCGTTCTGCGCGGGCCGGAACCGGCGCCGTGGCATATCGTCCTCGACAACACGATCATCAATCTGGCGCTGGCGCTGGTGGCCGATGGACTGGCGCGCTTCCTCAGCCGCAAGCCACTGCCTGCGCTCGGCATTGGAGTCGTCATCTTCTCCGTCCTGTTCTGGTCGCTGGCACTGGCCCTCGATCCGGCGAATGTCGCGATCCGCACCCACGGCGCGACCGGTGTTACCATTCTCTGCATTGCCGTGATGATCTGGACGCTGGCATCAGATCGCAGCCAGCCCAGACTGCTGCGCTGGATCACCATCTTCTTCCTGAGCTGCCATGCCGCCGCTTCCGTCGCCCGCAGTGTCGCCATCCACCTCCAGGAGACTTTCCGCGAGATGCCCGCGGCGACCACCAATGCCCAGGCGATCTACTTCTTCGAGATCAATGTCTTCATCACGGCCTATTTCCTCTGCCAGCTTCTCATGGTCGGCATCCGGCTTTCCGCCGATCTGCGACAGAAGAACGAGGCGCTCTCGCATGAGGTCAATGAACGCCGCAAGCTGCAGGAACAGCTGGGGGCCGCCCTGGCCACCGAGAAAGCCCTGCGCGAGGAGCAGCACCAGCTTCTGCGGATGGTCACGCATGAATTCCGCACGCCGCTGGCCGTGGTCGACCGTGCAGCCGAAATGATCGCCGTCGTCCTTCCAAGCCCGCCCGAAGCCGTCGCCAGCAGACTGGACAGCATCCGCCAGGCCGTGCGCCGTCTGGTGCAGCTGATCGACCGCTTCCTCGACTCGGAACGGCTTGATCAGGAGGCAATGCAGCCCGAGCAGATCGATCTGGCCGAATTCACCGGCAGCATCGCCCGGCATTTCGACATGACGGGCAGCGGCCATCGGCTCACCTTCAATATGGCCGACGACCTGCCCCGCTACTTCGGCGATCAGGACATGCTCGCCACGGTCGTCATCAACCTGGTCGAGAACGCGCTGAAATACTCGCCCGAGGATACGCCCGTCACTGTCTCGATCGTTGTGGCAGGCGGCGACATCGTCATCGGCGTCAGGGACCGGGGCATCGGCATCCCCGAGGCCGAACGCCGCTCGGTCGGGCGGCGCTTCTTCCGCGCCTCCAACACCCGGGCGGCCACGGGAACCGGACTGGGCCTGTATAACGCGCGCAAGCTGCTCGAGTACCATCAGGGCGAGCTGAGCCTGGAGGTCCCCCCGGATGGCGGCACTCTTGCGCTGATCCGGCTGCCGCTGCATATCCACTCCATCGCCCCTCAGGACCCCGTAGCATGACGCGTATCCTGGTCGTCGAGGACGAACCCTCGCTGCGTATCGATCTGGTCGATTACCTCACCATGCGCGGCTTTGACGCCGCCGGCGTCGGGACCGCTGCCGCCCTGAAGGCCGAGCTGCGGAAGCCGGATCTACCCGACATCATCATCCTGGATATCGGCCTGCCCGACGGGAATGGCTTCGATCTCGCTGCACAGATCCGCGAGAGCCACAGCTGCGGCATCATCATGCTGACGGCACATGGAGAACCCGACGACCGCGTCCGCGGTTACGACAGCGGCGCCGACATCTATCTGGTCAAGCACAGCAGCCTGCGCGAGATCGAGGCCAGTATCCAGAGCCTGCTGCGGCGGCTGCAGAACCCGCAGGCAGCCCCGGGTGCCGTGCCCGACCAGTGGGTGCTGAACCGCGCGTCGTGGCAGCTGATCGCACCGAACCGGAGGGACATTCGGCTGACTGCCACCGAATTCGCCTTCGTCAATGCGCTGGTGGAACAGCCCGGGCAACCCTGCTCGCGCGACAGTCTGGCGCAGATCCTCGCCCGGCCGCACACCAGCTGGGACAACCGGCATCTCGATGCGGTGGTGAACCGGCTGCGCCGCAAGATCAAGGAGACCGCGCAGATGGAAGCGCCGATCAAGATGATCTATGGTCACGGCTACTCCTTCAGCGCTCCGGCGCGGGTCGAGAACTGACGGCAGGGCGATGGGCGATCTGGTCAACCTGAACAAGGCGCGCAAGCAGCGCGAGCGGGTGAAGGCGAAGACGCAGGCCGCCGAAAACCGGATCCGTTTCGGCCGGGACAAGGGCACCCGCGAGCAGGCCCGCAGGGAAGCCGAGCGCATCCGGCAGGAACTGGACGGCCGGAAGCTGGACTAGGCGGCGCCAGCCTGACACCCCCTCCGTCTCTCCCTCTCATCGTCACTGAACGGCCACACCCGGCGAGGCCCGGAATATGGTCCCCTGTCGGCATGGATCAGCGCCTGGCCGGGATGTTCAGCATCATGTCTCAGGGATTCCTGCAGGAAGACTATGCCGTGCTGCGCGAAGCGGTGCGGCAATGCCGGTCGTGGCTGGCGCTCTATCTGGAACCGAACGGCATCTCCGCCCAGGACTGCCTCGACGGTCTCGTCTCGGTACTGTTCAATTCCTGGCTCGAGGGAGCCTTCGATCCGCGGCTGGAACTTCAGGTACGGCCCGATGACGATTTCCTGCTGCAGGATTTCGCCGCGCTCCATACCGCCGTGAAACGCGCCCGGCTGGCGCTGAACCGGCGCTTCCAGGCAGGCAGCTCGGTTTCCGACCGCCGCTGCATGGACTGGCTCATGCTGGCGCTCGACAACGAGCTGCTCGGCGCGGCCGGCAATTTCGAGGCCCTGGTCGCCAGCGGCGAACAGGCCGACTGGGATCGCCGCAACCTCTAGGGCCTCGGGCCCGCCGCCTCAGGGCTGTACCGCCCCCTGCTCCATCAGCTTACGGACCAGCGCCACCGTCACGGCGCGGTTCTCGGCCAGCGCCGCGGCATCCAGCGCCGCGGCCCAGCTGCGGGCGGCATGGAACGAGCGCTCGATCCGCGGCACGAGGTATTTCACCACCTCCTCGCCGATCGCGAGCTGGCGGTCGGCGAACAGCTTGACCAGCAGGGCCGCCAGCAGCGCATCGTCGGGCGCTGCGATCTCCTGCGCCGGCATCGCCTTGAGCCGGGACATCAGGTCGGGCAGGCTGAAAGTCCAGCGCGCCGGCGCGGCCGAACCGGTCAGCAGCAGGCTGAAGCCGCGCTCGCGCATCAGATTGATC
>NZ_DATGQG010000086.1:0-3091 GCF_035304305.1 Ferrovibrio sp.
CTCGCCCGCGTCAATCCGCGCGAGCTGGTGCTGCCGGAAGGCATGCTGGCCCGGCCCGAGCTGCGGCTGGTGCTGGAGCAGTCGAATGCCACCCTCTCGCCGCTGCCCGCGGCGCGGTTCGACTCGATTTCCGGCGAGCGGCGGCTGAAGACGGCTCTGGGCGTCGCCGCGCTGGACGCCTATGGCAGCTTCTCCCGTGCCGAACTCTGCGCCGCCGGGGCCCTGCTGGACTATGTCGACGCGACACAATGCGGCCGGCTGCCCCGCCTCGATCCGCCGGTGAAGCAGCCGCCGCAGAGCGTGATGGCGATCGACCCCGCCACGCGGCGCAACCTCGAACTGGTCGAGACGCTGAGCGGCCAGCGCGACGGCGCGCTGCTCGGCTGCATCGATCTCACGCTGACCGGCGCCGGCGCGCGCCTGCTGGCGCAGCGGCTGCAGGCGCCGCTCACCGATGCGAAGGAAATCGCCGACCGCCATGACGCCGTCGCCTGGCTGGTGGACGGCGTGCGGCTGCGCGAGGATGTCCGCGAAAGCCTGCGCCGCGTGCCTGACATCGCCCGCGCGCTGTCCCGCCTGTCGCTGGGCCGCGGCGGGCCGCGCGATCTCGCTGCCATGCGCGAGGGCCTGCGCCAGGCCGGCGAACTGGCGGCCAGGCTGAAGACCGAGGCGACCCTGCCGCCGGCGCTGGATGCCATGCGCGTCGGCCTCGGCGATCATGCGGCGCTGGTGGCAGCGCTCGATGCCGCGCTGACCGAGGAACTGCCCTTCCACGCCCGCGACGGCGGTTTCGTGAAGCCGGGCTACCGGCCCGAACTGGACGAGCTGCGCGTGCTGCGCGACGAAAGCCGCCGCCATATCGCCGGCCTGCAGGAGAAATACTGTGCCGAGACCGGCATCGCGACGCTGAAGATCCGGCACAACAACCAGCTCGGCTACTATATCGAGATCGCGCCGAAGCACGCGTCGCAGATGGGCGTGCAGTTCATCCATCGCCAGACCATGGCGAATGCCATGCGCTATGCGACGCCCGAGCTGTCCGAGCTGGAAAGCAGAATCGCCCAGGCGGCCGAACGCGTACTGCAGATCGAGCTTTCGATCTTCGACGATCTGGTGCAGCAGGTGCTGGCGGCATCCGAGCCGATCACCCGCGCCGCAGCCGCGCTCGCCGCGCTGGATGTCACGGCGGCGCTGGCCGAACTTGCCGTGCAGCGCCGCTGGGTGCGGCCGAAGGTCGATGACAGCCTCGCCTTCCATATCGAGGGCGGGCGGCATCCGGTGGTGGAGGCGGCGCTGGCGAAGGCCGGCGCGGGCGAGCGGTTCGTCGCCAATGACTGCGATCTCGGCGAAGGCCGCAAGCTCTGGCTGCTCACCGGCCCGAACATGGCCGGCAAATCCACCTTCCTGCGCCAGAATGCGCTGATCGCCCTGCTGGCGCAGATGGGCAGCTTCGTGCCCGCGGGCTCGGCCCATATCGGCATCGTGGATCGGCTGTTCAGCCGCGTCGGCGCCGCCGACGATCTCGCCCGCGGCCGTTCGACCTTCATGGTCGAGATGGTGGAGACGGCGGCGATCCTGCACCAGGCCGGTCCGCGCGCGCTGGTCATCCTCGACGAGATCGGCCGCGGCACGGCCACCTTCGACGGCCTGTCGATCGCCTGGGCGGTGGTGGAATATCTGCATGAGAAAAGCCGCTGCCGCGGCCTGTTCGCCACCCATTACCACGAGCTCACCGCGCTGGCCGAGAAGCTGCCGCAGCTCAGCAATCACACGCTGAAAGTGAAGGAATGGGACGGCGAACTGGTCTTCCTGCATGAAGTCGGGCCGGGGGCCGCCGACCGCTCCTACGGTATCCAGGTGGCGAAGCTTGCCGGCCTGCCCGATGCGGTGCTGAAGCGCGCCGCCGAGGTGCTGCATACGCTGGAGAAATCCGGCCAGACGGGAAGCTCGGCGAAACTGGTCGACGACCTGCCGCTGTTCAGCATGGCGCCGCCGCCCAGGCTGGTCGCCGCGCCGTCGGAAGTCGAGGCCGCGCTGAAGACAACCGACATCGACGCGCTCTCGCCGAAACAGGCGCTGGATCTGCTCTACCAGCTCAAGGCGCTGGTGACGGAAGCCTGACGGGTCGTCACACCGGGAATGCCGCGGGACACGAAGCGCGGCATTCGACGGCAAAGTGTTTCCGATCACGTTTATGTCGCTTGCTTTCGCAGAGCGGAGCGCGTAGCGTCCGGCCATCGATATTTTTGGCCGGACATTCTGGCTGGTCGCGGCGAAGCCGCTCACACCCTCCGACTTCTTTCCAAAACTTTCGACAAATCCGGGCGCATCCGAGAGATCGGGCGCGAATGGTCGCGCATGCCCGCATATACGTGTGAAAAGGTAATTCCATGCAGAATGGTATTGTAAAATTCTTCAACGCCCAGAAGGGCTTCGGTTTCATCCAGCCGGACGACGGCGGCAGGGACGTGTTCGTGCATGCCACCGCGCTCGAGCGCGCCGGCATGACCTCGCTGTCGGACGGCCAGAAGGTCGCTTTCGACACCGAGATGGACCGCCGGTCGGGCAAGATTGCGGTCCGCAGCCTGCAGGCTGCGTGATCCGTCTGCCGTTATGGAACCTGCGCGGATCGCATCCGCGCAGGTTCTCATTCTGAACGCCACCGGAAAGGACAAAAATGAGCGGATTCAAGGAACAGAATTTCACCGACCGTCTGGCTCTGGCCAGCAATGCCCGTCGCGCCGCCCTCGACAAATTCCGGGCCCAGCCCGACCCGAATGATCCCGCCCTTGCCGCACGCCGCGCCGAACGCGCGAAGGCGGCCGCCGAGCGCGAACGCCGCCAGGCCGAACGCCGCATTGCGCGCGAGGCCGAAGCGGCCCGCCAGGCCGAAGAGTTGAAATTGCAGGCCGCTGCCGCTGCCGAAGCCGCGCGGCTCGCCGCCGCCGAGCAGCAGGCCGCATCCATCCGCGAAGCCGAGGCTGCCGCGGCCAAGCTGATCGCCGACAAGGCCGCGCGGGATGCGCGCTACGCGGCGCGCAAGAAACGCAGATGACCGCGGCTGCTCCGGCAGCCGCCCCTGACTGCCGGC
>NZ_DATGQG010000087.1:0-52296 GCF_035304305.1 Ferrovibrio sp.
CAGCCGCCGCAGCGCGCCGTCCGTCGAGGTCAGGCCCAGCAGGGTCAGGCCGAACAGGGCGGAAAAGCCGATGACCAGGTAGGTGCGGCTGACGATCTCGGTCGCGACCTTCAACAGCAGGAAACCCTGATCGCCGGCATAAAGGCAGAGATGCAGCAGGGCATAGAACAGGGCTGCCAGTCCGATCTGCCGCCGCAGCAGGATCAGCTTCCGCCAGCGCAGCAGGCGGCGCAGCGGCGTGATCGCCAGCGACAGCAGCAGGAAGCGGACCGCCCAGAGACCGGCCTGGTGCAGCGCTTCGTCATAGGGGCGCGGACCGAGGTCATGGCTGAACGCACGCCAGCCCAGCCACAGCGCCGGCAGCCAGAGCAGCAGGAAGCAGGCTGATTTCAGCGGCGACAAGGCACCGTTGCGTTCGGTCCAGGGCAGCATGAGGGCAACCTGTCGCGTCCGCGCGCCGGGCGCAAATAACAAAGCCGTCAGACACATGAAAACGGCGCCGGATCGCTCCGGCGCCGCTTCACACTCCGGTGAGGCCGATCAGGCCTCGCTTTCCTTTTCCTCGCTGATCGCGGCCTGGGCAGCGGCCAGCCGCGCGATCGGCACGCGGTAGGGCGAGCAGGACACGTAATCGAGGCCGGCATTGTGGCAGAAGCGCACCGACGACGGGTCGCCGCCATGCTCGCCGCAGATGCCGAGCTTGAGATTGCCGCGGGACTTGCGGCCGCGCTCGACGGCAAGCCGCACCAGTTCGCCGACGCCGCTCTGGTCGATGGTGACGAAGGGGTCACGCTCGAAAATGCCGGCGCGCAGGTAATCATCCATGAACATCGCGGCATCGTCGCGGCTGATGCCCAGCGTGGTCTGCGTCAGGTCGTTGGTGCCGAAGGAGAAGAATTCGGCGGTCTCGGCGATCTCACCGGCGCGCAGGGCGGCCCGCGGCAGCTCGATCATGGTGCCGACCAGATACTTCACCTTCCTGCCCTGCTCCTTGAAGACGGCCGCTGCCACGGCATCAACGCGCTTCTTCATGAAGTCGATCTCGGCCTTGGTGGCGACCAGCGGGATCATCACCTCCGGCTCAACCGGCTTGCCGCCGGCCTTCGAGACCTCGACCGCGGCCTCGAAAATGGCGCGCGCCTGCATCTCGTAGATTTCCGGGAAGGTGATGCCGAGGCGGCAGCCGCGATGGCCGAGCATCGGGTTGGTTTCCTCCAGCGCCTTCTTGCGCTCGCGCAGCGCCTCGACGCTCAGGCCCGTACCCCTGGCAACGGCATCGTAATCGGCGTCGGACTTGGGCAGGAATTCATGCAGCGGCGGATCCAGCAGTCGGATCGTCACCGGGCGGCCCGCCATGATCTTGAACAGCTGCACGAAGTCGTCGCGCTGCATCGGCAGGATCTTGGCCAGGGCCTTCTTCCGGCCTTCGACGCTGTCCGAGAGGATCATCTCGCGCACCGCGGTGATGCGGTCGGCGTCGAAGAACATGTGCTCGGTGCGGCAGAGCCCGATGCCTTCGCAGCCGAAGCGGACCGCCGTCTCGGCATCCGCCGGAGTCTCGGCATTGGTGCGCACCTTCAGCCGGCGCATCTTGTCGGCCCAGGCCATCAGCTGGGCGAAATCGCCCGACAGCTGCGGCTCGATCATCGGCATCAGGCCGAGGATCACCTCGCCGGTCGAGCCGTCGATGGTGATCACGTCGCCCTTGTTGATGGTCACGTCGCCGACGACCATGCGGTTCGCGGCATAGTCGATGCGGAGACCGCCGGCGCCCGAGACGCAGGGCCGCCCCATGCCGCGCGCCACGACGGCGGCATGGCTGGTGGTGCCGCCGCGCGCCGTCAGGATGCCCTTCGCGGCATGCATGCCATGGATGTCCTCCGGCGAGGTCTCGACGCGGCAGAGGATGACATCCTCGCCCTTCGCGGCCATCTGCTCGGCGTCATCGGCCAGGAAGACCACCTTGCCGCTGGCGGCGCCCGGCGAAGCCGCCAGGCCCTTGGCAATGACCTTGCGCTCGGCCTTGGGATCGGGCGTCGGATGCAGCAGCTGGTCCAGCGAGGCCGGATCGATGCGCGTCACCGCCTCGGCCTGGGTGATCAGCTTTTCCTTCACCATGTCGACCGCGATCTTGAGTGCCGCCTTGGCGGTGCGCTTGCCCGAACGGGTCTGCAGCATCCACAACTTGCCCTGCTGGACCGTGAACTCGATGTCCTGCATGTCGCGGTAATGCTTTTCCAGCTTCTGGAACACCGAGACCAGCTGCTTGAAGGTGGCCGGCATCGATTCTTCCATCGACGGAAGCTCGTTGCCCACGGCCAGCCGCGCCTTCTTGGTCAGCTGCTGCGGGGTTCGGATGCCGGCAACGACGTCCTCGCCCTGGGCATTGATCAGATACTCGCCGTAATAGGTCTTCTCGCCGGTAGCAGGATCGCGGGTGAAAGCGACGCCCGTGCAGGAGGTCTCGCCCATGTTGCCGAACACCATGGCCTGCACGTTCACCGCCGTGCCCCAGGAGGCCGGGATGTTGTTCAGGGCGCGATAGGTGATGGCACGCTGGTTCATCCAGCTGGAGAAGACCGCGCCGATGGCGCCCCAGAGCTGGTCCTGCACATCCTGCGGGAAGGGCCGGCCCAGTTCCTGCTGCACCTTCTTCTTGTAGGCGGCGACCAGTTCCTTCCAGTCCTCGGCCTTCAGGTCGGTGTCGAGGACCAGGCCCTGCTCTTCCTTGTGCATCTCGAGGATTGCCTCGAAATGCTCATGCCCGACGCCGAGCACGACGTCGGAATACATCTGGATGAAGCGGCGGTAGGAATCCCAGGCGAAGCGCTCGTTACCCGACTGGCGCGCCAGCGCCTCGACGGTGACGTCGTTCAGGCCGAGATTGAGCACCGTGTCCATCATGCCCGGCATCGAGGCGCGGGCGCCCGAGCGCACGCTGACCAGCAGCGGCATCCTGGCGTCGCCGAACTTGGCGCCGACCAGCTTCTCGACCCGCGCCAGCGCGGCATCGACCTGCGGCTTCAGCTCCTTCGGGTACTTCTTGCCGTTGTCGTAATAGGCGGTGCAGACCTCGGTGGTGATGGTGAAGCCCGGCGGCACCGGCAGGCCGAGATTGGACATCTCGGCGAGGTTGGCGCCCTTGCCGCCCAGCAGATTGCGCATGTCGGCGCGGCCCTCGGCCTTGCCGTCGCCGAAAGCGTAAACCAGCTTGCCCTTGACGGGGGACGTGGCCTTGGCCGATTTCGCGGCGCTCTTCACCGCGGTGCCGATGGCCTTCTTGAATTTCACGACGGCACGTTTGGCCTTGGCGGCCTTCCTGGCCTTGGCGGCCGGCTTGCGAGAGGCGGTAGTCTTAGTCTTGAGCTTGGTGGTCTTTTTTAGCTTCGTCTTGGCCATAGCTCCATTACCCTTCGATCTGGGAAAAGTCGGCGATACGATCCATGCAGCCGGCGACAGCCGAAAGCAGGCTCAGGCGGTTGCGACGTATGGCGGCATCGTCGCTGTTGACGGTGACCTTGTCGAAGAAGGCGTCGACGGGCGCACGAAGCCGCGAAAGTGTGGCAAGATAGAGGCGGAATTCGCCTTCGTCCTGTGTCTTCGCAGAGACTTCGCCACCCTGCTCCGCCAGTGCTGAGACCAGACTTTTTTCCTCGTCCTGCGCGATCAGGCTGCTGTCGATCTCGCCAAGCCTGAGATCGGGCGTTTTCTTCAGTTCCGCACGGACGATGTTGTTGGCGCGGCGGTATGCAACCAGCAGGTTTCCGCCATCCTCTTCGGTGAGGAAGCGGCTCAGCGCCTCGGTCTTGGCCAGCACGCGCACCAGATCGTCGTCGCCGCCCTTGGCGAAGACCGCCGCGATCAGGTCGTGACGCACGCCCTTCTCGCGCAGATGCACCTTCAGGCGGTCGACGAAGAACTGCATCAGCTCTTCCACCACGTTGCGCTCGCTGGCCGGCTGCACGAGCTGCAGCGACAGCGCCGAACGGAAGAGCGGCCGCAGCGGCAGGGACAGCCGGTTCTCGATCACCAGCCTGATCACGCCGAGCGCCGCGCGGCGCAGCGCATAGGGATCCTTCGATCCGGTCGGCTTCTCGTCGATGGCGAAGAAGCCGGCCAGCGTGTCGATCTTGTCAGCCAGCGCCACCGACACCGCCACCGGATCGGTGGGGCAGCGGTCGTTCGGGCCCTGCGGCGCGTAATGCTGCGCGATGGCTTCCGCCACCGGCGCGGCCTCGCCGTCATGCAGCGCGTAATAGCGTCCCATGATGCCCTGCAGTTCCGGGAATTCGCCGACCATGCCGGTGACCAGATCGGCCTTGGCCAGCCGCGCTGCGCGACGCGCCTGCATGGCGTCGCCGCCGATGCTGCCCGCAATCTCGTAGGCAAGGCGCTCGACGCGTTCGGCCTTCTGCGCCACGGTTCCCAGCCTGGCGTGGAAGACGATGTCTTTGAGCGCCGACAACCGGCTTTCCAGGGTCTGCCGGCGATCCTGGTCCCAGAAGAATTTGGCATCCGAAAGCCGCGCATTCAACACGCGCTCGTTGCCGGCGACGACCTGCTTGCCGCCGTCCTCGGTCAGGGTGTTGGCGACGATGACGAAGCGCGGCGCCAGCGCGCCGTCCTTCGTGTTCAGGGCGAAATATTTCTGGTGCGCCCGCATCGTCGTGGTCAGCACCTCGCGCGGCACGTCCATGAACTGCTGCGGGATGGCGCCGAGCAGCACCACCGGCTGCTCGACCAGACCGGTCACCTCGTCGGCCAGTCCGGCATCCTCCACCAGGGTCAGGCCCTCGCTCTCGGCGGCGAAGGCGGCATCCTTCAGCACGGCGGCACGGCGGGCTGCGAAATCCGGCTCGACATAGGCCTGGCGCAGGCGGCGCAGATAGTCGGCGGCATCGCGCACGCTGAAGCGCTGCGGTGCCTGGAAGCGGTGGCCGGCGGTGCTGTCGCCTGCCGTGAGATGGCCGAAGGTGAAGGGCACCACCTGGCCTTCGAACAGGCAGAGGATGCTGTGCAGCGGCCGCACCCAGCGCAGCGGCCGGTCGGACCAGCGCATGGATTTCGGCCAGGGCAGCTGGGCCAGCGCCTCGGGCAGTATCTGCGCCAGCACGGAGGCGGTCGCCTCGCCCTTCTTCTCGACCACGGCGAACCAGAATTCCGCCTTGCCGACGGTGCGCTTTTCGCACTGGTCCAGCGAGGCGAGGCCGGCGGAGCGCAGGAAACCCTGCACGGCGGCATCGGGCGAGCCGACGCGCGGCCCCTTCTTCTCCTCGCGCAGATCCGGCTGGCTGCGCGGCAGGCCGGTCACCACCAGCGCCAGGCGGCGCGGCGTGACGAAGCTCTGGTGGCTTTCGAAGGTCAGGCCGGCCTTCCTGAGGCCGTCGGTGACGAGGCGCGCCAGATCCTCGGCGGCGCGCTGCTGCATGCGGGCGGGAATTTCCTCCGAATGCAGTTCGAGCAGGAGTTCGCCCAGCATCTCAGGCGCCTTCCACGGCAGCGTGGCCGCGCGATTTCAGCCACTGGGCGCAGCAGGCTTTGGCAAGCGCGCGGACCCGGCCGATATAGGCGGCGCGCTCGGTCACGCTGATCACGCCGCGCGCGTCCAGCAGGTTGAAGGTATGGCTCGCCTTCATGCACTGGTCATAGGCCGGCAGCGCCAGGCCCTTCTCGATCAGCGCCAAGCATTCCTTCTCGACATCGGCGAAGCGGCGGAACAGCTGCTCGGTGTCGGCATGCTCGAAATTGTAGGCGGAGAACTCGCGTTCGGCCTGGTGGAAGACGTCGCCGTATTTCACGCCGCGGCCGTTGAAATCGAGCTCGTAGACATTCTCGCAGCCCTGCACATACATGGCGAGGCGCTCGAGCCCGTAGGTGATCTCGGCCGAAACCGGCGAGCAGTCGAAGCCGCCGACCTGCTGGAAATAGGTGAACTGCGTCACCTCCATGCCGTCGCACCAGACTTCCCAGCCCAGACCCCAGGCGCCCAGGGTCGGGCTTTCCCAGTCGTCCTCGACGAAGCGGATGTCATGGTTCTTCGGCGAGATGCCGAGCGCTTCCAGCGAGCCGAGATAAAGCTCGAGCACATTGTCCGGGCTCGGCTTCAGGATCACCTGGAACTGGTAGTAATGCTGCAGCCGGTTCGGGTTCTCGCCGTAGCGGCCGTCCTTCGGCCGGCGCGAGGGCTGCACATAGGCGGCGTTCCACGGCTCGGGGCCGAGCGCCCGCAGGGTGGTGGCCGGGTGAAAGGTGCCGGCGCCGACTTCCATGTCATAGGGCTGCAGCAGCAGGCAGCCCTGCCGGGCCCAGTAGGTCTGCAGCGTGAGAATGAGGTCCTGGAACGACGAAGCCGCGGCGATTCCGGTGGGCGCCATCGAGGGTCCTTTGCGCTCTCGCCTTGTTGCGGTGCGGGGTGGTCGAAAACGGGCGGGACCTTAGCCACCGCCTGCCCAAGAATCAAGGCACTGGGGATTAGACGACCGGATAAGGGCAGTCGTTGCGGCCGCAGGATTTCGCCGTGCTTTCCGCCACATAGGCGCCGCAGACGCGGCAGGCGGCCAGATCCTCGGCCTTCACCTGGGGACGCGGCGGCGGCGGGGTCACCGGCGTGGAATCGGGCGCCGATTTCTTCCGGTTCACGTAGCGGTAGCCGTACCAGACCCCGGCAATCACGAGAATCAGCAGAAGATATTTCAGCATGGGCACAGGATCCGGCCGGTTGGTCTGCCGACGGGGCGGCGGATGGTCAATTCTGCGGCCTTGGCGGGTGGGCCGCAAGGCCCGGGGTCAGGCGGGAAACGGCGCGCCGTCGCGCAGCACGGCGTCAACCGCCGGATAATAGCCGCCATCGGCCCGGTGCAGCACCACGCCGGGCTCCAGGGTCAGGGGCGCCCGGCTGCCCTTCACGGCGCGGATGATCACCCGCTTCGCCGCCTCGCCTTCCCGGGACCAGAGCGGCGTGACGCGGATGGCGCCGGCTTTTGCCGCCAGCGCGGCCAGCAGTTCCGGCAGCCGCTCGCTACGGTGGATCAGGGTGATGCCGCCGCCCGGACGGCAGAACCGGGCCAGGGCCGCCACCCAGTGGCCCAGATCGGCCTCGCCCGCCTCGCTGCGCGCGGTGGCCCGGCCGGCATGGGGCGAAGCACGGTGGCGCCGGGCGTCGAAATAGGGCGGATTGGCGAACACCTGGTCATAGCTGTTGGGTACGATCCCGGCGACCCGGGCACGGATGTCGCCGGCTGCGACCTTCAGCCGCGCCGCCATGCCGTTCGCCGCGATGTTCCGGTTGCAGAGCGCGACCAGCTCTTCCTGGATCTCGATCCCGTCGACCGCCACCTCACCGACCCGGGCGGCGAGGCAGAGCATGCCGACGCCGGTGCCGCAGCCGAGATCGAGGACACGCATGCCCGGTTCGGCCGGCACGGCCGCGGCCAGCATCACGGCATCGGCGCTGGCGCGCTGGCCCCTGCGCGGCTGCACCACATGCACCCGCCCGCTCAGCAGGGCGTCTTCGGTCAGATCGTCGCTCAACATCGTGGAATATTGGAGATTTGCGTCACAAAATGCGACCGGCAGGACGGCCGGGCAAAGCTTGACCGGTCTTGCCAGCCCACTATGCTCCAGCCGGAACGCCAGACACAACACGGGCTTATGGTGCAGACCGCTCCGAAAACGCAATTCGCCGAGGCTAGGACGCCGAGCATCGAGCCGCTGCGCCAGCTCGTCGCCGACGACATGGCGGCGGTGAACCGCGAGATCCTCGCCCGCATGGCGAGCGAGGTCAGCCTGATTCCGGAACTGGCCAGCCACCTGATTGCCGCCGGCGGCAAGCGGATCCGCCCGCTGCTGACGCTGGGCGCCGCCCGGCTATGCGGCTATCGCGGCGACAAGCATGTCCTGCTCGCCGCCTGCGTCGAATTCATCCACACCGCCACCCTGCTGCATGACGACGTGGTGGACGAAAGCGAGCGCCGGCGCGGCAATTCGACCGCCAACGTCCTGTGGGGCAACCAGCCCTCCGTGCTGGTCGGCGATTTCCTGTTCAGCCGCGCCTTCCAGCTGATGGTCGAGACCGGCTCGCTGGAAGTGCTGCGCATTCTCGCCAATGCCTCGGCGGTGATCGCCGAGGGCGAGGTGCTGCAGCTGATGACCGCCAACGACATGGATTCCACCGAGGCCGACTACCTGCGGGTGATCGAGGCCAAGACGGCGGCCCTGTTCGCCGCCGCGACCCGGGTCGGCGCGGTGATCGCCGGCCGCCCGGAGCCGGAAGTACAGGCCATGGACGATTACGGCCGTTTCCTCGGCATCGCCTTCCAGCTGGTCGACGACGCGCTGGACTATTCCTCCGACGGCGCGACCCTGGGCAAGAATACCGGCGACGATTTCCGCGAGGGCAAGGTGACCCTGCCGGTGGCGCTGGCCTTCGACCGGGGCACGGAGGCCGAGCGCGGCTTCTGGCGACGGGTGATCGAGCGGCCCGAGGAGCAGAACGACGATGACTGGTCCCAGGCCCTGCGCTATCTGGAGCGCCACGGCACCATCGCCGAGACGCTGGAGCGGGCCCGCCTCTACGGCCACAAGGCGCATGAGGCGCTGGCGGTCTTCCCCGCCGTACCGGCCCGCGAGGCCCTGGCCGAGGCGGTCGATTTCGCCATCGGCCGGGCGCTCTGACCCGGGCGAAAGGCCTGATTTTCCCAAAGCATATTCCTGACGGGGCGCGGCTTGCGGGCGGCTGCCCCAGGCGCTATACAGGCGCCCGCGCCGGCGGCGGAGTGTAGCTCAGCCTGGTAGAGCACTAGCTTCGGGAGCTAGGGGCCGGAGGTTCGAATCCTCTCACTCCGACCAGCGCGCCTTTCCCCAATTTCCCCTCATTCGGTCCAGACCTGCGGCACCGGCTGCCGCCGCACCGTTTCGCGGTAGAGGATGTACAGCCCGCTGGCGACCACGATGGCGCAGCCGACCCAGGTCTGCAGGTCGGGGAAATCGCCCCAGATATACCAGCCGAACAGCACCGACCAGAGCAGGTGGGTGTAGTCAAAGGGCGCCGCCACCGAGGCCGGCGCCAGCGCATAGCCGCGCGTCATGAAGAGCTGGGCCGTGCCGCCCATCAGACCGACGCCGATCAGCAGCGGCAGGTCCGACCAGGCCGGCGTGACCCACACGAAGGGCAGCGTCAGGCCGGTCACGACGGTGCAGAAGGCCGTGAAATAGAAGGCGATCGTCGTCGACGGCTCGCTCTCGCTGAGCTTGCGGATCTGGATCATCGCCAGCGCATAGAGCAGCGTCGCCAGCACCACGATCAGCGCCCCGCTCTGCACCATCCCCATGCCCGGCCGGATGATCACCAGCATGCCGATGAAGCCGACCACGATGGCCGACCAGCGATGCACCCCCACCTTCTCGCGCAGCAGCCAGATCGACAGGAAGGCGATGAAGATCGGGCCCGAGAAGGAGATCGCCGTGACATCGGCCAGCGGCATGAAGCTGTAGGAAAAGAAGAAGCCGAACATGGCCGCCAGGCCGAAGGCCGAGCGCATGCAGTGCCCGAGCAGCTGCCGTGTCCGCAGCAGGCCGAGGCCGCCGCCGCGCATCACCATGACCAGGATCGGCGGAAAGGCGCAGAGGCTGCGGAAAAACATGATCTGCAGCGTGGGATAGCCGGCGGTCAGCCATTTCACCAGGGCATCCATTACGCCGAAACAGGACACGGCGAACACCATGCAGCCGATGCCGAGGGGGATATTCGGCTGGCTGCGAACGAAAGGCGCGACGGGCATGGGGGACGCTTTTATGACATGAGAAGGCCCGGCATGTGTGCCATGCCGGGCCCGGATTTGCACCCGTCTTCGGGGATCAGTTCGTGAGCAGGTCCCCGCTCCGCACCCAGCGGCCGTTCTTCACCTGGGCCAGGAAGGCGGCGTCGGTGCCGTTGCGCCTGTTCGGCCCGAAGGTCATGACCGGGCCGCCGAAGATGTCCCTGTAGCCCTGGATCGATTCCATCGCCTTGATGAACTTCTCCACCGTCAGGTCCTTGCCGGCACGGTCCAGCCCCATGACGACCAGATCGGCGGCGACATAGGAAAGCTGCGCCGAGGGATTCGGATCGCTGCCGTACCTGGCCTTGTACTTGTCCACCCACTGCTGGATCGCCGGCGAGCCGGTATCGCGATAGGGCGCCTCGATCTGCGTCATGGCGTAGAGGCCATCCGTCACCCCGCCCGGCGCGCCGGAAACGTTGAGGTCGAAGGCCGCCGTCGTGCCGACCATGTCGACCTCCCAGCCCATCTTCTTGGCCGTGGCGATCGGCAGGATCGAGTCGCGCACGATGGTGCCCAGCGTGATCAGGTCGCAGTTGGCCGCGCGCAGCCGGGTGATCTGGGCGGTGAAATCGGTATCCGCCGGCTTATGGGTGGCGGTTTCCACCAGCTTCATGTTCATCGCCGCCAGCTGGTCCCTGGTGCCATCCAGGATCTCGCGCCCGAAATCCGTATCCTGATGCAGCGAGCAGATATTCTTGCGCCCCTTGACGGTGGCGAAATGCTTCACCGCGGCCCGGATCTGCGCGTAGTAGGACGTGGTCGCCGACCATTTCAGCGGATGGAAAGGTTCGAACATCTGCCGCGCCGCGGTCAGCGGGAACATGTTCGGCACGCCGGCCTTGAGCTGGTCCGGCAGGATCGCGTTATTCATCGGGGTGCCGATCGACAGCAGCATGAGGAAGATCTTGTCGCGGTTGATCAGCTTGTTGGCCGCCTGCACCGAGCGCGGCACCTGGTACTGGCCATCCTCGACGATGTAGCGGATCTTGCGGCCATGGATGCCGCCTGCCTCGTTCACCTCGTCGAAGCGCATCCGCGCCGCATTGGCGGAATGCACGCCGAAGGCCGCCGCCACACCGGACAGGTCGGTCTGCGTGCCGATGATGATCTCGGTCTTGCTGACGCCCTGCAGCTTCGGCTGCGCGAGGGCCGTGTGGCCGGCCGACAGGGACAGAAGGGCGACGGTCGCGAAGCCGGCAACCGCGCCGATGGTGACTCTGGTCATGGCTCTCTCCGTTTCAGGGATAAAAAAGGCCGCGACCACCCCGGAGGGCGCTCGCGGCCGGTCATCTCAAGCACACCCGGTAATCCTGCTGCCGCTCAGCTCCCGTAATTGACCGGGCCGGCAATCTGGACGAAGCGGCCTTTCTGCACCTGGTACAGGAAGCTCTCGTTGCTGCCCTGGCGCTTGTCGGGCCCGTAGGACGCCACCGGACCGCCGAAGATGTCGCGATAGCCCCTGATGCTCTCCATCGCCGCGATCAGCGTATCCACGGTCAGGTTCCGGCCGGCGCGGTCGAAAGCGAAGATCAGCTGGTCCGCCAGGGCATGGCCGTAGACGGCGCCGATGTTCGGATCGCTGCCGAACCGCTCCTTGTAGCGGTCCATCCAGGCGACCACCGTGGGTGACGCCGTGTCGCGATACGGCAGCACCGTGCCGGCCATCGTGTAGAAGCCCTCGGTAACGCCGCCCGGCGCCCCGGCGACGATCTGGTCGTAATTCGCCGACTGGCCGAGGAAGGTGACGTCCCAGCCCATCTTGCGCGCCGTGGCATAGGGCACGATGGCGTCGCGGATGATGGTGCCGAGCACGACGAGGTCGCAATCGGCGGCACGCAGCTTGGTGATCTGGGCGGTAAAGTCGGTGTCGGCCGGCTTGTTGGTCGCCGTCTCGATCAGCGGCAGATTCATCGCCTTGGTCTGGTCCTGCACCGCCTCGAGGATCTCCTTGCCGAAATCGGTATCCTGATACAGCGTGCAGATGCGCTTCTTGCCCTGGTTGGCGACCATCCAGACGATGCCGGCGCGGATCTGGTCGTAATAGGTCGAGCCGCCGGAGAATTTCAGCCGATGGAACGGCAGATACATCTGCCGCGCCGCGGTGATCGGAAAGAAGTTCGGCACATTCGCCTTCAGCTGGTCCGGCAGGACGGCGTTGTTCATCGGGGTGCCGAGCGCGCCGGCCATCAGGAAGATGTTGTCGCGGTTGATCAGCTTGTTGGCCGCCTGCACGGCGCGCGGCACCTGGTACTGGTTGTCCTCGACGATCAGCCTGATCTTGCGGCCATGCACGCCGCCCTGGGCATTAAGTTCGTCGAAGCGCATCCGCATGGCGTTGGACGAGCCGACACCATAGGACGCCGCGACACCGCTCAGGTCGGTGTGCATGCCGATGATGATTTCGGTGGCGGTGACGCCGCGGGTTTTGCCCGATTGCGCCGGGGCATGCCCGGCGGCAAGCACGAGAACGGCCGCTGCTGCGACCCCGAGTAATCCTACTCCACGCATGCGAACCTCCCTGGAATTTTTATAGTTGCGGGAAAAGACTAGCGTGGAAGCAGGGTGTCGCCACCCGGAATTTACGTTACGTCAGCAATGCTGACCCGCTTGCTGCGTTGCGCAAAAGAAAACGCCCGCGGCTTGCGCCGCGGGCGTTCCGACCGAAGCCGTATACGGATCAGTACTTCAGCGGGCCGGCAATCTGCACGAAACGGCCCTTCTGGATCTGATAGAACAGCACGTCGGTGGTGCCCTGGTGCTTGTTGGGACCGAAGCTGATCACCGGGCCGCCGAAGATATCGCGGTAGCCGTTGATGCTCTCGAGTGCCGCGAGGAACTTCTCGGTGGTGAGATCCTTCCCGGCACGCTGCAGCGCGGTGACGATCAGATCGGCGATGTTGTGGCCGTACACGGCGCCGATATTCGGATCGCTGCCGTACTTCGCCTTGTAGGCATCCCACCAGGCGGCAACGGTGGCGTTGGCGGTGTCACGATACGGCATCACCGTGCCGGCGCCGACATAGAGGCCCTCGGTCACGCCGCCGGGCGCGGAGGCCACGATCTGGTCGAAGCTGGCCGACTGCGACACGAAGTCGACATCGGTCCAGCCCATCTTGCGGGCCGTGGCATAGGGCACGATGGCGTCACGCACGATGGCGCCCATGGCGATCAGGTCGCAGCCGGCCGAACGCAGCTTGGTGATCTGCGCGGTGAAATCGGTGTCAGTCGGCTTGTTGGTGGCGGTCTCGACCACCTGCATGTTCATCGCCTTGGCCTGGTCCTGCACCGCTTCCAGGATCTCCTTGCCGAAATCGGTATCCTGATACAGCGTGCAGAGCTTCTTGCGACCGTTCTTCTCGACCAGATACTTGATGCCCGCGCGGCTGTGGTCGTAGTAGCTCGAGAAGGTCTGGAACTTGAGCTTGTGGAACGGCTCGGCCATCGAGCGTGCCGCGGTCAGCGGCGACAGGTTCGGCACATTGGCCTTGAACTGCTCCTCGAACACCGCATTGTTGTGCGGCGTGCCGAGGGCGCCGGCCATCAGGAAGATGCGGTCGCGATTGATCAGCTTGTTCGCTGCCTGCACGGCGCGCGGCACCTGATACTGATGATCCTCGACGATGAAGCGGATCTTGCGGCCATGCACGCCGCCTTCGCCGTTGATCTTGTCGAAGTACAGCCGCATGGCGTTCGACACATGGACGCCGTAGGACGCCGCCGGCCCGCTGAGATCGGTATGCTGGCCGATCACCACCTCGCTCTTGGAGACGCCACGCACATTCTGCGCCATGGCCGGGACCGCAGCTGCGGTCGCCAGCGCCATCGCGGCAACACCGAGTACATAAACTCCACGCATCTCAATCTCCCCAGAAAAAGTTTCTTGTTTGCGGATCGAGGCTAGCCCGGAACCGCATGGAATAGATAGCAGATTCTGCCGTTTTCCGGGTGACTGTGCAGCGCAAAAGAAAACGCCCGCGGCAAAGCCGCGGGCGCCTCCTACCCCTTTAACCCTTTAAGGGTTTTAATACCGGAGCGGGCCGGCAATCTTCACGAAACGGCCCTTCTGGATCTGGTACAGCAGCACCTCGTTCGTGCCGAGATGCTTGTCCGGGCCGAAATTCACCACCGGGCCGCCGAAAATGTCGCGGTAACCGCTGATGCTCTCCAGCGCCTTGACGAACTTCTCGGTCGTCAGGTCCTTACCGGCCTTTTCCAGCGCGGTGATGATCAGGTTGGCCGTGTTGGTGCCATAGACGGCGCCGATATTGGGGTCCGCGCCGTATTTCGCCTTGTAGGCGTCCCACCAGGCCGCAACCGTGGCATCGGCGGTGTCGCGGTAGGGCATCACCGTGCCGGCGCCGACATACATGCCCTCGGTGACGCCGCCCGGCGCCGAGGCCACGATCTGGTCGAAGCTGGCCGACTGCGAGACGAAGTCGACGTCGTTCCAGCCCATCTTGCGCGCGGTGGCGTAGGACAGGATGGCGTCGCGCACGATGGCGCCCAGCGCCACCAGGTCGCAGCCGGCGTTGCGCAGCTTGGTGATCTGGGCGGTGAAATCGGTGTCGGTCGGCTTGTTGGTCGCCGTCTCGACCAGCGGCAGGTTCATCGCCTTGACCTGGTCCTGCACGCCTTCCAGGGTCTCCTTGCCGAAATCGGTGTCCTGGTAGAGCGTGCAGATTTTCTTGCGGCCGTTCTTCTCGACCACGTATTTGATGCCGGCGCGGATGTGGTCGTAGTAGCTCGAGATGGTCTGGAACTTGAGCGGATGATGCGGCTCGACCATCGAACGGGCGGCCGTGACCGGGTTGACGTTCGGGATGCCGGCCTTGAACTGCTCCTCGAACACCGCGGCATTATGCGGCGTGCCGAGCGCGCCGGCCATGATGAAGATCTTGTCGCGGTTGATCAGCTTGTTCGCCGCCTGCACGGCGCGCGGAACCTGATACTGGCTGTCCTCGACGATCAGCCGGATCTTGCGGCCATGGATGCCGCCCTCGGCATTGATCTTCTCGAACTGCAGCCGCATCGCATTGGACGAGCTGACGCCGTAGGACGCCGCGACGCCGCTGAGATCGGTATGCATGCCGATCACGATTTCCGACTTGGTGACGCCGCGCACGTTCTGCGCGGATGCGGTGCCGGCAAGGCCGGCTGCGGCCAGCAGGGCCGCCGAAAACGCCAAAGACCTGATACGCATACTGTATTTCCTCCTGGGTGGGCCTGGTTCTACTGCAAAGGACAGCCGATTCTCACGCCGGCATGAATCTTCCGCCGGTGCCTCAGGCGCCGGCATACATCTCGTCGATCATCGCCTTGTACTTCTCGTTCACGAATTTCCGCTTCAGCTTCATGGTCGGCGTCAGCTCGTCGTCCTCGGCCGTCAGCTGCTGGTCGATCAGGCGGAACTTCTTGATCGTCTCGACGCGGGCGAAATTGCGGTTCACCTTCTCGATCTCTTCCCAGATCAGGTCCTGCACCTCCTTCGCGTGGCACAGCGAAGCGAAGTTGGTGAAGGGCACGTTCAGGTCCTGAGCGTATTTCACCACGTTCTCGTGGTCGATCATGATCAGGCAGGTGAGGAACTTGCGGCGGTCGCCGATCACCACGGCGTCCGAGATATAGGGGCTGAACTTCAGCTGGTTCTCGATCTCCGACGGGGTGATGTTCTTGCCGCCGGCCGTGATGATGATGTCCTTCATCCGGTCGGTGATCTTGTACCAGCCCTCGTTGTCGACCACGCCGACATCGCCGGTATGCAGCCAGCCGTCGATGATGGTCTCGGCGGTCTTGGCCGGATTGTTCAGGTAGCCCATGAAGACGTGCGGTCCCCTCAGCAGAATCTCGCCTTCCGGGCTGATCTTCACTTCCGTGTTCGGCACCGCCTTGCCGATCATGCCGAGCTTCACCTCGCCGTCCGGCGGCGCGGTGGCGAGGCCGACATTCTCGGTCTGGCCATAGACCTCGCGCATATCCTTGCCGAGTGCGAGATACCACTTGATCAGGTCGGGCGAGATCGGCGCCGCGCCGGTGACCAGCCACTTGCAGCGGTCGATGCCGATCATGCGCTTGACGTTCTTCAGCACCAGCAGGTCGGCCAGCCAGAAGGCGAATTTCAGCAGGGCCGAAGGCTCGCGGCCTTCCAGGCGGCATTGCGCGACCTTGTAGCCGATGCCCAGCGCGGTGCGGTAGGCCCATTTGCCGAAGGCGGTCGCGTCCTTCATGCGGATGGCAATGCCGGAGTAGAATTTCTCCCACAGCCGCGGCACGGCGAAAAAGACGGTCGGCTGCACCTCCTGCAGGTTCTGCGCCACCGTCTCCGGGCTCTCGGCGAAATTCACCGTCGAGCCCGAGCGGATCGGCCAGAGCAGCGTGAAGCCGCGCTCGGCGATGTGGCAGAGCGGCAGGAAGCTGAGCTGCTCGTCGCTCTCCCCCTGCTCCAGCAGGCGCCCGGCATTCTCCATCTGGAACACCAGGTTGCGGTGGCTGATCATCGCACCCTTCGGCGCGCCGGTGGTGCCCGAGGTGTAGATCAGGATGGCGAGATCTTCCGGCCGGCCGAGTTCGAGCTGCTGCTCCCAGTAGTCCGGATTGTCCTGCTCGAAACCGCGCCCGAGCTCCAGCAGCTGGTCGAAGCTGATCACCATCGGATCGCTGAAGTCGGTCAGGCCCTCCATGTCGATGACGACGATCTTCTTCAGCGTCGGGCAGCGGTCGCGCACCTCGAGGACCTTGTCGAGCTGCTCCTCGTTCTCGGCGATGTAGACCACCGTGCGGCTGTCGTTGACGATGTATTCGACCTGCTTGGCCGAGTCGGTGGTGTAGATGCCGTTGGTTACCGCGCCGATGCCCTGGGCGCCGAGATCGGCGTAGAGCCACTGCGGATTGCCTTCCGAGATGATCGAGACCACCTCGCCGCGCTTCACCCCCAGCGCGGCGAAGCCGAGGCCGGCATGCTTGGCGTTCTCGCCGTACTCGGTCCAGGTGATCGACTTCCAGATGCCGAGATCCTTCTCGCGCATCGCCACCTTGGAGCCGCGCTCCTTCACCTTGCGCCAGAAATAGCGCGGCAGGGTGTCGCGCTCTATCACCTCGAGGATATCGGCATCGACTTCCACGCCCGTCTTGGGGTCGCGCTTCTTCGCTGTATTCGCCATGGCCGTCCTCCCGTCACGACCGGCGCGGCATCTCTGCTAGCGCCAGGTCTTGCGTTTCTTCCAGCGGCGCTTGCCGCGTACGCCCTGTTCCTTCATGCCGAGGTAGAATTCCTTGATGTCTTCCTTCTCGAGCAGCCGGGCGCAGGTATCGGCCATCACGATGCGGCCGACCTCCAGCACATAGCCGTAATGGGCGGCGTTCAGCGCCACGTTGGCGTTCTGCTCGACCAGCAGGATGGTGGTCTTCTGCTCGGCGTTGATGCGGACGATGATCTCGAAGATGTCCTTCACCAGCTTGGGCGACAGGCCCAGGCTCGGCTCGTCGAGCAGCAGCAGCTTGGGCCGGCCCATCAGCGCGCGGCCGATCGCCAGCATCTGCTGCTCGCCGCCCGACATGGAGCCCGCCGGCTGGTGCTCGCGCTCCTTCAGGCGCGGGAAATAGCCGTAGACCATCTCCATGTCCCGCGCGATGCCGTCGGCATCGCGGCGCGTATAGGCGCCCATCAGCAGGTTGTCGCGCACGCTCAGGAACGGGAAGGTCTCGCGCCCCTCCGGCACATGGCCGATGCCGAGCCGCATCACCTTGTCGGGATCCATCTTCTGGATCTCGCGGCCCTCGAAGACGACGCTGCCCTTCTGCGGGTCCATGACGCCGGAAATCGTCTTCAGGATCGTCGTCTTGCCGGCGCCGTTGGCGCCCAGCACGGTGACGATCGATCCCTTCGGCACCTCCAGGCTGACGCCGCGGATCGCCATGATCGGACCGTAGTAGGTTTCGATGTTGCTGAGCCGCAGCAGCGGCTCGGCGGCATTCGCTTCGGGGGCGGGCTTGAGTTCGGCGCTCATGCTTCAGCCTCCCAGATACGCCTTGACCACTTCGGGGTGGCTCTGCACCTCCGAAGGGGTGCCCTGCGCCAGCACGCGGCCGTAATTCAGCGCCAGCACGCGGTCGGACACCTCGTTGACCAGGCTCATGTCATGCTCGACCATCAGCACGGTGATACCGAGCTCGTTCTTGATGTCCTGGATCCACCAGGCCATGTCCTCGGTCTCTTCCGTGTTCAGGCCCGAGGACGGCTCGTCGAGCAGCAGCAGCTTCGGCTCGGAGCAGAGCGCGCGCGCCAGCTCGACCACCTTGCGTGCGCCGTAGGGCAGATTCACGATCAGCGTGTCGCGGTAATGCTGCAGGTCGAGGAAGTCGATGACATGCTCGGCCTTCTCGCGGTGCGCCAGCTCGCTTTTCCGCACATGCGGCGCGAAGACCATTTCCCACCAGGGCTTGGTGCCGCGATGGGCATGGCGGCCGAGCAGCAGGTTCTGCAGCACGGTGGCATGCTCGAACAGCTCGATGTTCTGGAAGGTGCGCGCGATGCCCATGCCCGCAATCTGGTGCGGCGGCACGCTGGTGATGTCGCGGCCCTCGAAGATCAGCCGGCCTTCGGTCGGATTGTAGATGCGGCTGATCAGGTTGAAGACGGTGGTCTTGCCGGCGCCGTTCGGGCCGATGATGGTGAACACCTCGCCCTTGTTGATGGCGAAGCTGACCCCGTCGACGGCCTTGATGCCGCCGAAGTTGATGGCGATGTTGTCAGCCTGGAACAGCGTCACCGGAAGCGCTCCGACTTGGTATAGGTCTTCTGCCGCTTGAAGGTTGCCTTCTTGTAGAGCGGGAAGAGCGAGAAATAGAGCTTCACCTTGAGCCAGCGGCCGTAGATGCCGAGCGGCTCGAACAGGATGAAGAAGACCAGGATGACGCCGAACAGGCCCGGCTCGAGGCCCGGCTGGCGGGCGATGTTCTCCGGCAGGTAGTCGCGCAGGATGGCGATCATCTGCGGCAGGGCGCCGACGAAGATGGCGCCGTAGATCGCGCCGTGGATCGATCCCAGCCCGCCGACCACGACCATCAGCAGCAGCTGGATCGAGAGCAGGATGTTGAAGGCATCCGGCGCCAGGTAGCCGATCTTGTGGGCGAACAGCGTACCGCCGAAGCCGGTGAAGCCGGCCGAGATGGCAAACGCCAGCGTCTTGTAGCGCGCGAGGTTGACGCCCATCGACTGCGCGGCGATCTCGGAATCGCGGATCGCGATGAAGGCGCGGCCCGTCGGCGTGCGCAGCAGATTGAGCGCCACCAGCACCGCGAGCACCGTCGCGCCGAGGCAGAGATAGTAGAACGGCACGTCGTCGGTGATCGCGACGCCGAAGGCCTCCGGCCGCGGCACCGGGAAGCCGGCGAAGCCGCCGGTGACATCTTCCCAGCGGATCAGGATCTGCTCGATGATGAAGGCGAAGGCCAGCGTGGCAATCGCCAGATAGATGCCGGTGAGCCGCAGCGCCGGGAAGCCGATCACCGCGCCGATGAAGGCCGACAGCAGGGTCGCCGCCGGCACCGAGATGACGAAGGGCACGCCGAGCTTGAGCAGCACGGCATGGGTATAGGCGCCGATGCCGAGGAAGGCGGCATGGCCGAGCGACACCTGGCCGGTATAGCCGACCAGCAGCATCAGGCCGATGCCGACCACCGCGAGGATCAGCACGTAACTGATCTCGCCGAGCCAGAAATTCTCCAGCACGAAGGGGGCGGCGATGAGAGCCACCATCAGCAGGCCGTACCAGAACCGCGCGACATTGTCGGGGAAAAGGTTGATGTCCTGGTTGTAGTCGGTTTTGAAGAGAAAGCGCATCGGCTACACCGTTTCCCTACACACGCTTGCGGCCGATATTGCCGAACAGCCCCTGCGGACGCAGGAACAGCACGCCCAGGATGACGACATAGGCCGCGACATCCTTGAAGCCCTCGGCGAGATAGACGCCGGAAAACTGTTCGATCACGCCGATCACCAGACCGCCGATCACCGCGCCCGGGATCGAGCCGAAGCCGCCCAGCACGGCGGCGGCAAAGGCCTTCAGCCCGAGCAGGCCGATGGTGACGTCGATGAAGGCAACCGGCGCCAGCAGGATGCCGGCCACCGCGGCGACGCCGGCGGAAATCGCCCAGATCAGCGAGAAGATCATCTTCACCGGGATGCCCATGTAATAGGCGGCCAGCTGGTTCTGCGACGCCGCCTGCATGGCGACGCCGATGCGGGTGAAGCGGAAGAAGGCGTAGAGCGCGGCACAGAGGATCGCCGTGCCGGCCACGATGGAGGCGTTCACGTCGGCGATGACCAGCCCGCCGGCGCGGATCACGCCGCCGGTGAACGGCGTCTCGAAGCTGCGCGTCTCGGTGCCCCAGATCATCGAGGCGGCGGCGCGGAAGATGAAGCCGAGCCCGATGGTGAGCATGACGACGGCGAATTGCGGCTGGCCGATCACCTGGCGCAGCACCACGGTGTCGAGCAGGTAGCCGAACACGGCCATGAAGAGAACGGCGCCGGCGAAGGCGATCCAGTAATTGAGGCCGAAGCCCTCGATCAGGGTGAAGGCCACGAAGGCGCCCAGCATCAGCAGGTCGCCCTGGGCGAAGTTCACCATTTCGGTGGCCTTGTAGATGAGCACGAAACCGAGCGCGATCAGGCCGTAGATGCAGCCCGCCGCAAGCCCGTTCAGCAACAACTGGACGATTTCAGACAGCTTGTCCTCCCAATTCCCTCAAAGGCGATTCTTGGTGTCGCCATAAAGTGATGGCAGATTATGTATGCGGAAACGTCGCGGTCAATGGCTTCGCGCTCGCGTGAACGCTTGTCATCCGAAGCTGCCGCGCAAACTTTACGGTTTACGCAACGTCAATACTGCAGGAGCCGAGATGGCGATCCCTTTTGTGAAAGAACTCGACTTCGCTTACGGCACCATCGCGCAGTTGAGCCCGCTGGTGCGCCGCGTGATCGCCCGCAATCCCTCCGCCTTCACCTTTCACGGCACCGGCACCTATGTCGTCGGCCGGCCGGGCGGCAGGGTTGCCGTGATCGATCCGGGGCCTGACGACGATGCGCATATTGACGCACTGCTCGACGCGCTGCGCGGCGACACCGTCAGCCATATCCTGATCACGCACACCCATCGCGACCATTCGCCCGGCGCCGCCCGGCTGAAGGAAGTGACCGGCGCGCCGACCTATGCCTACGGGCCGCATCCGCTGCCCAGGGGCGGCATCGCCGTGGAGGAAGGCGGCGACCACGATTTCCGGCCCGACCATCTGCTGGAAGACGGCACCCGGCTGGTGGGCGATGGCTGGACGATGAGCGCGCTGCACACGCCCGGCCATATCTCGAACCATCTCTGCTTCGCGCTGGAGGAAGAACGGGCGCTGTTCTCGGGCGACCATGTGATGGGCTGGTCCACCACGGTGATCTCGCCGCCCGACGGCAACATGACGGATTACTACAACAGCCTGCGCCGGCTGCTGCCGCGCGAGGACCGGCGCTACTACCCGACCCATGGCGCGCCGATCGACGAGCGCACCACCGGCCGCGACCCGCAGCGTTTCGTCGAGGCCCTGCTGGCGCACCGCATGGGCCGCGAGACGCAGATCATCGACTGCCTCACCCGCAACGGGCCGATGACGATTCCGCAGATGGTGCAGCGCATGTATGCCGACGTGCCGTCCTACCTGCACGGCGCCGCCGCGCGCTCGGTGCTGGCGCATCTGATCCACATGGCGGCGGAAGGCCGCGTGAAGGCGGAGGGCGATGCGGTGGACGAGCGGGCGGTGTATCGCCTCGGATGACGGCGACCGGCCTCAGCGCAGGTTGAACATTTCCTGGTGGAAGTGGTCGGGCGGAAAGCCGCGGGCCGTCATCGCCGTGCGCAGGGCGTCGCCGAAGGCCGGCGGCCCGGCGAACCAGATCGCCGCCGCCTTCCAGTCGGGAATCATCTGTTCCAGCCGCGCCAGGTCGAGGCGGCCATCCTGCTGCTCGACGAGCAGATGGAAGCGCACGCCGGCTTTTCCCGCCAGCATGCGGATATTGTCGATGAAGGCGGCTGCCGGCGCCCGCGTCGTGTAGATCAGGTCGACATCCGCATCGAACTGCCGCTCGGCCAGGCCCTGCAGCCCGGCGATGAACGGCGAGATGCCCATGCCGCCGCCGATCCAGATCTGGCGGCGCCGTTCGCCCTGGAAGTCGAAGCGGCCGTATGGCCCTTCCACGACGACGGTCTGGCCGGGGAAAAGCTGCTGCGGCAGGACGCGGGTATAGTCGCCCAGTCCCTTGATGCTGAAGCTCAGCCGGCCGTCGCGGCGCCAGGCGGAGGTCATGGTGAAGGGATGCGCGCCCTCGCCGCCGCCGAAATCGATGAAGGCGAACTGTCCCGCCTGATGGCCGGGCCAGGCCGTGCTCAGCCGGATGCCGACATCGAGCACCGCGTTGTCGTCGTGATACCGCAGGGTCTCGATCGCGCCGACCGCCCGGCGGCTCTTGCCGATCCGGTGCAGCAGCGAGATGGCCGCGGCAACCGAACCGGCCGCCATCAGCAGGATCATGATCGGACCGAGCGGCGCCGACCAGTAGCTGCGATCCATCAGGATGACCGAGTGGAATACCAGCACGAGATAGAGCGCGGAGAGCAGCCGGTGCGCCGGCAGGAACCAGCGGTACGGAAACCGCTTCCACAGCGCCACGACGACCAGCACAAGCAGAAGGTAAAAGGCCCATTCGCCCAGGTCACCGGCGATGTCCCGCCAGTCGCGGAAGGGATCGAACCCGACCGGCGCGGCGGATGGCGCGGATGATGGACGGGCCGGCCGGGTCAGCCAGCCCTGCCGCACGGCCCAGCGCGGGCCGTTCTCGAACAGCCAGTGCAGGACCGCGAACAGGGTGCCGGCGATGCCGAGCCATTTGTGCAGGCGATAGAATTTGTCGAGCCCGCCGAGCAGCCTCTCGATCTGCGCCGGCCGCGCCGCAAGGATCACCGCCACCGACATGCAGCCGATGGCCAGGATGCCGCTGTAGTAGATCAGGCTGCTGCGCAGCCGCCAGAAGCCCGAGGTCAGCGCGCCTTCGGGCAGGCTCAGCAGCCAGGCCGCGGTCAGCAGGAGCAGAATGGCGGCAAAGACGAATCTGAGGCGGTTGATGACGGACATTGCAGATCCCGTTGCGGTCCGGCCGGACGGCCCGGCAGCATCGCCGCGCGCGGCCGCGCATTGCTCCGATCAGAGCATCAGCCGGGCTGTCCGGCGTCAAGAATCCAGCCGCCACTGACAATCAGGCGCAGGAAAATCTGCGCGCGCAGGTCGCTTCCGGTGGGTTCGCTGGTAGTGCCGATCCGGCAAGGTGATGCACGCCGGGCTGGTTCTTTTTCATCTATCGTTCGTCAATCGCCCGCGATCCTCATCGGAGGGTGGAAACTTGGAGCGGCTTGGCGCGACCACTGTCGCATACTGAGAGCGCTGACGGATGACTTGACCTTCTTCCTACATTATGTACATATTATGTTCCTATCGGTCAGGCAGCCTTCCCTGCGGTCTGGCCCCCTGCTGTTGAACATCGTCAATCGGATCAGCGACATACGGGTGTATGCCGGCTTTTGATGCCTCGATGCGCGCGCCCCTGAGCATGCTCTCCGGCAACGGGACTCAACGGGATTCAACAGGACTGAACGGGACTCAACTGGCTCTCAACGGGATTGAACGGGACTGAACTGGCTTCCAACGGGATCGAACTGGCCCCGAACGGGCTCCAACGGGACCGGGCAGGTTCAGGACTATCAATGGGTTGGCGTAAAACCGCCGTCGCTGGCGGCCTTCGGAGCCGGTTGTCGCTCACGCCCGGGCGGCGCGGCGGGCGAGCTTGTGGTTGTACATCATCTGGTCGGCGGCAGCCAAAGCGGTGCCGGGATCCTCGCCGGCCTTGAGCGGATAGACACCGTAGGCGGCATCCAGCGGCAGGACCTTGCCTTCCCAGTGCAGCGGCCGGCGGTGAATCGCCTCGGCCAGCATGTCGGCCTTCTCGCGCGCCTGCTGCGCGTCCGTCTCGCTCAGGATCACGCCGTATTCGTCGCCGCCGAGGCGGGCCAGCACGTCCACCTCGCGGGTATTGTCGAGCAGGATCTGCCCGACCTGGATCAGCGCCGCATCGCCCGCCGCATGGCCATGCTTGTCATTGATCTCCTTCAGGCCGTTGAGGTCGAAATAGATCAGCGCCGAGGGGCGGCCGTAGCGCTCGACATGGGCCATGGCGCGCGACAGCTCACGCACGAAGGCGCGGCGGTTGTAAAGCGGCGTGAGCGTGTCGCGGTCGGCCAGCCGTTCCAGTTCGGCGAGGCGGTGCCGGGTGCGGTTCAGCTCGTTGCGCAGCTGGTCCACCTCGCCCATCAGCCGCATGATGGCATCACGCACCCGCGGCGTAAGCTCGGTTTCCGGAATGCCCATGACGGTGGCGGTGGCGGCCGGCGGGGCAACCGGCGCAGCGGCGGCCGTGCCCTGAGTCGCGGCCACGGGCAGCGGACGCGCGGCGGCACCGCCGGCGCCCACGTTGCCCACAGGCAGGCTGCCGGATCCCAGGCCGACCGGGCGGCGATCCTCAATCCTGGCCATTTCTCATGCCGAACATGGCTCCACCACGACAGGACCGGCGGTCCAGCCGCCGGACGCACTCCACCCATTCAGAACCAGTGAAGCCTGCCGACCATTAACAAATCATGGTGCTGGCGAATCAAGCGGCAAATTGCCCCGCCGGCGTTACAGTTCGATAAGCAGTGCGGCGGAGCCGTCCGCGAGCCGATTTAACCGGCCGGGGGCCGCTTTACAGGCGGGACCCGCTCCCTATAATCCGCGCCTTTCCGCGACAGGAGCATGCAGATGGCGTCCCGTAAATCGCCTCTCGTCGGCATCATTATGGGCAGCCAGTCCGACTGGGCCACCATGCAGCATGCCGCCGAGATTCTGGCAGCGCTGAAGATCCCGGCCGAGCACCGCATCGTTTCGGCCCATCGCACGCCGAAGCGGCTCTACGATTATGCCACCACGGCAGCGGAGCGCGGCATCAAGGTGATCATCGCCGGCGCCGGCGGCGCCGCCCATCTGCCGGGCATGGCGGCCGCCATGACGCATCTGCCGGTGCTCGGCGTGCCGGTGGAAAGCCGCGCCCTCAAGGGCCTCGACTCGCTGCTCTCCATCCAGCAGATGCCCGGCGGCGTGCCGGTCGGCGCGCTGGCCGTCGGCAAGCCCGGGGCGATCAATGCCGCCCTGCTCGCCGCCAGCATCCTGGCGCTGAACGACCCCGCCCTGTCGAAGCGCCTGCAGGCCTGGCGGGCGAAGCAGACGAAATCCGTCAAGCTGCAGCCCGTCAGCGGAAAATGACCATGACGCCGATCGCGCCCGGCTCGATGATCGGCATTCTCGGCGGCGGCCAGCTCGGCCGCATGCTGGCGATCGCGGCGGCCAGGCTCGGCTATCACTGCCACATTTTCGCGCCCGATGCCGATCCGCCGGCAGCCGAAGTCTCGGCGCGCTGCACCCGGGCCGAATATACCGATGCCGCCGCCATGGCGGCCTTCGCGGCCTCCTGCGCCGTGGTGACCTACGAGTTCGAGAACATCCCGGTCGAGCCGGTGGCGGCGGTCGCGCGCACTGCGCTGGTGCGGCCGGGCGTCGAGACGCTGCGCATCACCCAGGACCGGCTGCTGGAAAAGACCTTCTGCAACGAGCGCGGCATCGGCACCGCGCCGTTCCGCGCCGTCGGCTCGCCCGCAGATCTGCAGGCGGCGATCGCCGACCTCGGCCTGCCGCTGGTGCTGAAGACGCGGCGCATGGGCTATGACGGCAAGGGCCAGGTGAAGATCGAGCGCGCCGACCAGGCGGCCGAGGCTTTCGCGTCGCTGAAGTCGGATGCACTGATCGCGGAAGGGTTCGTGGCCTTCCGCCGCGAACTGTCGGTCGTGCTGGCGCGCGGCACCGATGGCCGCATCGTTTCCTGGGGCCCGGTGGAGAATATCCATCGCAACCACATCCTGTGGCGCACCCTCGCGCCTGCGGTGATGGAACCGGCGCAGCGCGAGGCGGCCGAGCGGATCGCGGCCACGCTGGCGGAAGGCCTGGACTATGTCGGCGTGCTGGCGGTCGAGCTGTTCGACTGCGGCGACCGCATTCTGGTCAACGAGATGGCGCCGCGGGTGCACAATTCCGGCCACTGGACGCTGGATGCCGCCGTCACTTCGCAGTTCGAGCAGCATATCCGCGCCATCTGCGGCCTGCCGCTGGGCAGCGGCGACCGGCTCTGCGACGCCGTGATGGAGAACCTGATTGGCGACGAGATCGGCACCTGGCCCGCCCTGCTGGCCGAACCGGACGCCAAGCTGCATCTCTACGGCAAGGCCGAAGCGCGGCCCGGCCGCAAGATGGGCCATGTCACCCGGCTCTCGCCGGCGGGTCGCCCCGGGACGCTCAGCCGGGAGTAAGGGTTTATTCACCCTGTTCCGCTTGGCGGCAAACGGCGCCTGTCCTATACTCGGTCACAGAATAATCACCGCGTCCCGCCGAGAATGACGGGTCCTGCCGGCACCGGCCAGAAGGCTGCGGGCTGCCGGGCGGAGCGAGCCTCATGGCCCTGATCGACAGCGTTTCCTCTGCCGGCGCCGCCGCGCTGCAGCCCTTCCAGCCGCGCTCCCTGCAGGGCGATACCGGCACCGACAATCCGTCCGTGCAGCAGTTCCAGCAGCAGCTGCAGACCCCGCCCGCGATACAGCCGGGCGCAACCCAGACGCCGGGCGCGGTGCAGCAGCCCGAGCCGCCGCAGAATCCGCCGCCGCCCCAGCCGGTCACGGGCAATGCACCGGGCAGCAACGCCCAGTCGCTGAGCGAGATCCTGCGTGAGGCCAGCGAGCGGCAGGCGGCGAATAACGAGCCGTCCTCCTCGCCTTCGGCAGTGAACTACAACGCCAACGGCACGCCCAACGCGGCGCAGCGCCCGACCCAGGCGGGCCAGCTCGTCAGCCTGTCGGTCTGAGGTTTCTTCCTAGGCGCGGCGGAAGCCGCGCGGCGCCAGCCGGTCGGTGAAGCGCCGCAGCCTGCCCTTCGCCTTCTCGATGCGCATCACGTCGGCCAGCCGCCGGTCGAGGAAACCCGCCGTGGCGGTGAAGCCCTCCGACTTGTCGTCCAGCCAGCGCAGCAGCGTCGCCGAATAGACGCCGGCCAGCATCAGCCGCTTGGTGTAGAAGTTGAAGTCGGTCGCGGTGTCGCCGGCGGCATACCAGATCGCGTCCACCGTACGGTAAAGCTGCTTCAGCGCACGCGGCGCATGCTGCGGCAGGGCTTCCAGATTGAGCGCCCGGCGCACCGCCTCGCGATGCGGTGCGACCAGCTCGAGGCGAGTGAGAATCGCGGTGCGCACGCGCTCCGGCACCCGCATGGCGGCGAGATCGCGGCTTTCCAGCGCGCGCAGCATGGCGGCATCGGTTTCCGCCACCCAGAAATCGAGCACGGCAACGGCGCCGTCGGGGAAGGCGCGCGATACCAGTCCGGCATCGAAGCCGCAATCCCTTGCCGCCATCGCCAGCGCCTTGTGGCTCCAGCCGTCAAACGGCACATGGACCAGCATCGCCTCCAGCAGGGCGCGCCTTTCGCTGAGGAGATGCGTCGTGTCGCTGCTCATTCCTCTGCCTCCTCGGGCCGCAGGGCGGCCCGGTGCTTCAGTTCGGTTTCAAACACCAAGTCCTTCAGGTCGGTCATGCGCTGCGGATAGAGGATGCCGTCCAGGTGATCCAGTTCGTGCTGCACCACGCGGGCATGCCAGCCCTCGACCTCGCGCGCGAGCCGGGTGCCGTCCGGCAGGGTACCCTCATAGACGATGCGGGTGTAGCGCGGTACAAGGCCGCGCAGACCGGGAACCGACAGGCAGCCCTCCCAGGCAAGATCCTTCTCCTCCGTCAGCGGCTCCCAGCGCGGATTGACCAGGGTCACCAGCTCCCGCCTGTCCTCAGGGCCTTCCGGCGGGGTCAGGAAAACCGCCACCCGCAGGGGGACATGGACCTGCGGCGCCGCCAGCCCCTGGCCGGGGGCGTCGATCATGGTTTCCACCATGTCCCGGATCAGGGTCCGGATCTCCGGGGCGGTCGGATCGGCCACCGGATCGGCCGGCTGGGCCAGCACCGGGTGCCCCATGCGGGCGATTTTCAGGATTGCCATGGCCCCAGCCTAGGGCGGTCCGGGTCATAGGCCAAGTACCACAAGGCCTTAGCCGCTCCGGGACCGGCCCGGAATCTTGCCGGAAGGCGTGAAACGCGCTTCACAAAGGCCGATCGCCGTGCTAGAAGGCGCGGCTTGCCGGAGCTCGCTCCGGACAGATTCTCTTGGCAATTCGAAAGGATGGGACACACGTGCAAGTCCTGGTGCGCGATAACAATGTCGATCAGGCCCTGAAGGCGCTGAAGAAGAAGATGCAGCGTGAAGGCATCTTCCGTGAGATGAAGCTGCGCGGCCATTACGAGAAGCCGTCGGAGCGCCGCGCCCGTGAAAAGGCCGAAGCCATTCGTCGCGCCCGCAAGCTGGCCCGCAAACGCGCCCAGCGCGAAGGCGCCGCATAAGAATTTCGGTCGAATTGCCGATTGATGAAGCCGCCCGGATCACCAGGCGGCTTTTTCATTGGTCCGGCATCCTGATCAGCCTGATATCGGCGCCGGCCACCGTATCAGCGCCATCAGGACATGACGCGGC
Source organism: Ferrovibrio sp. (assembly GCF_035304305.1). Lineage (GTDB taxonomy): Bacteria > Pseudomonadota > Alphaproteobacteria > Ferrovibrionales > Ferrovibrionaceae > Ferrovibrio. Next base: position 28,563 of record NZ_DATGQG010000087.1, read on the forward strand.
CCCAGCGCGGGCTGCTGCATGACTCCTCCAGAACCGACAGCGGCAGCAGCCGCTCATCCTGGATATCGCTGAAGTCGCGCAAGGCGGCGAGATAATGCTCATGCGCGCGTTCCCAGGCATGATCGTCGGGTTCACCCCAAAGCGCGCGATAGCCTGGCGAACTCGGATAGGGATAGAGCGGCGCCGGCTCGTTGGCCCAGACGCCGGATTTCTGCAGCCGGTCGCGCCAGTAATCGACCAGGGCCGGGTCATCCTGCACCCTGCCGGTCAGATTGGCCTGCACGAAGGGAACATGCCGGCGCGCCTTGATCAGCAGGGCGGCAAGGGCCTCGGTGTCCAGCCGGCAGCTGGCTAGCTGTTCCTGCCCCTCCACCGCCAGGCTTTCGATGCCGGCCTCGATGGAGACGCAGCCGGCACGCCCGAGCAGCTCGAGCAGTTCAGGCTTCCAGAGATCGATGCACGTCTGCACGCCAAACCGGACGGGCCGCGCGATCAGTGCCTCGAGCAGGGCCTTCTGCGGCAGGAAAATCTCGTCGACGAAATAGAGATAGGTGACGCCCTGCCGGATCAGGCCGTCGATTTCCTCCAGAAGCGGTACGAGATCGCGGCGGCGGTATTTGTCGCGGAAATCGGTCAAGCTGCAATCGTACGGACAACCGCGCGAGGCCTCCACCTCGGCACCCGGGCCGTCCGGCTCGCGGTCGAAGCGGTGATGATGGTGGTGGTGGCGCGCGATCCATTCGTCCGGCCAGCAGAGGGCCGGATGGGACGCGAAGGAAGTTGCATGAACAGCCGCCTCGACATGGCCTGCTCCGTCACGGCAGGACACTGCCGGCAGGCTCTCTGGAGCGTGGCCATTGGCAAGTTCGAGTACGACTTCCTCGCACTCGCCGCGGATGACGCAGCCGACGCCGAGCCTGCGCAGGGTTGATCCGGGCGTGGCCGAGCCATGCGGTCCCACCGCCACGGTTCGGCCGCCGCGGCCTGCGAGCGCGGCAAGGAATTCCGCCGGCACGCGCAGTTCCGGGGGAGCGCAGCGCCAGAACAGGTAGGTCGGCGCCGTGGTCAGCACGGTCATATCCGGCTCGAACGCCCCCACGCTCTCCGCCGTCTGGGTCATCGTCAGGTCGAGCAGATGACCATCCAGCAGCAGGACTTCATGGCCGGCCTGCTCCAGCAACGCCTTGGTGTATCCCAGTTCGAGCGGCAGATGGGGCGAGCGACAGCCGTAATAGATGCTGCCGTCGAAACTCCAGGGGGGGTTGACGAGGGCCACTCTCATGCGCGCAGTCTTTCCGGTTTACCGGCCCGCATGCCGGGGCCACCGCTCAGGGACCCGATCCAGCCAGCCGGGTCGCGCAGACGCTGACGCCAGCCGATATGGACGCATCTGCCGAACTGATGCTCGAGGACATCGCGCACCTGCACGCCGTCGCCATGGCTGATGATCAGCGCGCCCTTCGTGGCGCGCAGCAGGAAATGTGCCTCCCAGTCCTGATCTCGGGTGCCGCGCCGCCAAGGGGTGTAGCTGCAGCTCATATGCAGCACGGCGACCGGCAGACCGGAGGATCTCGCGTCAGCGCATCCGGAGCCCGGGCATGGTGATCGCGCCGCAGCAGTTCCCGACAGAGGTAGCGCCCCGCCGGTAACCGGAGAATGCGATGCGATGCCATGCCATCCCTTTTCCTGGTCGGAGGGTGCCGCAATGTGGCCAGCAACACTGGCCTGCTGTTTTGGTTCCTGCGGTATTTCCGGCAGAAACCCTGCTGTTCTAGAGCCAGTAGGGTGGCACGCCGTAATATTCATGGACCTGCTGGCCCCAGGCCCTGTCCTCCCAGTCCATGCGGTCCCCCGCGCCGTAGTTCGGCGCGCCCTTCAGACGCTCCTTGTCGAGATCGACGACATAACCGTCCTTCTCGGTGTCGTATTTCAGCACGCTCCAAGGCAACGGATGATGGCGGTCGCCGATGCCGAGAAAGCCACCGAACGACATGTCGGCGTAAGCCACTTTCCCGGTCAGCTTGTCGATCATCACATTCTGGATGGAGCCCAGTTTCTCGCCGGTGGAATTGTAGACCGTGGTGCCTTCCACCTTCTCGGAAGAGATCAGCCGCGAACCCATCGTCGCCTCCATTTGAGCCTCGATTCCCATAACGGTAACGGCCGGGCCCTCCGGCCGAATGAGGAGTCAACCTGCCGGTCAGACCTCGGTTCCAAAGTCCCGCGGAACAGGAAAAACGGACGAAGGGTTGCAGCGATCACGCAAGGAGGACGAGCATGACACAGAGCAAGGCAGAGACGGCACGACCGCCGCAGCAGCAGAACAAACAGCCCGGTTCGGAGAAGCCGATGCGGCCCAGGCCGCAGGATCGGGCGGAGAACTACAGGGCAGCCGGCAAACTCGAAGGAAAGGTCGCGCTGATCACCGGCGGCGACAGCGGCATCGGGCGCTCGACGGCGATTGCCATGGCGAAGGAAGGTGCCGATATCGCATTTGCCTATCTCGACGAACACGATGATGCCGCGGAGACAGAACGCCTTATCTCCGCGACCGGTCGCAGTTGCAAGCGCCTGTCAGGCGATCTGGCGAGCAGGGATACCGCCGTCAGGATTGTCGAGGAAACCCTGTCGACCTTTGGAAAGATCGACATCCTGATCAATAACGCCGCCGAACAGCATGTTGCAAAGAGCCTGACCGAAATTGACGAGGCGCAGCTGAAAACCACCTTCGGGACGAACATCTTTGCGATGTTCTTCCTGACGCAGACGGTACTGCCGCATCTGAAAAAAGGCGCGGCAATCATCAACACGACGTCGATCACCGCTTTCCATGGCCATCCCGTGCTGATCGACTATGCCTCCACCAAGGGGGCCATAGTCGCCTTCACCCGTTCCATGGCGAAGGCGCTTGTCGATCAGGGCATCCGGGTGAATGCCGTGGCGCCGGGGCCGGTCTGGACGCCGCTGATCCCGGCCTCGTTCAGTGCCGAAGAGGTGGCGAAGTTCGGCAACAGCAACCCGATGGGCCGCGCCGCCGAAGCGGATGAAATTTCACCCTGTTACGTCTTCCTGGCCTCCGAAGACGCCGCCTTCATGACCGGGCAGGTGCTGCATCCCAATGGCGGGGAGTACATGGCCTGACAACAGGGAACCTTCGGCGCGCCGCCGGGTTGATACGGCGGGAAAGTATTTACGGAGGCTGAGTGATGTCCGAAATCGGAAAGTGGGCGCGCGACCTGGCCTTCCTCTGCCTCGTGATCGGCACGCTGGGTGTTGTAATCTGATCCCTAGCTGTCCCGGGAGGCCTCGCTGCCGATCAGGTCGGCCGGAGAAATTTCCTTCATATCCTCAAGTCCAAAGCGGGGCGCCTGCCCCTCGCCCTCGAGCATCAGCGCCATGGCCTGCCTGGCGCGCGACAGTCGGCTTTTGATCGTGCCGATGCTGCAGCCGCAGATCGAAGCGGCTTCCTCATACGACAGGCCGCTGGCGCCGATCAGGATGAGCACCTCGCGCTGCTTCAGCGGCAGGCGATGCAACGCCTCGGCCACTTCCTGCAGCTCCAGCCGCGCCTGCTGCGCCGGCTGGGCGACCAGTCCTTCGGCATATTTTCCGTCGACATCAGCCACTTCGCGCCGCTTCTGACGCAGAAGATTGTAATAGGTGTTGCGCAGAATCGTATAGAGCCAGGCCCGCATGCTGGTTCCCAGCATGAACGCCTTCCGGTTGGCCCAGGCTTTCGCCAGCGTTTCCTGGATCAGATCATCCGCAAGATCACGGTTATGGCAAAGGGAATGTGCCCAGGCACGCAAAGCGGGGATCTCTGCCAGCAGCGTCGCCTTGAAATCCGGTTTCGATGCCATGAACATCCTTCACTGAAAAGCTGACTAACGGGAACTGCGACGGAGTGCTGACGAAGCATTGTTTCCAATGTCGTTACACGGTCGTGCAATGACAAGGGATAAAGTTGTGTCCGGAGAATATGAAAGGCGCATGCGCGCCGAGTGTTGAAGACGGGCTATACAATGCAAGGTATATGGCTGCGGCGATCACGCCGCTGCCGGAAACTAGCCCTTTTCTTCCAGCTCCTTGAGCTTGTCGACAATACGCTGCGGGATCGGTTCGCTGGCGATGTTGTCGAATAACTGCTTGAGGCTGCGGCCAAGCCAGTCCTGCGAACCTTCTTCCATTTCAGCCGGACGGACGGTGGCGGATTCCGCAGTCTTGACCGTGCGCTTGCGCAATACAGTGGCTCTGTCCCGAGAATCACCCATTGCCCAGCCTCACAGTCGGAATTCCTTGCGGCATACGGAAAGGTTCGAAGCGGCGACCAGCGCGCCTGACACAGCTTGAGCGGCGATCGGCCGGCGCGCAACTATAATTCAGCGGCTGAGACAAGAAAACACTCCATGCTCACTGCGACCCGGCGGACCGGATCCGGGCTTCAACCCGCATCCCCGATCTTTGTTCACTGCCAAGTGCTTGGCGGCAGTCCCGCAGCCAGCGAAGCCACGTTTTCCGGGAACCTGGTGAGATCGCCCGTGTTTGGTCATCAGTCCGAACTCCCTCCACGGATCCGATCCCGGATGGCAAAGCGCAAAACGGCAACCCGCAGCTCCAAACCCAAAACCCGTCGGAAGCCCTCCGATAATCGCTCTCCGGCGCGCGAGAAGGGCGTGACATCGGCGCGACCGCTCTGGACCGGGAATTTGCGGCTGGCACTCGTCTCGGTACCGGTTCGTCTGTATCCCGCCACGAAAACAGGCGCGCAGATCAGCTTCCACCAGGTTCATGAGCCTTCAGGCAAGCGGATCCGCTACCAGAAGACCGTTCCCGGCATCGGCCCGGTGGACACGGACGAAATCGTCAAGGGTTTTGAGGTCAACAAGGGCAGCTATGTCCTGATCGACCCCGAGGAAGTCGAGGCACTGAAGATCGAGGCCAAGAAGACACTCGATCTGGTGCAGTTCGTGAAGCAGGGAGAGATCGATCCGATCTGGTTCGACAGACCCTACTATGTGGTGCCGGACGGCGATCTCGCCGAGGAAGCCTACAGCGTCCTGCGCGACGCCCTCCGCTCTTCCGGGCGCCTCGGTCTGGGCCAGTTCGTCATGCGGGGCCGGGAATATGTCGCGGCGCTGAAGCCCTGCGGCAACGGCCTGCTACTGGAAACCCTGCGGTTTGCCGACGAGGTGAGAAGTGCGGCGCCCTTCTTCGCCGATGTGGATGCCGGGACGTCGGACAACGAGCTGCTGGGTCTGGCCAAGGAGCTGATCGAGCGGAAGAGCGCCCCCTTCGACCCGCGCCAGTTCAAGGACAATTACACCGCCGCCGTCCGCAACCTCATCGACGCCAAGCTGAAGCGCAAGAAGCCGGTGCAGGTCGAGGAAGAAGAACCGGCCGGAAGCGCCCAGGTCATCGATCTCGTCGAAGCGCTCAAGCGGAGTGTGAAAACCGCCGATCGCGGCTCGGCATCGAAGACGACCCGCAAGGCAAGCTGAACCGTCAGGGTCCGGAGACGAACACACCAACCGGAAAATGCGCGAAGCCTTCCCCCAGCACAATATGGCCGCGATGAGTCTTGCCCGGAGTCTGCAGGCAATCGACGAAAGCGCCATCCGCAGGCAGGTTGATGGTCGTATCGCCCCAGGCTGCCCCCTGGATCCATTGCCGGCCACCTTCCGAGAGTCCGGCGAGCAGCCGCCCGGCTGCGATGATGACCGTGCGGCCAGCATGGCTGCGGCTGAAGGCGATTACGGACCCGGCCCGAGTCCCCGTGACGTCCACCGGCTGGTAATCTCCTGAAGTGAAAATTTCCGGCTGGCGTTTGCGAAGCCGCAGCAATGTCTCCAGCAGCCGCAGCTTGATCCGGCCATCCGGCCAGTCCGCGGCCAGAGTCGCCCAGTCCGGATTCGGAGTCTGCGCCAGCACCTGCTGCCGCGCGGGGTAATCGACCGGCCTGCGGTTATCCGGATCGACAAAGGACAGATCCCAGAACTCGGTGCCCTGATAGACGTCCGGAACGCCAGGCATCATCATCTTGATCGCAACCTGGCTGAGGCTGTTCAGAGCGCCGAGCAGGGACGTCCGGCGGGCAAAGTCCGCGAAGTCAACACTGAACTCAGGAGAGCGAACGGGATCGAGAAGCCCCCGCAGAAAGCTTTCGACGACCTTCTCATAATCCTCGTTCGGGTAATGCCATGAGGTTTCCTGCTTGCCCTCCCGCATGGCCTTGACCGTATACGCGACCGCACGATCGGCGAAATCAACCTCATCCTTCAGCGGCCAGGCTCCGAGCAGCGCCTGATAGAGCAGATATTCGTGATCCGCCGAAGGGGCGCGCTGCCCGGACAGATCGCCCAGCAGGGGCTGGTTCCAGCGCTGCCAGCGTTGCACGGCCTCCTGCCATTCGTCGGCCATCTCCGACAGGGCGGCAAGGCGCAGCCGGGCATCCTCGCCGCGCTTCATGTCATGGGTCGCAGTTGCGGTCAGGCCATGGGGCTGCTGGTCCAGACGCTGCCGCATGGCGCGATGGAAACCGGAGCCATCGAGCCCGCCGCCATCGGGATGCCCGCCCACCTCGTTCAGTCCGATCAGGCGGGTATAGCGGTAGAAGCAGGTATCCTCGAGCGACTTGGCCATCACCGGCCCGGTGAACTGCTGCAGCTTTCCGATGAACCGACTGATGCGACGGCGACTGTAGCCGCGCGTTTTCTGCAACAGGTCAAGGGTGAAAAGGTCCTGCAGGAAATCGAACAACGCCGACTCGATCCGCGGCGCTGCCTTTCGTGCCGCTGAAATCGCGCTCCGGATGATCGCCCGATCCTGATCGGAGGCGCCATTTTCCGGCGTCACATAAGTCCGGTAGACCGGCAGCGCCCGGACATAGGCGAGAAGTGCGGAACGGAGCTGTTCGGCCGTGAAGTCCTGGCTGCGTGCATGGCCGGCCGCGATGCGGCGCAGAAGCCGCACAAGGGTGGCGAGCTCGCCGGCAAACATCGTGGCGATCACCTCGGCTTTTGCGCTCTGCTCGATGTCCTCATAAGAGGCTTGCTGGCCGGTGAAGGCACGCCAGGCTGTGTCCAGCCGCGTCAGGCCGTCATCCGAAACGAACAGCCGTGCAATGGCATTCATCCATTCATAGCCCGTGGTGCCGGCAACGGATGGAAACTGCGGCAGCGCCTCGTCCCTGCCGAGGATTTTCTCGATCACGATGTAGAAATCGGACGGCGCACCGCATTGCACGGCGTGATCCCCCAGCATTCTGCAATAACCGACCGGGTCATACAGGCCATCCACATGATCGAGGCGGATTCCCTGCAGCCTGCCGGCGCGGATCAGATCGCCGACCAGTCTGTGGGTTGCTTCAAAGACCGCCGGATCTTCCATGCGCAGCCCGGCCAGATCGTTAATATCGAAGAAACGGCGGTAATTGATCTCGCTGCCCGAACTGCGCCAGTAGGCGGGCATGTAATGCTGCCGCAGAAGAAGCCGGTGCAACCGATGCCGCGCGACAGCACCGGAGCAGGCATCGTAGGCCGACAGGACGGAATCCATGGCCGCTGCAAGCCGCGGCATGCCGGCCAGCGCGGCCTTCAGCTTGTCCGCCGCGCTCCTGTCCGTTTGCAGCGCCCGGGGCGAAAGCCGAAGCTCGGGCAGCTCGGCCATGCCTGCCACCTGCCGGAGCAGGGCCGGATAATCCGCCGGGCGCACCGGCAGGCGATGTTCGAAATACCGGATAGAGAAGCTGCCCTGCTCGACATCGAAGGCGAGTTTCAGCTCGCCCTCTTCCAGCACCTGCCCGTAGGGCTTGCCCAGGATCGGCAGTGTCACCGCCGGGCGGCGGCGTCCGGGAGCAGCTCTCCAGTCGATGTCGAAGAAAAACGCGTAAGGCGAGGCCGGCCCCCACTCCAGCACATCGAGCCACCAGGCATTATCGGTGCGGCCGATCCCCATGTGATTGGGTACGAAGTCGAGGATGAGGCCCAGACCGGCTTCGGCCAGGGCCCCACAGAAGCGGTCGAATTCTGCCTCGCCGCCGAATTGCGGGTCGATCCGGTTGTGGTCGACCACGTCGTAACCGTGCGTGCTACCCTCCCGCGCCTGCAGGAAGGGGGAGGCATAGACATGGCTGATGCCGAGATCCCTGAGATACGGCACCAGCGCTGCAGCCTGCCGGAAGCCGAAATCCTTGCTGAACTGCAGCCGGTAGGTGGCGGTCGGTATCGCGGGCGGCATCAGTCCTGCCCGATCTGCCAGAATACCGACCAGGGTTCGAGATCGGCGGCCGGCGGCGTACCCCAGATCGGCATACCTGAGCGTCGCGTGGCGGGGAGTCTTGCCGGCCGGTCGCCGAGATTGGCCAGGAGATGGAGACGGCTGCCATCGCCGAGCCGCCAGCTGGCAACGACGGCACCGTCGCCATCATCCCGCGCGGCTTCCTGCCGGCCCGCGATGCCAGTCAGCCGGGGCACGATCTGCTGCCGGCGTATCGTCAGCAGGCGCCGGACCAAATCGAGGCGGGCACGATGCTTCGGCTGACGCAGGTCCCCCCAGTCGAGCTTGGCCATATTGAATGTTTCGATCTGCATCGGATTGGGCAGCGTCCTGCCGGGCGGCAACCGCGCGAAGATGTCCTGGAACTCGCGTTTGCGGCCCTCCTCGACCGCCTTGGCCAGGTCGCCGGTGAAATCGCAGAAGAACGGGAATGGCTGCTCCGCACCCCATTCCTCGCCCATGTAGAGCATGGGTGGCATCGGCAGCAGCAGCGTGATCGCCAGCGCGGCCTCGATGGCGGGGGCGGGTGCCAGCGTCTCGAGACGGTCTCCGAAAGGGCGGTTTCCGATCTGGTCGTGGTTCTGGAGGAAGTTGACGAAAGCAACAGGTGGCAGGTTTGTACTGTCCTCCCCGCGCGGCAGGGAGCCGCGATGAGGCGACGGCTCGCCCTGATAGGCAAAGCCGCTGCTCAGACAGCGCAGCAGATGCCGCCGCGGCGCATCGGCATAGTCGCCGTAATAGCCCGCCTTTTCCCCGGTCAGCAGGACATGCCAGGCGTGGTGGTAATCGTCGTTCCACTGCGCGCGATACCGCCCTGCCCCGGGATCGCCACCCGGATCGAGCAGCCGCGCGGCATTGTCGTCATTCTCGAGCACGAGATGGATATGGCGGCCGGTCTCCCGGGCCAGCCGGTCCACGGCGCGGCTCATTTCCTCGAGGATAGGCGGATCGCCGACTTCGGTGATCGCATGCACCGCATCGAGCCGCAATCCGTCGAAGCGATAGTCGTCCAGCCAGTGCAATGCGTTGTCCACGGCGAAGGCGCGGACTTCCGGAACCCGGTAGTCGATCGCGCCGCCCCAGGGCGTCATCCGGTCCCTGGTGAAGAAGGCTGGCGCGTAGCGCGGCAGGTAATTCCCCTCCGGTCCGAAATGGTTATAGACGACATCCAGGAAGATCATCAGGCCGCGCTCATGCGCCGCATCGATCATCGCCTTCAGGTCCTCCGGGCGGCCATAGACACTGTCCGGAGCATAGGGCAGGACGCCATCGTAACCCCAGTTGCGACGACCGGGGAAATCGGACAGCGGCATCAGTTCGATCGCCGTGATTCCGGTCTCGACGAGGTGATCCAGATGATCGATGACGCCCCTGTAGGTACCCTCTGCCGAGAAGGTGCCGACATGCAACTCGAGAAAGACACATTCCTGCCAGGGGCGTCCGCGCCAGGACTCCGTCCGCCATGGGTAACGATGATCGATGACCTCGCTGGGGCCATTCACGTCATCCGGCTGGAAGGCAGCTGCCGGGTCGGGAACATCGATCTCGTCATCGATCCGGAACTGGTACCGGGTGCCGGCGCCTGCATGAGACTCCGTGCGCGAGAACCAGCCATCGGCATCGGCCTTCATCGGCGCCCTGCGGCTATCGATGACAAGATCGACGCGTTTCGCAGCCGGTGCCCAGAGGCGGAATTCAACACCGCCGTCGGACAGCAGCCGCGGCCCGTGCCGCGCTTCCCTCACGGCTCGCCGCCCAGAAGCGACACCGACCGCATCGGTGCCGGAAAGGCCTCTCCGCATGCAAAAACCTCACTCTGGAGTTCGCCGCCGCGCGGCGCGGTGCTGAACAGGCAGGACCAGCGACCGAAGCCCGGCCAGTCCGGAAGAACCTGCTCGATGACGCCGGCCGAGCCGTTGATGGCAATGAGCACGGGCGGCGCGCCGCGTTCGCGGGGTCCGATCAGGTAGGCCAGAAAGCGGGCCGCCGGAAAATGCCAGTCGGTCTGGTCCATTTCACTGCCATCCGGTTTCAGCCAATGGACAGAATAGGGCTCTCCCGGTTGCCCGCCCGTCAGCCAGCGTTGCGATGCGATCTGGGGAAAACGCCGTCGCAGGGCGATCAGTTCCGCGATCATCGGCGTGAGATCGCGCTTCGGGTCCCCCCGTCCGCTCCAGTCGGTCCAGCCGGTTTCATTGTCCTGGCAATAGGCGTTGTTGTTGCCGCCCTGGCTGTTGTTGACCTCGTCGCCGGCGAGGATCAGCGGCACGCCCTCGGCCAGCAGCAGGCAGGCCATCAGGTTCTGCTGCAGCCGCAGGCGACGCTTCAGGATGACGGGATCGTTGCTCGGTCCTTCCACGCCGCAGTTCTGGCTGTGATTTTCATCGCTGCCGTCGCGATTGCCCTCGCCATTCTGCTCGTTGTGCTTCTCCTCGTGGCTGACGAGGTCGTTCAGCGTGAAGCCGTCATGCACGGTAATGTGGTTTATGCTGGCGCGCGGCGTCTGGCCGCCATGCTTGAAGAGATCGTCCGAGCCGACCATGCGGCGTGCCAGTTCGCCGATCATGCTTTTTTCGCCGCGCCAGAAGCGTCGCTGCGCCTCCCGGAACTTGTCGTTCCACTCCGACCAGCCTTTCGGGTACCGCCCCACCTGGTAGCCGCCCGGACCGAGATCCCACGGTTCCGCCACCAGCTTGATCTTGGAGAGGACCGGGTCCTGGCGGATCGCGGCGAAGAAGGCGGCGTTCGGATTGAATCCGTTCGCATCCCTGCCCAGCGTAGTGGCAAGATCGAAGCGGAAACCGTCGATGTGGTAGTTGACCACCCAGTGGCGGAGGGAATCCATCACCATCTGCAGGACATAGGGCTGGGTCAGGTTCAGCGTATTGCCGCAGCCGGTGTAGTCCTCGTAATAGCGGCGGTTGTCGTGCCGGAGCCAGTAATAGGAGGCATTGTCGATACCGCGGAAACACAGCGTCGGGCCGAGATGGCTTCCCTCGGCGGTGTGGTTGTACACGACATCGAGAATGACCTCGATCCCGGCATCATGCAGACGCGCGATCGTTGACTTGAAAGCAGCCGGGGTGTTGTCGGGCCCATAACGCGGCTCCGGCGCGAAGAAGCCGATGGTGTTGTAACCCCAGTAGTTCTTCAGCCCGCGTTCCACCAGTTGCCGGTCATCGACGAAGGCGTGGACAGGCAGCAGTTCGAGCGACGTCACCCCCAGACGTCTGAGATGCGCGATGACCCCGGGTGCCGCCAGGCCGCGGAACAGCCCCCGCCAGGCAGGCGGCACATCTTCGTTCTGGATCGTCAGGCCTTTGACATGGGCCTCGTAGAAGACCGTCTGGTCCCAGGGAATCCGCGGCGGACGGTCCCTGCCCCAGGTAAAGGCGTCATCGATGACCATGGACTTGAGCGCGCCACGGGCATTATCGCGCCGGTCAAACGAGAGATCGCCGCGCGGGCTGCCCATGCGGTATCCGAAATGTGCATCGCTCCAGACCGGACGCCCCGCGACGCGCTTGGCATAGGGATCGAGCAGCAGCTTGTAGGGATTGAAGCGGTGTCCCTGCCAGGGGTCATAGGGGCCATGGACCCGATACCCGTAGAGCTGTCCGGGGGAAACGTCAGGCAGGAAGCCATGCCAGACATCGTCGGTCCGCTCCGGCAACGGTATACGCTCAAGCTCGCGACGCCCCTGGGCGTCGAACAGGCATAACTCGACTTTTTCGGCATGAGCCGAGAACAGCGCGAAGTTCACCCCGCGACCGTCCCAGGTCGCCCCGAGCGTGTCGGCATAACCGGCCTGTATCCGCATTGATCAGCCCGGCACCAGAAACAGCGCCCCCAGCGGCGGCAGAGTCAGGCTGAGTTCAGGGGCGCCGGTCTCACCGACCGCAGCAGTGAGCTGGCCGCTGTTTCCGACATTGCTGCCTCCATAGAACTCGGAGTCGGTATTGAGAACCTCGCGCCACGGCCCGGCCGTCGGCACCGGGACGCGGTAGTCCTGATGCACGACCGGGGTGAAGTTGGCCACGATGAGACAGAGGTTCCCATCCTTTCGTCCCCGCCGGACCCAGGCAAAGACGCTGCGGGCAGAGTCATCGGCAACCATCCACTCGAACCCTTCCGGTTCCGCGTCCCGCTCATGCAGGGCCGACGTCGAGCGGTACAGCCGGTTCAGGTCGCGGACCAGAGCCTGCATGCCCCGATGAAGCGGCTGGTCCAGCAGATGCCAGTCCAGACTCTGGTCATGGTTCCACTCACGCTCCTGGGCGAATTCGCCCCCCATGAACAGCAGTTTCTTGCCCGGATGGCCGTACATGAAGGCGAAATAGGTTCGCAGATTGGCGAAACGCTGCCACTGGTCGCCCGGCATCCGGCCCAGCAGCGATCCTTTGCCATGGACAACTTCATCATGCGAAAGCGGCAGGATGAAGTTTTCCGAGAAGGCATAATGCAGGCCGAACAGGATCTCGCCGTGATGATGGCTGCGATAGACCGGATCACGGCTGATATATTTCAGCGTGTCGTGCATCCAGCCCATGTTCCACTTGTATCCGAACCCGAGACCGCCCCATTCCACCGGGCGGGAGACCTGCGGCCAGGCCGTGGATTCCTCCGCCATCGTGGTGGCGTCGGGGAAACGGCCGAAGACGAGCGTGTTGGTCCGGCGGAGAAACTCGATGGCTTCCAGGTTCTCCCGTCCGCCGTGACGATTGGGTACCCAGCCGCCCGCCGGCCGGCTGTAATCCAGGTACAGCATGGATGCCACGGCATCGACACGCAGGCCGTCGACGCCGTAGCGATCGAGCCAGAACAGCGCGTTCGATGTCAAGAAGTTTACAACCTCCGTGCGGCCGTAGTTGTAGATCAGCGTGTCCCAGTCGAGATGCTTGCCCTGCCGGGGATCGGCATGCTCGTAAAGCCCCGTTCCGTCGAAGCTGGCCAGACCATGAGGATCATCGGGGAAATGGCCGGGAACCCAGTCCAGGATGACTGACAGGCCGGCCCGGTGACAGGCATCGACGAGCAGCGCAAAGTCTTCCGGCGAACCGAACCGGCTGGTGGGGGCATAAAGGCCTGTCGGCTGGTAACCCCAGGAGCCGTCGAAGGGATGCTCCATGACCGGCAGCAGTTCGAGATGGGTAAAGCCGATATCCGCCGCATAGGCGGGCAGCTGCTCTGCCAGTTCGCGGTAGCTCAGCCAGCGATTGCCATCGCCGCGCCGCCATGAACCCAGATGGACTTCCAGGATCGAGATCGGACTGTCGAGCCGGTTGGCGCCCTTCACGCCCGCAGCCGGCCGGGGGATTTTTTTCAGATCCGCGACAATCGACGCGGTACCCGGTCGCATCTCCGCCGCGAAAGCGAACGGATCGGCCTTGGGCGGCAGCAGATGGCCATCGGCTCCAAGGATCTCGTATTTGTACTTCTGCCCCGGCCGGGCCTCGGGCACGAAGATTTCCCAGCACCCATTGCCGCGGGCCCGCATGGCATGCCGCCGGCCATCCCAGAAATTGAACTCGCCGATCACGCTGACTCGTCTGGCGTTTGGCGCCACCACCACGAAGGCAACACCCTCGACCCCTTCCATGACCCGCGGATGGGCGCCCAGGATTTCATAAGCCTGCTGATGGGTTCCCTCACCAAGGAGATAGAGATCGAAATCCGACAGAACCGGCGGAAAGCGGTACGGATCTTCCAGCTCTACAGTCTCATCGCCAAACTGCGCCTTCAGCCGGTATGGCCCGTCAGGTGCCCGCGCCCTGCCCTCGAACAATCCCGCCTCATGCAGTGGCTGCAGCTGGAACTCGCTGCCCTTCGACGGCAGCACCGCCACGCTGATCGCGGTCGGCAGATAGGCCCGGACGACAGTCTCCTCGGCGTCGCGATGCGGGCCGAGATAGGCGAAGGGATCGCTGTGGCGCCCTTCGATGATGGCCCAGGCTTCCGGCGTCAGCTTGCTCATCGCGGCAGTTCCTCACCCGGAAACAGCAATTCCCACATGCCGATCAGCGGGACATGCAGCCAGCCCGGCCGGTTGGCGAGTTCGTATCCAACCTCGTAGACCACCTTCTCCAGCAGCAGGAAGCGCAGCCATTCATCGAAAGCGGTCTGCCCGGAGGGGATGAGATCTGACTCGCCGATACGGTCGCGATAACTGCGCAGGAATTCGGCAATCGCCTCGCGCCGCCATTGCAATGCGGCGTCGTAGATCTGCCCCGCACCGTCCGGCATGGTCTGGATCATGCGGTCCACCGCCGACAGCGCCGCATAGTCCAGGGAGCGGAGCAGCCCGGCGACATCACGCAGCGGTGACGCCTTCCGCCGCCGCTCCTCCATGCTGCGTTCCGGCTCGCCTTCGAAATCGATCAGGAAAACGTCGTCGCTGACGATCATGATCTGGCCAAGATGGAAGTCGCCATGATGGCGCGCCTTCTGCGCACCGGTAATATCCGGCTGTGCAGCCCGGACACGCTGCATTGCCTCGGCGCGCCGCTCCGACAGCCCGCGAGCCAGGGGACGGGACCGGTCCGAAATATGGGCCGAGGTCTGCTCCAGCCGGCTGAAGAGGCTTTCCAGATTCCTCGTGAGCCGGTCCCGGAGCGCATCGATATCGGCTTCAAGAACGGGCTCCGGGATGAAGGCAGGATCACCGTCCGCGTCCGCCAGGGCGAGATGCAGTTCGGCCAGCCGCGTCCCGATCTGCTGCATCCGCGGCATGTAGCTGCCATGCCTGGCTGCAGCAGCTTCGGGCTGGCTCTCAAGCAGGTGATACTCCTCCAGATAGCGGTCGAGGTAGTTGGCGGTCAGGGTCCAGCCGTCGCCCTGGTTCCAGACGAAACTCTGCACCACGGCGAGCGCGTACCGGCCGTCGTCCATCACGGCCTCCAGCGTGCCCAGCAGCAGAGGCGTGTTGCGATAGGACATCCTGGCCAGATGACGGCCGATCTCGATATCGGGATTCATCCCTCCCTGCAGGCGCCGGTACCATTTGATTACAAAGGCCTCGTCGACAATGACCGAGGAATTGCTCTGTTCGACACCCATCGCCCGGGCATTCTCGATCGCCGGGGCTTCGCCCGAGAATGCCGCCGTAGGACGGAACTCAAGGCGGCAGCCGGCGCTGTCGATCGTGGCGCCGGCATGGATACGCGACAGCAGCCAGACGGCGAGATCCTTCTCGCCCACCGCGTTCAGCAATGCCCCCTGCCGGGGGCCGCGCCGCACCACAGCGACGATGGACGATGCCGGCGCACTGCGTGTCTGTCTCGACCATTCCCAGTGTACGCCCAGCGGCAGCTGGTACCGGCTCGAACCCTCGGGTGACGGGACGTCCACGATGGCGAGCGCGTACTCGCCGCCGGCATTCTCGGCCGGGATGACGGCTTTCAGCCGCGGCGCGATCACCCGCTGTTCCTTGCCCGCAAACCAGCGCTGGGCAGAGAGGTAGGCCGGCAGGGCATCGGCCTCGAGGGCCTGACGCACGGCAGTGTTGCCCAGCGAGTTCCAGGAATTCGTCCAGACCAGCGTCGTATAGGCCGGCAGCAGGGTCCGCGTGGTCGGCACCGGCTCGTCGCCGCTGCAGAGCTGGAACCAGAAAAAACCATAGGGAGCCAGGGTCACGGTGAAGGGCGTGCTGCCAATCTTGGGAAACGTCGTGCGACCGAGCATTTCCAGCGGCACGCGCCCGGCCCAGGCGGAAAGGTCGATTTCGACGGCCTGCGCCGACCGCGACAGATTGGCGATGCAGAGGATCACTTCCTCTCCGCACTGCCGGAGATAGACCAGGACGGACCGGTTCTCCGGCCGCAGGAAGGTCAGTGTTCCGCGACCGAAACAATGCGTCGACTTGCGGACCGCAATGATGCGTTTCATCCAGCTCAGGAGCGAGGCGATGTTCTTCGACTGCGCTTCAACATTCACCGCCTGGTATCCGTAGATCGGATCCATGATCGCCGGCAGATACAGCTGCGCCGGGTCGCTTTGCGAAAAGCCGCCGTTGCGGTCCGGCGTCCACTGCATCGGCGTCCGCACGCCATTGCGGTCGCCGAGAAAGATATTGTCCCCCATCCCGATCTCGTCGCCGTAGTAGATGATCGGCGTACCCGGAAAGGAGAAGAGCAGGCTGTTCACCAGCTCGATCTTGCGCCGGTCGTTATCCATCAGCGGCGCCAGCCGGCGCCGGATGCCGAGATTGATACGGGCCCGGGGCGAGGCGGCATAGGTGCTCCAGAGGTAGTCGCGCTCCTCGTCCGTCACCATCTCCAGCGTCAGTTCGTCGTGATTGCGCAGAAAGAGCGCCCATTGGCAGTTCTCCGGAATCTCCGGGGTCTGCCGCATGATGTCGGTGATCGGATGCCGGTCCTCGGCGGCGATGGCCATGTAGATTCGCGGCATCAGGGGAAAGTGATAGGCCATGTGGCATTCATCGCCTTCCCCGAAATAGGCACTCACGTCCTCCGGCCACTGGTTTGCCTCGGCCAGCAGCAGGCGGCCCGGCGCATAGGCATCAAGTTCGGCGCGGAGTTTCTTGATGATCGCGTGCGTTTCGGGAAGATTCTCGTTGTTGGTGCCCTCGCGCTCGCAGAGATACGGAATGGCATCGAGCCGGAAGCCGTCCACCCCCTTGTCCAGCCAGAAATGCATGATCTGGGTGATGGCATCCACGACATCCGGGTTGTCGAAATTGAGGTCCGGCTGATGCGAGAAGAAGCGGTGCCAGTAATAGGCGCCGGCCTCCGCATCCCAGGTCCAGTTCGACTTCTCGGTATCGGTGAAAATGATCCGCGTATCGGTGTATTTCTGGTCCGTATCGCTCCAGACATACCAGTCCCGGTACCGCGATCCCGGCCTGCTGCGGCGCGCCCGCTTGAACCATGGATGCTGATCGGAGGTGTGGTTGACGACCAGTTCAATGATGACCCGAAGGCCGCGCCGTTTCGCCTCGGTCAGGAAGCGGCGGAAGTCCGACATCGTACCGAAGGCGGAATTCAGCTTGCGGTAATCGGCAATGTCATAGCCGTCATCGAGCCCCGGGCTTTCGTAGAAGGGCAGCAGCCAAAGCGCCGTCACGCCGAGCGACTGCAGGTAATCGAGCCGGCTGGTCAGACCGGCAAAATCCCCGATGCCATCGCCGGTGCTGTCGGCGAAAGCTTTCACATGCAGCTGATAAATGATGGCATCCTTGTACCAGGTCGGATTGCCGGCATCCTCCTGGCCGCCCCTCCGCAGGGTGGTGACGACATCGTTGCCGGACAGGGGAGCATTCATGACAGGCACCGGAAGATCAGCATCGGATCGTCGGTCGGGTCGATGCGGAGGCGGATGCCGCCCCATTCGAGCGTATGCCTTGCACCCGTCACGAGATTCTCGATGGCGGTGACGGGCTTCCGGTTGCCTACCGGCCCGATGTCGATGCCGCCGAAATGGAACCAGAACTCCTTCGGCTCACTGCCCTCAACCGAGATCGCAACCGCCACGGCGTTGCTGCCGTCAACGGAGTCCTTGACGAAACCCATCACCCGGTCGTGGTCGACCTGGGCAAGACGCAGGTTGTTCGTCTGCAGCAGCGCTGGGTTTTCTCGGCGGATCCTGTTCAGCCGGGCGATGAATGGCTTGATGTTTCCAGGCCGGTTCCAGTCGCGCGTCCTGTACTCGTATTTTTCGGAATTCAGATATTCCTCCTTGCCGGGGATCGGCTCATGCTCGAGCAGCTCGAAACCGTTGTAGATCCCGTATGTGGAGGAGAGCGTCGCAGCGAGCGCGAACCGCGCCTTGAACGCCCAGGGTTCGCCGCCCTGCAGATGCCAGGGAAGGATGTCGGGCGTGGTGACGAAAAAGTTCGGCCGGAAGAACTCCCGCGTCGGAAAACTGGTCAGCTCGCTGATGTATTCCGAAAGCTCGGCCTTGTGCGTGCGCCAGGTGAAGTAGGTGTAGGACTGGCTGAATCCGAACTTGGCCAGCGCCTTCATTACCTTGGGTCGGGTGAAGGCTTCCGACAGGAAGATGACGCCGGGATCTTCCCGCTGGACCTCGGCGATCATCCACTCCCAGAACGGAAACGGCTTGGTATGGGGATTGTCGACGCGGAAGATGCGCACACCCTGCCGCACCCAGAAGAGCACAATGTCCCGCAGGGCCATCCAGAGACCAGCCGCGTCCTTGCAGTGGAAGTCCACATTCACGATGTCTTCGTATTTCTTCGGCGGATTTTCGGCGTAACGGATGGAGCCATCCGGACGATGGCGGAACCATTCGGGATGCTCGCGCAACCATGGATGATCCGGCGAGCATTGCACCGCGAAATCGAGGGCAACCTCCATGCCATGCTCGCGGCAAGCCGAAACCAGGCGACGGAAATCGTCGAGCGTCCCCAGTTCAGGATGGATGGCGTCATGGCCGCCCTCTGCCGAGCCTATGGCATAGGGGCTGCCCGGATCACCGGGCTCTGACGTCAGGCTGTTGTTGCGCCCCTTGCGCGCCGTCCGCCCGATCGGATGGATCGGTAGCAGATAGAGCACATCGAATCCCATTGCCGCGATGTCGGGCAGCCTGGCGATGCAGTCATCGAAGGTGGCGCTGCGACCGGGCACCTGTCCCTGGCTGCGCGCCATGATCTCGTACCAGGCTCCGGCACGGGCCCGCACCCGCTCGACCATCAAAGGAAAAACCGGACTGGTGACCAGATTGCCGCGCGGCTGGGCCCGCTGCATGGCCTCGCCGAGTTCGGGTGCCAGCCAGGCATCCGGGGCGTCCTGCTCCGGTGGCCTAACGCCTGCCTCGGCCAGCATCAGCCGGCCTTCGTCGAGTTCGACACTCACATCCTGACCGGCCTCGATGCGACGCCTGAGATCGCGCTGCCAGGTTGCGAAAGGATCACTCCAGGCTTCGATGTGGAAGCTGTAACGCCCCGGCTCGGGCGGCACGAACCGCCCGTGCCAGCGGTCGTTCTCATGGTGAAGCATAGGCGTGGATTGGGAGGCCGCGCCGCCCTCGCGACGCCAGACGAGGCTTGCCAGCGTCACCTCCGTGCCATCACGGAAGATATCCGCCCAGACACCGACCGCCTCGCCGGCGATCCGCTTCGCCGGGAAACGGCCGCCGTTGATCACCGGATAAACATCTTCGATGACATATTGCGGCGCTGAGACCGGAACCGGGCTGACCGGCTTTTTCTCGGTGGAACTGTAGCGACGCTGGAGATTCACGGGACCTGCCTGCCGGGGCGTTTTCACTCGAGCCAATAAGCCGGGCGAAAAGCCTTTGTTCCCTCCCTCGATGCAGGCAGGAACATTCATATCCGCCCCCAGTTATTCGGCGGAGGAGGCATCCCGTGACAGAAGATTCCGTCGCAGCACTGGCCGAGGCCGCAGGTCTCGAGCTGTCCTATACGGCATTCGACGGCTCTGTCCGGCAGGCAGACGAAGCCGTCCTGCGCGATCTGGCCGCCGATATCCTCCCTCCGGCAGACAAGGAACCCGTCACCCCGCCCCGCTATGTCATTCTGCGGCAGAGTGACGCCCTGACTGCCGCAGCGTTGGGCATCGGCTCATTGCAATGGCAGATCCTGTGCGGCAAAGAAATCGTCTGCGACAGCGAGACAACGCCCCGGGCGCTGCCGCCAGGGATCTACACGGTCCGTTCGCAGAAGCCGGCGTCGGAGTTCAGGCTTGTCATCGCGCCGTCCCAGGCCTATCAGCCGCCAGCCGGCACCGGTGGACGACGCATCTGGCTCATTGCCGTCCAGCTCTACGGCATCCGCTCCGGACGCAATTGGGGGCATGGTGACTTTTCCGATCTGTCTGACCTGCTGCGCCTTGCCGCCTCGGCGGGCGCCGGCGGCGTCGGCGTCAATCCCCTGCATGCGCTGTTTCCGTCCCGTCCGGTGGAGGCCAGCCCTTATTCACCAAGCAGCCGCGTCTTCCTGAACCCGCTCTACATCGACGTGACGGCAGTGCCGGGCTTTCCCGAAGCGGAGGCCGCAACTTGGCAGCGGGAACTGGCATCGCTGCGGGCCACTGACCTGGTGGACTATCCGCGGGTGGCCGCGCTGAAACGCCATGCGCTGCGGCTGGCCTATGACCGCTTCCAGACCCATCCGCCGCCGGAACAGGCCCATGATTTTGCAGCCTTCCGCGAGTCCGCCGGGCCGGAACTGCGCCGCTTTGCCGTCTACGAGGTTCTGTGCGAGCGGCTGGGTACCGCTTGGCGCGACTGGCCGGAGCGCTGGCGCCATCCGGATGCCGGGGCTATCGCCGCCCTGGCGGCTTCGGCGCCGATCGACATCGGGTTCGTCGAATTCCAGCAATGGCAGGCACACCGTCAGCTTGAGGCCTGCCGCAATCTCGCCAAGGCCCTGCAGCTGCCGCTCGGGCTCTACCTGGATTTTGCCGTCGGCATCCACCCGGACGGGTTCGACGTCTGGAATGACCCCGAAGCTTTCCTGACCGAGGCCTCGGTCGGCGCGCCACCGGATCTGCTCAACCGGGGCGGTCAGGACTGGGGACTGGCCTGCTTCAATCCGCGCACCCTGCAGGCCCGCGGCTACGAACCGTTCCGCCATTCCCTGCGGGCCGCCATGCAGTTCTCGGGCGCCATGCGGTTCGACCATATCCTCGGCCTGAACCGCCTCTATCTCATCCCGCGCGGGCGCGATCCGCGCAACGGCGCCTATCTGCGCTTTCCCATCCGCGAGCTGCTCGCCGTGATGGCGATCGAGAGCGTGCGCCATGAATGCCTGGTCATCGGCGAGGATCTGGGAACGGTACCCGAGGGTCTGCGGGACATTCTCGATGAATGGGGCATCTGGACCTATCTGATCCTGCTCTTCGAGCGCGACGAAGACGGAGGCATCCGGCCGGTGCAGGACTTCCCTGCCCGCGCACTGACCGCCTTCAACACTCATGACATGGCTACGTTTGCCGGCTGGTGGGCCGGGGAAGACCTGGAGGAAATGCGCAACGCAGGGCTGACGCTCGGAGAAACCCCTGAAGAGCGGGAAACGGCGCGCGAGGCGTTGCGATCGGCGCTCGCCGCGGCCGGCATCCGGAGCGGTGACCGGCCGGATTTCGCGGCCGTCGCACGGCTGATGGCCCGCAGCCCATGCGGCATACTCGCCATCGGCGCCGAAGACCTTGTGGGGTCGTCGAAGCAGCCGAACATGCCCGGCACCTGGAAGGAATACCCAAACTGGCGCTGGCGTCTGCCGGTTGCGATCGAGGAACTGCCGCACCAGCTCGGCTTTCGCGCCATCGCGGATGCGATGGCCGAGGAAGGCCGCGCTTTCGTTACCTCCGGCCGACCAGATCGATCATCGCCCGCACCGCAAAGGGATAGCCCTGCGGCCCAAGCCCGGCGATGACGGCTGTCGCAATCTTCGAAACCAGGGAATTGTGGTAGATCGCCTCGCGCCGGTGAATGTTCGAGATATGAAACTCGATGATCGGACCCGGAAACTGCTTCAACGCGTCGAGAATGGCGATCGATGTGAAGGTGAAGGCGGCAGGATTGATGATGATCCCGTCGGCCTCATCAATCGCCTCGTGAATCCAGTTGATGATCTCGCCTTCAATATTGGACTGATGGAAACGGATCGGCCGTTCGCCCGCCGCCTCGCGGCACATCGCCTCCACTTCCGCCAGGGTCGTGTGGCCATAGATTTCCGGCTCGCGCTTGCCCAGCCGGTTCAGATTCGGTCCGTTCAACACGAAAATGGGCTTCATGCATCACTCCATCGTTACCCCTGGTAGCCCAGCAGCCTCGGCAGCCACAGCACCAGTTCGGGAAAGAAGGTAATCAGCGCCAGCGACACGATCATCGCCCACAGGAAAGGCAGCGTGTCCCGCACGATATCGCGGATCGGCACCTCGGCGATGCGCGTCATCACGAACAGCAGCAGGCCGTAGGGCGGCGTGATCAGGCCAAGCATGATGTTGACCACCGCCATCACGCCGAAATGCACCATGTCGATCCCCAGAGCCTGCGCCGTCGGGATCAGGACCGGTACGATAACCAGCAGGATCGTCGTACCCTCCAGCAGGCAGCCCAGCAGCAGCAGCAACACGTTGACCAGAACCAGGAAGCCGAGCGGCGAGAGATCCCAGGTGGTCAGCAGTACCTTGATGCCTTCGGGGATATTCTCCACGGTGACGACATAGTTGAAGACCAGGGCGCCGGCGATCAGCATGCCGATGGACGCCGAAGTCCGCGCGCTGGCCAGAACCGAGCGGTAGAAGTCGCGGAAGCTGACGCTGCGATACAGCACTACCGAAATCACCAGCGCATAGGCTGCCGCCACCGCCGCCGCCTCCGTCGGCGTGGTTACGCCGCTGTAGATGCCGCCCAGCAGCACCACCGGCATCATCAGGCTTGGAAAGGCCTGCCAGGTGATGCGAGGCAGCTCGCGCAGGGGCGTGGGCGGCTCGACGGGGAAATTCTCCCGGCGCGCGCCCCAGGCGACGATGATCATCTGCGCCGCGGCCATGAGCAGACCGGGAATCACGCCGCCGAGGAACAGGTAGCCGATGGACGCATCGGATATCAGCGCAAAGAGGATCATCGGTATCGATGGCGGAATGATCGGCCCGATCACGGCGGTCGCGGCCGTGAGCGCTGCGGCGTAACTGGCGCGATACTTGCCGTCCGCCGTCATCATGTTCTGCATCAGCTTGCCGGTGCCGGCGGCGTCGGCGATGGCGGAACCTGACATGCCGGCGAAGATGATGCTCTGCAGCACATTCACCTGCGCCAGGCCCCCGCGGAAGCGGCCGACGATGGCATTGCAGAAACGCAGCAGCCGGTCGGTCATCGACCCGATATTCATCAGCTCGGCCGCGAGGACGAACAGCGGCACCGCAAGGATGACGTAATTGGTGTACATGCCGTTCAGCAGCTGCTCGGCGGCGGTGCCTAGGTCGAGGCCGGCGAGCCACAAATAGAGTATCGAGCCCGCGATCATGGCATGGCCGATGGGAAGACCAAGGAAAGCCAGGGTCGTCATCGCGACGATGGCGACAGAGAACGGGCTTGCGAAATTCATACGCCGGACGCTGCCTTGGTGGGGTCGATGTCCTGTCCCGTTCTGCCGCGCAGGGCCTGCCATGACAGCCAGAGATAGCGGATCAGGATGGCGACGACGAACAGGATGTAAATGGAATACAGCCAGTCCATCCGGATCCTGAGGTAGGCGGCCTTTTCCACCTTCATGAAGGTGACGTAATCCACGCTGGCCGGCAGGGATGCGGCATAGAGGATCACGGTGGAGATCGTGGCAACCAGCATCATCACCCGGCGGGTGCCGGGCCGGACGGCGCCGTAGATCAGGTCGAAGCGGATTTCCTCCTCCTCGCGGATGACGAAAGCCGCGCCCCACAGAACCAGCCAGATCCAGAGAACCGTGCTGACCTCATTGGTCCAGCCGATCGGCAGATTGAGGAGATAGCGGAAAGCGATC
>NZ_DATGQG010000088.1:0-34185 GCF_035304305.1 Ferrovibrio sp.
CATGCTGGCTGCCCTGACCCCGTCCAGCGGGCCGCGCTGCAAATGGCCGATCGGCGATCCCAAGACGACGGATTTCGACTTCTGCAGCAGTGTTGCCCTGCCCGGCAAGCCCTATTGCGCGCAGCATTGCGCCCAGGCCTACACCAACTGGAATCCGGAGAGCGCCGTCGAGGCCGTGAAGGCGGTCAACGCCGCCTGAGACCGAGACGTTCCGGTTTCCACCAGCCCGGCGGCCCGTCCGCCGGGCTTTTTTCTGTCTTCCAGCAGACGTTTCGGGTGCAGCCCGTTCACGAAGCCCATGAAGGCACGGATGCCTCGGCCTCATCCTCCGAGAACAGCCGCTCAAGGATGACATGGCCGTCGCTCCACCTGAGCGAGCAGCCTGTCGACAAGGAGCGGATCAACCCCCGGCTTCCCGCCGTAGAGCGGTATTTGCGGGCAAGCTCGGCATGGAAACAGGCGTTGATGTCTTCCACCACGACCTTTTCCATGCCGCTCCTCCGGTGTGGCGCGTACTCCGCTAGGCCGCTTCGCTGAGCGCCGCGAAGCGCCGCTGGTGGTAATCGGCATGCCCGAACTGGGTGTCGATCATCATCAGGCGCTTGGCGTAATGGCCGACATTCAGCTCATCGGTCATGCCCATGCCGCCGTGCAGTTGAATCGCCTGCTGCCCCACCCAGCGGCCGGCCTTGCCGATCTGCACCTTGGCCGCCGCGGCCGCCTTGGCGCGCTCTGCCGCCGGCGCATCGGCCTTCAGGCTGGCCAGCAGGGCCAGCGAGCGCGAGCTTTCCACATGCATCATCATATCGACCATGCGGTGCTGCAGGACCTGGAAATCGCCGATCGGCCGCCCGAACTGCTTGCGTGTCTTGAGGTAGGCAAGCGTCGTCTCGTACAGCGACTGCATGGCGCCGACCGCTTCCGACGCCATATAGGCGATGGCGCGGTCCACGACGGCCTCCACCTTCGGGAAGGCGCCGGCGGGATCGCCGAGCGCGACGGCCGCCGCCTTCTCAAAGGTGATATCGCTGGCGCGACGGTTATCCACGGTGCGGTAATCCTGCCGGCTTACGCCCTTGCCATTGGCGTCGACCACGAACAGCCCGAGACCGGACGCCTCCGTCGCGGCGCCGGCGCTGCGCGCCAGCACGACGATCCTGTCGGCGCTGGGCGCGTCGAAAACGACGATCTTCTTGCCCGACAGCGCCCAGCCCTCGCCGCTCTTCTCGGCCCTGGTATGCACTTCGGCCATGTTGAAACGCGCGCCGTGCTCGGCATGGGCAAAGGCCCATTTCGCCTTGCCTTCCGCGATGGCCGGCAGCCATTCTGCCTGCTGCTCGGCGCTGCCTGCCTCTCCGATCAGTCCGGCGCCCAGCACGATGGTCGACATATAGGGCTCGGCGACCAGATGTTTGCCGAACCGCTCCGCGATCAGCATGGTCTCTACCGCGCCGCCGCCCAGGCCGCCGAATTCTTCCGCCAGCGGCATGGCCAGCCAGCCGAGCTCGGCCATGGTAGCCCAGTTCTCCTGCGCATAGCCGAGATCGGTTTTGACCAGCTTGCGCCAGCGCTCGAAATCGTACTTGTCCTGCAGCCAGCTCTCGATGCTGTCAGCCAGCAGTTTCTGTTCTTCGGACAGCTGAAAATCCATTTCCGTTTATCCCTGTTGCTCGTGTTCGCTCAGAGGCCAAGAACCATCTTGGCGATGATGTTGCGCTGGATCTCGTTCGACCCGCCATAGATCGTAGTCGCACGGTAATACAGGAAGGATTCCATCCGCCCCTGCGCATAGTCCGGCCCGACCGGCGGCTGGTTGGAGCCGTCAGGCCGACGCTCATAGGGCGCCGCGTAATAGCCCAGCGCCTCGCAGGCGAGTTCGGTGATGGTCTGCTGGATTTCCGAACCGCGGATTTTGAGCATGCTGACCTCGGGGCCGACGCCCTTGCCGGCATTCTCGGCAGCGAGCACGCGCAGGTTGGTATATTCCAGCGCCAGCAGGTCGATCTCGACGGCAGCCACCTTGTCGCGGAAAGCCGGGTCCTGCAGCAGAGGCGCTCCGAAGGCCTGCTCGGCCCGTGCGATCTCCTTGAGTCGCCGCAGTCTCTGCTTTGAACGGGCGACCTCGGCTATGGTGGTGCGCTCGTTTCCGAGCAGGAACTTGGCATAGGTCCAGCCCTTGCCTTCCTTGCCAATCAGGTTGGTCTTCGGCACCCGGACATTGTCGAGGAACACCTCGTTGACGCTGTGGCCTTCATCGATCGAGATGATCGGCCGGACGGTGATGCCGGGCGTGTTCATGTCGATCAGCAGGAAGGAAATGCCCTCCTGCGGCTTGGTGTTCTGGTCGGTCCGGACCAGACAGAACATCATGTTCGCGAAATGCGCCTGGGTGGTCCAGATTTTGTGGCCATTGACGATGTAATGATCGCCGTCGCTGTCGGCTCGGGTGCGCAGGGAGGCGAGATCGGAACCTGCGCCGGGCTCGGAATAACCCTGGCACCACCAGTCTTCCATGCTGAGAATGCGCGGCAGATAGCGCTTCTTCTGCTCCTCGGTCCCGAAGGTGTAGATCACCGGCCCGACCATGGCGATGCCGAACGGCGCCAGTCCGGGCGCGTCGGCCGCGGCGGTTTCTTCGTCGAAGATATACCGCTGCACGGGGCTCCAGCCCGGACCGCCATATTCCTTCGGCCAGTTCGGCGCGCCCCAGCCCTGCTTGTGCAGAATCCGGTGCCAGGTGACGATGTCGTCCTTCTCGAGATGGACATTGCGCCGGTTCTTCTCGGCGAGTTCCGGCGGCAGATTGTCACGAATGAAGGCGCGCACCTCGTCGCGGAAAGCACGCTCTTCCGGCGTGAATTCGAGATCCATGCGTTTCTCCCTTGTCCGCGCCGAGGTTACGGCTGCGGTAGCAGCGAGGCAAGCTGGTGACGCTGGGTAAACCTTGCGCCGCACTGCCTGTTTTGCTCTATGGCATCCGTTCAGAACGACAGGTTGTCCCATGAGTGCCGCCCCCGCCCAGACATTCGACCCGGAAAAAGCCGGCTGGACCAAACGCCGCAGCCAGGGTCCCTTCACCCAGTTGATCGGCCCGGTCTGGACCCGGCACGAGACCGAGGGCTCCGCCTGCGCCTTCCTTGCGGAAGAGCGTCATGCCAATGGCCGCGGCGTGATCCACGGGGGCATGCTCATGAGTTTTGCCGATCATACCCTGGGCTGGGTGGTCTGGGACGCGGTGGAGAAACGCGCCTGCGCCACGGTATCGCTGAACAACCAGTTCATCTCCGCCGCAAAGCCGGGCGACTGGGTCGAAATGCGCGGCCGCATCGTCCGCCAGACCCGCAGCCTGATTTTCGTTCAGGGCACGATGACCGTGGAAGACCGCATCGTGCTGACCTCGGAAGGCATCTGGAAAATCCTGGGCGTCAGCTGATCAGCGCCGCTCCTCAACGACGACGGCGCACCAGCTTCTTCGCCGGCAGCAGATCGTCGAATTTCGCCGGCCTCTTTTCCTGGTTGGCCTGCATCTGCTCCATCAGATCCCTGGTCAGGAACATGCCGGCCTGCCAGACCTGCATGTAGTTCAGCGCATCCGCGACGCTGTGGTCGCGGGTATAGTTCAGCATCTCCTTGGTGCCGTGGATCGCCAGCGGCGATTTCGAGGCAATGGTCTGGGCGATCTCGAGCACGGCTGCCAGCATCGCCTCCTGGGAGTCGAAGACCGTATTGACCAGCCCGGCGCGGAATGCTTCCTGCGCCGGCATCCGCCGTCCGCTATAGGCAAGTTCGCGCACCAGCCCCGACGGCATCAGATGCGGCAGGCGCTGCAGGGTGCCGACATCCGCCGTCATGCCGATGTTGATTTCCTGGATGCAGAACCAGGCGTCCGCCGTGCAGTAGCGCATGTCGCAGGCCGAGATCAGGTCGACGCCGCCGCCGACGCAGCCGCCCTGGATCGCCGCCAGCACCGGAACGCGGCAGCGGTCGATCACCGCGAAGCTTTCCTGCATCTCCGCCACGGCACGGCGGAACTGCTCGCCCACCCGGCCGCGGTCGCCCTGCAGCATGTCCCCCGCGATCCCCGCAAAGGCCGACAGGTCCAGCCCGCCGGTAAAGTGTTTTCCGGTGGAGGAAATCACCACGGCGCGGACTTCCGGCCGATCCTCGATTTCGGCGAAAACGTCCACCATCTCCTGCCAGAAGGGCAGGATCATGGCATTGGCCTTGTCGGGGCGGTTGAAGACGATCTGCGCGACGTGGTCGGCCACGCTGAAGTCGAAAGTGGTGTAACTCATGTCATCCTCCCGTGGCCTGACGCAACGTCAAGGCTGGCCTGTCGCCGTCTGCATCGCTAGAGTTGGGCAAATTAATGGAGGAAACATGCCGATTGTCTACGACGATCTGATGCGCCTCGACCTGCCGGAGCGGGAATTCAGCTACACCGAGCGCGACACGATGCTGTACGCGCTCAGCGTCGGCATGGGGCACGATCCGATGGATCTCGACGAGCTGCCCTTCGTCTACGAGAAGGGGCTGAAAGCGCTCCCGAGCCAGGCGACGGTAATTACCTGGGACGACAGCTGGGTGCCCAGGACCGGCATCAATTTTCTCATGGTTGTCCACGGCGAGCAGCGCGTCACGCTGCACAGGCCGCTGCCGACACAGGGCCGCATCCGTTCGAAGGTCAGAGTCAAGGATGCGTTCGACAAGGGCGCCGGCAAGGGCGCCATCCTGCTGATCGAGAACACGATCCGGGACGCCGAAAGCGGCGAATTGCTGGCGACCCTGCTGTCCACCACATTCGCCCGCGGCGATGGCGGCTTTGGCGGTCCGGCACGGTCGCCGGAAGACGGGCCGCCGCAACCGCATCCCATCCCTGACCGCGCACCCGACGTTGGCGTCACCGCGCGGACCCAGCCGAACCAGGCGCTGTTCTACCGCCTCTGCGGCGACCGCAACCCGCTGCATGCCGATCCTGCCGTTGCCAAGGCGGCCGGTTTTCCGCGGCCGATCCTGCATGGACTCTGCACCTATGGCCACGCCGTGCGCGCCGTCGTGAAAGCCGCCTGCAATCACGATCCGGCGCTGGTGCGACACATCGAGGCACGCTTCACCGCCCCGGTCTTTCCCGGCGAGACGATCCACACGGAGATCTGGCGCGACGGGAATACGGTGTCGTTCCGCGCGCGCCTGATGGAGCGTGACGTGATCGCACTGGACCACGGCAAGGTGGAACTGCGGGACTGAACCTTCAGCCGGGCCGGCGCCGGGCGGGCCCGTCGGCGTCAGGCCGGAAGGGTTCCATCAGCATCTCCGGCTCGGGCCTGCCGAACAGGTAGCCCTGGCCGTAGTCGATGCCGAAATCGCGCAACAGGCCGGCCTGATCCTCGGTCTCGACCATTTCGGCCACCGTGCCGATGCCGAGTTCCTTGCATAGCCAGACCATGCCTTTCAGGATTGCCCGGTCGCGGTCATGCTCGCGACTCTGCAGCGCCTTCACATAGGCGCCATCGATCTTCACATAGTCGACGTCGAGCGCCTGCAGATAGGGAAACGACGCCGCACCGGCGCCGAAATCGTCCAGGCACACGGAATGCCCATCCTCGCGCAGCTGCCGCACCGCCGCAGCGGCATGAACGAGATTGGTGATCTGGGTCGATTCCGTGATCTCGAAGATCAGCTGCTTGCGCAGTTCCGGCACCGGCGCGAGAATCTCCCGCAGTGCCGCCATGAAGACGGTGCTCTCAAGGCTGTGACCGGACAGATTGACGGCGACGTCGATAATATCGCCTTGGCGCCGCTTTTCCGTCAGCAGGTCGACCACCCGAGACACCACGGCCAGGTCGAATTCACCAATCAGGTGCACGCCTTCGGCCAGCCGGATCGTCTCGAACGGCGAGCCGCCATCTTCGAAACGCGACAGCGCCTCGTAGTGGTGCAGCATGCGCGTATCGAGGTGGACGATCGGCTGAAAGACCAGCTGGAAGCGCCGGCCTGAAACGGCTGAGCGCAGCGCGTGCACCCGCGATACCGTGGTATTCAGCAGTGCCTTGAGGCTGTCCTCCGTGGAGCGGAGCGAGAAACCGGCGGCCCCTTCGCTGGCGAAGCGCTGTACCGCAAAGGCCATGGCGTTGGCCGCATCCTCGTCGCTCATGCCCCTGGCATGCAGATCCAGCGTTGCGCCGCGGATGCCGAGCAGATCGCCGGCCGCGTCTACGCCGGATTTCCTGACCAGGTCTCGGACCTGATCGGCCATGGCAGTCTGGTCGAGGGGATTGGCATGCAGGATGCCGTATTTCTCGGGATCGATGCGTCCCGCCGTGTCGCCGCCCAGCGACTTGCCGCGCAGCAGCGCGCCGACATCGCTCATCAGCGCCCGGCTTTCGTCAGGCGGTAGGGATTCGGCCAGTTCCTTGAGACCGACGATCTCGACGAGCGTCAGTTTCACCTCCGAGCCCAGCTCCCGCGCCAGCTTCAGCCGCTCCCCCGCGCGGGTTTCGAAATCATCGAGGGCCAGCAGGCCAGTCTGGTAGTCACGCTTGTTGGCCAGCGCGGCTTCTGCTCCCGGCAAACGGGCGTTGGAGAGTGTCAGATAGTACCGGCCTTCATGGCGCGGCAGGCAACAGCCTCCCAGGACGCAAACTGCGCCGGGGCTGCCGTCGGCGGCCAGCAGCCGGATCGTCACCGGCTCGATTCGTCCGCCAACGGTGAGATTGGCGAGCAGATTGAGAATGAAATGGCGGTCGACCTCATCGACCAGGCTGGCAAAGGATTGTCCGACCAGTTCATTCGGATCCCGGCCGGTCAGCAGCCGCGCGGCACCCGAGGCGAAGGTCACCTGGCCTTCGGCAGCCAATTCGAGCATCAGGTCGGCAGCGGAGAAGGCGAAGGCGACAAACCGGTCACGCTCCGCGCGCATGTCCTTGGGACCGCCGCCCATTCTGGCCTCTTGAAGCACGATATCGGAACCGGACTTTGCCAGCCGCGGCAGGCCTGCGCAACCCGGCCGGGCAACGGAGTGACGTTACGCCACGTTGCGTCAGTCCCGCCCCGTTCATACAATCAGCCGAACCCGGGGAATGCGCCCGGCCCGAGTCTAGGGGGATATTTTGATGACTGCACCGTTCTGGGAAAAATCCTATCCGGCCGGCGTGACCTGGGCCCAGAATTTCCAGGCCCGTCCGATCTGGACCCTGCTGGACGATGCCGTGGCGCGCTTTGCGCCGCAGCCCTGCCTGGAATTCATGGGCAAAACCTACACCTACGCGGCCGTTTCCGATCTGGTGGACCGGGCCGCCAAGGGCTTCCAGCAGCTCGGCGTCGGCCCCGGTGTGCATGTCGGGCTGTTCCTGCCCAATACGCCCCATTACGTGATCTGCTTCTTCGCCATCCTCAAGGCCGGCGGCCGGGTGGTGAATTACAGTCCGCTCGATGCCGAACGGGAGCTGCGCTACAAGATCGAGGACAGCCAGACCGACATCATGGTCACGCTCGACCTGAAGGCGCTGTATCCGAATATCGGCAAGATGCTCGGCACCACCCGTCTCAAGAAGGTGGTGGTCTGCCGCCTGCCCGACGTTCTGCCCTTCCCGAAGAACCTGCTGTTCCCGCTGGCCAAGGGCAAGGAAATCGCCCAGGTACCAAAGGACGATCGGCATATCCGCTTCACCGATCTGGTTGCCAATGACGGCCGCTACACCCCGCATCCGGTGAAGGATCCGGTCGAGGAAGTGGCGATCCTGCAATATACCGGCGGCACGACCGGCCAGCCGAAAGGCGCCATGCTGACGCATGGCAACATCACGGCGACCGTGCAGATGTATGCCAGCTGGACCAGCGAAGAGCTGGTCCTTGAGGACGGCAGGGAACGGGTCCTCATGGTCCTGCCGATGTTCCACATCTACGGCCTCAGCGCGGTGCTGCTGCGCATGCTGACCATTGGGGCCGAATTCGTGCTGCATCCGCGTTTCGAGCTGAAGGCGGTGATCGAGGATCTGCACAAGAAGAAGATCACCATCTTCCCCGGTGTGCCGACCATGTACGCGGCCATCGTCAACATGCCGAACCTGAAGGATTACGACCTGTCGTCGCTGAAATTCTGTGCCTCCGGTGGCGCGCCACTGCCGGCTGAGGTGCAGGACAAGTTCGAGCAGGTCACCGGCCACAAGATGATCGAAGGCTGGGGTATGACCGAGACCTCGCCGGCCGGCACGCAGACCGTCTATGGCGGCAAGCGCAAAAAGGGGTCCTGCGGCCTGCCGCTGCCCGGTGTCACCATCGAGATCGTCGACGTGGACGATCCGCTCAAGGTGCTCGGCGTGAACCAGACCGGCGAAATCTGCATCACCGGCCCGAACGTGATGAAAGGCTACTGGAACAAGCCGGAGGCGACCGCGGAAGCCTTCGCCGGCGGCCGCTTCCATACCGGCGACGTCGGCTACATGGACGAGGAAGGCTACATCTTCATCGTCGACCGCAAGAAGGACATGATCCTCTCGGGCGGCTTCAACGTCTATCCCCGCAACATCGAGGAAGCGATCTACGAGCATCCCAGCGTCGAGGAATGCACCGTGATCGGCATTCCCGACCCGTACCGCGGCCAGTCGGCCAAGGCCTTCATCAAGCTGAAGCCGGGCGCCCAGCCCTTCACCTTCGAGCAGCTCAAGGACTTCCTGAGGGACAAGCTCGGCAAGCATGAAATGCCGGTCGCCATGGAGATCCGCGAGGCCCTGCCGAAAACCCTGATCGGCAAGCTGTCGAAAAAGGAACTGGTCGAGGAAGAGATGAAACGCTTCGAGGCCAGCCAGGCCAGGGCCGGCTGAGAGGTTAATTTCCGGACACACTGACGGCCGTTATCGGGTCTTTCGTTGTGATCTGATCCGGCCGCCCGCCATCTTCCCGCATCGATTTCAGTTGCGGGAAGAAGGGTAATGGGGGGCAGGTTTCCGGCACTGCTAGGCGCGCTTGTGTGGCTGTCGGTACCGGCAGCGGCCGTCGGCCAGACCATGGTCGAGGGCAAGCATTTCGATTTCAGCCCCGCAGAGTATCACGCCGCCGCGCCCCCCATCCAGGGGCCGGAAAAGGCCCGGGGCCTGGTGATCTGGAACCATGGCCGCGGCATGACCAGCGCCGACCACAAGGCGCCGCCCCTTGCCCTGCATTTCGCCCATCGCGGCTGGGATGTCTACACGCTCTATCGCGGCTGGGGCAGCGACGACCGGCTCCGGGCGCTGCAGATCGTCGGCGCCGGAATCGGGAAGGCGCAGAAGATGGGCTATTCCCGCATCGTGCTCATGGGGCAGTCCGCGGGCGCCTATGCGGCGATCGAGGCGGTGCGCTACGGCTACGAGGTCGAGGCCGTGATCGGGCTCGCGCCAGCCGCGCACGGCAACGGCACCTACTGGAAAGACAACGACTTCGCCATGCGGGCGATCTGGGAGAAGTATGCCGGCAGGAAGGCGAAGGTGGCTGTCGCCTATTTCGCGGAAGACGACTATTACGAAGCCCATGCGCCGAATGTCCGCGGCCCCTGGCTGCGTGACAAACTTCAGAGCCTCGGGATTCCGCATTACATCATCAATCAGCCCGAAATTGCCGACCTGAAAGGTCACGGTGCCGGGCAGAGCTGGAATTTCGCGCGGCGCTACGGTGCCTGCATCTTCGCCTTTGTCGAGAGCGGCGAGGCCCCGCCCTGCGAGGAAGGCGATCCGAGTGCGCTGGCAACCTTCCAGATCGTGCCGCAGCCGGCCGGTCGCCTCGACCCCACCTCTCCGCTTGCCGGCCTATGGCATGGCACCTGGGGCGGCGGCAGACTGGTCGCCATCACCATGGGCGGGATCACGGGCAACCAACTCGCCGCACGCTATCATGCCGGACTCGGCGCCAATCCCGCTGCGGAACTGCCCAGTGACGTCGACTGGCCGCTGACACTCACCGCGACCGGCATGATGCGGGAGACTCCGAATGCGGTTTTCGAGTTCCGGCGCGATGGCGACCGCCTGTTCGGCACGATGACGGCGAAGCACAATCCGGACCTGAAGGACACAATCGTGCTGCAGCGGGTGCCGGAGCGGGTTTCGGCGCGCTGACCGCCGTCCGATGCAGGCTTTCAATCCGTTTGCCCCGCAGCGGCAATCCCCCTAAGGTACCGGCGTGTATCCCTCCCCTCTGGCGCGGCATGCCTCTACCCGATAAAAACCAGATCGAAGCCAAAGCGCATTTGCTGCCGATTCTGCGCGCGGCCATGCGCGCCCTGGAAGCAGAAGACTACGTGCAGGCGGAAAACCTGCTCGATTCGATTCTGCAGCAGGATGCCGACTTCGCCGATGCGCTGCATCTGAAGGGCTATGCCGCGCTGCGGCGCGGCGACCTGGCCAAGGCGCGTCAACTGGTGGAACGCGCCATCGAGATCGACTTCCATTTCGAGAACTACCATCTGACACTCGGGCATATCCGGCTGGCCGAAGGTGACCGCCAGGGAGCCCGGGACAGCTTCGGCGCCGCCATCGTCCTGAATGCGGCCTTGCCGGATCCCTATATCGGCCTCGCCCATATTTTCATGGCGGATGGCGCGCTGGACGCTGCGATCGGCGCGCTCGGCACCGCCCGCCAGAAGCATCCGAAGCATCCGGAGGTGAACTACCTTCTCGGTTTCGTCCTGATGGCCCAGGGCAAGGCCAAGGACGCGATGATTTTCTTCGGCCGGGCGCTGCAGTCCGCGCCAAACGACACGCGCTATCGCCTCGGCTTCGCGCGGTCGCTGCATGGCCTGCGCCTGAAAAAGCCAGACCCGGCCCTGCTCGCCACCACCCTGCCGCTGCTCGGCACCCCGGGAGTCGAGCCTCGCGACCTCGCCTCGATCATCGAAAGCGCAATCCAGCTGGATCCGACTTTCACCATCCTCGCGCCGATCGACGCGATGCCGGCTGCGAATGTGGCGAAGGTTCTCGCCGCGCCGCAATGCCCCGATCCGGCCAGCAGCGATGCCTTCGCCGAATGGCTGGCCCATGGACTGGTGATGCACCCGGCGATCGCCCGCCGGCTTATGGCGCTGCGCCGGGGCCTGCTGCATCTGGCCGTGCATGATCCCGCCGTTCTCGACCGCTACAGCCGCCTGCTCGGCCTGATCGCGATCCGCAACTTCCAGGCCGAATATATCGACCAGTCCCGCGCGGACGAACGTGCCTTGCTGCAGCAGCTGGACACCCGGCTGGCCGAGGCGGACCCGGCATCCGCGGCTCCGCTGTTTGCCGTCTATGCCACCTATCATCCGCTGTATCGGCGGCCCGATCATGCGAGGCTGGCCGCCGCCGCCTGGCCGGCAGCCTTCGCGGATCTTCACCGCATCCAGCTGCTCGAGCCGCTGCAGGAAAAGACGATCGCAGCGGCCATGCCCGCGCTTACGCCCGTGGACGATGCCACCAGCCGCAGCGTTCAGGACATGTATGAGGAAAGCCCGTTCCCGCGCTGGCATCAGCCGATCCTCAACAGCCCCCTCACCGTTCCGGTGCGCCTGCGCTCCGCCCTGCCGCTGCAGACCATTCCGGCCGGCAGCATCACCAATCCGCAGGTACTGATCGCAGGATGCGGCACTGGCCTGCATGCCATTCTCGCGGCCTCGAGCTACTACGATGCGCGGGTGCTGGCGATCGATCTCAGCCGGGCCAGTCTTGCATACGGCAAGCGCAAGGCCGATGAACTCGGGATCACCAACGTCGAATTCGCCCAGGCCGACATCCTGAAGATCGGCAGCATCGACCGGCGTTTCGATGTCATCGAAAGCTTTGGCGTGCTGCATCATCTGCGCGACCCCGCCGCCGGACTGGCCCAGCTTGTCACCCTGCTCAAGCCCGACGGTTACATGATGCTGGGGCTGTACAGCGAGGTCGGTCGCCGCGATGTGGTGGCCGCGCGCGAGCTGATCGCCCGGCACGGTTACAGCGACAATCCCGAGGATGTGCGGCGCTTCCGCAACGATCTGCCGCGGCTGGCGCCGGACCTGGCGGCGCGGCTGGCGCGCTCGAGCGCCTTCCATACGCTGAGCGATCTGCGCGACCTGGTCTTTCATCGCCAGGAACACCGCTATACGCCGCAACAGCTGCGCAGCCTGATCAGCGGGGCCGGGCTGGAATTCCTCGGCTTCGAATTCTCGACGCCGAAGCCGCTGGCGCAGTATCAGGCCCGGTTCCCGGACGATCCGACCGCCACCGACCTCGACAACTGGGCTCTGGTGGAAGCCGAGAACCCCGACCTCTTCGCCAACTGCTACCGGTTCTGGGTCCGCCGCCGGGCCTGAGCTAGCTGCGGCCGATATGGCTGCGGAAGCGCTTGACGATATCCCGCGTCGCCTTGGTCAGCAGGCCCTGATCGACCCCGACGGCGACGAAGGTGAAGCCGGCATCGAAGTAGCGGCGGGCATCTTCCTCTACGGGCGCCAGGATGCCGCAGGGCTTGCCGGCCGCCTTGCAGGCCTGGAGCCCCTTCATGATGGCTGCCTGAGCTTCCGGATGCGCGCTGTTGCCCAGATGCCCGGCATCGGCGGAAAGATCGGCCGGGCCGATGAAGATGCCGTCGATGCCGTCCACCTTCGCGATCTCGGGAATGCGGTCGAGCGCCGTCAGCGTCTCCACCTGCACGATAACGCCCAATTCTTCCGTCGCCCTGGCATGGTAGTCGGCCACCAGCCCATAGCGGTTGGCGCGCTGCGACATGGAGACGCCGCGGATCCCGTGCGGCGGATAGCGGGTTGCCGCCACGGCACGGCGTGCCTCTTCGGCGTCCTGCACGAAGGGCAGGATCAGGTTGGGCGAGCCGATATCGAGGAACCGCTTGATCAGGACTGGGTCATTCCATGCCGGGCGCACCACCGGCGTCGCCGTATTCGCGTCGATCTGCATAGCCTGCAGCTGCTGCAGGACGGAGGGCAGCTCATTGGGAGAATGCTCGGTATCGATGACCACCCAGTCGAAACCGGCCGTCGCCACGATTTCGGCAACGATATTGCTGCACAGCATACTCCACAGGCCGATCTGCGGACGGCCCTCGCGCAGCGCGCGTTTGAACGCATTTACCGGCATTTGCATCTGGTCTCTCCCGTCGGCATGAACAATCTGGAACACAAGAGGAAATTAAACGCGCGAGCACAAGAGGAATTTGTTTACTGGCGTTGCGGCAGGATTTGCTAGACTTGGCAGGTCCGGTCCGAGCCGGAAAGGGGGAGAAATCATGACGCAACTTCCTGCATCGTCACAAGCTTCTGTCCGCGGCGGGATGCCGGCCCCCGGCAGCGCCGCGTCCCTGAGCAACGAATACCTGACCTTCAGCATCGACCAGCAGTTCTACGGCATCGACATCCTGGCCGTGCGCGAGATCCGCGCCTGGACCGAGGTGACCAGCCTGCCGAACACGCCGGATTTCGTGCGCGGCATCATCAACCTGCGCGGCACGATCGTGCCGATCTACGATCTGCGGGTCCGCTTTGGCGGCGGACGCACCTCGACGACCCCGCTTCATGTCGTCATCGTCGTCGAGGCCGCGAACGGCACCTTCGGGCTGCTGGTCGATTCGGTCTCCGACATCCTTTCGATCGAACAGCGCGAACTGCAATCCGTGCCGGAGACCGGCGTGGAAGCCGATTCCAGGTTCCTCAGCGCCCTGGTGGCGCGCGATGAACGGATGGTCTCGATTCTCGATCTCGACCGTCTGGTCAGCCACGCCGCCGCGGCCGAGATGGCGCAGATCGTCGCCCGGCAGGACGAGCCAGCCTGAGCCCTGGAACGATGCCGCGGCGCGACTCCGGAACATCCATCTGAAACCGGCCGCCGCGGCACAATGCCGCGACCCCGCTGGACCGGAAAACCGCCGCAATTTCAGCAGCTTTTGATGTAACCGTAACAGCAGTTGACGGGGCCGGCATTGCCCGGCATGGTCCGCCCGCTTTCGCCTTATTATTGCGGGTTTCCAGATGCTGCAGGCCGTCCCCTCCACCGCCATTCCGCGCCACACTGCCGCCGTCGGCCACAACGACATGGCCAACGCCATCCGGGCGCTCGCCATGGACGCCGTGCAGCAGGCCAATTCCGGCCATCCCGGCATGCCCATGGGCATGGCGGATGTCGCGACCGTCCTGTTCAGCCGCTTCCTCAAATTCGATCCGCAGAATCCGACCTGGCCCGACCGCGACCGTTTCGTGCTGTCGGCCGGCCATGGCTCGATGCTGCTCTATGCCCTGCTCTACCTGACCGGCTATCCGGACATGACGCTGGACGAACTGAAGAAGTTCCGCCAGCTCGGCGCCCGGACCGCCGGCCATCCGGAACACGGCCATGCCGCCGGGATCGAAACCACCACCGGGCCGCTCGGACAGGGCATCGCCAATGCCGTGGGCATGGCGCTGGCCGAGCGCCTGCTCGCCGCCCAGTTCGGCGGCGAGCTGACCGACCACTACACCTATGTGATCGCCGGCGACGGCTGCCTGATGGAAGGCATCAGCCACGAGGCGATTTCGCTGGCCGGCCACCTGAAACTGAACAAGCTGATCGTGCTGTTCGACGATAACGGTATCTCGATCGATGGCCCCACCAGTCTGACCGTCTCCGACGACCAGCTTGCCCGCTTCAAGGCGAGCGGCTGGGCGGTGACCGCCATCGACGGCCATGATCCGGAAGCCATCGCCGGCGCGATTGCCGCCGCCCAGAAAAGCGACAAGCCGAGCCTGATCGCCTGCCGCACGGTAATCGGCTATGGCGCGCCGACCAAGGCCGGCACGGCCTCCACCCATGGTTCGCCGCTTGGTGCCGACGAAATCAAGGGTGCGCGCGAAAAGCTCGGCTGGCCGCATGCCCCCTTCGAGATTCCGGACGCCATTCTGAAAGCCTGGCGGGATGTGGGCGCTGCCGGCGCCGCCAGACAGCAGGCCTGGAGCAAGCGCTTTGCCGCCCTGCCCGCCGAGCAGCGTGCCGAATGGGAGCGCCGTTTCCGCGGTGACCTGCCGGCCGCGATGGACAAGGTGGTGGCGGAGTACAAGGCCAAGCTGGTCGCCGACAAGCCGAAATGGGCGACCCGCAAGTCGTCGCAGATGGCGCTGGAAGTGATCAATACGGTGGTGCCTGAAACGATCGGCGGCTCGGCCGACCTGACCGGCTCGAACAACACCAAGACCGCCAGCCTCGCGCCGGTCAAGCCCGGCGATTTCAGCGGGCGGTATGTCTATTACGGCGTCCGCGAGCATGCCATGGCTGCCGCGATGAACGGCATCGCGCTGCATGGCGGCTTCATCCCCTATGGCGGCACCTTCCTGGTCTTCACTGACTATTGCCGCCCGTCGATCCGCCTCTCGGCCCTGATGGAACAACGCATCGTCTATGTGATGACCCACGATTCCATCGGCCTTGGCGAGGACGGCCCGACGCACCAGCCGGTCGAGCATCTCGCCGCCCTGCGCGCCATTCCGAATCTGCTGGTGCTGCGCCCGGCCGATGCGGTCGAGACGGCCGAGGCATGGCAGGTCGCCCTGAAGCAGAAGAACCGCCCCAGCGTGCTGGCCCTGACGCGTCAGGATCTGGCGGCCGTGCGCCTCACCGACTCCGCAGAAAACCTGGTTGCCCGGGGCGGCTATGAACTTGCTGCCGCCGACGGCACGGCCAGGGTGACGCTGCTGGCAACAGGCTCGGAAGTGGGGATTGCGCTGGCGGCCCGCGACCTGCTGCAGAAAGACGGCATCCCGACCCGTGTGGTCTCGATGCCCAGCTTCGAGCTGTTCGAGGAGCAGGACGAGGCCTATCAGGAAGCGGTGCTCGGTCCGGGCACGGTCCGCGTGGCCGTCGAGGCCGGCATCCGGCAGGGCTGGGACCGCTATCTGGGCGCCAAGGGTGCTTTCGTCGGCATGACCGGCTTTGGCGCCTCCGGCCCCTATGAGCAATTGTACAGGCATTTCGGCATCACCCCCGAGGCAGTCGCCGCGGCTGCCAAGCAGCGCCTCTGATTCGCCGGCGGCAGGTCTGCCGGGGTTGGCCCGGCGCTCGGCTGCGTGGTATAGGTGTGCCCGCTAACTGCTTGATTGCAGCAGGATTCCCGTGACCGTGTCCGCCTCACCCGGCAGCAGAGCAACCCCTGCCGTCAGCCGCCCCCCCAGCAGTGCCGCCCTGATCCGTCGGTTGCTGAGGGAACAGGTGCGCCCGCATGTAGGCTCCCTGCTTCTGGCCCTGATGAGCATGGCCGTGGTTGCGGCCATGACCGCGGCAACCGCCTGGCTGCTCAAACCCGCCATCGACCAGGTCTTCGCCCAGCGCGATCCCTACTGGACCGTGATCGTCCCGGTGGCCGTCGTGATCGTCGTCGTCGTCAAGGCAATCGCGGCTTACTTCGAGAGCACGCTGATGACCAGCTTCGGCGAGCGCATCATCGCCGACACCCAGATCCGCATGTACGGCCATATGATCCGCTCCGATCTGGCCTGGCTGCACGACATGCACTCGGGCAAGCTGATCGCCAGCTTCCTCTACGATGCCTCCCTGCTCCGTGAGGCCGTCACCAAGGCGCTGACCGGCATCGTCAAGGACAGCCTGAGCCTGATCTTCCTGACCGGCGTGATGTTCGCCATGAACTGGCAGTTCGCGCTGATCGTCTGCGTGATTTTCCCCTTCGTCGGTCTCACCACGCGCCGCCTGGGCCGCAAGGCGCGCAAGGGTTCGGCAAAGAGCCAGCAGGAAACCGGCAAGCTGACCACCATCCTGAGCGAGACCTTCGATGGCGCTCGCATGGTGAAGGCCTACGGCATGGAACAGCGCGAAATCGAGCGCGCCCGCCAGTCGGTCGAAACCCGGCTCGGCCACATCATGAAAGTCGTGCGAGCCCGGGCGGCCGCCAGTCCCGCCACCGAGGCGCTGGGCGGCATTGCCGTGGCGGTGGTGATCTATATCGGCGGCAGCTCCGAAACGCTGACGCTGGGCACGCTGACGGCGTTCATTTACGCCGCGCTTTCGGCCTACCAGCCCCTGAAGGCCCTGTCGAACCTCAATACCGCCCTCCAGGAGGGCCTGGCGGCAGCCGAACGCATCTTCGCACTGCTCGACATCGAACCGAAGATCAGGGAAGCGGCTGACGCGAAGCCGCTGGAAATCCGCGGCGGCGAAATCCGACTGGAGGATGTCGGCTTCCGTTACAGCGAGGACAAAGTCGCGCTGCAGGGGGTTTCGCTGGTGGTGCCGCCGGGAAGGAAGGCCGCCCTCGTCGGCGCATCGGGTGCCGGCAAATCGACACTGCTCAACCTGGTGCCGCGCTTCTACGACGTGACCAGCGGCCGCGTCCTGATCGACGGTCAGGATGTCCGCGCGGTGACCCTCGATTCGCTCCGGCGCAACATCGCACTGGTCAGCCAGGAACTGACCCTGTTCGACGATACCGTCCGCGCCAATATCGCCTATGGTCGCCCCGATGCTTCGCTGGCGGACATCGAAGCTGCCGCGCGGCACGCCGCCGCCCATGATTTCATCATGGCCCTCCCGGAAGGCTACGACACGCTGGTCGGCGAGAATGGCGTGAAGCTTTCGGGCGGTCAGCGGCAGCGCATCGCAATCGCCCGCGCGATGCTGCGCGACGCCCCCATCCTGCTGCTGGACGAAGCGACCAGTGCGCTGGATACGGAATCCGAACGGCTCATCCAGGCGGCGCTGGCGGAACTGATGCAGGGTCGCACGACCCTCGTCATCGCCCATCGCCTGTCGACCGTGATTGATGCCGACGTGATCTTCGTGCTGGATCAGGGCCGTCTTGTCGAACAGGGCAGCCATGCCGAGCTGCTGGCCCGGAACGGCGCCTATGCGCGTCTCTATGCCACCCAGTTCGCCGTCGAGGCGGCGGTATAGTTCGTCGATGTCGGGTCTGGTGAAACGCCTGCTGCGCAGCAAGGGAGCGGTCCGCTTCGCCGCGGACACGATCGCCCTGTATATCCGCTTCGTCCATGCCACTTCGCGCTGGGAGGTACATGGCCAGCAGTATCCCGACTCGTTCTGGAATGCCGGCAAGCCGTTCATCCTGTGCTTCTGGCACGGGCGGCTGCTGATGATTCCGAAGGCGTGGAATCTCTCCAGGCCCATCAAGATGCTGATCTCGCAGCATCGCGATGGAGAACTGATCGCCCGCGCCATGGATCCCTTCGGCATTGGTACCGTGCGCGGTTCCGGCTCCAAAAAGGGCAAGGAAAAGGGCGGCAGCGCCGCGCTCCGGGTGATCGTCAAGATCCTGAAGGACAATGGCTATGCCGGCTTTACGCCGGACGGCCCGCGCGGCCCCCGCATGCGGGTGGCCAGCCCCGGCGTCATCGCCGCTGCCCGGCTGGCCAAGACACCGATCCTGCCCGTCACCTATGCCGTTGCGCGCCGCAAGGTGATCGGCTCCTGGGACCGCTTCATCCTTCCCTGGCCGTTCAATCGCGGGGTCTTCCTTTGGGGCGAACCGATCGACGTGCATAGCAACGCCGACGAGCCGATCGAGGCGGCGATGCTGCGGCTGGAAGCCGCGATGAACGAACTCTGCGACCGGGCCGACCGTCTCTGCGGCCAGGAACCGATCGAACCTGCGGCCGCGCAGCCGCAGCCCGCCGAGAGCAATGTTTAAGGCGCCAGCCTTCTGGGCCGCCGGCAGCGCCTCCGTATGGCCGCTGCTGCTCGGCCCGCTGGCGACACTCTACGGCCTTGGCAACCGGCTAAACCGCGCCTTCGCAACGGCGCCGGAAAACCCCATCCCGGTCATCTCCGTGGGCAATCTGGTGGCCGGCGGCGCGGGGAAAACGCCGGTGGCGCTCGCGCTGGCCGGGCTGCTGCAGAAGGCCGGCCAGCGGCCTCATTTCGTCAGCCGCGGCTATGGCGGAAAGCTCACCGGTCCGGTCCGCGTCGATCCGAAGGCCCACCGGGCGTCCGACACGGGGGACGAGCCGCTCCTGCTGGCCGAAGTGGCGCCCACTTGGATCGGCCGCGACCGTCCACAGGCGGTAACAGCGGCTGCGAAGGCCGGCGCCAGCTGCATCGTCGCCGATGATGCGCATCAGACCTACCGCCTCAGGCGGACGGCCTCGATCCTCGTGGTGGATTCCGATTACGGTTTCGGCAACGGCCGCCTGCTGCCTGCCGGTCCCCTGCGCGAGGAGATCGCCGCAGGTCTGGCCCGCAGCGACGCCATCGTGATTCTCGGCGACGGCACCGCCCCGCTGCCCGACTTGGGCGCGAAACCGGTCTTCCGCGCGCGTCTCGTGCCGCATCCGGAGGATGTTCACCATCTGCAGGGCAAGCGCGTCCTGGCCTTCGCGGGCATCGCCAGACCGGAGAAGTTTTTCTCCAGCCTCGAACAGGCA
Source organism: Ferrovibrio sp. (assembly GCF_035304305.1). GTDB lineage: Bacteria > Pseudomonadota > Alphaproteobacteria > Ferrovibrionales > Ferrovibrionaceae > Ferrovibrio. Next base: position 19,349 of record NZ_DATGQG010000088.1, read on the forward strand.
GGCGCGATCATTGCCGGGCGCCGCCCCTTCCCGGACCATATGGCCTATGACGAAGACCTCATCATGCGGCTGGTCGAAGATGCCCATGCGCAGAAGGCGGTTCCGGTGACGACCGCGAAGGATCTCGTCCGTTTCCCGCCAGAGGCGCGCCCCATGGTCGAGTGCCTGCGGGTGACCCTGCGCTTCGACGACGAATCGGCCGTCGCGCGCTTTCTGACGGAGCGGCTGCCGCATGTTTAAGCGTGCCGAACCGCACGAATATGTTGCCGCCTTCGGCGCGCGTTTTGCCGTCGCGCTGTTCGGGGCCCTGCCGCTCGACCTGGCATCCGCGCTGGGCGGCTGGATCGGACGGACGATCGGCCCGTGGCTGCCGGTGCATCGCACGGCAGTGCAGAACCTCGCACGCGCCATGCCCGAACTCGACGAGGCACAGCGACACCGGATCCTCATGGGGATGTGGGACAATCTCGGCCGGGTTCTGGCCGAATACCCGCATCTGGGCGATTTCGTCATCAGCGGAGCGCTGCGGCCAGGCCGCATCGATATCGTCGGCGGCGAGCACATAGACGCGATCCGGGATAGCGGCAAACCCGGAATTTTCTTCTCGGCGCATTACGGCAACTGGGAACTGATGAGCCTGGCGGCCACCCAGTATGGTGCGCCGCTGGTACACGTCTATCGCGCCGCCAACAACCCGCTGACCGAGGAGATCCTGCAGAACCTGCGCAAGCCGGTCGGCGGACGTCATGTTCCCAAAGGCATGCAGGCGGCACGCGAACTGCTCAAGGCGCTGAAGCAGAACGAGCTGCTCGGCATGCTGGTGGACCAGAAACTGGCTACCGGCATTCCGGTCCCCTTCTTCGGGCGTGACGCCATGACCGCACCGGCCATCGCGGAACTGGCGCTGAAAGCCGGCTGCCCGGTCATTCCCGCCTATGTGCAGCGACTGGAAGGCGCGAGGTTCCGGATCATCGTCGAGGCGCCGATCCATCTCGAGGATACCGGCGACCGCGAACGCGACGTGCTCGCCGCGATGACCATGATCAACGCCAAGATCGAGGGATGGATCCGGGAGCGGCCGGACCACTGGTTCTGGGTCCACAAACGCTGGCCGAAGGACTGAGCTCTACTGCTGCTTCGGCAGCAGGCGCTGCGGATCGAGCCGCACGTCGAACCAGTTCACCCGCCAGTCGAGATGCGGGCCGGTCGACCGGCCGGTCGAGCCGACCGTGCCGATCACCTCGCCCTGGCGGACGCGCTGCCCCACCTTCACGGCGATGGTCTGCAGGTGGGAATATACGGCGGTAACGCCCATGCCGTGATCGAGGATGATCGTGCCACCGGTGTAATAGAGGTCCGGCTCGGCCAGTGCGACTTCACCATCGGTGCTGGCGACCACCGGGCTGCCGGCCGGGGCGGCAATGTCGATGCCGAAATGCGGCTGGCGCGGCTCGCCGTTCAGGATGCGCTGGCTGCCGTACACGCCGCTGATGCGCCCTTTTGCCGGCCAGATCCAGCCCTGCAGGAAATCGGTACGCGGCGTGTTGCGCTGGCGCACGGCGGCAATCGCGGCATTTTCCCGTCTGATGCGCTCCAGCAATGCCGGCGGCGGCGTCACCTGGGCCGGCGGCAAGCCCTCGATGCGCTGGATGTCGTACTGGCGCGGCGCGACATTCAGCGTGACCACAAAATCCCGCCCGTCCCCATAGGAGATGCCGAGGGGCAGGATCGCGGCCTCGTCGCGGCCAAAACCGAAGACGAAGCGGCCATCGGGCGCGACCGGCACGCTGCGTTCGCCGAGCTTCAGGCTTACCCCCGGCTGGGCGACTCCGACCACCATGCCGCCCTGCACGAAATCCCCCTGCCAGGCGAGTCCGGGCGGCGGTTCGTTCGCCACCGCCAGCCTGGCCACAAGGAGGCCAAGGCAGAGCAGCAGGATGGCCGGCAGGCGGATCAAGCGGGTCACCTCAGCGCGGCATGCGCTTCAGCGCTGCGACGGCGTCGGCATATGCCTCCTGCCGCTCCACACTCCAGTAGCGCAGACGATCCAGCGGTATGCGCTGCCCCGTGACGGCACAGGTCACATAGGCGCCGGGAAACACGATATCGAACGTGCCGTCACGGTAATGAAGCCTGGCTTCGGTTTCCTGCGGCATCACCGGAATCTGCATCAGAACAATTCCTCCTGCTGCCCGGCCTTTTTCCTGCCGGCCGGAGCCGTCCGACGCGGGGCGCCGCCGCTGCCGTCGATCTGGGCGTTACGGCGGCCATCCTGCATCTCGATCACCACGCTGGACCCCGGCGCCAGCCCCGCGGCAGATTTCACCGCGCGGCCGTCGGGGCCATGGATGACGGCAAAACCGCGCGCCAGCACGTTTCTGTAGGACAGGCTTTCCAGCAGCTTGGCCGGCTGCTCGAGCTGGCGTGCCGCATCAATCTGCTTCTGCCTCACGCAGCGCCGCAGCCGCTGGGCGCTTTCCTCCAGCCGGCGGCGATAATCGGCAACCTCGCGGCGCAGCAGGGCCGGCCGCAGCCGGGCCATCGAGGTTTCCAGCCGCGAACGCTGGGCGGCAACGCCGGCGCGCAAGCCGTGCCGCAGACGTTCGGAAAGATCGTCGAACCGCTGCTGGGCCATGCGGAGCTGCTCGCGCGGGCCGCGCAGGCCGCGGCCCAGTCCTTCCAGATGCTGGCGCTTCTCCCGCGCCAGCCGGCCCATGCCGCGCCGCAGGCGGTCGTCCAGGGCGGCAACGCCCGACAGCAGATCGAGCCGCACCGGCACCGCCATTTCGGCTGCCGCCGTCGGCGTCGGTGCCCGGCGATCGGACGCAAAATCGATCAGCGTGGTATCCGTCTCGTGGCCCACCGCGGAGATCAGCGGAATCGCAGAGGCGGCCGCAGCCCGCACCACGATCTCCTCGTTGAAGGCCATAAGATCTTCCAGGCTGCCGCCGCCGCGCGCGACGATCAGCAGGTCCGGACGCGGCACGGTCCCGTTTTCGGGCAGGTCGTTGAACCCCCGGATCGCCCGGGCCACCTGCTCGGCCGCCCCCTCGCCCTGCACCAGTACCGGCCAGACGATCACATGGGTCGGAAAACGGTCCGCCAGCCGATGCAGGATGTCGCGGATCACGGCCCCGGTGGGTGAGGTCACCACACCGATGACGCGCGGCAGATAGGGCAGCGGCCGCTTGCGCTCGGCCGCAAACAGGCCCTCGGCGGCCAGCTTCTGCTTGCGCTGCTCCAGCAGGGCCATCAGAGCGCCGAGGCCCGCCAGCTCCATCCGCTCGACCACCATCTGGTATTTCGAGCGGCCGGGATAGCTGGTCAGCTTCCCGGAGCAGACGACCTCCATGCCGTCTTCCGGCTTCACGCCGAGGCGGAGCGCGCTGCCCTTCCAGCAGACCGCGTCCAGCACCGAATCGGCATCCTTCAGGCAGAAATACAGATGCCCCGACGCGGCCCGCTTGAAGCCGGAAATCTCGCCCCGGACGCGGACCCAGCCGAAAGTCTCCTCGATACTGCGCTTCAGCCGCAGCGAGAGCTCGGTAACGGTGAATTCCGGCACATTGCTGGCGCCGGGCTGGGCACCCTGAATCGGGGCTGAATCGCTCATTCCAAGGCCTTGCGTCTGCTGGACCCATGATACAAACATTCCCGCCATTCCTCCAGACGCCGGGATCGCCGACATGAATCTTCTCGTCATCGGATCGGGCGGCCGCGAGCATGCGCTCTGCTGGGCACTTGCGGCCTCCCCGCTGGTCAACAAGCTGATCTGCGCGCCGGGCAACGCCGGAATCGCGCAGGTCGCCAGGCTGGCCCCGGTGGATCCGCTTGATCTCGACGCGGTGCTGCAACTCTGCCGCGATGAGCATATCGACTTCGTCGTGGTCGGCCCCGAGGCGCCGCTGGTGGCCGGCCTGGTCGATCACCTCGAGGCCGCGGGTTTTGCCTGCTTCGGACCGACCAAGGCGGCCGCGCAGCTTGAAGGCTCCAAGGGTTTCATGAAGGACCTCTGCGCCCGCCACGGCATCCCGACCGCGGCCTATGGCCGGTTCAGGGATCAGGCATCGGCAGAGGCCTTCATCCGCAAGAACGGGGCGCCGATCGTGATCAAGGCCGATGGCCTCGCCGCCGGCAAGGGCGTCACGGTGGCGATGACGCTCGATGAGGCGCTCGTGGCGACCGCCGCTCTCTTCACCCAGCCCGGTGCGGAAGTCGTCATCGAGGAATTCCTCGATGGCGAAGAGGTCAGCTTCTTCGCGCTTGTCGATGGCAGGACAGCGCTGCCACTCGCATCCGCGCAGGACCACAAGCGCGTGGGAGACGGCGATACCGGGCCGAATACCGGTGGCATGGGCGCCTATTCGCCGGCGCCCGCCCTGACTGAGGAACTGCAGGCCCGGGTGATGGCCGAGATCATCGAGCCGACGGTGAAGGCGATGGCCGAGGAAGGCATGCCCTTCAAAGGCGTGCTGTTTGCCGGCCTGATGCTGATGCCGGACGGACCGAAACTGCTCGAATACAATACACGCTTCGGCGACCCGGAATGCCAGACGCTGATGCTGCGGCTCAAATCCGATCTGCTGCCGGCCCTGATTGCCGCCCGCGACGGCGTGCTGAAGGATTTCGACCTGCGCTGGCATGACGACAGGGCGCTCTGCGTGGTCATGGCAGCGGAGGGCTATCCGGGCGAACCGCGCAAGGGCACGCGCATCGAGGGACTCGCAGCTGCCGCCACGGAACCGGACACGTACATCTTCCATGCCGGCACCAAGGCCGGACCGGACGGTGCAATTCTGGCGAATGGCGGCCGGGTACTCGGGATCTGCGCGCGCGGCCCGACCGTCGCCGCGGCGCAGGCCCGTGCCTACGCGGCAGTAGACAGAATCCGCTGGCCGGAGGGCTTTTGCCGCCGCGACATCGGCTGGCGGGCCATCGCGCGCGAGCGGCAGTCCTAGTCGGCGGTTTCCGCCACTCCCTGCCGGCCGCGAGGTGGTTGCGTGACCCCGCGCCAGATGGCTATCGTAGCTCCGAGCAACCGGAACGGCGGCTCCAACGATACAGGGAAAGACAGAATGAGCGATCAGGATCGCTTCGCCGGCACCATGCCGGTGCAGGATCGTCACCGTTTCGACGAAGCCACGCTGGAACTCTGGCTCAAGGAGAACGTCCCTGATTACAAGGGTCCGCTCAGTGTCCAGCAGTTCAAGGGCGGACAGTCCAATCCGACATTCATGCTGGTCACCCCGGCGAAGAAGTATGTGCTGCGCCGCAAGCCACCCGGCAAACTGCTCCCTTCGGCCCATGCCGTCGACCGCGAGTACCGCGTCATCACCGCGCTGGCCCAGACCGATGTTCCGGTCGCCCGCACCTATGGCCTGTGCGAGGATGACAGCGTCATCGGCACGGCCTTCTATGTCATGGACTGCGTGGAAGGCCGGATTTTCTGGGACCAGCGCCTGCCCGGTCTGAGCCGCGACGAGCGCGCCGGCATCTTCGACGCGATGAACCGCACCATCGCCGCCCTGCACCAGGTGGATTACAACGCCATCGGTCTGGGTGATTTCGGCAAGCCGGGCGATTACTTCGCCCGCCAGATCTCGCGCTGGAGCAAGCAGTACAAGGCCTCCGAGACGGAAGAAATTCCGGCCATGGACAGGCTGATCGAGTGGCTGCCGGCGCATATTCCGCCGGGCGACGAGACCACCATCGTCCATGGCGATTTCCGCATGGACAACATGATTTTCCATCCCACCGAACCGCGCGTGATCGCGGTGCTGGACTGGGAATTGTCCACGCTCGGCCATCCGCTGGGCGATTTCACGTATCACCTGATGTCGTGGCGACTGGCGCCGGAGATCTTCCGCGGCCTGGCCGGCATCGACTATGCCGGTCTCGGCATCCCGACCGAAAAGGAATACATCGACACCTATTGCCGTCGCACCGGACGCGACGGCATTCCGAACCTCGAGTTCTACATGGCGTACAACATGTTCCGTATCGCGGCGATCCTGCAGGGGATCATGGGCCGCGTGAAGGACGGCACCGCTGCCAGCCAGCATGCGATCGAGTCCGGCAAGCGCGCCCGGCCGATCGCCGAGCAGGCCTGGGCGGTCGTGGAGCGGATGGCCGGAGGCTGACAGAATGGTGACGGCCGCGGATCTGACACCCGTACAGCCGCAGCATCGGTTCGACGAAGCCAGACTGGCGGCCTATCTCGCCAAACACCTGCCTGATTTCAAACCGCCGCTGACCGCGCAGCAGTTCAAGGGCAGCGGGGTCAACCCGACCTTTCTGCTGCATTCCCCTGGCCGGAACTTCGTACTGCGCAAGCGCATGCTGCCGAAGAAGGGCATCAGCCTCGCGGAGTCAATCAACCGCGACTTCGTCCTGATCTCGGCGCTGTACGATGCCGGTCTTCCGGTCGGCGCGCCGCAGCACGTCTGCGCCGATGACAGCGTGATTGGCGCGCCCTTCTACATTCTCGACTATGTGCCGGGCCGGCATTTCCGCGACCCCAATCTGCCGGGCATGGATGCTCGGCAGAGAAACGAAATCTATGACGCGATGGCGGCGGTACTGGCCTCCATCCACGCGGTCGATCCGAAGATCACCGGCCTGCCGCTGAATGGCGGCGGCGCCAGCTACCTGAAACGTCAGATTGCCGCGCTTGACGAACAGTATCGCGCCAATGCCACGGACGAGATCGCGGCCATGGAACGGCTGCTGGCATGGCTGCCGGCCAATGTGCCGGATGAGGATGTCACGTCCCTGATGCACGGCAATCTCCGGCTGGAGAATCTCGTCTTCCATCCAAGCGAACCTCGCGTGGTCGCGGTGCTGGACTGGGATGTCGCCGTGATCGGCCATCCCCTGGCCGACCTGGCAATCAACTGCATGCCCTACCGGGTCACCATCCCCGGCATGGGTAGCCTACAGGGTATCGATTTCATCGAGTCCGGCATTCCCGGCGAGCCGGACTATATTGCCGCCTATTGCCGGCACAGCGGGCGCGAGCGGATCGCGCACTGGAATTTCTACCTCGCCTTCGCGCTGTTCCGCGTCGCCGTGATGGCTCAGGGGATCGTCAGTCGGGGCAGCGCCAATGGCTCTGCCCCGCCGACACTCAAAGCCTATGGCGCGGTGGTGCGCTCCGTCGCCAACCAGGCGTGGAACCTGGTCGACGGCGGCGACGACTAGCCGGCCAGACCGCGGAAGGCGCGCAGGGCGAAATCCGCGGCACGGCCGAAGACGGCAGCTTTCCACGCCGGGGTATCGACGTAGAAGGCGTCACGGATCTTCTTCTTGATCTGGCGGCCCAGTTCGGAATTCGGGTCGCCCTTGGCATGCAGCCAGTGATCGCCGCGGAGCGCCTCGGTCACCTCCTCCATCGGCACGGTGCCGTATTCCAGCGCGATCGCGGTCACCTCTACACCCGGGGTCAGCACGGTGAAGGCCTCCGGTACCGTGCCCGTCACCCGTGCCGAGCTCGACGAGCCGTCATTGGGATTGGTGACTTCCGGTCCGAACCAGGCTTTCGCACGGTCGTAATAGCCCGGCAGTTCCGGGCCGACGAAAATCGGCTCGCCGTAGCCCATGGGCCCGAGGCCGGTATGAAAGTCGATGCTGCAGAGCTTCTTCGTACGCGGCGACAGATGCTCCTTCAGGATGCGGCGGAAGGTGTCGTTGGACCAGGTCGGCCTGGTGCCGCCGAAGAACAGACCGTCAGGACGGGTATACTGACCGCCCGTCATGGCCGCCTGGAAGGCAAACGGCCCGTTCTTCTGCCGGTATTCGGCAATCGCCTGATCGGCGGCGGCACGCCCCTGTCCCTCCCAGTGATCGGGAATCAGCCAGTCGTGCACGTCCTCGTAGGGCTTGTTCTGCGGCAGCGGCTTCGAGAAATCCTGGAAATTGCGGTTGAGATCGACATTGTCCTCGGTGACGCGGCGGATCCAGGAAAAGCCGTAGGGATTGATCGCGTGGATCATCACCGCCTTGGTCCTGGGCGGCATGGCATCGAACAGATTGTCCTCGAAATGGCCGATCTGCGCGCCCGAGCCGCAAAAGCCTTCGGCGCCATGGGTGCCGGAAATCGTCAGGTAGACATTCTCGGCATCGTCCGGACCGATGACGGCGACATCGGTGCTCAGCATCTCGCCGCCGGCACCCTTGGCATTGGGGTTTTCGTAGGCGGTCAGCCGTGCACCGGCGGCTTTCGCCGAGGCGCGGAATTTCTCCCGCGCCTCGTTGTAATCGGCAGAAAAATAGGTCTCTACAGACATGGGGAGGCTCTTCTTCTCTCTCTTCTTTACGACTGACTGGACTGATCAGTTCCAGCGGGCAAGTTCAAGGCGACCGATCTGGTTGCGATGGACCTCATCCGGACCGTCGGCGAAGCGCAGCGTGCGCGCCTGCGCATAAGCCGCAGCGAGGCCGAAATCGGACGTGACACCGCCGCCGCCATGCACCTGCATGGCCCAGTCGATCACCTGGCAGGCCATGGTCGGCGCCACAACCTTGATCATGGCGATTTCCTTGCGTGCTGCCTTGTTGCCGACGGTATCCATCTTCCAGGCGGCATGCAGCGTCAACAGGCGCGCCTGGTCGATCATGCAGCGGGCCTCGGCAATGCGCTCCAGGGTCACCGTCTGCTCGGAGATGGGCTTGCCGAAGGCAACGCGGCTCTTCGCCCGCTTGCACATCTTCTCCAGCGCGCGCTCGGCCTGGCCGATCAGGCGCATGCAGTGATGGATGCGACCCGGACCGAGCCGGCCCTGCGCGATCTCGAAGCCGCGGCCTTCGCCGAGCAGCAGGTTGGAGGCCGGCACGCGGACATTCTTGAATTCGACTTCTCCATGGCCGTGCGGCGCATCGTCATAGCCGAAGACCGGCAGCATGCGCAGCACCGTCACGCCCGGCGCGTCGCGCGGCACCAGGATCATCGACTGCTGCTTGTACTTGTCGGGATTCTTCGGGTCGGTCTTGCCCATGAAGATGATGATCTTGCAGCGCGGATCGCCGATCCCCGACGTCCACCACTTGCGGCCGTTGATCACGTAATGATCGCCGTCGCGCTTGATCTCGGCTTCGATATTGGTGGCATCCGAAGACGCAACGGCTGGTTCCGTCATGGCGAAGGCCGAACGGATCTTGCCTTCCAGCAGCGGCTCCAGCCACTGCTTCTTGTGCTCCTCGGTGCCGTAGCGCTCGAGCACTTCCATGTTGCCGGTATCCGGCGCCGAGCAGTTGAAAACCTCCGGGGCCCAGCTGACGCGCCCCATGATCTCGCACAGGGTGCCGTATTCATGGTTCTTGAGGCCGGCGCCGCGCTCCGATTCCGGCAGGAAGAGATTCCACAGGCCCTGCGCCTTTGCCTTCTCCTTCAGCTCCTCGATGACGGCGGTCGGCTGCCAGCGGTCGCCGGTCGCGACTTCCTCCTCGAAGCGTGCCTCGTTCGGATAGACATGTTCTTCCATGAAACGCGAGAGCCGCTCCTGGAGGTCTTTCACGCGGTCGGAGAATTCGAAATCCATGATGTTTCATCCCTATTGCAAGTTAACCGATAGCGGTACGGCGGGGAGTGTAGAACCCGCCGACGCCAAGGGCTAGGGCTGGCCGTCCGGCCCAACCGGGAGGTTGCGCTATCGCCGCGCCGCAAAAAACTCGCGCAGCAGCTCCGCTGCGGCGGCTTCGCCGATCCCACCATAGACCTCCGGCCGGTGGTGGCAGGTCGGCTGCGCGAAGATGCGGGGGCCATGGGCAACCCCACCGCCCTTCGGGTCGTCGGCGCCGTAATAGACCCGCCGCAGCCGGGCAAAGGAAATCGCCCCGGCGCACATCGGGCAGGGTTCGAGGGTGACGTAGAGGTCGCAGCCGCTTAGCCGCTCGTTGCCCAGAATGGCGGCCGCCCGGCGGATTGCCAGCATCTCGGCATGGGCGGTCGGGTCGTTGCCCTGCCGGGTCTCGTTGCCTGCCCGGGCGATCACGGCTCCGGTCGATCCCTCGACCAGGACGGCGCCCACCGGCACCTCGCCGCGGCCGGCGGCAAGTCGGGCTTCCTCAAGCGCGATGTCCATGGGGCTGCTCATGGCGCGCGAGCCTGCGGGAGCGGCCGCCCGGCGTCAACCGGTGCCCGCATCAACCGGAGGATATCAGGCCGAGTGGACGGGCGAATCGCCCAAGCCTATAAGGGGCCATGGCAAATTCCACATCCGCGCCCCTGATCGGCATCACCCTCGATTCGGAAGAGCCCGGCGGCTATTCCAAATTCCCCTGGTATGCCCTGCGGCAGAATTACTGCTCGGCCGTGACGGCCAAGGGCGGCGTGCCGGTCGTTCTGCCCCACGAGCCGGACGCGGTACGGGCCTATCTCGACCTGCTGGACGGGCTGATCGTCACCGGCGGCAATTTCGACGTCGACCCCGCCCTGTTCGGCGCCACCAGCCGGCACGAGACGGTGAAGCTGAAAGGCACCCGCACCCAGTTCGAATGGGCCATTACCAGGGGCATGCTGGACCGGAACAAGCCCGTCTTCGGCATCTGCGGCGGCCAGCAGCTGCTCAACGTCGTGCTGGGCGGCACGCTGATCCAGCACATCCCCGACAGCGTGGAGAATGCACTGGCCCATGAGCAGCCCAACCCGCGCGACCAGGCCGGGCATCCGGTCCGGGTCACGCCCGGCACACTGCTGCACCGGATCGTCGGCCGCGACGAGCTGCCGGTGAACTCCGCCCATCATCAGGCGGTGGAAAAGGTCGCTCCCGGCGCGCTGATCGATGCCGAGGCGCCCGATGGCGTGATCGAGGGGATCGAGCATCCCGGCTACCGCTTCTGCCTCGGTGTGCAGTGGCACCCCGAATTCTTCATCAGCGACGGCGATGAGAAAATCTTCGAAGCCTTCATCGCGGCCAGCCGGAATGGCTGAGAGCAGGGAGAACGAAGAACGCGGCGAACGCATCGCCAAGCGGCTGGCGCGTGCGGGCGTCTGCTCGCGCCGCGATGCCGAGCGCTGGATCGCCGAAGGCCGTGTTACGGTCAACGGCAGGAAGCTGGACACGCCGGCTTTCCTGGTCCAGCCGGGTGACCGCATCCTCGTCGATGGCCGGCCAATCGCCGAGCCGGAGAGGACGCGGCTCTGGCTGTATCACAAGAAGCGCGGCGTGATGACCACGCATCGCGATCCGCAGGGCCGCCCCACCGTCTTCGAGAGCCTGCCCGAAGGCATGCCGCGGGTCATCTCGGTGGGCCGGCTGGACTACAATTCCGAAGGCCTGCTGCTGCTCACCAACGACGGCGAACTGGCGCGGCGGCTGGAGCTGCCCAGCACCGGCTGGCTGCGGCGCTACCGCGTGCGCGTCCACGGCCTGCCGCATCCCGAGCATCTGGCGAAGCTGCAGAAGGGCGTCACCATCGATGGCGTGGAATACGGGCCGATCACCGCCACCGTGGAGCGCGCCAAGGGCGACAATTCCTGGCTGGTCGTCGGCCTGCGCGAAGGCAAGAACCGCGAGGTGCGCAAGGTGATGGAGCATCTCGGCCATCCGGTTTCCCGGCTGATCCGCATCGCCTACGGCCCCTTCCAGCTTGGTGCCCTGGAACCCGGCGGCGTGAAGGAGGTCCCGGGCAAGGTGCTGGCCGAACAGCTCGGGATCCGTACCAAGGAACTCGGCGGCAAGGCGCCACGAAAATCCTGATGCGGATCGTCGGCGGCACCCATCGCGGCCGGCCGATCGCCGCGCCGCCCGGCAGCGACACACGCCCGACCGCCGACCGGGTCCGCGAGGCGCTGTTCAACATGCTGCTGCATTCGCCGCGCCTGCTGCGGGATGGCCGCTCGCGTCTCGACGGCGGCATCGTGCTCGATCCCTTTGCCGGCTCCGGGGCGCTGGCCTTCGAGGCCCTGTCGCGTGGCGCCGTGCATGCCTGGCTGTTTGAAACCGATGCCGCGGCGCGCCGGACAATCCTGCGCAATGCCGCCGAGCTTGGCCTTGCCGATCGCATCACGCTGCGCGGCAGCGATTCCCGCCGGCCCGGCCCGCCACCGGCGCAGGCGGATCTCGTCTTCCTCGATCCGCCATACAAATCCGGCCTCGGCCCCATGGTGCTGCAGACATTCGAACAGGAAGGCTGGCTGCAGCCCGACGCGCTGGTGGTCGCCGAGACCGACACCAGGGGAGCTTTCGCCCCGCCGCCCGGCTTCACGCTGCTTGAGGAACGCAAACTCGGCCCGGCAAAGCTGAACTTCCTGCTGCGTCAGGCGTAATCGCAGCGCCATGCCGGATCGGCAAAAATCCGCCGGTCGCCGGAGATCCCAGTCGACTTTACATCCGAAACAGTGAAACAGGGGCGGCACATGCAGCAGCAGATTTCGATCGTCACGCTCGGCGTTGCAGACCTGGAGCGTTCCAGACGCTTCTATGTCGAAGGTTTCGGCTGGAGCCCGGTTTTCCGGAATGACGAGATCATCTTCTACCAGATGAACGGGCTGATACTTGGCACCTGGCTGCAGGCTGCGCTGGAGCAGGACATGCGGCGCGGCCTGCAGCGCGCGGGTGCCTTCGCGCTGGGGCACAACGTGCCGCGGCGTGAGGATGTGCAGCCGCTCCTGCAGCGGCTTGAGAGCTTCGGCGGGCGCATTCTGAAGAACGCCACGGAACCGCCGCATGGCGGGCTCAGCGGCTATGTCGCCGATCCGGATGACCATGCCTGGGAAATTGCGTGGAATCCTGCGTGGAAAATCGATCCGCAGGGCCATGTGACCTTCGGCCCGTGAGTGCGCCGCGACGCAGCAACATTCGTTTTCGCTTTTGCCGAAACGGCAGTATGATCATGGCTGAGCCGGCAGAGATCCGGCCGCTTTCTTAAAAAACCGTTCGGGTGTTCCTGCCGGCCCGCGGCTTCCTCCGGGAAGCCGTGATGTCGCGCACCCTGCGTCGCGCAGCGGCGCAGACAGGCTCAGAGGAGGAGCCCATGGAATACCGGAGCCGAAACGACCTCGCGGACATCGCGCAAGTGATGCCGCCTGCGAAACTGCAGATGACGCGCACAGAGCGTCTGCTGCAATGGGCTGCAGCGCTCGACCGGATGGCGGGACAGCCAATTCAGGCACTCTTCCGTCTGGAGTTTCTCGACCCGCGGTCGCGGTCATCCGTTCGGGACGACAACAGCCCCATCAGCGTTGCCTGGAAGGACCCGATGCTGCAGGCGGAGGGTCTGGGCGGCGACACCGTTGGTGACGCCCAGTCGTTCTTCGAACTTACCGACGATCAGTTGCACTACCTGCTCTGCGACTGCCATTTCCATGGCACGATGACGGCCAGCATGGTGGCGGCGCGCCTGCGCAACATGGCGCAGCACTATCCGAGCATGTGCTGACTTCGGCACGTCCTCACTCTCTCGCTCCCGGCGAGAGGGTGAGGATCAGCGCCGGCCGAACAGTTTCTCGATGTCGGCGAGCTTGAGTTCGACATAGGTCGGCCGGCCGTGATTGCACTGGCCCGAATGCGGCGTGGCTTCCATCTGGCGCAGCAGGGCATTCATCTCGTCCATGGTCAGGCGCCGCCCGGCACGAACGCTGCCATGGCAGGCCATGGTACCGCAAACCTCCTGCAGCCGCTCCTTCAGCGGCTGCACGCTGTCATATTCGGCGAGGCCGTCGGCGAGATCGCGCACCAGATCCTTGACGGCCACCTCGCCCAGCAGTGCCGGGACCTCGCGCACCACCACCGCGCCCTGTCCGAAGCTTTCCAGCACCAGGCCGAGTTCGGCCAGCTCCGCCGCGCGGGCATCCAGCCGCGCCGCCTCGGCCTCGCTCAGTTCGACCACCTCCGGCAGCAGCAGCACCTGGCGCGCCACCTGCCCGCCCTCCAGCATCTGCTTCATGCGTTCATAGACCAGCCGCTCATGGGCAGCATGCTGGTCAACGATGACGATGCCGTCAGCCGTCTGGGCGACGATGTAGGTCTCATGCAACTGCGCGCGCGCCGCGCCCAGCGGATAGGCCTGCAGGGCGACCGGCGCCGCGGCATTCTCGTTGCGGGCGGCCGGCGCCAGTGGCTCGGCCTCACCCGCCTCGACCGGGCGCTCCCCCGAGAAGTCTCCCTGCGGTGCGTTATAGAGCGCAGCGGCCTCGGCCAGGCCCGGCGTGGCAGGCCGCAGATTGTCGTAACCGCGCCAGCGCGCCGTGTTTCCGAAGGGCAGATTGAGAGACGGCGCCGCCTGCGGACGCAGTGCACCCAGCGCTGCCTGGGCGACCGTGGAACTGGCCCGGTGGCCAGCCTCGGCGAGCGCATGGCGCAGCGCGCCGACGATCAGGCCGCGCACCAGTCCGGGATCGCGGAAACGCACCTCGGCCTTGGCCGGATGCACGTTCACGTCGACCTGCTCCGACGGAACCTCGAGGAACAGCGCCACAACCGGATGCCGGTCATGGCTGAGGAAATCGGCATAGGCGCCGCGCAGGGCGCCGACCAGCAGCTTGTCGCGCACCGGCCGGCCGTTGACGAAGAGATACTGATGCTGCGCATTGCCGCGATTGTAGGTCGGCAGACCGGCATGGCCGGTCAGCCGGATATCCTCGCGCCGTGCGTCGATGGCCAGTGCGTTGTCGGCGAAATCCCGGCCCAGAATCTGCTCCAGCCGGCTGAGCCGCCGCGCCGGGAGATCGGCCTCAAGCAGGTTCCCCGTCAAGGCGTCCGCGCGGAAGGCCATGCGGCCATCCTGCTGCAGGCTGAAGGCGATGTCGGGATGCGCCATGGCGAGCCGGCGGACGATCTCCTGCACCGCCAGTTCCTCTGACCGGTCGGATTTGAGGAATTTCAGCCGCGCCGGTACGG
>NZ_DATGQG010000089.1:0-8080 GCF_035304305.1 Ferrovibrio sp.
ATCGCCGGCCGCAAGGCGAAGGCGAACGTGGTCGGCGTGGTCGCGCTGGTGGAAAACATGCCGTCGGGAACGGCGCAGCGGCCGGGTGACGTGGTGACTTCCATGTCAGGGCAGACCATCGAAGTACTGAACACTGACGCCGAAGGCCGGCTTATCCTGTGCGATGCCATGTGGTACTGCCAGGAGCGTTTCAAGCCACAGGTCATGGTTGACTTAGCCACGCTGACCGGCGCGATCATCATCTCGCTGGGCCATGAGCATGCCGGCCTGTTCTCCAACGATGACAGGCTGTCGGAACAGCTGGCGTCGGCCGGCAAGGCGGAGGATGAGCTGGTCTGGCGCATGCCGCTCTCGGATGCCTATGACGAAGGCCTGAAATCCTCCATTGCCGACATGCAGAACATCGCCGGCCCCGGCTTCGGCGCCGGTTCGATCACCGCGGCGCAGTTCCTGCAGCGCTTCGTGCAGGAAAAGACGCCCTGGGCGCATCTCGATATTGCCGGTACGGCCTGGAGCAAGAAGGACAAGGCCACGGTGCCGAAGGGTGCCACCGGCTTCGGCGTGCGGCTGCTCAACCGTCTCGTCGCCGATTACTACGAGGAACGCTGATCGCGCTTCCGGCATGACCGAACTGCTCTTCTACCATCTGACCCGGCGGCGCCTCGAACAGGTCCTGCCGGAACTGCTGGAGAAGACCCTGCAGCGCGGCTGGCGCGCTGTCGTCAAGGGCGGATCCGAAGAGCGCATCGATGCACTCAATGGCACGCTCTGGACCTACAGTCGCGCCAGCTTCCTGCCGCATGGCACAAAGGCGGACGGGTTTGCCGACAGGCAGCCGATCTATCTCACTACGGAAGACGAGCGGCCCAATGGCGCGCAGGTGCTGTTCCTGGTGGATGGTGCCGACACCGCCGATGCCGCGTCTTACGAGCGCGTCTGCGACCTCTTCGATGGCAATGATGAGGAAGCGGTGGCGGCGGCACGTCTCCGCTGGAAACGCGCGAAAGATGCCGGCCATACGCTGACCTACTGGCAGCAAAGCGAAACCGGCGGCTGGGTGAAGAAGGCGGAAGGCTAGGTCAGGCCGCTTCGCTCTGCGCTTCTTCCAGCTTCGCCTGTGCTTCCAGCCAGGTTTCTTCGGCGGCCTCGATCTTCCTTACAATCTCGCCATGCTGCTTCTGCAGCTCGGCCAGCTTTGCCGGCGTCATGGTCGTGTAGGTGTCGGGATCGGCCAGCGTTGCATCCAGCTGCATCTTCTCGGCGTTCAGCCGGGCCAGAGCCTTCTCGGCGCTCTGCACGGCGATGCGCAGGGGGGCGAGGGCCTGCCGCGCGGCCGCCGCCTGCTTGCGCTCGGCCTTGCGGTCCGCGGCTGAGGTCTCGGAGTTGCCGCCACCCTTCAGCTTGACGGTTGCCGCGGCGCGGCGCTTGTCGGCGAGATAGCGCGCGTAGTCGTCGAGATCGCCATCGAAATCCTTCACCGTGCCGTCGGCGACCAGCCAGAACCGGTCGGCGCAGGCTTCCGCCATGTGGCGATCATGGCTGACCAGGATTACGGCTCCCTTGAACTCGTTCACCGCCTGCACCAGGGCGTCGCGCGTATCCATGTCGAGATGGTTGGTCGGCTCGTCAAGGATCAGCAGATGCGGCGCATGGTGCGTCACCATGGCGAAGAGCAGCCGCGCGCGCTCGCCGCCTGAAAGCTTGCCGGCTGCGGTCTGCGCCTTTTCTCGTGTCAGGCCGAAACCGCCCAGCCGGGTGCGCAGCTGTTCGACCGTCGCGTTCGGCATCAGGTCGGCGAGGTGATCCACCGGCGTGCGGCTCTCGTCCAGCACCTCGTCCTGGTCCTGGGCGAAGTAGCCGATGCGCAGCTTGCCGGAGCGACGGATCTGCCCGGCCTGCGGTTTCAGCGTGCCGGCCAGGATCTTCGCCAGCGTCGACTTGCCGTTGCCGTTGGCGCCCAGCATGGCGATGCGGTCTTCCATGTCGATGCGCAGATCGACATGGCGCAGCACCGGCTTGTCCGGCACGTAACCGGCCGTGAGGTTGTCCAGCACGATCAGCGGCGGCGGCAGCTCCTCGGGATCGGGCAGGCGGAATATCACGGTCGGATCTTCGACGGCCGCGGCGATCGGCTGCATTTTTGCCAGCATTTTCAGGCGGCTTTGCGCCTGCCGGGCCTTGGAGGCCTTGGCGCGGAAGCGGTCGACGAAATCCTGCAGATGCTTGCGCTGTTCGGCCTGACGCTGCGCCAATGCCGTCTGCTGCTCCATGCGCAGGCGGCGCTCGGTCTCGAAGTCGTCGTAGTTGCCGCGATAGAGCACCAGCTTGGTGTTGTCGATATGGAGGATGTGCTCGACCGCGCTGTTCAGGAAATGGCGGTCGTGGCTGATCAGCAGGAAGGTGCGTGGCCAGGACTTCAGATAGCCTTCCAGCCAGAGCGATGCTTCGAGGTCGAGATGGTTGGTCGGCTCGTCGAGCAGCAGCAGATCGGGGTTTGAAAACAGGCAGCCCGCCAGAGCCACGCGCATGCGCCAGCCGCCGGAGAAACTGTCGAGCGGCCGGTTCTGCATCTCCTCGTCAAAACCCAGGCCGGCGAGGATGACGGCGGCACGGGCTGGTGCGGAATGGGCATCGATCTCCGCCAGCCGCATATGCACAGTGGCGATGCGCTCGGCATCCTCCATGCTGGTGGAGTTCTCCAGCTCCTCGGCTTCCGCCAGCAGCGCTTCGCGTTCGGTATCTGCGGCCAGCACATACTGGATCGGGGTCTGACTGCCACCGGGCGGCTCCTGCGGCAGTT
Organism: Ferrovibrio sp.; assembly: GCF_035304305.1. Classification (GTDB taxonomy): domain Bacteria; phylum Pseudomonadota; class Alphaproteobacteria; order Ferrovibrionales; family Ferrovibrionaceae; genus Ferrovibrio. Next base: position 2,801 of record NZ_DATGQG010000089.1, read on the forward strand.
TGGCGATCTTGCAGTCATTCGGCAGTTCGACCCCGCCGGTCTCGGTCTGCAGCTCCCCGCAGATGATCCGGAACAGGGTCGATTTTCCGGTCCCGTTGCGGCCGACCAGGCCGACCTTGTGCCCGGCCGGGATCGTGGCCGAGACATGATCCAGCAGCACACGGCCGGCAATCCGGTAGGTCAAATCGCGGAAACTCAGCATTTCAGAGCCTTGGGAGCTGGGCCGGACGGTTGCAGGGGCGCGGCGGAGCCTCTATATAGCCGCCACATTTTTCCCCGCCAATGCCCCGAAAGGACGATCCGACCATGGCGATTGAACGCACCTTCTCGATCATCAAGCCGGATGCCACCCGCCGCAACCTGACCGGCGCGATCAATGCGAAGATCGAGGCCGCCGGCCTGCGCATCGTGGCGCAGAAGCGCATATGGATGAGCCAGAAGCAGGCCGAGACTTTCTACGGCGTGCACAAGGACCGGCCCTTCTTCAAGGATCTGGTCAGCTTCATGATCTCCGGTCCGGTGGTCGTGCAGGTGCTGGAAGGCGAGAACGCCATCGCCAAGTACCGCGAAGTGATGGGCGCCACCAACCCGGCCAACGCCGCGCCTGGCACCATCCGCAAGGAATTCGCCGAGAGCATCGAAGCCAACTCGGTGCATGGCTCGGATGCGCCGGAGACGGCTGCCGTCGAGATCGCCTACTTCTTCTCGGGCACCGAGATCGTCGGCTGATATCGTTCAGCCCTGCTGAATGCGAAAGGCCCGGCAGCAATGCCGGGCCTTTTCCGTATGGCTACAATGCCGGGCTGATCAGCGCGCCCGATGCGGGGGCAGCACCCCTGATCCGTACCGCGCGCCCATCGATCTGAAGCCTGTCTTCGGCAAGCCAGCGCAGCGCCTGCGGGTAAATCCTGTGCTCCTGCTCCAGCACCAGATCGGCGAGCTGCGCGGGCGTGGCACCGGGCGGCACAGGCACGGCGGCCTGCAGGATGATCGGCCCGTCATCGAGTTCGGGAATCACGAAATGCACGGTGCAGCCGCTGATCCGCACGCCGGCCTCGATCGCCTGCTCGTGGACGTTCACGCCCTTGAAGGCGGGCAGAAGAGACGGATGAATGTTGATCATCCTGCCTGTCCAGCCGGCGACGAATTCCGGCGTCAGGATGCGCATGAAACCGGCCAGACAGACCAGTTCGATGCCCTTCGCGCGCAGCAGTGCGTCAACTTCGGCATCAAAAGCGGCGCGTTCCTTGCCCTTGCTCGGGATCACGGCCGTTTCGATGCCATGGTCCCGGGCGAGGCGGAGTCCTTCGGCATCTGCGCGGTTCGATACGACCAGTGCAATACGGGCGGGATAGTCCGGTGCCTTCGCCGCCTCGATCAAGGCGCGCAGATTGCTGCCGCGCCCGGAAATGAGCACGGCAACGGCGCGCCGGGTCGCCGTCATGTCAGTTCCAGGCCCTGGCCGTGTTGACGACTTCGCAGACCGGCTCGGCTGCGGCGTCGTCCAGCGTCTCGATGCGGCCGATGCGGGATACGGTTTCGCCGGCGGCCTTCAGTGCGGACTGCACCGCCTCGGCCTTTTCCGGCGCGACAGCAACCACCAGACCGATACCGCAGTTGAAGGCGCGTGCCATTTCCGCGTCGGAGATTTGTCCGGCAGACTTGAGCCAGCGGAAAACCGGCAGCATCTCCCATGTGGTGGCGTCGATCACCGCCCTGGTGCCGCCGGGCAGCACGCGCGGCACATTGTCGACCAGGCCGCCGCCGGTGATATGCGCCATGGCCTTGATGCTGCCGTCGCGCACCAGCGGCATGCAGCTTTTCACATAGATCCGCGTCGGCACCATCAGAATCTCGGCCAGCGACTGACCGGCAGCAAAGGGCGCCGGGCTCTCGAAGGTGAGGCCGTTATCGGCGATCACCTTGCGCACCAGCGAAAAGCCGTTGGAATGCACGCCCGAGGAGGCGAGGCCGAGCAGCACATCGCCCGGAGCGACGCCGCGCGGCAGCAGCTGGCCGCGTTCGGCGGCCCCGACGGCAAAGCCGGCAAGGTCGTAATCCTTCGCGGCATACATGCCGGGCATCTCGGCCGTCTCGCCGCCAGTCAGGGCGCAGCCGGCCTGGCGGCAGCCCTCGGCGATGCCGGCGACCACGCGGCGGGCCACATCCACCTCGAGCTTGCCGGTTGCGTAATAGTCGAGGAAGAAGAGCGGCTCGGCGCCCTGCACCAGGATGTCGTTCACCACCATGGCGACGAGGTCGATGCCGACACCGTCATGGCGTCCGGTCTCGATGGCGATCTTCAGCTTGGTGCCGACGCCGTCGGTGGAAGAAACGAGGATGGGATCGGTAAATCCGGCGGCCTTGAGATCGAAGAGGGCACCGAAACCGCCGAGGGACGCATCGGCACCCTTGCGGCGCGTGGAAGCGGCCAGCGGCTTGATCGCATCGACCAGCGCTTCGCCGGCATCGATGTCGACGCCTGCGGCCTTGTAAAGCGGCGACGTGTTGATGATGGCCTCCACGGCGGCTAGAGTGACGGCTGGCAACATACCCATTCCGCCCCTGTTTGCAATGCTCCGGTATCGTACCGTAAGACGCTGTTTCGGCTTTCTTTTTCTCGGTCTTGCGGCAGCGGGCGTCAGTGCCCCGGCAGGGGCGCAGGGGCTGCGGCCGGAGCAGGGCGCGGCCATCCGGGCCGAGCCGCGCAAGGCCGACCCCTTCGTTGTCACCGGTATTCCCGTCGACGCGACCGCCGAAAGTGCCGCCGCGGCGCGCCCGGTAGCGATCGGTGAAGGCCAGCGCCGCGCCTTTCTGGCGCTGATGCGCCGGCTGACCCGCCCGGAGGATCACGGTCGTCTGCCGCGGCCCAGCGAGGCCCTGTTGAACCAGACCGTTGCCGGGTTCGAGATTGACGAGGAACGCACCTCGGCGACCCGTTATATCGCCCGCATCACCGTGCGTTTTCGGGCCGACGAGGTGCGGCGACTGCTGCAGGACGCGCGGCTGCCCTATTCGGAAACCGTCAGCCGCCCGGTGCTGGTGATCCCGGTCTGGCAGACCGCCACCGAAAGCAAACTCTGGGAAGCCGACAATCCCTGGCGCGTGGCTTGGCAGAGCCGGCCGGAAGCTGATGGGCTCGTGCCGCTGATCGCCGCTCCCGCGGATGCGGATGCGCCACCGCTTCAGCAACTGCTGGGCAATCCGGAGAACCTGCGGGCGTATGCCGACAAGCTGGGCTATCAGGATGCCCTGGTGGTTTCGGCCACTCTGCAGCGGGCGGAGCCGGGCAATGTGCGGGTCGACATGCATCCCTACCACAGCGGGCCAGCCGCCTTCCTCGAGAGGCTCGATGCCTTCACGGCAACCGGCGGGACGCAGGAAGAGGCATTGCTGTCGGGTGCGCTCGATCTGAGCCGCCGGATCGAGACGCGATGGAAGATGGATACGGTGATCGATCCGGAGAAGCAGGGGCAGCTCAGCGCCGCGGCCGCCTTCGCCGGCCTGCCGGAGTGGAACCGGCTGCGCAGCACGCTGGCCGCCATGCCGCTGGTGCGCCACTTCGAGGTCCTGCACCTGTCTCACCGCGACGCGCAGCTGCAGATCGAATTCTACGGTGATCCCGGCCAGCTCAGTACGGCTCTCGCGCAGCGCGACATCGTGCTCGAGCAGCGTGACGGTTTCTGGCAGATCCGGAGCCGGCAGCCATGACCATGCGGCAGCAGATGCTGGCCTGGGTCGGCATTATCGCGGCCATCGTCGCGCTGCTCGTGCTGCTCAGCAACATCCTGCTGCCCTTCGTGGCCGGCATGGGCGTCGCCTATTTCCTCGATCCGGTGGCCGACCGGCTGGAGAAGCGTGGCATGTCACGCACGCTGGCCACCGTGCTGATCATGGTCGTCTTCTTTCTCGTCACCATCCTGGCGATTACACTGCTGGTGCCGGTGGTGATGAACCAGCTGGAAAGCTTCATCGAGCGGATGCCGCTGCTGGTGCAGGCTTTCAACGACCGCGTTCTGCCCTACGTGCAGGGCATCGCCGACCGCTTCAACATCGACCTGCGCAGCAACGTGCAGCAGGCGCTGGAAGACAACAAGGCGCAGGCGATGAGCATGATCGGAGACGTGGTCAACGGCCTGCTGGGCGGCGGCTGGGCGGTGTTTAACATGCTGTCGCTGGTGGTGATCACCCCGGTGGTGGGCTTCTATCTGCTGCGCGACTGGGATCACATGATGGCCCGCGTGGATGCCTATCTGCCGCGCGATCATGCCGAGACGATCCGCGAACAGGCGCGCGAGATGGACCGCGTTCTGGCCGGCTTCGTGCGCGGCCAGATCCTGGTCTGCCTGTTTCTCGCTGCCTTCTACGGCCTGGGCCTGTCGCTGCTCGGCGTGCAGTTCGGCCTGTTCATCGGCGTCACCGCCGGCATGATCTCGTTCATCCCCTATGTCGGCAGCGTATTCGGCTTCATCGTCGCCATGGGCGTGGCGCTGGCGCAGTTCTGGCCGGACTATGTCTGGATCGGCCTGGTGGCCGCGGTTTTCGGACTTGGCCAGTTCATAGAGGGCAATTTCCTGCAGCCCAAGCTGGTCGGCGAGCGCGTCGGCCTGCATCCGGTCTGGGTGATCTTCGCGCTGCTCGCCGGCGGCGCGCTGTTCGGCTTCGTCGGCATCCTGATCGCGGTGCCGCTGTTCGCGGTCATCGGCGTACTGATGCGCTTCGCCTTCACGCGCTACCGCGAAAGCTGGCTGTACCGGCCGGGCGAGCCGCCCGACAGCCCGCCGCCGCAGCCGGCGCCGAAGCAGAACCCGCCGAACGGATAATGCCCGACCAGCTCAGCCTCGGCCTCACGCTGCCGGTATCCTACGCGCGTGAGGACTTTCTTGTTGCTCCCGGCAACGCGGCGGCGCTTGCCTGGATCGATCGCTGGCCCGACTGGCCGAACGGCGTGCTGATCCTCTACGGCCAGGCGGGCAGCGGCAAAACCCATCTGGCGCAGATCTGGGCCAGCCGGACCCCCGGCGCATTGGTGAGCGCCGGCGACGCCTTGACGACGGCGACGGTGGATGCGCTGGCGCAGCAGCCGCTGGCGCTGGATGACGCCGACCGCGTCGGTGACCCGGCGGCCCTGTTTCACCCGATCAATCTGATGCGCGAGCGCGGCTTCAGCCTGCTGCTGACCGGTTCGGCCGCGCCGGCGCGCTGGACTTTCAGCCTGCCCGACCTGATGTCCCGGCTCAAGGCGATGCCGGCGCAGGAGATCGCAGCGCCCGACGATGC
>NZ_DATGQG010000090.1:0-2095 GCF_035304305.1 Ferrovibrio sp.
ATCGCCAAGGTCAAGACGGGCCTCGCCCTGCGCAGCCAGGTTCACGGCAGCTGGGTCAGCCGCGCCAAGCTCGATCAAAGCAAAGTGAAGTAAGCTAGCGATCCTCCCCGGGCTCCACTCGGGGAGGATTTTCTTTGTCCCCGCCCTCAGGCATACTCCCGAAAAATACAGGGAGAGTGCCATGACGATCTCGCGCGTCGCTGCTGCTGCGCTGGCCGTGCCCTTGCTGTTTGCCGCGCCGTTGGCCGGGCCGGCATGGGCCGCCGATCCGGTGCCCTCCGCCAAAGACTACCCGCCTCCACCTGCCGACTGGAAGGTGCCGCGCACCGAATGGGGCGATCCGGACCTGCGCGGCATGTGGCCGGTCGACTACCTCGCCGCGACCCCGCGCGAGCGCCCGCCCGAGATCGGCACGCGCACCGAATGGACCGAGGAAGAATACCAGGAACGCTTCGCCCAGGCCGAGCAACGCGCCGGTCTCGAAGCGGCTCAGGACCGCGTCGGCATTCTCGGCATGGGCCACTGGCGCGAGGACGGCCTGCCGCTGTGGCAGACGTCGATGATCACCCAGCCTGCCAATGGCCGCTATCCGGCACTGACCGAGGAAGGCCGGCGCGCTGCGGCCGCGGTCAGAAACTCGTGGAACACCGAAGTGTTCGACAAGATCAGCGACTTCGGCATCTGGGATCGCTGCCTTAGCCGCGGCATGCCGGGATCGATGCTGACGGGCGCCTACAACATGGGCCTGCGCGTGATGCAGGCGCCCGAGCTGGTCGTGATCGCGATCGAGATGGTCCACGAAACGCGCAAGGTCTACCTCGACGGCCGCCCCGCCCCGCCGCCCGAAGTGACCGAATACCTCGGCTTCTCGCGCGGCCACTGGGAAGGCGACACACTGGTCATCGAAACGACGAACTTCACGCCCGGCTTCAGCAACGGTCCCTCGCCGAACAGCGCGCAGATGATAGTGACCGAGCGCCTCACACCGACAGGCCCCGATCAGATTCGCTACGAAGCCTGGGTCGAGGATCCGGTCATGCTGACCGAGCCCTACAAGATCGACATCCCGTGGCAGCGCAATCCTGACTACGAGTTCTTCGAATACGCCTGCCACGAAGGCAACGTGCAGATCCGCGGCTACGTCACCTCGACCATCCCGCGGTTCCAGAAGCTGCGCGAGGAACAGTGGGCCAAGCAGGGGGAGGCGCCCTCGCCCGAATCCGGCACCTGCGGCGCTCCTTAGGCACACGCCGCCAGGCCCGAAGAGAACTGGGCTTAGCGCGGCGCTGCGAACACGCGCGGGCGTACCTCCAACTGCAAGGCCTCGTAATTCCTCCCCCGCACCGGCGGCTGATTGAGCGGCTCCACCGCCGCTTTCAACTGGCGCAGCAGGAACTGCCCGAACGGCCAGTCGCGAATCCCCGACTCGGCGTTGATGTGGCCGAGCCAACCTGCATCGACGAACCGGCTTTTCCAGATCCGGCCGAGCCGGCGCGCCCGGTCGAAGCCGATGTACGGATCGTCACGGCTTGCCGCCAATATCGAGGGAAACGGGAGCGGGTTCTTCAGCACCGGCGCGAAACGCGCCAGCGGCGGATCGACTTCGCCCGTTTCGACTTCGGGCGGCGCCACCAGCAACGCGCCGCGCACCGGCCCATCATGCCATGGCTGCTCGTACTCGCCCCACCACGACACGACGTGGCAGCCCAGGCTGTGCGCCACCAGGAATACCGGTCGCCGCGCCTTGTGAATCGCCAGGTTGAGCCGGTTGACCCAGGTGTTCCGGGGGGGATTGTCCCAGCTTCCAAGATCAACCCGCGCAGCATCCGGCATCTGCCGCTCCCACAAGGTCTGCCAGTGGGTCGGGCCGCTGCCGTTCAGGCCGGGCACGATCAGGATCAGCGGCTCGGCGGCCGCCGTAAGGGTGCTTCCAGACATGGCAAAGCTCCTTCGCCGGCCTCAAAGGCCGAGGCGGCGCCAGAATTCGGAGGCGGTCAGCGGGCGGGCCAGTTCGGCGGGCTGGGCTTGCCCGCTCCACGAGGGATGCGGTAGCGATGGCAGCCCGCGGTCGGATGGTCGACGAGGGGCAGAAGAG
>NZ_DATGQG010000091.1:0-40795 GCF_035304305.1 Ferrovibrio sp.
CAGCATTGATAACAACGCCCAGCGGCGGACTAGAGGGATGTACCTCTACGTGCCTCAGGCGAATAATGTCGCCCTGTTGTAGTGGGTCTTTAAGGCCCACCCTTTCCGTTTCGCTCATCCGCCCCAACCGATTTTTCCAAAGCAGGCTAGAAAGCACCTTCCCGAGTGTCAACCATCGCGAGAGTCGACCTACAGCACTATCCCTGCCGCGTAGCCGCTGCTCCAGGCCCACTGGAAATTGAAGCCGCCGAGGTGGCCGGTGACGTCGACGGCCTCGCCGATCGCGTAGAGCCCGGGCACGGCTTTCGCCTCCATGGTCTGCGACGACAGTTCCGCCGTGTCGATGCCGCCGAGCGTGACTTCCGCCCTGGCATAGCCCTCGGTGCCGGATGGCTGGATGCGCCACTGCTTCACATTTGCGGCGACGCGGGCGAGCAGCGCATCGGGCAGGTCAGCCATGCGGCCGCCGCCGCCATGGCGCCCGGCGAGATCGGCCGCCAGCCGGGCGGGCAGATGCCGGGCCAGCGCGGTGGCGAGATCCTGCTTCGGATGCGCGGCCTTCGCGCTTTTGAGTTCGGCCAGCAGGTCGAGGCCGGGCGCGAGGTCGAGCGTCACCGGCTGATCGCTCGCCCGCTGCCAGTAGGAGGAGATCTGCAGGATGGCCGGGCCGCTCAGGCCCCGATGGGTGAAAAGCATCGCCTCGGTGAATTTGCGCCTGCCGTGGGCGGCGGTGCAGAGCGTCGAGACGCCGGCCAGTGGGGGATTGAGCGCATCGGGCGGCAGCAGCAGCGGCACCAGCGCCGGCTTCGGCGCGATCACGTTGAGCCCGAAGCGCTTCGCGAGGTCATAGGCGAAGCCGCTGGCGCCCATCTTCGGGATGCTGGGCCCGCCGGTGGCGATCACCAGCTTCGCCGCTTCGAACCGCCCGCCGTCGGTTTCGACGCGGAAGCCGGACCCGGTTTTCGCCACGTCGGTGATCCTGGTCGAAAGCCGCAGGTCCACGTCGCCCGGCCCCTTGCGGCATTCCGCCAGCAGCATGGCGATGATCTGCTTTGACGAGCCGTCGCAGAAAAGCTGGCCCAGGCTCATGCCGCTCTGGGTCTTCTCGTGCCAGGCAATGCCGTGGCTTTCCACCAGGGCGATGAAGTCATGCTGACTGTAGCGCTTCAGCGCCGACTTGGCGAAATGCGGATTCCCGGAGAGGAAGTCGTCCGGGCCGCAATGCAGGTTGGTGAAGTTGCAGCGGCCGCCGCCGGAGATGCGGATCTTCTCTCCCGGGCTGGCGGCATGGTCGAGCAGCAGCACGCGGCGGCCGCGCTGCGCCGCCACGCCGGCACAGAACAGCCCCGCCCCGCCGGCGCCGAGGATGATGAGGTCGTAGGGTGCTGTGGTCACGCCGTTCACTGCTCAGTCGTCATGTCCGGATCCAAAGAGCGCCTTCTGCCCAGCATCCGCGATTGTTCCGTTGCCCGTTACGCCTGGCTTCCGCCGTAAAGGGCGTGGATGGCCGGGTCAAGCCCGGCCATGACAAATAGGAGAGCTGGCGGCTTCAGAACTTCCGCGCGGCGACGATCAGCGCGTCGACGGTTGCCTCGCCGAGGCTGCGGAGGGCTTCCAGCCGGTGCAGGCCGGAGACGAGCACATAGCGCTTCGCCTTCTCGTCGCGCCGCACCTGGATCGGCGTCTTCTGCCCGTTGGCGAGAATGTCTTCCGCCAGGGCCGCCGCCTTTGCCGGATCGAGCAGGCCCTTGAACTTCATCGGCACCTGGATGTCGTCAATCCTGACGGGCACGGATTTCATCATGACTGGGCTCCTCGCGCGGAGAGCATGGAGGGGCGCAGCGGTGCGGGTCAATGGGCAGACGCGCCATGTCTTACAACACCCGTCATCCTCGTCAGGCCCGAGGGTGACGAACCTGTATAAGGATACCCGGCCGCGATACAAACCGGGGATAGGCTACTTCTGCGGCGGATAGGGATTCTGCTTCAGGAACTTTGCCAGATGCACGGCATTGCGCACCGCCGCCAGCATGGCGCTGTCGGTGGCGTCGGGGGTTTTGGGCAGGTCCTGGAAGTCGGTCTTCTGCATCGCCTCGCCGACCCAGTAGGACACCGCCGTGGCCGCGATCGTGAAGCCGGTGTCGTTGAGCGCCTGGTAGAGCTCGGCCGAGACGTGATGCGCGCCGTCCTCGTTGCCGACCACGCCGACCACGGCGACGCGGCCGAAGCTGACCATGCGGCCCTGTTCGTCGGTTTCGCTTAAGAAAGCATCCAGCCGCTCCAGTACCCGCTTGGCGATGCTGGAGGGCTGGCCGAGCCAGATCGGCGTGCCCATGATCAGGATGTCGGCTTCCAGCAGGCGGCGGCGGAGTTCGGGCCAGTCGTCGCCCGGCCCCTCGTCGGAGGTCACGCCCGGCTTGATGTTGAAATCCGCCATGCGCAGCTGCTCGCCGGTGACGCCTTCGGCCCTGAACTTCTCCAGGAAGAGGTCGAGCAGTTTCGAGGTCGAGGTCTGCTGCGCCTGGGCGGTGGATTTCAGGCTGCAGTTCAGCGCGAGCGCGGTGAGGGCCATGCGGACGGTCTCCTGGATCGGAACGGGAGACCGTGAAAGCCGCGGGGCGCCGTGATGTTCCCGCAGGAAATGTCAGGCGTCGCGGTATTCGATTTTGATGACCTCGATCTCTTCCGGCCCGCGCGGGGTGCGCAGCGTCACCACGTCGCCGACGCGGGCCTTCATCAGCGCGCGCGCCACCGGCGAGATCCAGCTCACCTCGCCCTGCTCCAGCCGCGCCTCGTCGATGCCGACGATGCGGACGGTGCGCTCGCGCCCCTCCTCGTCGGCATAGGTCACCGTGGCGCCGAAGAAGACCTGCTCGCGGTTCTTCTGCAGCCCGGGATCGACCGGCTCGGCGATCTCCAGCCGCTTCAGCAGGAAGCGGATGCGGCGGTCGATCTCGCGCAGCCGCTTCTTGCCGTAGAGATAGTCGCCGTTCTCCGAGCGGTCGCCGTTGCCGGCCGCCCAGGAGACGATCTCGACCACCTTCGGCCGCTCAACGGTCTTCAGATGGCGCAGCTCGTCCTGCAGCCGGCGCAGGCCCTCGGGCGTGATGTAGTTCTTCGCGCCCGCCGGTATTGCCGGCGCGGTGTCCTCGCCATCCTCGTCGTCGGGGGCGTTGTCCTGCTCGCGGGTGAAGGCTTTGCTCATCAATACACCTGTACGTCATGCCCGGGCATGACCCGGGCATCCACGGTTTCATGTTCCTCAGCAGCGAAGGCCCGTCAAGGAAGAGCGCGGAAGGCCGGGTCAGGTCCGGCCATGACGGTTTAACTTTGGCCGGGCCGCCGCTAGCATCCCGCCATGGATCCCGATCCCACCATCATCGACCAGCCTGCGAGGAAGAGGCACCGCATGCGCCGCCCCGGTTCGGCCTTCATCTGGCCTTTGCTGCTGATCGCCGCCGGTATCATCCTGCTGCTGCAGAATTTCGGCATGCTGGACTGGTCCGCGCTGAAGCAGTGGTGGCCGGTCGGCCTGATCGCCGCCGGGCTGCTGATGCTGATCCCGAAACGGGACTGACGGTGCCGGTCATCTACGTCGACGCCGATGCCTGTCCGGTGAAAGACGAGGTCTACCGCGTCGCCGAGCGCCATCAGACCAGCGTCGTCGTGGTGGCGAACAGCTTCCTCAACGTGCCGCGCGGCCATCCGCTGATCCGCCTGCAGGTGGTGGGCGACGGCCTGGACGCGGCCGACAACTGGATCGCGGAGACAGCCCGGCCGGGCGACATCGTGATCACGGCCGATGTGCCGCTGGCGGCGCGCTGCGTGAAGCTCGGCGCCGTGGTGCTGGCGCCGACGGGCCGGCGCTTCACGCCCGACAGCATCGGCATGGATCTGGGCCTGCGCAACCTGATGACCGACCTGCGCAGCGCCGACCCGCTCTCGCTGAGTACGGGCGGGGGCGGCCGGCCGTTCACGCAGAAGGACCGCTCGGCCTTCCTGCAGGCCCTGCACGAGGCGCTGATTCAGGCCCGGCGCGACTGAATTACTGATTGGCCGAGCGCGCGATGGACTTGATCGGGCCGCGCGGGCGGCCGGATTTCTCGGCGATCTCGCGGTCCTGCTGTTCGATCTGGGCGCGGGCCACGTCTTCCTCGTCGTCGAGCGGGCCGAAAGCGCTCACCGGCACGCGGCGGTTCGATGTCTGGCTGCCATCCTGGTAGATCACGTCGAACAGGATATGGCTGGCATTGGGATTGATCTTCGGTTTCTTCTTTTTTGTCGGTTTACTCATGTCCGCCTGCCTCAGGTACAACGTCTACGCCTACTTGCCGTCGCCCTCGTCCGGCACCGGGATATCGGTGGCGGCATCGGCTCCGGCCAGTCCCGACGCCGCGGCCTGGCCGGCCTTGCGGCGTTCGGATTCCTGCTGCCGTTTCTGCAGCTTTTCCCGCTTCCGCTCTTCCTTGGCGCGGTTGCGCGCGGCGCGCTCCTGGCCGTAATTCGGCTTGAATGCCATCGCTGCCTCCTGCTGAAGAGCCGTAAAAAAACCAAGGGGGCACCGGTCGCCCGATGCCCCCAGGTCTGTTCAACGCCGCGCCGGAGCGCGGCTGGCGGATCAGACCGCCTTCAGATTGACCGCCGAGGTCTTGCCGCGCTTCGGATCGCGCTGCTCCTCGAACGAAATCTTCTGGCCCTCGTTCAGGCCGTTCATGCCAGCGCGCTCAACGGCCGAGATGTGGACGAACACGTCCGCCCCGCCGCCTTCCGGCTGGATGAAGCCGTAACCCTTGGTGCCATTGAACCATTTCACAGTACCGACAGCCATAGCTGTATCTCCGTCTTGGGTAACAAGCGCCGCCCTTCATAGAGCGACGCATCAGATCCTGTAGGAAGTCGCGGAATCTGTTCCCCAGAGGGCGTAGCAGGCCGTGCAGTCCGTAGCAGATCGATGGGACCAACATAGGTGGACCGGCGCGATTTGCAAGCCTGCCGGGCGAACGAAAACGGCCCGAAGATACTCCGGGCCGTGACAATTCTGTGGCTTTGGCCGTTATCCGGCCCGGTTTTCACAGTCCCTTGACGATGTCCTCGACCATTTTCTTGGCGTCGGCCAGCAGCATCATCGTGTTGTCCTTGTAGAAAAGGTCGTTGTCGATGCCGGCATAGCCCGACGCCATCGAGCGCTTCACGAACAGCACGGTCTTCGCCTTGTCGACATCCAGGATCGGCATGCCGTAGATCGGGCTTTTCGGATCGTCGCGTGCCGCCGGGTTGGTCACGTCGTTGGCGCCAATGACGAAGGCGACGTCGGCGGTCTGGAATTCGGAGTTGATCTCCTCCAGCTCGAACACCTCGTCATAAGGCACGTTGGCTTCGGCCAGCAGCACGTTCATGTGGCCCGGCATGCGGCCTGCCACCGGATGGATGGCGTATTTCACTTCCACGCCCTCCTCCTTCAACTTGTCGGCCATCTCGCGCAGCGCATGCTGCGCCTGACTCACCGCCATGCCGTAGCCTGGCACGATGATCACCTTGCCGGCGTTCTTCATGATGAAGGCCGCGTCATCGGCCGAGCCCTTCTTGTAGGGCCGGTCGACCTTCTGGCCGCCACTTGCCGCAGCAGAGTCGCCGCCGAAGCCGCCGAGGATGACGTTGAACAGCGAGCGGTTCATGCCCTTGCACATGATGTAGGACAGGATCGCGCCCGAGGAGCCGACCAGTGCGCCGGTGACGATCAGCGCCGGGTTCTGCAGGGTGAAGCCGATACCGGCTGCCGCCCAGCCCGAATAGGAGTTCAGCATCGAGACGACAACAGGCATGTCGGCGCCGCCGATCGGGATGATGATGGTGAAGCCGACAATCAGTGCCAGCACGGTCACTGCCCAGAACAGTTCCTGGCTGGGATTGATGCAGAAGGCGACCACAAGGCCGAGGATCACCAGGCCGATCAGCGCGTTCAGCGCATGCTGGCCCTTGAACACCACCGGGCTCCCCGAGACCAGACCCTGCAGCTTGGCGAAGGCGACCAGCGAACCGGAGAAGGTGATGATGCCGATCACCACGCCGAGGCTCATCTCGATGCGCGAGGCGACGGTGAGTTCGCCAGTGGCATTGAGGATGCCGTAGGGCGCCGGATTGTAGAAAGCGGCCGCGGCCACCAGCACGGCGGCCAGGCCGACGAGGCTGTGCATGGCGGCGACCAGCTGCGGCATCGCCGTCATCTGGATGCGTCGCGCCAGCACGGTACCCACCGCGCCGCCGATCACCAGCGCGACCAGCACCCAGACGATGGTGCCGCCCACATCGCCGAGATTGGCGATCGTGGTGACCACGGCGATGGCCATGCCGGTCATGCCGTAGATGTTGCCCTGGCGGCTGGTTTCGGGGCTGGACAGGCCGCGCAACGCGAGGATGAAGAGGATGGAGCTGACCAGGTAGAGCAGCGCCGTCAACTGGATGGGCATGGCGGCGGCTCCCTACTTCTTCTCTTTTTTCTTGTACATCGCCAGCATGCGCTGGGTGACCAGGAAGCCGCCGAAGATGTTGACGGCGGCGAGCGCGATGGCGATCAGGCCGAAGATCTTGGAGGCGTCGAAGACGGCGGAGGCGCCGGCTGCGATCAGCGCGCCGACCACGATCACCGAGGAGATCGCGTTGGTCACGCTCATCAGCGGCGTATGCAGGGCCGGCGTCACGCTCCAGACCACGTAATAGCCGACGAAGCAGGCCAGCACGAAGATCGAGAGCAGCGAGAAGAAGGAATAGATCTCGGCCATGGTTTACGCCCCCTCTTTCAGCATCGGGTGCACGACCGCGCCGTCGCGCGCCACGCAGGTGCCGCTGACCGTTTCGTCCTCGAAGTTGAACCTGAAGCTCTTGCTCTCCTTGTCCCAGTGCGGGGAGAGGAAATTCCACAGGTTCTTGGCGAACAGGTTGGAGGCATCCACCGGCACGCGGCTCGGATAGTTGCTGTAGCCGACGATCTTCACGCCGTTGACCTCGACCACCTGGTCAACCTTCGACAGCGGGCAGTTGCCGCCGGCCTCGACCGCCAGATCGACGATCACCGAGCCCGGGCGCATCGACTTCACCATCTCTTCCGTCACCAGCACCGGGGCCGGACGGCCGGGGATCAGCGCGGTGGTGATAATGATGTCCTGCTTCTTCACCGTCTCGGCGATCAGCGCGGCCTGCTTGCGCTTGTACTCATCCGACATTTCCTTGGCATAGCCGCCGGCGGTCTGCGAGGCGCGGGCCTCCTCGTCATCGACCCAGATGAACTTGCCGCCGAGGCTTTCCACCTGCTCCTTGGTGGCCGGCCTCACGTCGGTGGCCGACACCACGGCGCCGAGGCGCTTGGCGGTGGCGATGGCCTGCAGGCCGGCGACGCCGACGCCCATGACGAAAACGCGGGCGGGCGCGATGGTGCCGGCGGAGGTCATCATCATCGGGAAGGCGCGGCCGAAATGCTGTGCCGCATCGAGCACCGACTTGTAGCCGGCAAGGTTTGACTGTGAGGACAGGATGTCCATGGACTGTGCGCGGGTGATGCGCGGCATCAGTTCCATGGCAAAGGCGGTGATGCCCGCCTCGGCATAGGCCTTCACCTGATCCCGCTGCTGCAGAGCCTGGAGGCCGGCGACCAGCACGGCACCCTTCTTGAGCAGCGCCAGCTCGTCGTTGCCTTCGGCCGCGGTCATCGGCCGCTGCACCTTCAGGACCAGATCGGCATCGCGCAGGGTGGCTGCGGCATCCGGCGCGATGGCCGCGCCGGCCGCGGTGTACTGATCGTCGGGGATGTCGGCCTGGAGACCGGCGCCGGTCTCGACGACCACGCTGCAGCCGAGACCTGCAAACTTCTTCACCGTTTCCGGTGAGGCGGCGACGCGCTTCTCGCCCGGCCGGCGTTCCTTCGGTATTCCGATTTTCATGGCAGGCTCCCCCCTTCAGACCGCAACAGGTTGCGGCCGGCGGGCTGCGGCCCGGCCGGCCGGACGGCTCAGGCGAGGAAAGCTGCCATCAGCGCCAGAATGGCGAGAGTGATCGCGGTAACCCAGATGGTGACCTTGATGAAACCGGCATAGGTCGCCTTGTGATGGCTGATATCCATGGTGCCCAGCTGATGTTCACCGGCCATGATTCGTCTCCTGATTTTACGTGTTTATCGGGACTCCGAGTTCGGCCCGGATATTAAGCCGGGGGGCAAAGCGGGCACAACCCTCCCGCAATGCAGCAGGATTCAGGCGGTTAACGCGGTCAGGCTGCCCGGCCGCTTCGCCGGGTTGTCGTTGGAGACCCGGCCGGCGGTGCCGTAGGCCAGCGCGGCCCGGGCGGCGGGCGTATCGCTCCCCGGCTGCCCGGCAGAACCTGCCTTTCCGGCTTCCTGCTGCTCCTCCTGCTCGGCCCGTTTCTCGGCGCGCATCTCCGCCAGCGCCTGCAGCCGCAGTTGGGCTGCCGCAGCGGCCACGGCGCGGTCGGCCCCGGAGGGATCGGCCGGCGCCAGCGCGGCGGCCGCCACCTGGGTCGCCTTCTGCAGGGTCGCCTCGGGATCCGATTCGGGGCTGATATCGATCGCCACCTCGCCGCTCACGGCATACATCTGCCCGTCCGGGCCGCGAACATAATCGTAGGAAGGCGCACCGGCATATTGCCCGCCTACAGCGGCATGGGCGCGCTCATGGGCCCTCACCCGGGCATCGGTCTGTTTCAGCTCGGCGACCTGCTGCTTCTCCTCCTCGGTCAGTTCGCCGGGTGCCCGGGCCTCACCGCCGCTGCCGCTCTGCTGCTGCGCGGCCAGCAGGGTGCCGCCGCTGGCAAGGCCGGCGCCGGGCGCGGGTGCCACCGGGCGTTTCGTTTCGACCGAAGACGGCTGCGGTGCGGCTTTGCCGGCACCGTCTTCATCTGATTCAACGCCGAGGATGGTCAGACCGGGAAAGCTCGCCTGCAGCTGCGCCTTGAGCAGCGCGCCATGGGTCCTGCATTCGAAAGAGCTGCAGACTTCGCCATTCTCGTCGCGGAACACCATGGGCGATGCCGCGGCGGCACTGCCCAGAGCCGCGAAGCTGCCTGGCGAATATGCTGAGAGCCCGCCGATCATGGCGCAATTCTCGCGGCAAAGCGCAGCAGTCTCAAGCCGGAAAGACCCGCGCCGCACCTGCGGACCGGAACGGATCAGGGCGCCACACAGCCGCGGCGCCCCGATGATTTCGACCGGTTCGGCCGATTTCAGGTCAATGCGACATCAGCCCGCCGCGGCGGCCCTGTTCGGCTGAGCCGGACGGACTGGCCACGACGCGCAGGCGGTTCTCGACGTCCCGCACGCCCGAACAGGCTTCGACGATGTCTTCCGCGCGATGCTTCATCTGCCGGTTCTCCACCGTGCCTTCCAGAGTGACGATGCCATCCTTGCACTGGACGGTGATCTCGCTGGCATCCACATCGGGCGCCTCGGTAAGTCTTTCGCAGATGTCTTCCTTCAGGCGTTCGGGCGAACGCTGGTAGCCCTTCGGGCCACGCCCGCGATAGCTCTGCCCGGCGGTCATGCCGCTTGCATCCATGCTGGTCTGCCCGAAACCGGTCTGGCTGCCGAAACTGCCGCGCCCGCCATAGCCGGCGCGGCCGCCGGGGCCGTAGCCGCTCTGCCCATAGCCTTCCGGAGTGTAGCCCTGGCTGCCATAGCCCTGCCCGCCGCCGCGATCGTAAGCCGGGCCGGCCTGCCATTCGTCACGGCTGCTGCCCGGACCGAAGCGCGGCATGTCCTGTCCAGAGTCCATCTGGCCGTAGGGCCGGCCGGTGGTGGCATACTGTGACCGCGACCAGTCGTCGTCGAACCGCCGATCGCCGAAATAGGGTTCGCGGCCCTGGTTGCCGCCATAGCCGCTGCTGCGTTGCCCGCTGCCCATCCCGGAGACGTCCTGGTCACGCCATGGCTGGCTCATGCCTCGCGCATTGCCGCGGTAACCGTAATTGTCGCCATGCTCCTGCGTCCGGCGGCTGCGATCATCCTCGCCCGGATTCGGATCCCAGTAACCGGGATTGCGGCTGCTGCCGTAATCGCGTTCGTCGCGTCCTCGAAAGCGCTGTGCCATGGCGGTACTCCCTTTCTGCTACAGATCGGCCGGAGGCCGGTGTAGAGGAACCGGTCGCGCGCGATCCGGTTCCGGGGGCCTCAGGCCGGCAGCGGCAGGCCGGCCTTGTCGAGCGCCGCTTTCTGCCGTTTCGCCAGTGCCGCGGTGTCGAAATCCGCGATCAGGTCGTGAAACAGCCGGTGCCAGTTGATTTCGGCCTTGAGATGCAGAAAGACGCCGCCCAGACCGATGGCGGCGCGGTCCATGAAGACGAATTCGCGCGGCGGCGTCACACCGCCCAGCTGCCGCAGCTTGCGGTGTACCTCCTCCGCGACTTCGCGACCGTACAGCCCGCTTTCCTCCATTTCCTGGATGCGGCGCGGACGGTCCTCCAGCAGCGGCGCATAGACGAATTCCGCCCAGAGATTCAGCGTGTCGATCACGTCGTTGCTCAGCCCGGTGAAGCCCCAGGTTTCGTAGGCATGCACGGCCAGCGCACGGTCCTGTGTCGAGATCGCGCGATAGAGGTCGATCACGCCGCCGACGAATTTCGCATGGAAGATGCGGATGCAGCCGAAATCCAGCAGATTGATGCCGAAATCCGCCCGTACCGTGTAGTTGCCGAGATGCGGATCGCCGTGGATCACGCCGCACTGATAGAAGGGCACATACCAGGCACGGAAGAGATTGATCGCGATCCGGTTGCGGGTCTCCTGCGGCGCATCCCTGAATTCCAGAAGCGGCCGCCCGTCCAGCCACGACATGGTCAGCAGGCGTTTCGTCGTCAGCGCCGGCAGCACCTGCGGGATATGGACGTGCTTTTCCTTCTTCAGCATCTCGCCGTAGAGCCGCATATGGCGGCTTTCCAGCTCGTAATCGAGTTCCTCGCGCAGGCGCGCGGCGATCTCGGCATGGATGTGCCGCGTGTCGATCGCCGGATCCGTGCGGCCATAGATGGCAAAGATCAGCCGCAGCTGCCGCAGGTCGGCCTCCACCGCCGAGGCCATGTCGGGATACTGCAGTTTGACGGCCAGCGTCTCGCCGTCCAGCGACACCGCCCGATGCACCTGCCCCAGGCTCGCGGCTGCCGCGGCGTTGAGATCGAAGCTTTTGAATTTTCCCTGCCAGCCGGGGCCGAGTTCAGCCGCCATGCGGCGCTTCACGAAGGCATGTCCCATCGCCGGCGCATTGGCCTGCAGCTGCGCCAGCTCCTGGACGTATTCCTTCGGCAGCGCATCGGGGATGGTGGACATGATCTGCGCCACCTTCATCAGCGGGCCCTTCAGCCCGCCGAGCGCCGCCCGCAGATCGGCCGCGTGGCGGGCGCGGTCCATCTTCACGCCGAGCACACGCTCGGCCCCCAGCCGTGCGGCGAGGCCGCCTACGGAAGCACCGACCCGCGCATAGCGACGCGCCCGTCCGAACGCGGAGTTTTTTTCAGCCATTCAGCCGAGCATCTCCAGCTCGTCGATGAAGCCTTCGATCACGCCGAGCCCCTTCGACCAGAAAGCCGGGTCGGACGCATCCAGCCCGAACGGCGCCAGCAGCTCCTTGTGCCGCAGCGTACCGCCGGCCCTGAGCATGGCGAAATACTTTTCCTGGAACCCCTGTTCGGCATCCTGGTAGCGCGCATAGAGGGCGTTCACCAGGCAATCGCCGAAGGCGTAGGCATACACATAGAAGGGCGAATGGATGAAATGCGGGATGTAGCACCAGAAGGTGCTGTAATCCTCGTCGAAGCGGATGGCCGGACCGAGACTCTCCTTCTGCACGCCGAGCCAGATCTCGCCGAGACGGTCCGGCGTCAGCTCGCCTTCGCGGCGGGCGGCATGGACCTGCCGCTCGAACTTGAAGAAGGCGATCTGCCGCACCACGGTGTTCAGCATGTCCTCGACCTTGGAGGCCAGCATCAGCTTGCGGCGCTCCGGCCCCGCCTGGTCGAGCAGGGCGCGGAAGGTGAGCTGTTCGCCGAAGACCGAGGCCGTCTCGGCGAGCGTGAGCGGCGTATCGGCCATCAGCGGCCCCTGCTCGGCCGCCAGCAGCTGGTGCACGCCATGGCCCAGTTCATGGGCCAGCGTCATCACGTCCCGCGTCCGCCCCTGGTAATTCAGCAGCAGATAGGGATGCGCGCTCGGCACGGTGGGATGCGCGAAGGCACCCGACGCCTTGCCCGGCCTGGCCGGCGCATCGATCCAGGGGTTGTCGAAGAACTTGCGGCCGAGATCGGCCAGCTGCGGCGAGAAGCGGCCATAGGCCTTCAGCACGATGTCGCGCGCCTCGTCCCAGCCGATGACGCGGTCGGTATCCTCCGGCAGCGGCGCGTTGCGGTCCCACCAGGGCAGCTTCTTCACGCCCATCCAGCGCGCCTTGAGCTTGTAATAGCGGTGCGACAGCTTCGGATAGGCGCTGGTCACGGCATCTGTCAGCGCATCCACCACTTCCGGCTCGACGCAGTTGGAGAGATGGCGGTAGGCCTCCGGCGTCGGATATTTGCGCCAGCGGTCCTCGACCTCCTTGTCCTTGGCGAGCGTGTTGGTGATCAGGGCGAACAGCCGGATATTCTGGCGAAACACTTTCGCCAGCGACCGGGCTGCGGTCCGGCGGGTCTTCGGGTCCTTGTCGGACAGCTTGTGCAGCATCTGCTCCGCCGTCAGCTGCTCCTTGCCGAAGGGAAAACGCAGGCCCGCCATGGTCTCGTCAAACAGGCGGTTCCAGGCGGCGCGGCCGGTCACCGCCTTTTCATGCAGCAGACGCTCCAGTTCATCGTCCAGCTGGTGCTCGCGGAACAGCCGCAGGTCGCGCAGCCAGGGGCGGTAATGCGCCAGTGCCGCCGATTCCGAGAATTTGCGCTCGAGCGCAGGCTCTTCCAGCCGGTTCAGCTCCAGGGTCAGGAAAAGCAGCCGCGTGGTGACGTCGTTCAGCTTCTCCTGCATGTCCTGGTAGAAACCGGCGATCTTCGGATCGGCCATGTCGCCGGCATAGGCCAGCGAGGCGTAGGACATCATCCGGCCAATCAGGTCTTCCAGCTTCTCGTATTCGGCGATGGCCGCGGCGAGTTCGTCGCCGGAGAGAGCGGCAATGCGCCCCTTGTACTGCTGTTCGAGCTTTGCCGCCCGCGCGCCGACATCCGCGATATCGCGCTTCAGTTCGGCTGAATCGAGGCCGGGATAGAGGTCGTTCAGATCCCATACCGGCAGGACGCCGAGCGTTTCGTCATTGGCAGGAATGGCGGCCGGGGAAGCCATGCAGTCACCTCTTTCTGTTCGGATGCCGCAAGTATATGGGGAAGGGTCGGCGCTTTGGCCACCCTGCTGCCGGGTTCAGCCCAGCAGAAAATGGGCGTGGGCGGCAGCCACCGGGCGTTCGGGATCGTCCTGCCAGGCCTCGGCACGCACATTGGCCACGCGGCGGCCATGCTTGGTGATGACGGCGCGGGCAAACGTCTCGACCGGCCGCGCCGAACGCAGGTAATCCACCGAAAGATCGATGATCTTCGGCACGCTGTCGGTTTCCGCGCTCCAGATCAGGTGCACGATGGCGGCCGATTCCAGCAGCGCGCCCACGACGCCGCCATGCAGTGCCGGCAGCTGCGCATTCCCGATCAGCTTCGGATCGGCCGGCAGCACGCAGACCGGTCCCTTCTCGTCCTCGCGCAGGCTGAGGCCGAGAAAGCGGAAATACGGGATCGCCTGCATGAAGCGGCTGTAGTCCTTTGCCTTGCGCGCCTCTGCGACCAGCTTCTGGAGATCGGTCATCATGCGGTCGGCACCTTCTCTCCGCGCGGCAGCGGCAGCTTGTCGGACGAGCCGATCATGAAAGCGCCGACGCAGCTCGCCACCCAGTCGTCCGGTGTCTCCGGATGATAGGCCCGGGCACGGGCAAAGCCGATATGCCGCGTGAGCTTGTAGCACTCGGCCGTCGCGTAGAGCTCCTTATGCGCCGAGGCGGGCTTGAGATAGTCGATGCGCAGGTCCAGCGTGGCGATGGGCGTCAGGCTTTTCATGGCGGCGAACACCGCCATGCCGCAGACGGAGTCGATCAGTGCGGTGACCGCGCCGCCATGCAGCACGCCGCTGCTGGGATCGCCGACGAGATCTTCCCGCCAGGGCAGCGCCATGGTGACGTCGCGGCCAACGGCGATCACCTTCATGCCGAGCGCTCCGCAAAGCGGGATACCCTTCCGGACGAAGCTCTCGATCAGCTTGGGATCAAGGGCAGACGGATCGATGCGGGGCGCTTCGCTCATGGTCAGACCTGGTTGTGGTAGCGCCGGAACCAGTCGACGAATTTCGGCACGCCGACATCGATCGGCGTGGTCGGCGCGAAACCGACATCCCGGCTGATCGCGGTGATGTCGGCATAGGTCGCCTTCACGTCACCCGGCTGCATCGGCATCAGCTGCTTCTCGGCCTTGCGGCCGATTGCCTGCTCCAGCACCTCGATCATGCGCAGCAGCGGCTCGGGCTTGTTGTTACCGATATTGTATAGCCGGTAGGGCCGCCCCTGCCCGTCCGGCGCCGGCGGGTTGTCGAGCGTGCGGATCACACCATTCACGATGTCGTCGATATAGGTGAAATCGCGCTGCATGTCGCCGTTGTTGAAGACATGGATCGGCCGGCCTTCGAAAATCGCCTTGGTGAAGATGTACAGCGCCATGTCCGGCCGCCCCCAGGGACCATAGACAGTGAAGAAGCGCAGGCCGGTCTGGGGAAAACGGAAGAGATGCGCATAGGCGTGGCTGAGGAGTTCGTCCGCCTTCTTGGTTGCCGCATAGAGCGAAACCGGCGAATCGACCCGGTCTTCCACGGCAAATGGCAGCTTGGTGTTGCCGCCATAGACCGACGATGACGAGGCATAGACCAGGTGCTCGCATTTCGGCAGGTGCCGGGCAAGCTCCAGGATTACGGTATGGCCCAGCACATTGGCCCGGATATAGGCCTCCGGGTTCACCAGCGAGTAGCGGACGCCGGCCTGGGCGGCGAGATGCACGATGCGGCGGATATCGCTTCCCGCCACGGCTTCCGTCACCTGCGCGCTGTCGGAAATATCGGCCTTGAAAAATTTGAACCCTTTTCGCCCTTCCAGCTGGGCGAGTCGTGCGCGTTTGAGGTTCGGATCGTAATAATCGTTCAGATTGTCGATTCCGATGACCTCATCTCCCCGCTCAAGCAGGACCTGGGCGACGTGAAAACCGATGAAGCCGGCAACGCCGGTAAGCAGAATGGCCATAGGGTGTCCGGAGTTTCCGTCGTTGACGCGCTGGGGTGAGTAGCATTTGCTATCTATCAGAACCAAATGAAACAGCAACCGCGCCCGCTCACTTCGTTGTCGCAGCGCTTTTCGCTCGACTCCCGCGGCGGCGGTTCTATAATTAGGTCAGTATTGCTTACCTATTTTCGGTAAGCGGGAGGAACGAAATGCTGGCGAACGTCACGCTGGACGACAAATACACCCTGGAGCGCGGACGCGTTTTCCTGACCGGCACCCAGGCACTGGTCCGGCTGCCCATGCTGCAGCGGAAGCGCGACCTTGCCGCCGGGCTGAATACCGCATGTTTCATCTCCGGCTATCGCGGCTCCCCGCTCGGCCTGTATGACCAGCAGCTCTGGCGCGCGCGCAAATTCCTCAAGGAGCACCACATCCATTTCCAGCCCGGCGTGAACGAGGATCTCGCTGCAACGGCCGTCTGGGGCAGCCAGCAGCTCAATCTCTTCCCCAACGCGAAATACGACGGCGTCTTCTCGATCTGGTACGGCAAGGGCCCGGGCGTCGACCGCTCGATGGACGTCTTCAAGCATGGCAACAGCGCCGGCACCTGGAAACATGGCGGCGTGCTGGTGCTGTGCGGCGACGACCATGGCGCCGCGTCCTCGACCGTCGCGCATCAGTCCGAGCACATGATGATGGCGGCGATGATGCCGATGCTGAATCCCGCCAACGTGCAGGAATTCCTCGATTACGGCCTGCTCGGCTGGGCGATGTCGCGCTATGCCGGCGTCTGGGTCGGCTTCAAGTGCCAGACCGAAACGGTCGAAAGCTCGGCCAGCGTCTCCATCGATCCCGACCGGCTCAAGATCGTGCTGCCGGAGGATTTCCAGATGCCGCCGGGTGGCCTCAACATCCGCTGGCCCGATGCCATTCTCGAGCAGGAACTGCGGCTGCAGCGGGATAAGGGCTATGCCGCGCTGGCCTTCGCCCGCGCCAACAAGATCGACCGCGTGGTGATCGACAGCCCGCGTGCGCGGCTGGGCATCATCACCACCGGCAAGTCCTATCTGGATGTGCGCCAGGCGCTGGACGATCTGGGCATCGACGAGAAGATGGCGGCCGATATCGGCATCCGGGTCTACAAGGTGGGCATGGTCTGGCCGCTGGAGCGCGAGGGCGCCCGCCACTTCGCCGAGGGCCTCGAAGAGGTTCTGGTCGTCGAGGAGAAGCGCGCGGTCATCGAGAACCAGCTGAAGGAACAGCTCTACAACTGGCGCGAAGACGTGCGTCCGCGGGTGATCGGCAAGTTCGACGAGACCGGCGAATGGCTGCTGCCCTCGGCCGGCGAACTCTCGCCCGCCCTGGTGGCCAAGGCGATCTACAGGCGCATCAAGCGCTTCCACACCAATGCGCGGATCGAGGAGCGGATCAGCTTCCTCGAACAGCTGGAGCGCGACCGCAGTGCGGCCGCCGGCGCCAACAAGACGGCGCGCATCCCCTATTTCTGCTCGGGCTGCCCGCACAACACCTCGACCCGCGTGCCGGAAGGCAGCCGCGCGGTCGCCGGCATCGGCTGCCACTTCATGGCGCTGTGGATGGACCGCTCGACGGCCACCTTCACGCAGATGGGCGGCGAGGGCGCACCCTGGATCGGCCAGGCGCCCTTCACCAACGAGAAGCACATCTTCGCCAATCTCGGCGATGGCACCTATTTCCATTCCGGCCTGCTGGCGATCCGCGCCTCCGTCGCCGCCAAGGTCAACATCACCTACAAGATCCTCTACAACGACGCTGTGGCCATGACCGGCGGCCAGCCGCATGACGGCCAGCTCACGCCGCCGCAGATCTCGCTGCAGGTCTATGGCGAGGGCGTGCGCAGGATCGTCGTCGTCACCGACGACCCAGACAAGTATCCCGTCGGCACCGAATGGGCGCCGGGCGTCACGATCCGCCATCGCGACGAGCTGGACGAGGTGCAGAAGGAACTGCGCGAGATCGAGGGCGTCACCGTCCTGATCTATGACCAGACCTGCGCCGCCGAGAAGCGCCGCCGGCGCAAGCGCGGCACCTTCCCCGATCCCGACAAGCGCATCTTCATCAACGACGCGGTCTGCGAGGGCTGCGGCGACTGCTCGGTGAAGTCGAACTGTGTCTCGGTCGAGCCGCTGGAAACCGAACTCGGCCGCAAGCGCAAGATCAACCAGTCTTCGTGCAACAAGGATTTCTCCTGCGTGAAAGGCTTCTGCCCCAGCTTCGTTACCGTGCATGGCGGCAAGGTCCGCCGCGCCAAGGTGAAGCTGCACCAGGGTCCGGCCGAAGAGGATGTGGACGCGCTCTTCGCCGGCCTGCCCACGCCGGAACGCGCGCCGCTGGACAAGCCCTACAACATCCTGATCACCGGCATCGGCGGCACCGGCGTCGTCACCATCGGGCAGATCCTCGGCATGGCCGCCCATCTGGAGGGCTACGGCACCTCGGTGCTCGACTTCACCGGCCTGGCGCAGAAGAACGGCGCCGTGCTCAGCCATATCCGCATTGCCGCCAAACCCGATGACATCCATGCCGTGCGCGTTGCCGCCGGCGGCGCCAACCTGGTGCTCGGCTGCGACATGGTGGTGGCGGCCGGCGACCAGGCGCTCGAGAAAATGCATCGCGGCGTCACCCGCGCCGTGATCAACACACAGCTCACGCCCACCGCGGCTTTCACGCTGAATACCAATATCCGCTACGATGACAACGCCATGGTGCAGGCGATCCGCAAGGCATCGGGCGAGAATCTCTCGGAGTTTCTGGAAGGCACCAAGCTCGCCACCGCGCTGATGGGCGACGCCATCGCCACCAACATGTTCATGCTCGGTTATGCCGTGCAGCGCGGCCTCGTGCCGGTGTCGCTGGACGCGCTGTTCAAGGCGATCGAGCTCAACGGCACGGCCGTCGAGGCCAATATCCGCGCGTTGAACTGGGGCCGGCTCTATGCCCAGAACCCGAAGGCTGTCGAGGAGATCGCCCGACCGACCCTGCCGGTCAGCGAGGTGAAGCCGGTGGCCCGCACGGTCGACGAACTGCTCGCCGACCGCTCGGCCCGCCTCGTCGCCTACCAGAACGAAGCCTATGCGAACCGCTACCGCGCACTGGTCGAGACCGCGCGCCAGGCCGAGCAGAACAAGGCCAAGGGCATGACCGGGTTCGCCGAAGCCGTCGCGCGCTACGCCTACAAGCTGATGGCCTACAAGGACGAGTATGAAGTCGCACGCCTCTACACCGATGGCGACTTCCTCAAGAAGCTGAACGCGCAGTTCGAGGGCGACTTCAAACTCACCTTCCATCTGGCGCCACCGCTGATTGCGCATCCCGACCCGGAAACCGGCGAGGCGCAGAAGAAGGAATTCGGCCCCTGGACTTTCCGGCTGTTCAGGCTGCTGGCGAAGCTGAAGGGTCTGCGCGGCACGAAGCTGGACATCTTCGGCTATACCGAGGAGCGCCGCACGGAACGGCAGCTGGTGGAGGATTACTTCGCGCTGATCAACGAACTCAGCGCCGGCCTTTCGCCGGAAAACCACGCGCTCGCCGTGCAGCTCGCCGCGCTGCCCGAGGAAATCCGCGGCTTCGGCCACGTCAAGAAGCGGAACCTGAAGCTGGCGCAGGAGAAATGGCAGAAGCTGCTGGCCGCCTTCCGCAGCCCGGCGCCGCTGGCGACGGCGGCAGAGTAACGACCCAATGGCCGGGCTCGCCCGGCCATTTTCGTAGCGGCATGCCGTTACGGCATTACCAGGAAGGTAATTGCCAGCTTGCGATTCCCGTGCCGGAATGGCGGCATGAATATCGCCACGCCAACCACCTTTGCACCGGAACGCATCACCCTGACCCGGCAGGAGGGCACCAGCTTCGCCCTGCTGCTGTTCCCCGCCGCCGAGCCGGACGCGCCGGCCCTTCTGATCGAACCTGCCATGGGCGTGAAGGCCGGCTACTACACGGCCCTGGCGGAAGCGCTGCGCGGCGCCGGCTGCAATGTCGCCATCGCCGAACTGCGCGGCCATGAGGAAAGCGGCGGGCGCAGGCCGGGCCGCAGCTACGATTTCGGCTATCACGAGATGCTGACCGAGGACTGGCCGCTGGCGGTGCAGGCCGTGAAGGCGCGCTTTCCCGACGCGCCTGTGTACCTGCTGGGCCACAGCCTCGGCGGCCAGATCAGCAGCATCTATGCGGCGCATTACCCGGAGCAGTTGGCCGGGCTGATCCTGGTCGCCTGCTCGTCCGTGCACTGGAAGCTCTGGCCCAAGGTATTCCTGCCCTACAGCCAGGCGATGGTGCTGGTCGGCAGGCTGGTCGGCCATTTTCCCGGGCACAAATTCCGCTTCGCCGGCCGCGAGGCGCGCAGCGTGATCGCCGACTGGGGCCGGCAGGCCCGCACCGGCCGCTTCATCTTCGGCCGGCCGCGCGTCGACCACGACAGGGTGCTGGCCGGACTGACCTTGCCGGTGCTGGCGATCTCGTTTTCAACGGACTTCTTCGCGCCGAAGCGAGCCATGGACGGGCTGCTCGGGAAGTTTCCTCAGGCCAGGCTGACGCGCCATCACCTCGACCCGAAGGCGCTGGGCTTCGAGGGCATCGACCATTTCCGCTGGGCCCGCAGGCCGCAGATCGTGCTGCCGCTGATCCGGGAGTGGCTGTCTACCACCCCTCGTAGCACTTGACCCGGGTGACCTCGCCGCTGTCGGTCTGATCCGACTTCTCGCGATAGATTTCCATCGTGCCGCGGTTCTTCAGGCTGCACTCGCCGATCGGGAACCAGGTCGACTTGAGCTGAACGATGATGCGCTCGTTGGGCTTCAGCCGGTCCGGCGCGCAGTAGCGCGACACCTCGCGCGGCTTCACGGTGACGGTGGAATTGACCCGGCCCTCGCGGCGAATGTTCACCGGCCAGTTGTATTCGGTGAGATTGGCGATGGAGACGCAGGCCTGGGCATCATCGGTGATGATGCGGTTCGGCGACTGCGCGGCGGCCGGCCAGGAGAGCGTGCAGGCAAGCAGGCAGAGCAGGACGGCCGAAAGGACAAACCGGCCGTCCATGCGGAGATTACTCGGCAGCTTCAGCGTCGGCCGCATGGGTCTGCATGCCGAGCGCCTCCATGTAGATTTCCAGCAGGCTTTCCTGCTCGGCCAGCTCGGCGCGATCCATCTTCCGCAGCCGGATGACCTGCCGCAGGATCTTGGTGTCAAAGCCATGCGCCTTGGCCTCGGCATAGACTTCCTTGATGTCATCGGCGAGCGCCTTCTTCTCCTCCTCCAGCCGCTCGATGCGCGCGACGATCTGGTTGAGCTGGTCGGCGGAGAAATTGCCGGAGATCAGTTTGGTGGCCATGGCGGGAAGAACCTCGGAAACTGGAATACTGGCTGTCGCCGCGGATTATACTGGCGGACTAGAAGCTACCAATGGCCACCCGTCACTTATCCACAGGAATAGCGGTTACCTGTGTATAGGTTAGTGTTTATGGGCCTTGTGGGCCTCGGCAAAGGCCTTCTGCTGCTCCGGCGTGGCTTCCTTCTGGTACTTTTTCTGCCATTCCGGATAGGGCATGCCATAGACGATTTCGCGCGCTTCCATCTTGTCCAGCGCGATTCCCTTCGCCTGCGCCGCCTCCTGGTACCAGTTGCTCAGGCAGTTGCGGCAGAAGCCGGCGAGATTCATCAGGTCGATATTCTGCACGTCGGTGCGCTGGCGCAGGTGCTCCACCAGACGCCGGTAGGCGGCCGCCTCGAGTTCGATGCGGGTCTTGTCGTCGATCCTGTCGCTCATGCCTGCCCCTCCTGATCGGGTATCGTGAAATTCATGCTTTCGGCGATCAGCCAGTCCACCACGGCTTTCAGCGCCTCCGGCTTGTCTGCTCCAGCATCTAACGCAGAACGGTAAACTTGCAACTGGCGCTGCGCCGAGGTGCCCCGCTTCAGGATGCCCCGGGTCCGCTCAACCTCGGCCAGGCAGCCGAGCGCCTGCGCCTCCTCGCGGGTGAGTTCGATCAGTTCCTCCAGCAGGTCGGCATACGGAGTGGCCTCGCCCTTGCCGAAATCGACCAGCTTGCCCTCGGTGCCGTAACGCTGGGCCAGCCAGCGGTTCTCGTCGATCAGCGTATTGGCGTAAACGCGCCATCGCTGGTTCTTCTGCTTCAGCCGCAGCAGCACAGCGAGAAGGCAGACGAACATGGCCGTCACCGAGATGCCGTCATCCAGCCGCGTGCAGACATCGGTGACGCGCATTTCCAGGGTCGGGTAGCGCGCCGAGGGGCGGATATCCCACCACAGCTTGGTGGCATCCTCGATCAGGCCGGCCTGCATCAGGCGGTTCACCATGCGCTGATACTCGCCCCAGGATTCGAAGCGCTCGGGCAGTCCGGTGCGCGGCAGACTGTCGAAGACCGACAGACGGAAGGACTGCAGGCCGGTCTCCTCGCCCTGCCAGAAGGGCGAGGATGTCGAGAGCGCCAGAAGGTGCGGCAGGAAATAGCTGACCTGGTTCATCAGGTCGATGCGCAGATCCTCGTCGGGAATCCCGACATGCACATGCATGCCGCAGATGATAAGGCGCCGCGCCACACCGGCGAGGTCGCGCGCCAGCCGGTCGTAGCGTTCCCCGCTGCTGTGCCGCTGGTCGCTCCAGCGGCCGAACGGGTGCGTCGAAGCCGCGATCGGCGCCAGGCCGTGCCGGGAGGCGACTTCGGATACCGCCTTGCGCAGGTTCACCAGATCGGCGCGCACCTCCTGCAGATTGCCGCAGACCCGGGTCGAGACCTCGATCTGGCAGCGGAGGAATTCCGGATTGATCTGCCCGCCCATCAGGCCGCTGCATTCCTGCAGCAGCGCCTCGGGCGGCTCGACTGCCAGCGCGCCGCTGCCCGGCTCGACAAGCAGATGCTCCTCCTCGATGCCGATCGTGAAATCGTGCGCGCTGAACACGTCTCAGGCCGCCGACATGTTGGGACGCCAGAGACGCGCCTCGGTGAGGATGCGGCGGAAACAGCGCTCCAGCCGCACCGCCCATTCCGCGACGCCGGCTTCATCGCTCACCAGATCCTGCCGCACCTCGATCATCACATGCGGCAGGCCCCTGTCCTGGCCATGTTCGAAGATGGAATAGCCCGCATGGGCGTGGCCGCTGTAGGGCTGGTTGTCGCCGACCACCAGATCGCCCTCGTCGCGCAGGGCCTGCAGCAACGGCAGCGCGAGGCGGCCGTCGCGGTCCCAGACCACGCCGATATGCCAGGGACGATCTTCCTTCCTGGCGCGCAGGCGTGGCGTGAAGCTGTGGATCGACAGCAGGGCTGGCGTCGTGCAGCGCCGTTTCGCCCGTTCCATCTGCTCGGCAATCGCGGCGTGATAGGGGCGGAAATAGGTCGTCAGGCGGCGTTCGCGTTCTTCCGGCGGCAGATCGCGGTTGCCCGGAATGATCGTGCCGTCACTGACCTCGCAGATAAGGGTCGGGTCATCGGGGCGGCGATTGCAGTCGATCACCAGCCGCGACACGCCCGAGAGCACTGCCGGCGCGTCCAACGCTTTCGCCAGCCGCTCGCTGAGGGCCGCCGTGCCGGGATCCCAGCCGATATGCCGCGAGATCTCCTCTTCCGGCAAGCCTAGCTGGTTGAGATCAGCCGGCACGAGGCGACTCGCATGGTCACAGATCAGCACTGCGGGAGCGCGCCCTTCCGGATTGAGGACGCGGTGACTCGGCGGGTCTTCGGCGGCGGTCATCTGCGGGGAATCACAAGCCTGGCGACCGGCAGGCAAAACGGGCAGGTTTGCATCGGGGAGGCGGGCTGACTAAGGTTGCTTCGACTGGGTCATCATAGCGCAAGACGAACCGTGCTGCATCATATCGCCATTGTCGGCAGCGGTCCTTCGGGGCTGTTCTGCGCCGACGCCCTGCTCCGCCAGCGACCGGATCTCAAGATCGACGTTTTCGACCGGCTCCCTACCCCCTACGGGCTGATCCGCTGCGGCGTGGCACCGGATCACCAGGGGACCAAGGCAGTCACCCGCCAGTTCGACCGGCTGTTCGGCGGCGGTTCGCTGCGCTTTATCGGCAATGTGACGGTCGGAACGGACCTCCCGCTTGCCCGGGTGGCCGAGCATTACGACGCCATCGTGCTTGCGCTCGGCGCCCATGCCGACCGGCCGCTGGGCATACCCGGCGAGAATCTTCCCGGCCGTTACGGCTCGATGGCCTTCGTCGGCTGGTATAACGGCCATCCGGATTTCCATGCGCTGGATCCCCTGCTGGATCGGTCCGGCGTGGCTGTCATCGGCATGGGCAACGTCGCTGTCGACATCGTTCGCGTCCTGGGCAAGACGCCGGCGGAGATGGCGACCAGCGACATCTGCAGCCACGCCGCAGCAAAGATTTCCGGTGCACCGCTGACCGACCTCTACATGATCGGCCGCCGCGGCCCGGTAGAGGCGAGCTTTACCAGCGCCGAGCTGGCCGAACTCGGGCGGCTGGATCGCGTGCGGCCGGTGGTAAACAGGACCGACCTGCCCGATGCAATCCCCTCCGGCCTCGATCCGGCAGACGCGCGTGTGAAGGAGAAGAATCTCCAGATCCTGCATGAATTCGCCTCGCGCTCGGACGACAAGCCGGTGCGGCTGCATTTTCTCTTCCATACGGTGCCGGAAGCCGTTCTCGGCAACGGTCGCGTGGAAGGTCTGAAACTGAAAGGACAGGATGCGCCGCTCACCGTCGGAACGGTGATCAGCGCCATCGGCTACCGGACGGCCACCATCGGCGACCTGCCGCCCGCGGACGAGCGCGGCGTCATCGCCAATACGGATGGTCTGGTGGCCCCCGGGCTTTACGTTGTCGGCTGGGCGAAACGCGGCCCCTCGGGCACCATCCCGACCAACCGGACGGAAGCCAAGAGCGTGGCCGATCGCATCCTTGCCGATTTCGCCGATGACACGGCGCCGGCCAAATCGGGCAATGCGGCGCTGGATGCCTGGCTGCGGCAACAGGGGCTGGTCGCCATCGACTGGGCCGGCTGGAAGCGCATCGAGGCCGCCGAAATCGCGGCGGCACGCCAGGGCAGCCCGCGCGAAAAACTCATTCTCTGGGAAGATCTCCGCCGCATCGGTGCAACGCCATGAAGCTCTACAGCAACGCCACTTCGCCTTACGCGGCGCGGGTCCGCATGATGCTGCGCGTGAAGGACGCCACCATTCCTCTGGCAGAGCCGCCGGGCGGCATCGGGTCCGCGGAGTATCGCGCCATCACTCCTCTGGGCAAGATACCGGCGCTGCAGTTGGACGACGGCCGCGTGCTGCCGGAATCCGAAGTGATCTGCGGCTATCTCGATGCCACCCTGCCCGGCCCGTCACTCTGGCCCGACGATCCGCTGGAGAAGGCGCAGGTCGCACTGATCGTGCGGCTGGCCGATCTCTATCTCTCGCCGGGCATGAACAGGTTTTTCACCCTGCTGTTCACCGACCCCGGCAATCGCACGGCCCTCTCGGCGGTTCTGCCCGAACTCGCGCGCGGCCTGAAATACCTCGATCTGCATGTCGCGCAGGACGGCTATGCCGCCAACCGGCAGTTCAGCCAGGCGGACTGCGCCCTGGCGCCGTTGCTGCTCTGCGTGGCGGAGGTCGTCATGCCGGTGACCGGCGAGGATCTGCTGGCGAAGCGGCCGAGGCTGCAGGCCTACTGGGCCGCCATCCAGCAGAACGCGTATGCCGCGCCGGTGCTGGCCGAGATGCGCCAGGGCCTGAAGAAGTATCAGGCGATGCTGCAATCCGCGCAGCAATGAGCGCGGAGACACAGGATATCCCGGCTTCGCCCCTGCCGGTCTGGCAGGTTCTCGCCGCCACCCTTGCCACCCAGTCGCTGACAACGCTCTGCGCGCTGGCGCTGTCCGCCATCGCACCCCGGGCAGCGGCCGACCTTGGTGTCGAGCCGGCGCTGGTCGGCTATCAGGTCAGCGTCATCTATGCCGGCGCTGTGATCACCTCGCTGGCCGGCGGCGGCTTCGTGCGTCGGCTGGGTGCGACACGGGCGAGCCAGCTCGCGCTGTGGCTGACGGCGGCGGGCTGCCTGCTTTCGGGTCTCGGCGGCCTGCCCGGGCTGGCGCTCGGCGCGCTGGTGATCGGGCTTGGCTATGGCTGCACCAACCCGGCCGCCTCGCATCTGCTGTCGCGCACCCGCAGCGGCGCGCATATGAACCTGATCTTCTCAATCAAGCAGTGCGGCGTGCCGGTCGGTGGCGTCATTGCCGGCCTGCTGCTGCCGCCGATCACGCTGCTGTGGAACTGGCAGGCCGGGCTGATCGCCTGTGCCATCCTGTCTCTGGCCATCAGCGCCGCGCTGTTCCGGGTCCGCCGCGGCTGGGATGCTGACCGCATTGCCTCTGCGCGGCTGTTCATCTCGCCGCTGGCCGGCCTGAAGCTGATCTGGAACCATCAGATTCTGCGCTGGCTGGCCTTCTGCTCCTTCGCCTATTCGGCCGTCCAGCTCAGCCTCACCGGTCTCCTGGTCACCTACCTGGTGGCCGAGATCGGCCTCGACCTCGTGCTGGCGGGAAGCCTCCTGGCGATTGCTCAGGTTGCCGGCGCGGCGGGACGCCTTGCCTGGGGCTGGCTGGCCGACCGGCTGCGGTCCGGCTCGAAGGTGCTGATCATCAACGGGGTGATCGCCGCTGCTGCCGCCATCCTCACCGCGCTGATCACGATATCCTGGCCGGTCGGCCTGATCGCCGCCGTGGTCGCCGTCTTCGGCTTCTGCGCCGTCGGCTGGAACGGGGTTTTCATGGCGGTGATCGCGCGCCAGGCGCCGCCGCAGAGCATTGGACTGGCGACCGGGGCGACCCTCAGCATCACCTTTGCCGGCGTGATCGTCGGACCCTCCGGTTTCGCCTGGATGCATGACCGGCTCGGCCTGTCCTATGCCGATGGCTATATGCTGATGGCGATTGTGACGCTGGTCGGCGTGCTCTGCATGGTGCAGGCGCGCAAGGGCATTCCGGCGCGCTGACCACACCGCCTTCAGAGATCACCGATCCGGAAGTTCAGGCTGAGGATTTTCGGATAGCCCTGCGCGTCGGGCGGCATCTCGAAAGGCTGCGCCAGCCGCATGGCCCGCAGGAAGGTCTCGATTGCCGTGCGGAACGCGGCAGCGCGCGGCTCGTTCTCGATCTCCTCCCAGTTGTTCACCATGGCATACATGTCCCATGGATCGTTGCGGCCGAACGGCGGAGCAAGCGTGCCGTCGGGCAGCACCTTGTAATGACCGAAGATCTGGATGTTGCGGAACTGCGGCGCGTCGAAATCGATCGCCCAGGCTGCCACCACCTGGCTGAGGAAGAAGTCGCTTTCCGACTGGGTCATCCGCGGGCCAGGTGGGCCGGCGGCGCGGCCCGGGCCGGCCTGGTCGCTGCCCGCCTGGCGTTCGCTCTGGGATTGCCGGCCCGATTGCTGCGGCGACGCCGCGCGGTTCGGCCCGCTCTGGTCCGGCGCCGGCAGCGGACTTCTCTGCGGGGCCGATTGCTGCTGGTTGCGGGCGCGCTCCCCACGCGACGGCGGGGCACGCGATTCCTCCGTCACCGGCGCGCGCTGGAGCTGGGGAATGCTGGCCGGAGGAAGCGGCGGCAATTCGGGTTCGGCCGGCCGTCGCGCCTGCGGGGCCGGTGCCGGGGCCGGCGGAGCTGGCGGCGGCAGAACAAACTCGGCCAGAATCTGTGGCTCCGGCGGCCTGCCATTCCAGGCCCAGGGTTGCAGCAGCAGGACGACAATCAGCATTCCGTGCAGCAGGATCGACAGAAACAGCGCCAGCCAGGGCCGGCGGTTCAGCCAATCCGTTGTGCGGTAATCGGAAAGTTGGGCCATGCCAGTGACTTAGCGTTTCGGTGGTTCCGGGCCAAGACTTTGCCCGCCTTTGTCACCTCCGCTATAACCGATTGTCCGACAATCGACGCAAGCTTTCCGGGAGAGAAACGTGACCGATCCGATCCGCTATGCCGTCCAGGACGGCGTCGCCGTTCTGACTGTTGAGAACCCGCCGGTCAACGCGCTGAGCCAGGCGGTCCGTGCCGGGATCATTGCCGGCCTCGATAAGGCCGACGCGGATCCGGCGGTTTCGGCCGCGGTGATTATCGGCGGTGGCCGCACCTTCATTGCCGGCGCGGATATCCGGGAGTTCGGCAAGCCCCCCCTCCAGCCCTACCTGCCGCAGGTGCTGGAGCGGATCGAGGCGATGACCAAGCCGGTCGTGGCTGCCCTGCATGGCACGGCGCTTGGCGGCGGCTTCGAGGTGGCGCTGACCTGCCACTGGCGCGTCGCGGTCGAGAGCGGCCAGGTCGGCCTGCCGGAGGTCAAACTCGGCGTCATTCCCGGTTCCGGCGGCACGCAGCGCCTGCCCCGCCTGATCGGCCCGAAGCAGGCGCTCGACATGATCGTCTCCGGCAATCCGATCCCGGCGAAGAAGGCCCTCGAACTCGGTGTTCTCGACGAGATCGTCAGCGGCGATCTGCTGGAAGGCGCGATCGCCTTCGCGAAAAAGGTGGTGGCCGAGAAGCGCCCGCTGCGCCTTGTCCGCGACCTGAACGACAAGGTCAGCAACGTCGATCCTGCGGTCTTCACGGACTATAGGAAAAGCATCGAGCGCAAGGCCAAAGGCTTCCTTGCTCCCTGGCGCTGCATCGATGCGGTCGAGGCCGCCTGCAATCTGCCGATCGCCGAAGGCCTGAAGAAGGAGCGCGAGTTCTTCTTCGAATGCATGGACAGCCCGCAGCGCAAGGCGCAGATCCATGCCTTCTTCGCCGAACGCGAAGCCCAGAAAATCCCTGACCTGCCGGCCGATGTGAAACCGAGGCAAATCCGGTCGGCAGCCGTGATCGGCGCCGGCACCATGGGTGGCGGCATCGCCATGAACTTTGCCAATGCCGGCATCCCGGTGAAGATCCTGGAGGTTTCGCAGGAAGCCCTGGCGCGCGGCCTCGGCGTGATCGAGAAGAATTACGCGACCTCCGTACAGCGCGGATCGATGAAACAGGAAGCCATGGACCGCGCCATGAAGCTGATCTCGGGCACCCAGCGCTACGAGGACATCGGCGACGCCGACATCGTGATCGAGGCGGTGTTCGAGGAAATGGCCGTGAAGAAGGAAGTCTTCGGCAAGCTCGACAAAATCATGAAACCGGGCGCCATCCTCGCCACCAACACCTCGACGCTGGACATCGACGAGATCGCCTCGGCGACCAAGCGGCCGCAGGACGTGATCGGCACGCATTTCTTCAGCCCGGCCAATGTCATGCGGCTGCTGGAAAACGTGCGCGGGGCTAAGTCCTCGCCCGAAACCATTGCCACCGTCATGGCGCTGGGCAAGACGCTGAAGAAGGTGCCGGTACTGGCCGGCAACTGCGACGGCTTCATCGGCAACCGCATGCTGCACGGCTATCTGCGGGAAGCGAGTTTCCTGCTCGAGGAAGGCGCGAGCCCCGAGCAGGTCGACCGCGCGCTGGAGGAATTCGGCCTGGCTATGGGCCCCTTCCGCATGAGCGACCTCGCCGGCCTGGACGTCGGCTGGCGCATCCGCAAGGGCAAGGCCCATCTGCGGCCGAAGGACGAGCGCTACTCTCCCGTCGCCGACCGGCTCTGCGAGATGGGCCGTTTCGGGCAGAAAACCGGCGCGGGCTTCTACAAATATGAAGGCCGCAACGCCCTGCCGGACCCGGTCGTTCGGGACGTCATCCTGCAGGCGGCGAAGGAGCAGGGCATCGAACGGCGGCAGATTTCCGACGAGGAAATCGTCCAGCGCTGCATGTATCCGCTGGTCAACGAGGGGGCCAAAATCCTCGAGGAAGGCATCGCCATCCGGGCCAGCGATATCGACATCGTCTACCTTTTCGGCTATGGCTTCCCCGTCTATCGGGGCGGGCCGATGTTCTGGGCCGAGCAGATCGGCCTCGACAAGGTGCTCGCCACGATCCGCGGCTTCCACAAGATCCATGGCAAATTCTGGGAACCGGCCAAGCTCCTGGTCGAGCGCGCAGAGGCCGGCAAGGGGTGGAACGACCGCTGACATTGCCCATATGAGGGCTGAGCTTCAGAGGTAGTCCAGAGTACGATGTCCGAACCCGCCCTCGCCGTTCCGGGCGCCCAAGGTCAGCCTGACCCTATCGGCGCCCGGCGCACCTTTGCCATCATCGCGCATCCCGACGCCGGCAAGACCACGCTGACAGAGAAGCTGCTGCTGTTCGGCGGCGCGATCCATCTCGCCGGCGCGGTGAAGGCGCGCGGCGAGAGCCGGCGCGCCCGCTCGGACTTCCTGAAGATCGAGCAGCAGCGCGGTATCTCGGTCTCAACCTCGGTGATGAACTTCGAGTATGAGGGCTGGACCTTCAATCTGCTCGACACTCCGGGCCACGAGGATTTCAGCGAGGATACCTACCGCACGCTGACGGCCGTCGACTCCGCCGTGATGGTGCTCGACGCCGCCAAGGGCATCGAGACGCAGACCCGCAAGCTGTTCGAGGTCTGCCGTCTGCGCGACACGCCGATCATCACCTTCGTCAACAAGATGGACCGCGAGGCGCAGGATCCCTTCGCCCTGCTGGACGAGGTCGCGTCCACCCTGGCGCTGGATTGCGTGCCGGCCAACTGGCCGATCGGCATGGGCATGGATTTCAAGGGCTGCTACGACCTCGTCAACAAGCGCCTGCTGATCACCGGCAAGGAGAACAGGAATCTCGAGCCGGAAGTGATCATCCTCGAAAAAGGCCTGGACGATCCGCGTGCGGCCGAACTGCTGAGCGAGGCGCAGCTGGCCAAGCTGCGGGAGGATATCGGCCTGATCGAGGCCGCCTGTCCGGCCTTCGATCTGGAGTCCTACCGCCAGGGTCATATGACGCCGGTCTATTTCGGCACGGCACTGAAGAATTTCGGCGTGGACGAGCTGCTGAAGGGCCTCGGACGCATCGCGCCGCCGCCCCGGCCGCAGCCCTCGGACAAGCGCGTGGTGGAGCCTACCGAGAAAGCGGTCACCGGTTTCGTGTTCAAGGTCCAGGCCAACATGGACAAGAACCACCGCGACCGCGTGGCCTTCCTGCGGCTCTGTTCGGGCCATTTCAAGCGCGGCATGAAGCTGAAGCAGGTCCGCTCGGGCAAGCCGATCACGGTCAGCAATCCGACGCTGTTCTTTGCCCGCGACCGCTCGCTGGCCGACGAGGCCTGGCCCGGCGACATCATCGGCATTCCCAATCACGGCACCCTGCGGGTCGGCGACACGCTGACCGAAGCCGAAGACCTGCGCTTCACCGGCATTCCGAATTTCGCGCCGGAAATCCTCCGCCGCGTCCGCCTGTCCGATCCCATGAAGGCCAAGCATCTGCAGCGCGCGCTGGAGGATCTGGCGGAGGAAGGCGTGACCCAGGTGTTCCGCCCCCGCATCGGCGCCGACTGGATCGTCGGCCTGGTCGGCCCGCTGCAGCTCGATGTTCTGGCGGCCCGGCTGGCCGAGGAATACAGCCTCGAGGTCGGCTTCGAGAACGCTCCCTATGAGACGGCCCGCTGGATTTCCGGCGAGACTCCCAAAGATCTGGACCAGTTCATCGACCAGAATCGCGGCACCATTGCCGATGACCGCGATGGCGCCCCGGTCTTCATGGCCCGGAACGCATGGGAACTCTCCTATATCGAGAAGAAGTGGGATAAGATCCGCTTCCATGCGACCCGCGAACGCGCCTGACCGGATCACCCGCCGCCTCCTGCCGACCCTCATGACGGCCATGCTGCTGGCCGTGCCGGCCGTCGCTCCGGCACAGGAGGAGAAAAAACCCGAAAGCCCGATCGAGCGTCCGCCGATCAGCACGCCGGTGCTGGTGATCGATGCCGTGACCGCCCCCGTGGCCGGTCCAAATGGCACGCCGGGCGGAACCGTGATCATGACGCTCAGCGTGGATTGCGGCACCGTGGAGAATGCCCGCGCCGTGGATGCGATGATCCCGCGCGTCTACAACGCCGTCATCATGGAACTCAATCGTGAGCCGCTAGGGCGGGGAGGTCGGGTCAACGAACAGGATCTTGCGGGCGTGAAACAGCGGCTGCTCTACCAGATCAACCGCGCCCTGCAGGGGCCGCAGGTCGTCGGCGTCTACATCCGCAGCCTGCAGGAGGTGCCGCGTCGCGGCAGCTAGGCTAGCTCTCGTCGCGCTGGAACAGGATCGCCTTGGCGCGGATGTCATCGATGCTGCCCATCAGGTCGTCGATCTTGCGCTCCAGCAGTTCCGCCGCCTGCCGCGCCAGGCTGAGTTCTTCCTCCACCGCCTGCAGCATCGCCTGCCGCGCCGCGCCGATGATCGCGCCATTTGGCTGGGCGGGGAAATTCACGCATTTGGCCGCAAAGCGGCGGACGGCGGATGCGCTGGGCAGATGGCCGAGCACGAGATTTGCCGGCAGGGCCAGCACAGTCCAGCCGGAATCGTCGGCATAGGCCGCGAAGTCACCACGGCGGAAACCGGTGGCCGTGAAGGGCTTCTCGGCCGGCACGGGAAAGCTCGCCGCTTCCCAGCCGAAGGCGATGAATTCCTGTTCGGCTGCGCTGCGCTCCGGCGGCGTTTCTGGCGTTACGACCATCTATGCTCCCCTGCCGCCCGCGACGGCCATGGCATTGCGCCGCAGATTGTCGGCCGAGAGCGTCCCGACGACAATAGCCGAAACGCCGGGCAGAGCGGCCGCCTCGGCCAGCGCCGCCGCCGGTTCACCTGCATGGCCGCTTGCCAGCGCCTTTTTCACCAGCACGCCCCTGCCTGCCGCCGCGGCCGCTTCGATCAACGGTTTTTCCTCCCGGTAGCCGGGGTTGTAGGTGACCATCAGGATGTCGACATACGGAAGCAGCCGGAATCCGCCCGCTGCGGATTTCCCGGAGAAACCGGTGGCACGCAGCTTCCCCGCCGCCTTGAGGGCCGCCAGCGCCTCGGCGGCAGGCAGGAAGCGATCGCTATCCTCATCCACGCCATCGGAATGCAGCAGCACGGCGTCGAGGTAGTCCGTACGCAGGCGGCGCAGACTTTGCTCGACGGAGGCCCGGATCGCGGCCGGCGAGAAATCGAAAAGCGACTCTCCCGCCGAGAACTGCTCGCCCGCCTTGGTGACGATGACCCAGTCCTCGCGCCGGCCCGGCAGCAGCCGCCCGAGCCGCTCCTCGCTGCTGCCATAGGCTGGCGCGGTATCGAGCAGGTTGATCCCCAGCCGGCGCGCTTCCTCCAGCAGGGCAACGACGGCGGCATCGTCGGGCAGATCGAAAGCGCGCGGATACTTCACGCCGGCATTGCGGCCGATCTTCACCGTACCCAGCCCCAGCAGGCTGACCTGCAGACCCGTCGCCCCCAGCGGCCTCATCTCCATGTCGCGGCCTCCCACGGCGGATCGGCAATATCCGGCGCCGGCCAGCCGGCCAGCGCGGCAGGGTCGAATGCCGGGTTGGCCGGCGGCGGCAGGCGCATCAGCACGAGGTCGGCCAGCTGCGGCGCCAGCGCCAGTTTGGTCGGCCATGCGATCCAGACGCGTCCCGCCTGCCGCAGCACTGGCCCGTCAGGCTTCGCGCCGCTTTCCGTCGCGCCCTCCGCGCGATCAACCGGAAAGGCAGCAAACTGGCTGCGGCTGAAATCCAGCGCCGGCAGCAGTTCAGCCATCTCCGCCCGCACTGCGGCAAGGAAGGTATCCGTATTCTGACCGACGCCATTCTCCGCAATCTGGCCGCCGACATACCAGACCAGCGTGCCATCCTTGCGGCGATGCGTCGTGATGGTGACCCGCGGCTTGTCGCTGACATCGAAGCAATGCGCCCAGAGCGGGCCCGGCGCATGGGCAATCATCGCCATCTGCAGCGGCCGCCGCTGGGCTGCGCCCACCGGCAACCCACATTGCGCCAGCACGGCCTCGTTACCGCTACCTGCCGTCGCGACCAGATGCGCGGCGCGGATCTGCCGGTCCTGCCCGCCGGCATCCGACACCGAAATGACGACCTCATCTCCGGCGTCCGAGATGCGTACCTCGCCTTCCGTCTTTCTGATGAATTCGTGATGCGGCCTGGCCAGCGCCCGCAGCAGGTCCGGCACGTCGAGAACGATTTCATCCAGGGCATAAACCGCACCGACATGCGCCGGATCCTGCAGCACAGCCGGCCATTCCGACGACTCCAGCGCCTGTGCCCGCCCACGCACCAGCTTGCTGCCGAAAAAGCCGGCGACACGACTGGCCAGGGTGCGGCGCGACCAGAAGAGATGCCGCTCGGAGGCAATGGCGGTGCCGCGCAGATCGGGTTCGCCGTTGCCCGCCAGACAGGCGCGCCAGCGCCGCGGCATATCCGCCAGCGCGTCGCTTGCGCTGTTCAGCTTCATGTCCAGCGCGTATTTCAGGCCGCCGTGGATGATGCCCTGGGAGGCAAGCGTCTGACCGGCTCCCAGGGCATGACGCTCGAGCAGAAGCGCGCTGTAGCCGGCCCGGCGCAGCCGCGCGAGCAGCCAGAGGCCGGCTATGCCGCCACCGAGGATCGCGACATCGACCCTGAGAGTGGCCGCCGTCATGTCAGCCGCGCAGACGGGCAATGGTGGCGGTGGTGCTTTGGCCCGCGACATGGCGCGACACGCGCACCTCGCCGCCATAGCTCTGCACGATATCGGCGCCGACCACCTGATCCACGCGGTAGTCGCCGCCCTTGATCAGCAGGTCGGGTTTGAGCAGTTCCAGCAGCGGGATCGGAGTCGCCTCGGCGAAGATGACGACCAGATCGACCATGCCGAGCGCCGCAAGCAGCCGCGCCCGGTGATTTTCATCATGCACCGGCCGCTGCTCGCCCTTGAGCGAACGCACCGAGGCATCGGCATTGATGGCGACAACCAGCCGGTCGCACAGGCTGCGCGCCTCGGCCAGCAGGGCAAGATGCCCGGCATGCAACAGATCGAAGCAGCCATTGGTGAAGCCGATCCGTTCGCCGCGGCTGCGCCAGAATTCGACCCGCTCGCGGGCCTGCTGGCGGCTCACCACCTTGCTCTCGACGCCATGCGGATCGGGCATGTGAAGCGCGGCGCGCAATTCCTCGGGATGGACCACGGCCGTACCGATCTTGCCGACCACCACGCCGGCTGCGGCATTCGCCAGCCGCGCCGCCTGTCGCAGCGGCCGCCCTTTCGCCATCGCAGCCGCAATGGTCGCGACGACGGTGTCGCCCGCGCCCGACACATCGAACACTTCGCGGGCCTGCGCGGCGAGATGCAGCGGCGCCGGCTCGTCGCGCTGGACCAGCGTCATGCCCGCTTCACCGCGGGTGATCAGCACATTGGCGATCCCGGTACCATCCAGCAGCTTGCGGCCGGCCGCCTCGGCGGCGGCGTCATCGTCGCAGGTCAGGCCGGAAGCGAGCGCGGCTTCCGCCCGATTGGGCGTCACCAGGGACGCGCCGCGATAGCGCGAATAGTCGCCACCCTTCGGGTCGACCAGCACGGGCTTGCCTGCCTTGCCCGCCGCTTCCACCATGGCGGCCACGACGCGCTCGACGACGACACCCTTGGCATAGTCGGACAGCACCAGCACGGAGCAGCTCTCCAGCGCATCGAGCGCCGTCGCGATCAGTGTATCCAGACTGGCCGGATCAGGCGTCCTGCGGTTTTCCCAGTCGACGCGGAGCAACTGCTGCCGGCTTCCGATGAACCGGATCTTCTCGATGGTACGGCGCGTCTCGTCGACCACCAGATGCGCGACGACGCCGTGTTCGGTGGCCAGGCTTTCATCCAGCTCGTCGGCCGCGCTGTCATCGCCGACCAGTCCCACGAGCACGGCCTCAGCGCCGAGCGCCGCGATATTGCGTGCGACGTTGCCGGCGCCGCCCGGCATCACGATGGCACGTTCGGCCTGCATGACCGGGATTGGGGCTTCGGGCGATATCCGCTGCACGCCGCCATAGACGAAGCGGTCCAGCATCACGTCGCCCACGACCAGAACGCGGGCGCCGGAGAAATCGGTCAGATCGACTGGCAGCTCGGACATGGCTTTCGATACACCGCCGGAAAGCCGAATTCCAGCCCTGTCGGACAGGCGATCAGGTCTGTAGCAGGCGCCGCTCCCCGCCTTCCAGCACCAGGGCGGTGAGTCGGCCCGTGGTATAGGCGCCGGTATCGATGCCGATCCGGTTGCGGCACCATTCCACCTCATGGACAATCGTGTGACCGTGGATGATCACGGCACCATGATCGGCCTCTGAGTCAAGGAAGGGGTCGCGGATCCAGATCACCTGCTCGCGGCTCTGGCGATCCAGCGGCAGACCGGGCCGGATGCCGGCATGGACGAAGAGGTAATCGCCGAACC
Source organism: Ferrovibrio sp. (assembly GCF_035304305.1). Taxonomy (GTDB): domain Bacteria; phylum Pseudomonadota; class Alphaproteobacteria; order Ferrovibrionales; family Ferrovibrionaceae; genus Ferrovibrio. Next base: position 35,616 of record NZ_DATGQG010000091.1, read on the forward strand.
GGGCCTGCAGCGGGAGGCCGGCAAGAAAATTCAGGTGATGCCGCGGCAGGCTGCCGCGCAGCGCCCGCTGGGTCAGCAGAAACTCGTCCATCGAATGCGGGACCCGCACCCTGTAGCTGGCCAGGGTTGCGTCGCCTCCATTGGCCAGCCAGAGCCCGGCACCGTAGGGCGCTTCGAGAAATTCCAGCATCATGGCTTCGTGGTTGCCCAGAAGCGCGACCGTCTCGGTGCCCGGAACCGGATGCCGGCAGATCCGCTCGATGACGCCTGCGGAGTCCGGGCCGCGATCGATATAGTCTCCGAGATAGACGATGACCCGCTGCCCGGGCGCGCCTTCTTCAAGATCGGCCGCGATCAGAGCCTGGAGCTGCGCCAGAAGGTCGGCGCGGCCATGGATGTCGCCAACGGCATAAATCCGGAGTCCTGGCGGCAGCCGGGCCTCCTCGATGTACATGGAACTATTGCGGCGACCGCTTGGCGAGGATGCGCTGCAGGGTGCGGCGATGCATCTTCAGCCGGCGCGCGGTTTCGGAAACATTGCGGTCGCAGAGTTCGAAAACCCGCTGGATATGTTCCCAGCGCACGCGCTCGGCCGACATCGGCTCGTCCGGCGGCGGCGGGTGGGCGGCATTGCCGACTTTCAGCGCCCGATCGACGTCATCTGCATCGGCGGGTTTGGGCAGGTAATCGGCCGCACCGGCCTTCACGGCCGCAACGGCGGTCGCGATATTGCCGTAGCCGGTGAGCATCACCACCCGGGCATCCTGGCGCACCTGGCGAATCGCACTGACGACATCGAGCCCGTTGCCGTCGGCAAGGCGCAGGTCGACCACGGCATAGGCCGGCGGCCGGGTACGGGCCATCTGGATGCCTGCCGCGACGCTGTCGGCGGTCTGGACCTGATAGCCGCGCTTTTCCATGGCACGGGCAAGCCGGAGCCGCAGCGGCTCGTCATCGTCAACAATCAGCAGGCTGTTATCGGTCATGATCCGCAGACTGTACCGGAGACCCGCCGCAGTGCAAGTCTCACTGGCGCCCGTTGGCGGGCCGCGGCCAGACCACGGTAGCCCTGGCACCACCGCCCGGCCGGTTGGCGAAGCCGATCGTCGCGCCGCTGCGCCGCAGGAGGTTCATGGCGATGAAAACGCCAAGGCCCATCCCCCCGCTGTCCGGCCGGCTGGTCACATAGGGTTCTCCCAGCGCCGAGAGGATATCGACATTCATGCCGGGGCCGTCGTCGAGGATATCGAGTCGGATGGACTTGTCGTCCCAGCGGACCTCGACCGTCACATTGCTGCGGGCGAACTCCATCGCGTTCTGCAGCAGGTTGCTGAGACCGTGAATGATCTCCGGCTGGCGCGGCAGGTGGGGCGGGGAGCCCGTCGTGATGAGCTGGACGGAAAATTCGACATCCGGCCGCAGCCAGGGCTGTGCGGCCATCTCGACCAGGTTGGCAATGCCGAGATCGGAGAAGGCCTCCGTCGCCTCGGCGGATGGCCGCCGCGCCAGCCGCGCCAGAATTTCGCGGCAGCGATCCACCTGGCTTTGCAGCAGCGCGACATCCTCGGATTGCGGGGAGTCGGGCTGGACGTCGCGGCTCATTTCCTTGACCACGACGGCAATGGTGCCCAGCGGCGAGCCCAGCTCATGGGCTGCGGCTGCCGCGAGGCTGCCCAGCGCCGAGACCTGCTGTTCGCGGGCGAGCGCCATCTGCGTCGCCACCAGCGCATCCGACATCCGCCGCGCCTCCTCCGCCACCTGCCAGGCATAGGCGGCAATGAACAGCGTGCCGAGCGTGATGGCGATGAAGGCGCCCAGCTGAAAGGTCGGCGGCAGCTGCATCGCCCCTGGCTCCGACCAGGGTAGCGGGTAATGGTAAATGGTCAGAAGTCCCGCGAGGACGAAGGCCAGCGCACTGAGCAGAATCGTTGCCCGCAGGGTGAGAATGGTCGCCGAAACCGTGACCGGCACAAGGATCAGCAGGGAGAACGGATTCTCCACGCCGCCGGTCAGGAACAGCAGCGCGCAGAGCTGCAGAAGGTCGAAGGCGAGATAGCCCGCGGCCCCCGCCTCGGTCAGGCGCTTGGCCGTCGGATAGACCATGAACAGCGCGATGTTCAGCAGGGCCGATATGCCGACGACCATCAGCGCCGGCATCAGCGGCAACTTGAAGTTCAGGCCGAAATGGACGAACAGGATCGCCAGCAGCTGGCCGATGATCGCAATCCAGCGCAGCAGCACGAGCGTCTGCAGACGTACCCGGCCAGCCGGATTGTCGGCCGCACTCATATGCGGGCTTATGTGGTCGCGCAGGTTTTCCAGCAGAGCGGCCATCAGTGCATGTCCTCGTGCCATGTGCGGCCGTCGCGCTCGATCAGGCCGATCGCCGCGGACGGCCCCCAGGAGCCCGCCGTATAGGGCTTCGGAGCATCACCCAGCGTCTGCCAGCCGGCCAGGATCGGTTCAATCCAGCGCCACGCCGCCTCGACCTCATCACCGCGCATGAACAGCATGGGATTGCCGCGCACGACATCCATCAGCAGGCGCTCGTAGGCATCGGGCTGCCGGCCATGGAAGGCTTCCGCGAAGCTGAGATTGAGCGGCACCTGGCGCAGCCGCATGCCGCCCGGCCCCGGCACTTTCGCCATCATGTGCAGCGAGATGCCCTCGTCGGGCTGCAGGCGGATGACCAGACGGTTGGCAACGACATCACGAGCCGCACCGGGGAAGATCAGATGCGGCACCGGGCGGAACTGCACGACGATCTCCGAACGCCGCTGCGGCAGGCGCTTGCCGGTGCGCAGGTAGAACGGAACGCCGGCCCAGCGCCAGGATTCCACCTCCGCTTTCACGACGACGAAGGTTTCGGTATCGGACCGGTTGCCCTCGACCTCGGACAGATAGCCGGGCACCGGCGTACCGTCGACAGCTCCGGCGACATACTGGCCGCGCACGGTTTTCGCCTCGACCATGCGTTCGGTGATCGGTGCCAGGGCCTGCAGGATCTTCAGCTTCTCGTCCCGCACCGCATCGGCCGTGAAGGCGTTCGGCGGCTCCATGGCAACGAGACAGAGCAGTTGCAGGATATGGTTCTGCACCATGTCGCGGAGCGCGCCGGCATGATCGTAGTAGCCGGCCCTGCCCTCCACCCCGATCTTCTCGGCTACGGTGACCTGCACATGGTCGATCACGCCGCGATGCCAGATCGGCTCGAACAGCGCATTGCCGAAACGCAACGCCATCAGATTCTGAACGGTTTCCTTGCCGAGATAGTGGTCGATGCGGAAGATCCGCTCCTCGGAAAAGACCGAGCCGACCGCCTGATTGACCGCAACGGCCGAAGCGAGGTCATGGCCGATGGGCTTCTCCAGAACCACGCGGGCGCCGGGGCGGTTGAGTCCGGCCGCGCCCAGATACCGGCAGACGCTGCTGAAGAAGCGCGGCGCCATCGCGAGATAGAAGACCAGGATGCGTTCGTCATCTCCATCCAGCGCCTCGCAGAGCCGCCGGTAATCGTCGGGAGAATCGGCATCGAGCGCGAGATATTTCAGCCGCGCGGCGAAACGCTGCGCCTTGGTTTGATCGAACTCCCCCGGGGGCAGATGCTTCTGCAGCGCCTCGATCGCCTGGTTGCGGAACTCCTCGTTGGAAAGCTGCGCGCGCGCCACGGCAAACAGACGTGCGTCGTCGTTCAGCTGCCCCGCCTGATCGCGCGAATAGAGCGCCGGGATCAGCTTGCGCATGGACAGGTCGCCCGTGGCCCCGAAGATCACCAGATCGAAAGAAAAACTGCCGCTGGGGTTGGTCATGGAATTACCGTGACATGCCGGGACGGTAGCATCAATCATCGAGGGCGCGGGGCGCCGGTTGGTCGCGCAGAGCCTCGAACCCGCCTCCGCGGCACCTTAACTAGCGCAGGAAAACCCCATCCACATAATCCACGGTTGGCGATGGCGACACAGCCATTTCTGCAAGCCGTCCTTCCCGTTACGGGAAGCCGAACAGGGCGACAAAACACGATGTCATCCGGCCGCGCAAATAGGGACAGCAGGGTGGGGAAAGCTGGGCCGCCTCCTTCAGGAAGGCCAGTCACAACATAGTCCGGCTAATCCGGCCTAACGCAACACAACCAAACCGGGTGCAGCGACCATCCCGGCTACCCAAGGGGCCGCTCATATCGTCCGGACATGGGGATAACTCCGATTCGCGCCGCTTCACCCGCGCTTTAAGCCACGCTGAGAAAACAGATTCTTGTGGATAAGGGCAGACTCCAATTGACCCGCGGCGGATTCCAAGCCTTACTCTATCTAGCGTCTCAGTCCAGAAATGGGGGCCAGATATGGTGTGGACCGACGAAAAGGTAAAAGCCCTGGTGCAACTTTGGGAAAGCGGCCAGTCGATTACGCAGATCGGCAAGGCGCTGGGTATGACCCGCAACGCCGTGGTCGGCAAGGCGCATCGAATCGGTCTCGCCAAGCGGGCATCGCCGATCATGCGGAGCGAGAAGCCGGCCCAGCCACGCCAGCCCGTGCAGCGGCATGAAGCAACCCATCACGCCGCACCGGCGGCGCCCCGGACCGTGCAGGTCCGGGAAGAACAGGCAGCCGCCCCGGCCGGACAGCAGAGCCAGCTGACCCCCGCCATGCTGGCTGCCCTGACCCCGTCCAGCGGGCCGCGCTGCAAATGGCCGATCGGCGATCCCAAGACGACGGATTTCGACTTCTGCAGCAGCGTTGCGCTGCCCGGCAAACCCTATTGCGCGCAGCATTGCGCCCAAGCCTACACCAACTGGAATCCGGAGAGCGCCGTCGAGGCCGTGAAGGCGGTCAACGCCGCCTGAGACCGAGACGTTCCGGTTTCCACCAGCCCGGCGGTCCGTCCGCCGGGCTTTTTTTCAGCTTCCAGCAGACGTTCGGGTGCAGCCGTTCACGAAACCCATGAGGGGCGGATCCTAGCGTCTTCTCGATCAGCGCCCAGAGCCGCTGCGTACCGAAGCCCTCGGAGCTGTTGCCCGAGGTGGCCGCTGAAATGCGGCATCAGGTCGGTACGGATCGCCTCGGCCTCATCCTCCGAGAACAGCCGCTCAAGGATGACATGGCCGTCGCTCCACCTGAGCGAGCAGCCTGTCGACAAGGAGCGGATCAACCCCCGGCTTCCCGCCGTAGAGCGGTATTTGCGGG
>NZ_DATGQG010000092.1:0-11869 GCF_035304305.1 Ferrovibrio sp.
TACCGCTGGCGGAATCCGCCACGGCCCTGCAATCCTCGCAGAATGGTCAGGTCGCCAAAGGTGCCCGCGCGAAGCGGGGAAGGGCGGGGCTGCTCTTCGCGGCGGCTGTCGGGCATGGCGAAAAACGGACTTGGCTTTCCCGGCCGGATGTACTATGTTTGTTCCGTGCGAGCAAGGGCCAACGGCCCTGTCGGGTTGGACATCGTGAAGATGCGACAAGGCTGTGCATACACAAGTATGCGAGAGGACCAATGACGGGCGAAATCACCCTGTTCTGGGGCTTCGCGGCCGGGTTTTGACGCGATTCAGCCTTGAGTGGCCGGCGATCTCCGCAGGGGCCCGGCGGACCGGAACGGGCTCCAGCGGGTTCCAGCGGGCCGCAGCGGACTCCAGTGGACCCGAATGGACCGCAGTGGACTGTAGCGGGCCGTAGCGGACTCCAGCGGGCCGCAGCGGCTCCGGCCGACCCGGACGAAAGCCGGGGCGGCTCCGTCCCCGGGCCTGCCTCCGGCTACTCCATCCGCACCATGACATGCCGGCGGTAGCCCGGCCGTTGCGCCAGCCGCTCGTGCCAGGCGGCCAGCCGGGGCAGGTCGGGCCGGTCGAGCGGGAAGCTCAGCCAGCGCTGCAGGAAGCAGCCGGCCGGAATGTCGCCGATGGTGAGCGCGTCGCCGGCGATGAAATCCTGCCCGGTCGCGGCGAGATGGGCGTCCAGCAGGCTCCAGGCCCGGGCCGCGGCATCGGCCGCCCGCAGCATGGCGCCCACATCGGCATGCACCGGGTCGCGCACGAAGCCCCAGAACAGCGTGCGCATGTCGGGGCCGAGCACGGTCAGCGCCCAGTCCATCCAGCGGTCGGACAGGGCCCGCGCAGCCGGGTCCTCCGGCCAGAGGGAGCCTGACCCATACCGCGCGGCGAGGTAGCGGACGATCGCGTTGCTCTCCCAGAGCACGACCGTCCCGCCATCCGGGCCATCATCCTCGATGGTCGGCACCAGGCCGTTCGGGTTCTTCGCCCGGTAGGCGGGATCGTCGGTGCCGCCGAACGGCCCGCCGAGATCGATGCGCTCGTAAGCCAGGCCCAGCTCCTCGGCCGCCCAGAGCACCTTCTGCACGTTGACCGACGAGGCGCGGCCCCAGATTTTCAGCATGATCCTTCCGCTGCTCCCGTCATCCGATCCGGCATCCGATCCGGCATCCGAAATCGGGCCGGAACCGGGCCTGAAACTTTTTAACCTGCGCAAATACGACTAGACTCGCGCGCCATGCGCAAGTTGTACCATCTCTGGCTCTCGCCGTTTTCCCGCAAGGTCCGCATCCTGCTGAAAGAAAAGGGCCTGGAATTCGACCTCGAGGTCGAGAAGGTCTGGGAGCGGCGGCCGGAATTCCTCGCCATGGACCCGACCGGCGAGGGGCCCGTGCTGGTCGAGCATGACGGCCGCGTGCTGGCCGACAGCCAGGCCATCTGCGAATACCTCGACGAGGTCTATCCCAACAAGATGCTGCTCGGCTTCGATCCGCCGGGCCGGGCCGAGACGCGCCGGCTGGTCGCCTGGTGGGACAACAAATTCAGCCGCGAGGTGAGCGAGCCGCTGGTCTTCGAGAAGGTGATGAAGCGCTTCCTCGCCCAGGGCCATCCGGAATCCGCGGTGATCCGCATCGCCCATTCCAACCTGAAGATCCATCTCGACTACATCACCTGGCTGACCGAGCGGCGGAACTGGCTGGCCGGCGACGATTTCAGTCTCGCCGACATCACCGCCGCGGCGCATCTGAGCTGCATCGACTATCTCGGCGACATTCCCTGGGAGGATTACCCCGGCGCCAAGGACTGGTATGCGCGGGTCAAGTCGCGGCCCAGCTTCCGCCCGCTGCTCGCCGACCACATCCCCGGCCTGCCGCCGCCGAAGCATTACGCGGACCTGGATTTCTGACTTCAACCGTCACCCCGGCCAGGCGCAGGCGTGCCGGATCCCCGCTTCGCGGGAATGACAAAGACCAGACCACCAACAAGGAGCATTTCCCATGTCCATCCGCCGCATCGATGTCGGTCCCCGCATGAGCCAGGCCGTGATCCACGGCAAGACGGTCTACCTCGCCGGCCAGGTCGCGGCCGATCCGAAGGCCGACGTCACCGGCCAGACCGAGCAGATCCTCGCCCAGATCGACAAGCTGCTGGCGGCGGCCGGCACCGACAAGACGCGGATCCTCTCGGCCAATGTCTGGCTCGCCGACATCGCCACCTTCGCCGACATGAACAGGGCCTGGGATGCCTGGGTGGCCAAGGGCAACACGCCCGCCCGCGCCACCACCGAGGCAAAACTCGCCGCGCCGGAATACAAGGTGGAGATCGCCTGCATTGCCGCTCTTCCCGACTGAGATCAGGCGGACTGAGCAGCAGACAGCGGCGCGCATCAGGGAACGCGCGGCCGAGGAGGGCTTCGACGCGGTCGGCATCACGCGGGCCGACCGCATCGGCCCCGAGCTGGCGGCGCGTCTCGATGAATTCATGGCGTTGGGCCGCCATGGCGAAATGCGCTGGCTGGAAGAGAAGGCCGAGCGCCGCCGCCATCCCAATGCGCTCTGGCCGGAAGCGAAAAGCATCATCGCGCTGGGCCTCAATTACGGCCCGGCGAAGAACCCGCTCGACGTGCTGGCGCAGCGCGACCGCGCCGCGATCTCGGTCTATGCCCAGGGCCGCGACTATCACCTGGTGGTGAAGAAGAAGCTGAAAAGCCTCGCCGGCTGGATGCACCGCGAATGGGGCAATGACGTAAAGGTCTTCGTCGATACCGCGCCGCTGATGGAAAAGCCGCTCTCGGCCGCGGCCGGCATCGGCTGGCAGGGCAAGCATACCAACCTGGTGTCGCGCGACTACGGCTCCTGGCTGTTCCTCGGCGCGATCCTCACCACGCTGGAGCTTCCCGCCGACGAACCGGAGGCCGACCATTGCGGCTCCTGCTCGGCCTGCCTCGAGATCTGCCCCACGCGCGCCTTTCCCGCGCCCTACCAGCTCGATGCGCGGCGCTGCATCTCCTACCTCACCATCGAATATGGCGGCGTGATCGCGCCCGAGCTTGCGGAAGCCATGGGCAACCGCATCTATGGCTGCGACGACTGCCTGGCGATCTGCCCGTGGAACAAGTTCGCCTCGCTGTCGCGCGAGATCACCTTCCATGCGCGGCCCGAGCTCGACGCGCCGGCCCTGCTGGAGTTGGCGCGGCTCGACGATGCGTCCTTCCGTGCGCTGTTCGGCACCAATGCCGTGAAGCGCATCGGCCGCGACCGCTTCATCCGCAATGTCTGCATCGCGCTCGGCAACAGCGGCATGCCCGAAGCCGCGCCGGCGCTTCAGACTCTGTGCAATGATTCATCGGAAGTCGTCCGCGCCCAGGCGGCGCTGGCGCTGGAGACGCTGAACAGAAACGCGGATGGCCGGGACAGGTCCGGCCATGACACGTAAGAAAAGACCCGCTCTGCTGTCATGTCCGGACCTGTTCCGGGCATCCACGTCTTCTTTTCTACTCCGCCCTCACGTCCATCTGCTCGATGACCCTGCCGGCCGTCTCGGCTGCGGGCGAGTCGGGGGCGATCATGCGCAGCTGGATGAGGTCGGCGCGGGCGCCGCTGCGGTCGCCCGTCTGCGCGCGCAGGATGCCGCGTTCCAGCAGGCCCTCGGGCAGGCGCGGCTCGATCGCCAGCGCGGTTTCGGCATCCTCCATGGCGCCGCCGAAATCCTTCAGATGCCGCCGCGCCGAGGCGCGCAGCGCATAGGCCTCGGCCCGCGTCGGATCCAGCGTCAGCGCGCGGCTGAGATCGGCGGCCGCCGCCGAATGGTCCTGCAGGGCCGCCGATGCCAGGGCGCGGTCGATCAGCAGGTCGGCTTGGTCGGGCGATGCCTGGAGCGCGATGTCGAGCAGCGCTTTCGCGCGCTGCGGCTGGTCGGCCAGCAGCCAGGCATTGGCGGCCTGGTCGAGCAGCTGCACGCTTAAGTGCGGCACCTGCTTCTGCGCCAGCGGCAGCAGCGCTTCCAGCCTGGCCGCGGCATCGGCGTAATGCTTCAGCTCGATCAGCGCCAGCGCGGCGCAATGGGCGGCCGGCAGGCCGCCGCCGGTCTCCGACCAGGTCTGCGCATGGGCGAAGCCGTCCTCCGGCTGGCGGCGCGCCAGGCTCAGGCAGTCCTGGTAGGCGACATCCTCCAGCGTCGGCGAGGCGGAGGGCTGTGCGGCGACGGCGGATGCAACCAGCGCGATGCTGGCGATGAGACCGGAGAGCGCTATTCTGTTGCAGAGCATGGACGGAGAGTGATGGCGCGCCATGTCAAAAGCAAGGCATGGGTCGGAAGCAGGGCGCCGCCGGGAAGCGACAAAGGCAAGCGATGAGCACGTTGTTCTGTTTCGGACTGGGATACAGCGCACAGGTGCTGGCCGCGAAGCTGAAGGCGAAGGGCTGGGGCGTGGTCGGCACCACGCGCGAGATGAACAAGGCCGCCGATCTCGCGGCGCAGGATTACGATCTGCATCTCTTCGACGGCACGGCGCCGCTGGCCGATGCCTCGGTGATGGCGCCGGCGACGCATCTGCTGATCTCGGTCCCGGCCGACGACGACACCGATCCGGTGCTGCGCTGGCATGCCGCAGACATCGCCAAGCTGCAGCACCTGAAATGGCTCGGCTATCTCTCCACCACGGGCGTCTACGGCGACCGCGGCGGCGACTGGGTGGACGAGTCGAGCGACCTGCGTCCCAGCCAGGCGCGCAGCAAGCGCCGCGCCGAGGCCGAGGCCGCCTGGCTCGCGCTGTGGCGCGAGCATAGCGTGCCGGTGCATGTCTTCCGGCTTGCCGGCATCTACGGTCCGGGACGCAGCCAGCTGGAGTCCTTGCGTCGCGGCACGGCGAAGCGGCTGGTCAAGCCCGGCCAGGTCTTCTGCCGCATCCATGTCGAGGACATCGCGCAGGTTCTGCAGGCCTCGATAGCCAGGCCCGATCCCGGCGCGATCTACAACGTCGCCGATGACGAGCCGGCGCCGCCGCAGGATGTCGTCGCCTATGCGGCGAAGCTGCTCGGCATGGCGCCGCCGCCGGAAGAGCCCTTCGATGCCGCGAAGCTGACGCCGATGGCGGCGAGCTTCTATGCCGACAACCGCCGGGTGCGCAACGACCGCATCAAGCGCGAGCTCGGCGTGACGCTGAAATACCCGACCTACCGCGAAGGCCTGCGCGCCATGGCGGCGCCGCTCGCGGCTCAGCTGCAGGACAGGGCGTAGAAGGCGGTCGGCTCCTCGCGGTTGCGGGCAGGGACGAAATCCATCCGCTCCTCGACGAAGGTCATGCCGATCCGCCTCAGCACGGCGATGGAGGCCGCATTGTCGGGCTGCGCGCCCGCCTCCAGGCGATCGAGCCGCAGCGCCGCCGTCGCGGCCTGCAGGAAGGGCGGCAGGGCCTCGCCGATATAGCCGCGGCGGTGGAAGGCATTGCCCAGCCAGTAGGTGAGGCTGCCGGTGCGCGGCGTCTCGCGGCTCAGCAGGATGCCGAGCCAGCCCATGACGGTGCCGTCGCGCTGCGTCATCACGCAGAACGCACCGCGGCCCTCGCGCATGGCGGCCTCCGCGTCGGCGATGCGCTGTCGTGCCATGTCTTCGCTGCACGGATGGGGCCAGCTGGCCATCCAGGAACTGACATCCTCGGTCATCAGCGCGGCCAGCGCCGCCGCATCGTCGGATCGCGGCGGCCGCAGATGCAGGCGCGCTGTGTCGATCGCGGTCATTTCCGCCCGATCAGGCTCCACACCGTCTCGATCAGCAGCTCGATATCCTGCGGCCGCGACAGGCGGTGGTCGCCGTCGCGCAGAAGCGTCAGCCGCGTGTCGTCGCCGCGGAAGGCTTCCACCGTCTTCACCGCATGCTGCCAGGGCACGTCCGGATCGCGCATGCCCTGCAGGATGCGCACCGGCCGGTCGAAGACGATGCCCGGGCCGAGGATGCAATGCTCGCGTCCCTCGGTGATCAGCTTCAGGCTGTATTCATAGGGCTGGTCGGAATACTCCGACGGCTCGCGCAGCACGCCGTCGCGCAGCAGCACCGCGCGCTGTTCCTCGGTCATCTGCGCCCACATCAGGTCCTCGGTGAAGTCCAGCGCCGGCGCGATCAGCACCAGGCCGGCGGTCTTCTCCGGCCGCGCCAGGGCGGCGAGGGTCGCCAGCCAGCCGCCCATGCTGGAGCCGACGATGATCTGCGGCCCCTGGCAGACGCCTTCCAGGACGGCGAGCGTGTCTTCCTTCCAGCGCCCGATCGTACCCTCGATGAAAGCGCCGTCGGACTGGCCATGGCCGAAATAGTCGAAGCGGGTGAAGGCGGTGCCGCGGGCCTTCGCCGCCGCCTCCAGCGCCAACGCCTTGGTGCCGGTCATGTCCGACTTGAAGCCGCCGCAGAACAGCACGCCCGGAGTCGCGCCGGGGGTAGTGCAGTAGGCGATGCGGTGGCCGTCGGGGCGGGTGAGATACTGGATATCGGACACGGAAACCCTCCTCGGATGCCGGGCGGCGGTTTGCCGCGGCCCGGCGGCAGCTTTATGATTGCGCGAATCATTTTCCGCATGGCCGCAGGCGGCAACCCATATGACCAACACATCCGGCGGGCGTCCAGCCGCCGACCATGATCAAGCGCCCGGGGATCAGGCACCCGGACGACCGCCGGCCGTGCTGCAGGTCCTGCCGGCGCTGGTCACCGGCGGGGTGGAGCGCGGCACGGTGGATACCGCCAAGGCACTGGTCCGCGCCGGCTGGAAGGCCTATGTCGCCTCGGCCGGCGGGCCCATGGTGCGCGAGCTCGAACGCGCCGGCGCGGTGCATGTCACCCTGCCGATGGCGTCCAAGAACCCGCTGCAGATCTGGCGCAATGTCGAGAAACTGGAGGAGCTGATCCGCACCCTGCCGGTGGATCTGGTCCATGTGCGCTCGCGCGCGCCGGCCTGGTCGGCGCGGGCGGCGGCGCGGCGCTGCCATGTGCCTTTCGTCACCACCTTCCACAATGCCTACAAGGCGCATAACTGGTTCAAGCGCTTCTGGGCCGGGCCGATGGCGCGCGCCGACCATGTCGTGGCGATCTCGAACTTCGTCGCCGAGCATGCCCATCGCCGCTTCGGCGTGCCGGAAAGCCTGATCACCGTCATTCCCCGCGGCACCGACCTCAACTGGTTCGATCCCTCGCGCGTCTATCCCGACCGCATCGCCAAACTGGCGAAGGAATGGCGGCTGGTGGACGGCCTGCCGGTGATCCTGCTGCCCGGCCGGCTGACGCGCTGGAAGGGTCATGCCGTGCTGCTGCGGGCGCTGGACATCCTGGCGCGCCGGCGCGGCCGCCAGGACTTCACCGCCGTGCTGCTGGGCGACAACCAGGGCCGCAACGCCTACCAGGCGGAGCTGGAAGAGCTGATCGCCCGGTACGACCTGAAGACCTCGGTACGACTGCCCGGCGGTGCGAAGGACATGCCGGCGGCCTACATGCTGGCCGACGTGGTGGTCTCGGCCAGCATCGAGCCGGAAGGCTTCGGCCGCATCGCCGTGGAGGCGCAGGCCATGGGCAAGCCGGTGATCGCCACCGACCACGGCGGCGCGCGCGAGACCGTGCTGCCCGGCGACACCGGCTGGCTGGTGCCGCCGGGTGATGCCGAAAAGCTGGCGGAGGCGCTGGAAGCCGCGCTGGCGCTGACGCCGCAGCGCCGCCTGCAGATCGCCGCCCTTGCCCGCGCCCATGTGCAGCGGCGCTTCACCGTGGACGGCATGACCGATGGTTATCTGAAGGTCTATACCGACCTGCTGTTTCCGCAGCGCGGCTGAAACGAAAAATGCCCGGGCGCAGGCCCGGGCATCTCCGTCACGACCGAAGCCGGATCGTCTTACCGGAAGGGAATGGCGTACATCAGGCCGCCGCGGGTCCACAGGTCGTTGAGTCCGCGGTCCAGCTTGATCGGGCTGCCCTGGCCGACATTGCGTTCGAAGCTCTCGCCGTAATTGCCGATCTGCTTGATCACGTTGTAGGCCCATTTCTCGTCGAGGCCGATGCCCTTGCCGAAGCCGGGCGTGACGCCGAGGAAGCGCTTGATCGCCGGATCCTCGCTTTTCAGCATCTCGTCCACGTTCTGCTGCGTGATGCCGAGCTCCTCGGCTTCCTTCATCGCCATCAGCACCCACTTGACGATCTGGTACCACTGCTCGTCGCCCTGGCGCACCATCGGGCCGAGCGGCTCCTTCGAGATGCGCTCCGGCAGGATGACGTAGTCGTCCGGATTGGGCAGCGCGGTGGCGCGGATCGCGGCGAGCTGCGAGGCATCGGTGGTGTAGACGTCGCAGCGGCCGGACGCGAAGGCGGCGATGTTCTCTTCCACCTTCTCGATCACCACGGTGCGGAAGGTCATGTTGTTCTTGCGGAAATAGTCGGACAGGTTGAGCTCGGTCGTGGTGCCCGGCTGCACGCAGATGGTCGAGCCGCTCAGCTCCCTGGCCGACTTCACGCCGAGCTTCTTGTTCACGATGAAGCCCTGGCCGTCATAGAAGTTGACGCCCGCCTCGCGCAGGCCGAGCGACACGTCGCGCATCAGCGTCTGGGTCGCGTTGCGGGTCAGCACGTCGATCTCGCCCGACTGCAGGGCGACGAAGCGCTGCTGCGCGGTGGTCGGCGTGTACCTGATCCTGGTGGAATCGCCGAAGACGGCGGCGGCAATGCCGCGGCAGAGGTCGACGTCGATGCCGCTCCAGTTGCCCTGCTTGTCCGGCGCGCTGAAGCCGGCGACGCCGGTATTCACGCCGCACTGGATGAAGCCCTTGGCGCGGACCGCGTCGAGCGTGGGGCCGGCCATGGCCGGCAGCGCCAGTGTCGCCGCAGTCAGCAGGCCAGCGGCCGCCATCGTTATCCGTAGACCCGCAGTCATCCGCATGTTGTCCCCCGTTCGGATTGCCCTGTTCGCATCTCACTCTAGCGAGGCGCCGGAGGCCCTGCCAATGCCAATCAGCGATGGGTTATGCCGAATCGGCATAGGCCGGAAATGCCGCCTGCGCCGCAGTCCTGCTGCCGGTTTTTTCGGCAGGGCGGGAATGCTCAGTCGTCCCGCTGGCCGGCCTGGCGGCAGACCAGCGACCAGACCTCCTCCATCTTCGGCCGCCCGAGATCGCCGGTGCGGTACAGCCGCACCTCCATGCCCCGGCTCCAGCTTTCGTCGCCGGCCCGCACGAGGGCGCCGCTCTTCAGTTCGCGCCGGATCGAGCTCGCCGGCAGCCAGGCCACGCCCTGGCCTTCCAGCGCCATCGCCTTCAGCGCCTCGGCCATGGAATTCTCGTAGATCGGGACGAAATGCGGCGCGGTCCTCCTGGCGGCGATCGCCAGCTCGACGATGCGGCCGAGGAAGGTGTCGGGCGAGTAGGCCAGATAGGGCAGCGGCGCGCGCAGGCTGCCGGGAAGGGGGTAGAGCGGCTTGCGCTCGGCCCCCGGCGCGCAGACCGGCAGGATGCTGTCCTCCGCCAGCACGACGAAAGGATAGCGCCGCGGATCGAGCAGCAGCGGCACGCCCGGATGGGCATAGGTCAGCAGGAAGTCGCAGCTGCCGGTCACCAGCGCCTGCATGCAGTCGTGCATGTTGTCGGCCACCATGCTGGTGTTGAGCTGGCCGAGCTCCTCGCTAATCCGGCGCAGCCAGGCCGGAAAGAAGGTGAGCGACAGCGTGTGCAGGGCGGCGAAGCGGATGGTGCTGCGCGCCTGGTGCTCGGCCTGCCGCAGTTCGTCGCGCGCCTGATAGATCTGCCGCAGCATGCTTTCCGCGACATCGCGGAAGGCGCGGCCGGCCGGCGTCAGTGCGGTGGGATAGGTGCTGCGGTCGACCAACGGCGCGCCGAGCCAGAATTCCAGCGCCTTGATGCGCCGGCTGAAGGCGGGCTGGGTGACGTTGCGTTCCTCAGCCGACCGGGAAAAGCTGCCCGTATTCGCCAGACTGATGAAGTCTTCCAGCCATTTCAGTTCCATGCCGGACATCCTGGCATGTCCTGGCCCGCCCGGACCAGCCTGTCGGGCAGGCTGGCCGCGATGCAGGCTTCCGCCAGCGCCGCGGTGGCATCAACCAGCACCACCTCGCCGCGCCGGTCGGTGCGATCGAGCGCAAGCGGGATTTCCGTGCAGCCGAGGATGACCGCCTTCGCGCCGGCTGCCGCCAGGTCGGCCACGGCCGACTGCAGCAGCAGGCGCGCCTGCGGCACGCGGCCGGCCTTCACCGCGCGGATCCCGGCCATCACCAGCTCCTCCTGCCGGCGCGGGCCGGGCAGGAGGAGGTCGTAGCCGCGGCCGGCCAGCCGCCGACCGTATATATCGGCAAGCAGGGTGCCGGTGGTGGCCAGCAGGCCGACCGGGCCGCCCGGCACGCCGGACCGCGCCAGCGCGTCGGCGGCGGCATCGACGATGTGCAGGACCTCGATGCCGCTGCTGCCGCGGAGCTGGTCGTACCAGTAATGCGCCGTGTTGCAGGGCATGGCGATGATCTCCGCGCCGGCGCCGGTCAGCCGGTGCAGCCCCGCCAGCAGGGCCGGCAGGGGCGAGGGGCCATGCCCCTCGATGCAGCTCGAGCGGTCGGGGATCTGCGGCACCGAATGGACGAGGACCGGCACATGCTCCTGGTCGCAGGCGGCGGGGGTCATCTCGACCAGCTTGCGCAGGAAATCGACCGTTGCCATCGGACCCATCCCGCCGAGGATGCCGACCAGCCGCGGCCGCGCGGCCTGCATCGGTTTCGACATGACGGCGGAGGTCCGGACGGGCATGACGGGACCATGGCGGCGGGGCCGGATTTCCGCCAATGCCAAGTCGGGCAGGGGCTATGCAGGACCGGAATAGAACCCATCCGCCCCGCCGCCTTGACAGGGGGGGATGGAAAGCTAGGCTGCGCCCCCTTGGAGGTTTTCCCCATGTCCAGTCCCGCCGTTGCCAATGCCGAGATCCGCGTCACGCTGCCCGATGGCAGCACGCGAACTTATCCGGCGGGCAGCACGGGTGCGGATGTGGCGGCCTCCATCGGCACCGGCCTGGCCAGGGCGGCGCTGGCGATCCGCCTCGACGGCGAGCTGAAGGATCTGGCCACGCCGATCACCCGCGACGCGCGGATCGAGATCGTCACCCTGAAGGACCGCAACGAGGCCGAGGTGCTGGAACTGCTGCGCCATGACGGCGCGCATGTCATGGCCCAGGCGGTGCAGGAACTCTATCCCGGCACGCAGATCACTTTCGGCCCGGCCACCGAGGACGGCTTCTACTACGATTTCGTGCGCGACGAGCCCTTCACGCCGGAGGATTTCGCGAAGATCGAGCAGCGCATGGTCGAGATCGTCAAGCGCGACCTGCCGATCCGGCGCGAGGAATGGACGCCCGAGCAGGCGGTCGAATATTTCAAGTCCATCGGCGAGACCTATAAGGCCGAATGGGTGGCCGAGATCGCCAAGCGCGGCGAGCCGATCTCGATCTACCGCCAGGGCGACTCCTGGCTGGACCTCTGTGTCGGTCCGCATCTGCCCTCCACCGGCAAGCTGCCGCCGGTCTTCAAGCTGATGAAGGTCTCCGGCGCCTACTGGCGCGGCGATGCCAAGAACCGCCAGCTGCAGCGCATCTACGCCACCGCCTGGCGCGACCAGAAGGAACTCGACGCCTATCTGAAGCGGCTGGAAGAGGCCGAGAAACGCGACCATCGCCGGCTCGGCCGCGAAATGGGCCTGTTCCACCAGCAGGAAGAAGCCGCCGGCATGGTCTTCTGGCATCCCAAGGGCTGGACGCTGTACCGGACGCTGGAGCGCTACATGCGCCAGCGGCTGGAGAAGGCGCGCTACCAGGAAGTGAAGAC
>NZ_DATGQG010000093.1:0-5027 GCF_035304305.1 Ferrovibrio sp.
AGTTGCTGATCTGGCCGATCAGCTGGGTGACCTCGTTCTCGTACACGTCGCGCTGCGCCGTGTTCAGCGAGCCGTCGGCGAGGTTGGCGAACTTCGACTTGATGTCGCCGATCAGGTTCGAGATGCCGTTCAGCGCGGCAGCGGTCACCTGGCCAAGGCCCTCACCGGCAGCCAGCGACGACTGCACCGAGGCGTAGGCCTTGATGTTGCCGCGGATACCCTGCGCGACCGCGAACACCGCGGCGTCGTCGGACGCATCGGCAACGCGATAGCCGGTCTGGACTTTCTTGGAGGTCTTGTCGAGTTCGGCGTTCAGGGTGCGCAGCGAAGACAGCGCGACCAGTGCACCAACGTTGGTATTGACGGAATTAGCCATCGAAATGCTCCTGTTCTAGGGCGTAATGTCTCGTCCTCTTTTGAGGACTGCTCCGGTTAGATCAGACGCGGGCCAGCCGGTCAACAGGAAAAATGCCGTTTCCCGGCCGGGCCGCCTGCCGGAGCGGCAAATTTGCCACAGTTGCTCCGCCTGCGGTGGGATCTTCAATTACCTGTTAACCATACTTCCGGTCCAGGAACCGTCCGGCCGGCTCGACGAGGCCGCTCCAGTCCCCGGGTGACGGCTGATGGAGGGCCGACACGCTGTCATACCACAGGGTTTCCGCCCCCTGCTCCGGCCAGTACCAGAGCCGCCCCCGTCCCCGTGCCAGCAGCAGGGCGGTCGGAACGCCAAGCGCGCCGGCCATGTGAACGGTCGTGTTGCTGACTGTGAGCACCGCATCGAGTGCCGATACCTGCGCGGCAAATGCATCGAGACTGGCAAGACCGTCGACGGAACGGTCGACATGGATTGCCACGCCTTCACGTCGCATCGCCTCCACCTCTTCCGCAGCTTCGCCATATTGCAGGCAGATCCACAGTACGTCGGGACGTCGCAGCAGCGGCAGCAGCATCCGCCAGGGAATGCTCTTGTATTCGCCAATGCTGCGATTGGCACTCCACCAGGATAGGCCCACCAGGCGCCTGCCGCCTGCAAGGTCCCGGTAGGACGACAGGAAGCTCTGCCGCATCCCATCATCGGCGCGCAGATAACCACCCTGGCGGCGGGTGAAATCCTCACGCCGGCGGCGAACGAAGTTGCCCAGGCTGCCGAACGGACATTGCATCCCGGCCGGCACCGTCGTTCCGCGCGGAACGACGGTTATCCCTGAACCGGAGAGCGATCGCCGGAACAGCGGCACGAGGCGTTCATCGACCGCCGCGAAGAGCCGGCCGCCCGACAGCCGGGCAATGTCGGCAAGCATCGTGCCATGGAGAATCTGGTCACCGGGCCCCTGCTCGCCCCAGACAAGCAGACTCTCGCCCTGTAACGGGCGTCCGTCCCAGCGCGGCAGGCCGAGCCCCCAGTCACGCTCGTTATATGTCTCACTGCGCCAGCGCCATTCATACTCACGCCAGCCTTCGGCGAACTGCCCCTGCGACAACCGGAACAGGCCGTAATTCATGCGGCCGGTGGCCCAGCCCGGAGCAGCCTGCAGCAGCAGCCGGTACTGCCCCTCCGCCGCGGCATTGTCCCCGAGATCTTCCCACAGCAGCATCGCGAGATTGTTGCGGGCCTGGGCATAGCCGGGCTGCAGGGCCAGCGCGGTCTCGAAATGCCGCCGCGCACCTGCCGTCTCACCGCGACGGCGCAGCAGATTGGCGAGGTTGTAATGGCCTTCGGCATAGGCCGGATCGAGCCGGATCGCCTGCCGGTACGCCGCTTCCGCGTCCGCGTCGCGCTGCATCGCCAGCAGCGCCGTGCCGAGATTGCCATGGAAACTGGCTTCGCCGGGGGACAGTGCGATGGCGCGGGAAATCAGTTCGACCGCCTCGGCATGCGCCCCTTGCTGATCGCGCAGCACGCCAAGCAGATGCAGGGCGTCTGCCTGATCGGGGTGCTCCTTCAGGATGTCCTGATAGATGCCGCGCGCCGCCTCCAGATCGCCGGCCTGATGCCGCGCAACGGCAGCATTCAGCTGCTGCGCCAGACTGGTCATTGTCATGCCGGTTCGCGCAGCCGCTGCCGCAGCCGGTTCGCCATGGCTGCGATGGGAGCCCGCCAGTCGTCATAGCGGCCCGGTGGCTGCCGGAACAGGCGCACATCCCGGTACCAGGGACTGTCCGTGCGGTCCAGGAACCAGTACCACAGCCGCCCCACGCCGGACGGCACCGCGATCCAGCACGGCGTGCCTGTGGCGGCGGCAATATGCTGTCCGCTGTTGCTGCCGCCGATCACCAGGTCGACAGCGGCCGCCTGCGCGGCAAAGGCATCCAGATCCTTCAGCGGATCGACCGTCTCGTCATGCAGCATCTCCACGCCCAGCCGCTCGCGCAGCATGCGCCGGTCCTCTGCCGTATCGCCGTATTGCAGATTGACGAACAGCACGTCCTGCTGCTGCAGCACTGGTGCCCAGTCCAGCAATGACGCGCTCTTGTAGATGCCGGTCGGCGCATTGCTGCGCCAGGTAAAGCCGACGATCAGCCGTTTGCCATATGCCTGATAGCGCTGACGAAAGACTGCAACCCTGTCGGGATCGGGTTTCAGATAGGGCTTCGGCGCCGGGAAGGCGTCAAAATTCGGACGCAGCGTGGCGCCAAGATCGCCGAGGCTGATCTGCACATCCGCCTCGTTGCGGAACTCCGCAGCCCGCTTCGGATTCAGTTTGCGCAGCTGCAGGCCGGGAAGCGACCGCTCGAAAAGCGGGAAGAGGCGTTTGTCGCACAGGAATATCACCGATCCGGCGCGCGCCTGCACCTCGGGAAGCATCGAGCCATAGAGAACCTGGTCGCCTACCCCCTGCTCGCCCCAGACCAGAATGCGCTGGTCCGGGAGGTATGTTCCGTCCCATTTTGGCAGGATCGAATCGAAGACCTTCAGCTCTTTCAGCTTTCCCTGCGCGTCGAGCCGGATCTTGTAGAGCGGCCAGCCTTCGGACAGCCTGCCTCGCGAGAGCAGCAGCAGCGATTGCTTGAACGCGGCGTCGGCCATGGCGTCGTCGTCGCTGTGGGTGCCGGCCTGCTGCGCCGCCTCGTAATCCGCGAGCGCGCCGTCGTAGTCGCCCATGCATTCCCGCACCATGCCGCGGTGCTTCAGCACCAGGCAATTGTCGGGAGCGATCTGCAACGCCTCATTGCAAAGCTGCAGCGCCTCGTCGAACCGGCCGGCATAGGTCAGGGGCACGGCATAGTTCATCAGGGTCTCGATCCGCTTCCCGCCCTTGTGCAGCGCACGTTCGAAATAGGGAAGCGAGGCGAGCGGCCGCTGATCCTGAACGAGCGCCCCTCCGATGCCCAGGAGGGATTCCATGCGATCGGGGTCCTGCTCGAGAATTTTCCCGAAGAGATCGATGGCTTCCCTGGTGGCCTCCGGCTCGTGCAGCTTCACGAGCGCGAGGGCGAGCGCCTCCCGGTAAACGAGATTGTCAGGCTCCAGTGTCACAGCCGCGCGGCTCTGCTTCACCGCTTCGGCATATCTGCGCAGTTTGCGCAGAGTCAGCCCGGCGAAGTGCCGCGCGGCGGCGGATCGCGGCGCAAGCTGAATGGCTGTCACGACATGGGGAAGAGCTTCCTCGTCACGTTCGGATCGGGAAAGCGCTGTAGCCAGACCAAGATGCGCATCCGAACGGCGCGGTTCCGCCGCGACGGCCAGCCGGTAGCAGTCGAGCGCCGCCGCTGTCTCACCACGCGCCAGCAGAAGGTTGCCGAGATTGATCTGCCCGTCGGCATAGTGCGGGTCGAGCCGCAGCGCCTCGCGATAGCTCGCCTCGGCATTCGCGCTGTCGCCAAGCGCCAGAAGAGCCGTGCCGAGATTGCCGTGGAAGACGGCGGATTGCGGTGAAACGGCAATCGCCCGCCGGATCAGCTCGACCGCTTCCCGATGGCGGCCCTGCTGGTCGGCGATGACGCCCAGCAGATGCAGGGCATCGGCCTGATCCGGCACGCTCTCCAGAACCGTGCGATAGCCCTGCGCGGCACGTTCGATCTCGCCGCGTTCATGGGCCTGCACAGCTTCGATGAGCAGCGCGGCGATCCCGGCAGCCGGCATGTCAGTGTTCGTCATCCAGAGCCGCCCGCACTTGCTCGATTGCCCCCGACCAGTCGCCCGGCGCGGTCTGGCGCGCCAGCCGGACGGATCCGTACCATGGCGTATGCACGCCCTGTCGCGGCCAGTACCATAGCCGGCCGCGACCATGGGCCAGCAGCACGTGGCACCGCGCGCCGAGAGCACCGGCGATATGCACCGTCGAATTGCTGCTGCTGACAACCGCATCCAGCGCCGCGATCTGCGCCGCGAGGCCGTCGAGGTCTCGCATCGTGTCGATCCCGGGGTCGGAATGGATGGCGATGCCCGTGCGCTGCCGGAACGCCGCCACCTCTTCCGAGACATCGCCATACTGAAGATTGACCCAGACCGTTCCCGGTCGTTCCAGCAGCGGCTGCAGCGCCTTCAGGCTCAGGCTCTTGTACTGCCCGATATGCCAGTTCGCGCTGCGCCAGGAGAGTCCGATCAGACGGTCGCCCGGCCGGCCCAGCTCGGCATAGCGGCGGCGCAGTTCGGCAACGCGGGACGGATCGGGCTTCAGGAAGACGCCGCTTCCGGTGAAATCCGCCGGGCCGCGCCGAACCCACTGGCCCATGCTGCCGAAGGGACACTGCACGTCGGCGGCGCAGGCTGCTCCGCGGGCGATCACCGCTACCGGGTAATCGGCCAGCGAGCGGGCAAACAGCGGCACCAGGCGATCCTCGACCGCAATCGAGATGCGTCCGGCGGCCAGCCTGATCACCTCCGGCAGCAGTGTCGCATAGAGAACGTGGTCGCCGATGCCCTGTTCGCCCCAGAGCAGCAGATGCCGACCCTCGAGCGGCGTGCCATCCCAGCGCGGCAGCCCGCCGCTCCAGTCCCGCTCGTCATATTGCTCCGACTGCCAGCGCCATTCGTATTCGGCCCAGCCGCGCTCGTAGTCGCCGGTCGACAGCAGGAACAATCC
>NZ_DATGQG010000094.1:0-9008 GCF_035304305.1 Ferrovibrio sp.
AGAGTCCGGTCGACCCCATTTCGAGGAATTTGCGCCGGCGGGCTTCGCGCAGCGCGCCGGGCTCCTGCCCGATCAGATCGCGCAGATGGCGCTCGAGCGCATCGCCCAGATCCTGGATCGCCTGGGCCGGATTGCGGTGGGCGCCGCCAATCGGCTCCTTCACCACCTCGTCGACCACTTTCAGCTTCAGCAGGTCGTCGGCCGTGATGCGCAGGGCCTCGGCCGCCTCGGGCCCCTTGCTGCCGTCATTCCACAGGATGGCGGCGCAGCCCTCGGGCGAGATCACCGAATAGACGGCATGCTCGAACATCAGGACGCGGTTGGCCGCGGCGAGCGCCACCGCGCCGCCCGAGCCGCCCTCGCCCACGATGGCCGAAATCAGCGGCACCCGCAGATCGAGGCAGCAGTCGATCGCCCGGGCAATGGCCTCCGCCTGGCCGCGCTCTTCCGCCTGGACGCCGGGATAGGCGCCGGCGGTATCGACCAGCGTGATCACCGGCAGGCGGAAACGGTCGGCCAGCCGCATCAGGCGGATCGCCTTGCGGTAGCCCTCGGGCTTGGCCATGCCGAAATTGTGCTTCACCCGGCCTTCGATGCCGCGGCCCTTCTCGTGGCCGAGGATCATCACCGCACGGCCGCGGAAACGCGCCAGCCCGCCGGTGATGGCGGAATCCTCGGCATAGAGGCGGTCGCCGGCCAGCGGCGTGAAGTCGGTCACCAGACCGGCGATGAAGTCGGCAAAATGCGGCCGGTCCTGGTGGCGCGCCACCTGGGTCTTCTGCCAGGCGCCGAGCCGGGCATAGGTGGCCTGGAGCTGCTGGGCCGCCTTGGCTTCCAGCCGCTGCAGTTCGTCGCCGATATCGGTGGTGCCGTTCTCGCTGAGCTGTTTGAGCTCGGCAATTTTCGCCTCAAGCTCGGCGATCGGCTTTTCGAATTCGAGGTAGGAGCGCATGGGTGCCTCGTGTAGCACGGATGGCGATTCCGCACAAACCTCCGAAGCCATTGGTTTCGCTTGATTTTTACGTGACTTCCGGGCTTTGGGCTGGCGTGCTATAGCGCTGGCCGCTCTCCCTTCCTGTCCGCTGCCCGAGGCCCTGCCCGATGTCCGCCGATCTGATTCCTGTCCAACGCGCATTGCTGTCCGTCTCCGACAAGACCGGCCTGGTGGAATTCGGCCAGGCCCTGCATGGCCTGGGAATCGAGATTCTCTCCACCGGCGGCACCTATAAGGCGCTCAAGGCGGCCGGCGTTCCGGTCAAGGAAGTGGCCGAGCATACCGGCTTCCCCGAGATGATGGACGGCCGGGTCAAGACCCTGCATCCGACCATCCACGGCGGCATCCTCGCGCTCCGCGACGAACCCGACCACAAGGCGGCGATGCAGAAGCACAGGATCCCGCCGATCGATCTGGTGGTGGTCAATCTCTATCCTTTTGCCGCGACCGTCGCGAAGGGCGCGGACTTTGCCACCTGCATCGAGAATATCGACATCGGCGGCCCGGCGATGATCCGCTCCGCCGCCAAGAACCACGGCTTCGTGACCGTGGTGGTGGACACCGCCGACTACAGCGAGGTTCTGGAGGCGCTGAAGAGCAACGGCGGATCGACGCCGCTGCAGCTGCGCCGCCGTCTGGCCGCCAAGGCCTATGCCCATACCGGCGCCTATGACGCGATGATCGCCACCTGGTTCGCGCGGCAGAACGGCGAGAGCTTCCCGCCGACCCTGCTGCTGTCGGCCGAGCGCCGGCAGGAGCTGCGCTACGGCGAGAATCCGCACCAGCGCGCCGCCTTCTACGCCGTGCCGGGCGATCAGCGTCCCGGCGTCGCCACGGCGAAGCAGCTGCAGGGCAAGGAACTCAGCTACAACAACCTCAACGACACCGACGCGGCCTTCGAGCTGGTTTCGGAATTCAGCGACCGGCCGACGATCGCCATCATCAAGCATGCCAATCCCTGCGGCGTGGCGAGCGCCGATTCCCTGAGCGCGGCCTGGGATGCGGCGTTGCGCTGCGATCCCGTTTCCGCCTTCGGCGGCATCGTCGCCATGAACCGCACGCTGGACCGGGCCACGGCCGAGAAGATCGGCGCCATCTTCACCGAAGTGATCGTGGCGCCCGACGCCGACGAGGATGCGAAGGCGCTGCTGGCCGCCAAGAAGAATCTGCGGCTGCTGCTGACCGGTGGCATGGCCGATCCGGTGGCGCCGGGCTGGTTCGTCAAATCGGTTGCCGGCGGCTATCTGGTGCAGACCCGCGATGCCGGCCGCGTCGCCGAGAGCGAACTCAAGGTGGTGACCAGGCGCGCGCCGTCGCCGCAGGAACTGGCCGACATGCTGTTCGCCTTCCGCGTCGGCAAACATGTGAAGTCGAACACCATCGTCTATGCGAAGAACGGCGCCACGGTCGGCATCGGCGCGGGCCAGATGAGCCGTGTCGATTCCGCGCGCATCGCCTATCGCAAGGCACAGGATTCGGCCAGGGCGGCCGGCCTGCCGGAGCCGCTGACCAAGGGCTCGGTTGCGGCCTCGGATGCCTTCTTCCCCTTCGCCGACGGGCTGGAAGTGCTGGTCGAGGCCGGCGCCACGGCGGTGATCCAGCCGGGCGGCTCGATCCGCGACCAGGAAGTGATCGACGCCGCCGACAAGGCGGGCCTCGCCATGGTCTTCACCGGGATGCGCCACTTCCGGCACTGAGACAATCGGGACAATTCAGCAGAGCGTAGCGACATGGCCGGGCTTGACCCGGCCATTTCCGTATCCTTCACTGCGCCGGATCTCGGAAAGAGGAGTCGCGCCATGTACAGGCTCTACTGGGCACCCGGCACCGCAGCGATGGCCCCGCAGGCCGTGCTGGAGGAGATCGGTGCCCCTTACGAGGCGGTGCGGCTCGACACCGCGGCGAAGGAGCATGAAGCGGCCGAATACAGGAAGCTCAATCCGAACGGCCGCATCCCCACACTGGTCGACGGCGATTTCGTCATCTTCGAGACGGCGGCGATCTGCCAGTATCTCTGCGACCGGCATCCCGAGGCCAATCTGGCGCCGCCGGCCGGAAGCCCGGAATCTCTCATGGCTCGTGGCCGCTTCTACCAGTGGCTGACCTACATGACGAATACCGTGCAGGTCGGCTTCATCGACTGGTTCCATCCCGACTGGACCTTCTCCGATCTCGACAGCCAGGCGGCGCTGAAGGCGCAGGCAGAGGTCAAACTCGCCCGCGCCTTCCAGGTGCTGGACGACGGCATCGGCGGCAATGCCTTCGTCACCGGTCCGCAATTCACCGTCTGCGACATCTATCTCGCCATGCTGACGCGCTGGAGCCGCTTTCTCGCGAAGCCGGCCTGGACCTGGCCCAATATCCGGCGCGTGGTGGAAGCCAGCTACACCCGGCCGGCCTTCCAGCGCATGATGCAGAAACAGGGCATCGCCTGGGCCGAAAACTGGCCGCAGGACTGATCGCGACCGCGAGAATACCGCGTCCATCAGCAAAACCGGCCCGGGCGCGGCGGTGGCAAAGCTGTAAACGGCGAAACCCGGCTTGTCCCGCGCGGATGACCGCGCCAATATTAGGACGGGAAGGGGCGTTATCTTCTGTTCTCGAGGGAGATTTACGCATGTTGCTCGATATTGTTCTCAAGGGCGTCGTCAAGAAGGGCAGGCTGACGCTGATCGATCATCGCGGCCGCACCAGACATTATGGTGAGGCCGAACCTGCCGATGGCCGCCACATCACGATCCGCGTGCATACCGCCGCCGCGGCGCGCCGTCTGGCGCTGAATCCCAATCTCGCGCTCGGCGAGCTCTACATGAACGGCGAGTTCACGGTCCAGGGCGGCTCGATCTACGATTTCCTCGAGCTTGCGGTGAGCAATCTCGGCCCGCACGGCAAGGTACCGCTGTCGGGTCTGGTGAACACCTACGAACGCGCCCTGCGCCTGTGGCACCAGTTCAACGCCGAGAGCGCCGCGAAGAAGCGCGTGCAGCACCATTACGATCTCGACGGCCGGCTCTACGATCTCTTCCTCGACACCGACAAGCAGTATTCCTGCGCCTACTTCCCGACGCCGGACGCCACGCTGGAACAGGCCCAGCTCGCCAAGAAGCGCCATATCGCCGCCAAGCTGAAGATCGAACCCGGCATGAAGGTGCTCGATATCGGCTGCGGCTGGGGCGGGCTCGGCCTGTATCTCGCCGAGACCTGCGGCGCCGACGTCACCGGCATCACGCTGAGCGAGGAGCAGCATGCCATCGCCAACCGGCGCGCCCAGGAGAAAGGCCTGACCGACCGGGTGCGGTTCCAGCTGATGGATTACCGCAACATGGCGGGGCAGTTCGACCGCATCGTCAGCGTCGGCATGTTCGAACATGTCGGCGTGCCCTTCTACGGCGCGTATTTCCGCGGCATCCACCGCCTGCTGAAGGATGACGGCGTGGCGCTGGTGCATTCCATCGGCCGCTCGGAAGGCCCCGGCGTGACGGCAGGCTTCATCCGCAAATACATCTTCCCCGGCGGCTACATTCCGGCGCTGTCGGAAGTCATTCCCGAGATCGAGAAGAGCCAGCTCTGGGTCACCGATCTGGAGATCCTGCGGCTGCACTATGCCGAGACCCTGCGGCACTGGCGCATGCGCTTCCTGGCGCAGTGGGACAAGGCGAAGGCGCTGTACGACGAACGTTTCTGCCGCATGTGGGAATTCTACCTCGCGGCCTCGGAGGTCACCTTCCGCTACTGGGGCCAGATGGTCTTCCAGGTGCAGCTGACCAAGAGCATCAACACGCTGCCGATCACCCGCGACTACATGTTCGACGGCGAGCGCGCACTGGCCGGGCGGGAAGTGCCGCAGCGACCTTTCGCCAAGACGGGCTGACCGGACCGGAGCCGGCGCCTAGTGCGCCGGCTCTTTCACCCTCCACAGGATGGCGAAGCCGATCGCCAGGAAGACCAGCACGATCGCGGCGGCGATGCGCTGGGTGCTGAACACGGCCGTCGCAATGCCGATCAGCAGCGGCGCCAGAAACGTCGTGGCGCGGCCCGACAGCGAATAGAGGCCATAGAATTCACCCACCATGTCGGGCGGGCTGAGCCGCGCCACCAGCGTCCGGCTCGCCGCCTGCATCGGGCCCATGCCAAGCCCCAGCAGCACGGCGCAGGCGAAGAAGACACGCTCGCCGGTCGAGCTGAAGAGCCCCACATCCGGCGCGCGCGGCGCCACCGCGATGCCGAACAGGACGCTGTCCGCGGTGATCGACAGGATGCCGAGCGTGCCGAGGCCGACCGACGCGATCGCCCACTGCACGGCGCGCTTGGAGCCGATGCGGTCGTCCAGCCAGCCGCCGGCAATGGCGGCGGGAATCGCGATCACGTTCAGCGCGATGCCGAACAGGCCGAGCTCGGTGGTGCCCCAGCCGAAAATGCCGGCGGCGTAAATGCCGCCGAAGCCGATCACCGCGACGAGGCCGTCGTAATAGATCATGTAGGCGATCAGGAAGCGCAGCAGGTTGCCGTACTGGCGGATATGGCGGATCGTCGCGATGACGCGGCGGATGCCCGCCTTCACCACGCTGGTGAAAGGCTGGCCCGAGCCGGGCCGGTCGGGCGTGAAGAGAAACATCGGCAGCACGAACACGGCGAGCCAGAGCGCGGCGGCCGGGCCGATGATGCGCTCGGCCTCGAAGGCATCGCGCCTGAGGCCGAGCAGCGCCTCGCCCGGCGGCGGCGTGATCCCGACGAGTTCGGGCTGCGAAACGATCAGAACGGCGAACAGCGCGATCAGCCCGCCGACATAGCCCATGCCCCAGCCGATGCCGCTGAGCCGGCCGATATGCCGCGGCGTCTCCAGTCCCGGCAGCAGGGCGTTGTTGAACATGATCGAGTATTCGGCGGCGATGTTGGCGAGGATCAGCCCGAGCAGCACCAGCGGCAGCAGCTGCGGCTGCCCCGGCTGCGCCAGCCAGAGCAGTGCGCAACCGAAGGCGAGCAGTATCTGGAAAACGAGCAGCCACGGCTTGCGCCGCCCGCCGGCATCGGCGATGGCGCCGAGGAACGGCGCGCCCAGTGCAACCAGAACGGCGGAGAAAGCCGTGGTGAATCCCCACAGCGACTGCCCCTGCACGGGATCGCCGATCACTTTCGAGGTGAAGTACGGCGCGAAGATGAAGGTGGTGATGACCGTGAAATAGGGCTGGTTGGCCCAGTCGAACATCGCCCAGGACAGCCGCGCCCGCCACGAAGCGGGCCGTGCCTCTGCCGCGCCCGCCGACGCCGTCGCTTCCGCCATTGCCGCCATCCCGCTCCCCCGGACCAGTCTGCGCACAGTATAATCTGTCGCCTGCCGGATGTCGCTTACTCAGCAGGCGACGTGCCCGTTTTGGCGCCAGCCGCATTTACCGGCGGGACAGCCTTGCCAAGCCGCATCATACGATGACAAACTAACTCCAGCGCGCAAAGCCCGGCGGCATATGCTACGCGGCATGGGCGCATTTCCAATCGGGGAGAGATACTGATGACTTCCAAGACATGGCTTTCCGCCGCCGTGATCGGTGCGGCGTTGCTGGGCAGCAGCGCGGCCCTGGCGCAGACCAAGTGGGATCTGCCGGGCGCCTATCCGGCGGGCAACTTCCACACCAAGAATCTGGTGCAGTTCGCCGAGGACGTGAAGAAGCTCTCGGGCGGCAAGCTCGAGATCACCGTGCATCCGGGCGCGTCGCTGTTCAAGGCGCCGGAAATCAAGCGCGCCGTGCAGACCGGCCAGGTGCAGATCGGCGAAGTGCTGATGGTCAACGTCGAGAACGAAATTCCGGTCTTCGGCGCCGACGGCGTGCCCTTCCTCGCCACCAGCTTCGATGCGTCCTACAAGCTGTGGCAGGCGCAGAAGCCGGTCATCGAGAAGAAGCTCGCCGAGCAGGGCATGACGGCGCTCTATGCCGTCGCCTGGCCGCCGCAGGGCATCTACGCCAAGAAGGACATCAACAAGATCGAGGACCTGAAGGGCACCAAGTGGCGCGCCTACAGCCCGGCCACCTCGCGCATCGCCGAACTGGTGCAGGCGCAGCCGGTGACCATCCAGCAGGCCGAACTGGCCCAGGCGCTGGCGACCGGCGTGGTTGATACCTTCATGACCTCGGGCTCGACCGGCCGCGATTCGAAGGTCTGGGAAAGCCTGACGCATTACTACGACACCCAGGCCTGGCTGCCGAAGAACCTGATCTTCGTGAACAACGACGCGTTCAAGAAGCTCGACGCCGCCAGCCAGAAGGCGCTGAAGGACGCGGCCGTCGAAGCCGAGAAGCGCGGCTGGGAAATGGCCAAGGTCGAAACCGAAGCCGCCAAGGCCGATCTGGCCAAGAACGGCATGAAGGTGCTGGCGCCCAGCGCCGAGCTGAAGGCCGGCCTCGAGAAGGTGGGCGCCACCATGATCGAGGAATGGACCAAGAAGGCCGGCGCCGACGGCAAGGCCATCATCGACGCCTTCAGGAAGATGTAAAAGACCAGCCGGGCGGGCCTCAGAACCCGCCCGGCGCTTTTTCTGCCACCGGATTTTCCATGCGCTCTCCGCTCCAGCCGCTCTACCGGGCCAGCCTCTGGCTCGCGGGGCTGTTCATGATCGCCATGCTGGCGACCATCCTGGTCAGCATCCTCGGCCGCCAGTTCGACTTCTACATCCGCGGCATCGATTCATACGCCGGCTATTTCATGGCCGCGGCGTCATTCCTCGCGCTCGCCGGCACGTTCGCGCACGGCGACCATATCCGCGTGACCCTGGTGATCAGCCGCTTCACCGGCAAGCCGCGCCGCGCCTTCGAGATCTTTTCCCTGATCCTGGCCATCGCGATTTCGGGCGCCTTCGCCTTCTACAGCGTGAAGATGGCCTGGTGGTCGTGGAAGTTCAACGACATCAGCACTGCCAACGATGCGACGCCGCTGTGGATTCCGCAGATCGGCATGGCGCTCGGCACGGTGATCTTCTGCATCGCCTTCATCGAGGAATTCATCCTGGTTCTGCGCGGCAAACCGCTGAACGATCAGTCCGCCGAACTCGCCCGCACCGAATAGGATACCCGCCGTGGACCAGATCATCATTGCGGTCTTCCTGATCGTCGCCCTCTTCGCCCTGTTCGCCGCCGGCCTGTGGATCGGCCTCGGCCTGCTCGCCTGCGGCTGGATCGCCATGGCGCTGTTCACCTCGCGGCCCGTCGGCGACGCCATGGTCACCACCATCTGGGGCGCGTCCTCGAGCTGGACGCTGACCGCCCTGCCGATGTTCATCTGGATGGGCGAGATCCTCTTCCGCACCAAGCTGTCAGAAGACATGTTCCGCGGCCTTGCACCCTGGATGACCCGCATCCCCGGCCGCCTGCTGCACACCAACATCATCGGCTGCACGATCTTCGCGGCTGTCTCCGGCTCGTCGGCAGCAACCTGCGCCACCATCGGCAAAATGAGCATTCCGGAACTGCGCGCCCGCAACTATCCCGAGGATCTCGTGATCGGCACGCTGGCCGGCGCCGGCACGCTCGGCCTGCTGATCCCGCCTTCGCTGATCATGATTGTCTACGGCGTCGCGGCCGAAGTCTCGATCGCCAAGCTGTTCATCGCCGGCATTTTCCCGGGCATGCTGCTCGGCGGCCTGTTCATGGGCTACATCATGGTCTGGTCGCTGCTCAATCCGGGCAGGATTCCGGCCCCGACCGAGCGCTACAGCTTCACCGAAAAGCTCTGGGCCTCGCGCCACCTGCTGCCCACCGTCGGCCTGATCCTTGCGGTGCTGGGCTCGATCTATGTCGGCGTCGCCACCGCCACCGAGGCGGCCGGGCTCGGCGTGGTCGGCGCACTGGTCATCGCCGCCGCCCAGGGCACGCTGAACCGGAAGACCTTCACCGAAAGCCTGCTGGGCGCCACGCGGCTGTCCTGCATGATCGCCCTGATCCTCGCCGGCGCCGCCTTCCTGACGCTGGCCATGGGCTTCACCGGCCTGCCGCGCAACCTGGCCGACTGGATCGACAAGATGCAG
>NZ_DATGQG010000095.1:0-58024 GCF_035304305.1 Ferrovibrio sp.
GCCCAGGCCGCGCTGGCTGCGCGGGCCCCGGGTTTCCGCGTCATGGCCGCCGAAGGGCGCCCAGCGCGCGCCGTAACTGTCGTCATCCCTGTCGTCATAGCCGTAGCCGGGCCGTGGGCCGGCATCGAGATGGCGGCGGTAGCGCGCGACATCCTCCCCGCCCATGCCCATGCCCATACCCGGGCGCTGGCGATGGCCCATGCCGCCATGGCTGAACGGCGCGTCGCGCCCGTCGTCTTCGTAACCGCGGCCGCTGCCCGACCAGTCGACGTTCGAACGCGTGCCCCCTCTCATGTCATCGGGGCCGATGTCATCAGGGCCCATCCCGGCGGCGCCGCGCCCGCCGGGATCGGGCGCGATGACATCGCGCTCCATGCCGCGGGTGAAGCGCGCGCCGCCATAGTCGCGGCGGCTCAGTTCCTGGCCCGGCTCTGCGGACCTGTCGTCGCGCCGCTCCCCGCGCTCGCGGCCGTAATCCCCGCGCCCGTATTCCCCGCGTCCGTATTCCCCGTGTCCGTGCTCGTGATCTCTCCAGTGCCGGGGCATGACAAATCTCCCTTCATTCCTCTGATGCTGCGGCCCGATATGCGGCGGCAGAGAAGAGGAAACAGGGGCGATGCGGCCCAGTTCCGTGGCGAAGCAGTTCCGTGTGCGATGCGGTTCCGCAGCGAAGCAGTTCCGTGCGCGATGCGGTTCGCTATCAGCCCGGCCGGCCCGACGGCGGCACGCGGTAGATGCCGCAGAGGAACATGTCGGGCGTGGCGTCGTCGCTGCTCAGCGGCAGGATCAGGCGCTCGTAGCTCCACACGCGGCCGTCGTCGCCCAGCAGGGTCAGCCGGTCGCAGCGCGGCTGCGGGCGGGCCAGCACGGCCTCGTACTGCTCCTCGACGATGCGGGCGACTTCCGGCGTGCGGATGTCGGCCGGCGACTTGCCGGTCAGGGTCTGGCCGTGGATCTCGTCCACCGCGGTGCCCGAGAGGCGGTAGCGGAAGCGCGGCGTGCCCCGCGGATCGACCTCGACGAGGAAGATGTTGGCGAGCCAGGGCGCGAGGTCGAGCGGATCGATGTCGGCGCGGGCGGGAAAGCGCCGGCCGCGGCGGCGGGCGTTCCAGTAGGCGTAGAGCGCGGGCAGCTGGGCGCCGCAGCCCGCGCCGGCGCGGCCGCAGCGCTGGCAGATTTCGTCGGTGCCCGCCTGTGCCGGGCCGGCGGCAGTCTTGCCGGATCCGTCCGGCGGGGTCTGCGTCTCCATCTCCGGCTCGATCCCGGTTGAACAGCCCCTTCGATAATGCAACGGGCCCGCAGCGGCAAGCCCGTTCGTATACGAATAAATTCCCCCGACGCTTTTGATGCGAAACGATTTTTCACGGCAGCGATGCGTGGTTGCCGGGCCGGCGGGGGAAGACGCGCGGCCAGAAAAAAGGCCCGGGATCGCTCCCGGGCCTTCCAGTGAGATGACGGCGGGTGCCGGACTTAGAAGTCCATGCCGCCCATGCCGCCCATGCCGCCCGGCGCGCCGGCGGCCGGAGCCTTCGGCTCCGGCTTGTCGGCGACCATCGCCTCGGTGGTGATCAGCAGGCCGGCGACCGAAGCCGCACCCTGCAGCGCCACGCGGACGACCTTGGCCGGATCGATCACGCCGGCCTTGACCAGGTCGGTGTACTCTTCCGTCTGGGCGTTGAAGCCCCAGTTGGTGTCCTTCGACTCGAGCAGCTTGCCGGCCACCACGGCGCCGTCCAGACCCGCGTTCTCGGCGATCTGGCGGACGGGAGCCTGCAGCGCGCGGCGCACGATCTCGACGCCATGCTTCTGGTCGCCGTTCTCGCAGCGCACCTTGTCGATGGCGCGGGTGGCATAGAGCAGGGCGGTACCGCCGCCCGGCACGATGCCTTCCTCGACCGCCGCACGGGTCGCATGCAGCGCGTCGTCGACGCGGTCCTTGCGCTCCTTCACCTCGACCTCGGTGGCGCCGCCGACCTTGATGACGGCCACGCCGCCGGCCAGCTTGGCCAGCCGCTCCTGCAGCTTCTCGCGGTCATAGTCGGAGGTGGTCTCCTCGATCTGCGCCTTGATCTGGGCGCAGCGGGCGTCGATGTCCTTCTTCTTGCCGGCGCCGCCGACGATCGTGGTGTTCTCCTTGTCGATCGTGACCTTCTTGGCGGTGCCCAGCATCTGCAGGGTGACGCTCTCCAGCTTGATGCCGAGATCCTCGGAGATCAGCTGGCCGCCGGTGAGGATCGCGATGTCCTCCAGCATGGCCTTGCGGCGGTCGCCGAAGCCCGGCGCCTTGACGGCCGCGACCTTGAGGCCGCCGCGCAGCTTGTTGACCACCAGGGTGGCCAGCGCCTCGCCCTCGACATCCTCGGCGACGATCAGCAGCGGACGGCCGGTCTGCACGACCGCCTCGAGCACCGGCAGCATCGCCTGCAGGCCCGACAGCTTCTTCTCATGCAGCAGGATGTAGGGGTTCTCCATCTCGCAGATCATCTTCTCTGCGTTGGTGATGAAGTACGGCGACAGGTAGCCGCGGTCGAACTGCATGCCCTCGACGACGTCCAGCTCGGTCTCCAGGCTCTTCGCCTCTTCCACCGTGATGACGCCCTCGTTGCCGACCTTCTCCATCGCCTTGGCGATCATCTCGCCGATCTCGGTGTCGCCGTTGGCCGAGATGGTGCCGACCTGGGCGACTTCCTTCGAGCCGGCGATCTTCTTGGCGCGGGCCCGCACGTCCTCGATCACCTTCTCGACGGCGAGGTCGATGCCGCGCTTCAGGTCCATCGGGTTCATGCCGGCGGCAACCGCCTTGGCGCCCTCGCGGACGATGGCCTGGGCCAGCACGGTGGCGGTGGTGGTGCCGTCGCCGGCCTGGTCGTTGGCCTTCGAGGCAACCTCGCGCACCATCTGGGCGCCCATGTTCTCGAACTTGTCGGCAAGCTCGATGTCCTTGGCGACGGTGACGCCGTCCTTGGTGATGCGCGGCGCGCCGAAGGACTTGTCGAGCACGACGTTGCGGCCCTTCGGGCCGAGCGTCACCTTGACGGCATCGGCGAGGATGTCGACGCCGCGCAGCATCTTGCTACGCGCATCGGCGCCAAACTTGACGTCTTTAGCAGCCATATTCGTTTCTCCTTGGAATCAAGACAGAATTGTCGGGGCGCCCTGGATCAGGCGGCCTTCTTCTTGCTGGCGACACCCTCGATGATGCCCATGATGTCGGACTCCTTCATGATCAGGAGCTCCTCGCCATCCAGCTTCACCTCGGTGCCCGACCACTTGCCGAACAGGACGCGGTCGCCGACCTTGACGTCCAGCGGCTGAACCTTGCCGTTCTCGTCCCGGGCGCCCGGGCCGACGGCGATGACTTCGCCCTGCATCGGCTTTTCCTTGGCGGTATCCGGAATGATGATGCCGCCGGCGGTACGCTCTTCCTCGGCCACGCGCTTCACCACCACGCGGTCATGCAGCGGACGAAACTTCATGCGATCCTCCATAAGTTGTCGCATAGACAGGATGTGAATTCCTCGGGAGCCCAACGAAATCAAAGACTTGGCAGCCGATCGCGCAGGGCTGTTAGCACTCTCCCTGAGAGAGCGCCAGACACCTAAGCACCCGCCCCCGCCCTGTCAAGGAGGGGTCGCCGAGATTCCGCCACAATTTTTCCGTGACCGGGGCCTGCGCCGGTGGGAATCAGGCCGCCGCCCGGCCGGCCCGGTGCGCCATCTCGGCCGCCAGCAGCGCCCGCGCCGCCGCGCGGATCTCCTCATGCAGGGCCGGATCGGCCTCTGTCAGCAGCGGCAGGATCGGGCCCATGTCGGCGAGGCCCGACAGCGTCACCGCGGTATGCAGCACGCGGATGTTGTTGCCGCGCTCGCGCAGATCCTCCAGCGGGGCGAAATGCGGCAGCAGGCGTTCAGCCGCGGCCCAGTCCTGCGCCTGCAGGGTGCGCAGCAGCTGCATGGACAGCGCCGGCGCGAGGCAGACGCAGCCCGCCGTGAAACCCGCCAGCCCGAAATGCCTCATGTGCGGCACGGCCGGCGGCTCGCCGAAGCCCGAGACGATGCGCGCGCGCCCCACCGCGGCGATCAGCGCGTCGAGATAGGCGTCCTGCTCGATCGTCCTGCGCGGCACGGCGTATTTGATGCCGAAGACCGCGCCCTGCTCCACCAGCCGGCCCAGCGCCTCGGGCGCCACGTAATTCTCGCTCCTGATGTAGACGATCAGCTTCACTCCGGCGGCGGCGGCGAAATCCTGCAGCCCGCGCGCCACGCCGTCCGCCGTCTGCGGCCCGGTCATCGGCAGGGCCATGGCGACGGGGAAGCGCATGTGCTTGAGGATCGCCGCCTGGTCCATCAGCTTGCCCCAGTCGGGCCCGACCGAGGGAATCACCCAGCTGTTTTCGGCCGCCATGCCGGCCAGACGCTCCAGCCAGTCCCGGAACCGCGAGACCGGCCAGTTCTGCACATTGGCGTTGCCGCCATAGAGCAGCGTGCTGACGCCGCCCGCCTCGATATGCCGGATCAGCGCCGCATTGGCGGCATCGGCGAAGTCCAGCTCCGGCGTCAGCGCCAGCGGCGGCACCGCCAGCACCGAGCGGGCCAGTTCGGATGTCTCGGCATGGGTCAGCATGGGCGTTCCTCTGTTGTCGCGCATGCTACAGGCGTTCCGGCGGCAAGGCCAAGCGGCTAGACTGCCGCGAAACCAGGGAGAGAGACCATGCCGGATAACAGCCTGCCCTTTTCCGACCTGATGGGCCTGAAGATCCTCGAGGTCACCAGGGAGAAGGTCACCGCCGAACTGCCGGTGAAGCCCGAACTCTGCACCCGGCCTGCCGTGCTGCATGGCGGCGCGATGATGGCCTTCGCCGACACGCTGGGCGCCATCGGCACGGTGGCGAACCTGAGCGACGGCGCCAGCACGACGACCATCGAGAGCAAGACCAATTTCTTCGCCGCCATCCCGGCCGGCGACACGGCGAAGGCCGAATGCACGCCGCTGCATCGCGGCCGCACCACCATGGTGTGGCAGACGAGGATCAGCCGCGGCGACGGCAAACTCGCCGCCATCGTCACGCAGACCCAGCTCGTGCTGCCGGCGAAGCCATAGGCCGCCGGCCGCCGGCCCGGTCTGTTTTCCTGTCGTTTCGGACACCGATAGCGGCTATGGTCGCGGAAACGGACCACAGTTTCGAAAGCCGCGAACCGCGATGAATCTCGCCGACCTCCCCACGCCCGTCCTGCTGCTCGACCGCACGCGGCTGGAGCGCAACTGCCTGCGCATGCGCGGGCGCGCGAAAACACTCGGCGTGCAGCTGCGGCCGCATCTGAAGACGGCGAAATCGGCCACCATCGCCGAAATCGCCCATGGCGGCGCGAAAGGCCCGATCACCGTCTCGACGCTCGCGGAGGCGGACTACTTCGCCGCCCGCGGCTTCCGCGACATTCTCTATGCCGTGCCGGTCGCGCCGCAGAAGCTGGCGCAGGTGGCGGCGATCATGCGGCGCGACGGCTGCGACCTGAAGATCATCACCGACAATCTCGACGTGGCGCTCGCGATTGCCGAAAAAGGCGCGGCGCTCGGCGTCACCTTTCGCGTGCTGATCAAGATCGACTGCGGGCTGGGCCGCGCCGGCATCACGCCCGACTCCGAGGCGCTGCTGCCGATCGCGGCAGCCCTGTCGAAACCGGGCGCGGAACTCGCCGGCGTGCTGACCCATGCCGGCCATTCCTATCACGCCAGGACGATCGCAGAGATCAGGCACATCGCGGAAGACGAGCGCGCGGCGGTGGTGAAGGCGGCGCAGCGCCTGCGCGAGGCCGGCCATCCCTGCCCCATCGTCAGCCTCGGCTCGACGCCGACGGCGGTGCATGCCGACAGCCTTGCCGGCGTCACCGAGATGCGGCCGGGCAACTACGTCTTCTTCGATCTCTTCCAAGTCGGCGTGCAGTCCTGCCGCATGGAGGATATCGCCGTCTCTGTGCTGGCCACCGTGGTGTCGCATCACCGCGGCCGCAACCATCTGCTGATCGATGCCGGCGGGCTGGCCCTGTCGAAGGATACCGGCGCCAACGAGCATGCGCCGGGCACCGGCTACGGCCTGGTCTGCCGCCCCGGGGCGCCGCTGCCCCTGCCGGGGCTGGCGATCCATGACGTGCACCAGGAACACGGCCTCGTCGGCCCGCTTCCCGCGCCGGAGGGTTCGCCGGCGGCGGCGCTGGATTTCGCCGCCTTTCCGCCGGGCAGCCGCCTTCGCGCCCTGCCGAACCATTCCTGCATGACCGGCGCGATGTATGACCGCTACTACGTCACCGAAAACCTGGACCAGGGCGGCGGCCTGGCGGTCGTGGCGGAATGGGACCGGGTGAACGGCTGGTAGCGGCCGGGAAAGAATGGACGCCACCTACGTTTAGAGGTTGAATAGGCGGCAGGGAATTACAAACGGGCAGTTCGTTGAGCGCCAGGCGGACAGCAGAAACCAGAGGGCATCGCAGGAGCGACCGGCGGCGCGCCCGCTTCCGCCAGTTCCTGCCGCTGAATGCCCTCGTGACGCTGTGCACCGCCAGCGCCACCGCCGCCATCCTGTCGACCGATTTCCCCGGACCGCAGATCACCATCTGGTGGCTCGCCCATATGGTCGTCGTCGCCCTGATGATGGCGCGCCGCTTCTTCATCGGTCCGGAGCGCGACGCCGCGGGCAATCCGCGGCGCCGGGGCGAGCGCGGCATCGACATGGTCACTGCCGGCCTGTCGGGTCTGCTCTGGGGTTCCGGCGCGCTGTTCCTCGACCGGCTCGGGCTGGCCTACCAGGTCCTGCTGATCACCGCGACCGGCGGCATGATCGCGGGCGCCGCCGCGACGATGGCGGTGGTGCCGCGGGCGGCGGCGCTCTACATGCTCACCGCCGCCGTACCCTATATCACCGGCCTGTTCCTGCGCGGCGACGGCGACGGCATCGGCCTCGCCCTGATGGCCTCGGCCTTCACCGTCGCGATGCTGTTCACCAACCGCCTGATCTTCGGCGTTATCCGGCGCAACCGCCTGCTGCACGAGGAAAACACCGCGCTGTACGAGCGGGTGCGCGCGGCCCAGGAGGAACTCCTGAACGTCGCCGAAAGCAGCGAGGCCTTCGCCCTCGTCGATGCCGCGGGCCGGCTGCAGCTGTGGAACCACCGTTTCCCCGCCCTGCTCGGCATCGACGAGCAGACCCTGCAGCGCAATGCCGATCTGGCGGCCGTGCTGGAGACGGCCGGACTGTCCGACCTCCTGCAGGAAAAGCTGTCCGGCGGCGCCACGCGGGCCCTGCCCAACGGCCGCTTCGTGCGCGCCCGCATCCGCGAGACGCCGCAGGGCGACCGCGCGCTGATCGTCATCGACAATACCGAGCAGCAGGAACTGCTGCGCAAGGCGAGCGCGGCGCGCGACGCGGCACTGGCCGCCAGCCAGGCCAAGACGATCTTCCTCGCCAACATGAGCCACGAGCTGCGCACGCCGCTGAATGCCATCATCGGCTTTTCCGATCTGGTGCAGCAGCGCATGTTCGGCCCCGAATCGCCGAAATACGATGAGTATCTGCGTGACATCAACGCCAGCGCCCGGCATCTGCTGGACGTGATCAACGACATCCTCGATCTCGCCCGCATCGAGGCCAACCAGATCGTGCTGAACGAGACGGACGTCTTCCTCGACGAGGAGATCGCCACCTGCGCCCGGCTCGCCGCGTCGCAGTTCGGCCGCACGCAGCAGGCGGTCACCATCGAGGTCGATCCCGACCTGCCGCCGCTGATCGCCGACGGCCGGCTGGTGCGGCAGGTCCTGCTCAACCTGATGGCCAACGGCTTCAAGTTCTCGCCCGGCGCCACGCCGATCGAGGCCGGCGCGCGGCTGAACGCGCAGGGCGAGATCGAGGTGTGGGTACGCGATTACGGCATCGGCATCGCCAAGGAGGACCAGGCGCGCATCTTCGAGCCCTTCGAGCAGGCTGACA
The DNA here is from genome assembly GCF_035304305.1 of Ferrovibrio sp. Taxonomy (GTDB): domain Bacteria; phylum Pseudomonadota; class Alphaproteobacteria; order Ferrovibrionales; family Ferrovibrionaceae; genus Ferrovibrio. The sequence continues at coordinate 7,979 of NZ_DATGQG010000095.1, forward strand.
CCCAGCTGAGCCGCAAATACGGCGGCGTCGGACTCGGGCTGTCGCTGGTGCGCGCCTTCGCCGCCGCGCATCAGGGCCGGCTGGAAATCGACTCCGCCCCCGGCGAAGGCACCCGCGTCACCGTGGTGTTTCCGGCCGTCCGCACCGGACGGGCCTGAGGGGCGGAACGGCTACCAGCCGAAGCCGAGCTGGTGCAGGAAGGCATCCACCGCCGACTGCCACAGGTCCGGGTGATCGAGCAGGCAATGGCCGTCGGCGCCCTCCAGCGGCGGAAACACGTAGAGCTGGGCATGGCCGCCGGTGCTGGCATAGGCATCGTGCCACTGGCGCACGATGTCCGGCGCGAACATGCTGTCATTGGCGGCATAGAGCCAGAGCGAGGGAACCATCGCATCGCCGCCGATGCGCAGCAGCATGTCGCGGGTAAAGACGTTGGTCGCGCCGGCGGTGTCGTTCCAGCCGCCGGAGAAATTGATGCTGCCGCGCAGGCCCGATCCGTGCTGGCCGGCATAGAGCACGCTGAGCAGGCCGCCGCGCGACTGGCCCGCCACCACGATGCGGCTGCCGTCGATGTCATCGCGGTTGCGCATGAAGGCGATCGCCGCATCGAGATCGTCGAGCGCGTGATGCAGGCCCTCGCCGAGTTTCAGCGGATCGGGATCGTACCATTCGACATAGTCGCTTTCCGATCCGCCGCGGCCGCGCCGCATCGGCACCAGCATGGCGAAGCCGCGGGCGAGGAAATAGCGCGCCTGGATTTCGAAGCGCAGCACCTCGTCGGTGCGATGGCGCCCGCCGGCCGTGGAGCCGTGGCTGAACACGACCAGCGGCCAGCCGCGCGGCGGCGGCGGCTGCAGGCCCGGATAGAAGGTCGCCATCAGCCGCGCCATCCGGCTGCCGTCGGGCAGGGGCACGCGGCTCGGCATCCACAGGATTTCCGAATGCAGCGGCTGCTCCGGTGCGTCGGTCATCTCGGCTCGGCGGTTATGCGGCGATCCGCTGCGCCGTCTGGGCCCGCGCGCGCCGGCGTTCCAGCCAGCGCAGGTCCTGGCCGTCCCAGAGATGGGAGAACTCCGCCAGCAGCCGCGTGGTGACGGCCTCGACGAAAAACGCGCGGTCGGCGCCCGACTGCTGGCCGCGCGCCATTTCCACCACGGCGGCGGCCATGGCGAAGAATTCGCCGGGCAGGCCGGCGCGGTCGTAGATGGCGCGGAAGCCGCGGCCGCCGGGATCGTGTATCAGCAGCTGCGCGTTGCGCAGCGGAACGCTGCAGAGCTGCGCCAGCGCCTGCTCGAAGAAGACGATGTCGCCGCCGGCCAGCGCGCGCAGCACCAGGCCCGGCGAAAGCTGGCCCTGTCGCTGGAGGTCGGCGACCAGCCCGGCCAGCGCCGGCGGCGCGGCGCCCTCGCCAAGCAGGCCGAGCAGGCTTCGCTCGCGCAGCTGCAGCATCATGTCGGCCGCCATGGCCGGCGGAATCCGGTAGCGCGCGATCAGCGTCTCGCGCAGATCCTCGGCAACCAGCGCCACCAGCCGGGCGGCGAATTTCGCCGGTACGCCGGGCCGCCGCGCCAGCGCCTCGCCCAGCGCGCGGCTGTCAGGAAAGCGGTCGAGCGCGCGTTCCATCATCGGCTCGCTCACCGGGGCGCCGCGATTGCCCATCAGCACCGCCACGGCAGGCTCGGCGCCATGACTGACCAGCGCGCCGCAGAGTTCGCTTGAGACGCGGGCGCGGCCGGCAATCGCCGCCTGGTGCTGCGGCGAGACCGACTGCAGCAGCTCGATCAGTTCGGCATCGGTGAAGACCGGCGAGCGGCGCAGCACCGGCACCGCGACGGCGGCAACATCGCGCGCCATGCGGGCGGCGATCGCGGGCGGCAGGTCGGGATTGTCGGCGATATGCTCGGCCAGCGCCTGGCGCACGCGCAGCTCGGCGTCGCGCGACAGGGCGGCGACGATCGCCTGCGCCAGCTGGCGCTCGCTGTCGCTCAGGCTGGGTACGCTGTAGGCGCGGGCGACTTTCGCGGCCGTGTCGGCGCGCGCCGCCGGCGAGGGATCCGCCAGCAGCCGCTCGACATCCTGAATGCTGAGAAAGGCCCCCTGCGCCACGTCCGATCTCCCGTGCGGCCTGCCCCCGGCCGCGCTCGGCGGCGGACAATAGCATCGCGTCGCCAAAAGTCACCGGGGAATTACGGTAAACGCCGCGGCTTACGCGGGTGCAAAAAATTCAGGCAGGCGCCAAGCCTATCATCGTATGCGCGATGGCCTGCGCGACCAGGAAATTACGCCAGCACGCGGCGCGCCAGCGCATCCTCGATGGCGTCCCAGATCTCGGCTTCCAGCTTCACGCCGTCGAAGCGGTTGATCTGCTGGATCCCGGTGGGCGAGGTGACGTTGATTTCCGTAAGGTAATCGCCGATCACGTCGATGCCGACGAAGATCAGGCCCTCGCGCTTGAGATGCGGCCCGATCATCTCGCAGATCTCCTGCTCGCGCCTGGTCAGCGTCGCCTTTTCCGGCCGGCCGCCGACATGCATGTTGGAGCGCGCCTCGCCCTTGGCCGGCACGCGGTTGACCGCGCCGGCCGGACGGCCGTCGATCAGGATGATGCGCTTGTCGCCCTGGCGCACCTCGGGCAGGTATTTCTGCACGATCACCGGCTCGCGCGACAGCGCGGTGAACATCTCGAGCAGGGCGCCGAGATTCTCGTCATCGGGCTTGAGGTGGAACACGCCGGCGCCGCCATTGCCGAACAGCGGCTTGAGGATGATGTCCTTGTGCTCGTCGCGGAACGCCTTGATCGTCTCCATGTCGGAGGAGATCAGCGTCGGCGGCAACACGCCGTCGAAATGCGTCACGTAGAGCTTCTCCGGCGCGTTGCGCACCGCGACCGGGTTGTTCACCACCAGGGTCTTCGGATGGATGTGCTGCAGGATATGCGTCGCGGTGATGTAGGCCATGTCGAAGGGCGGGTCCTGGCGCATCAGCACCACGTCCATCTCGGCAAGGTCGATCAGTTCCGGCGCGCCCATGGTGTAGTGGTTGCCGCGCTCGTGCCGCAGTTCCATCGGCCGGGCGCGCGCCAGCACGCGGCCGTCGCGGAAGCTCAGGTCATGGGCCAGGTAATGCCACATCGGATAGCCGCGACGGCCGGCTTCCAGTCCCAGCACGAAGGTGCTGTCGCCATCGAAGTCGATTTTCTCGATGGGATCCATCTGGATCGCGACCTTGAGCACCATGGCGGGTCCTTTTCTGCGTTCTGTGCGTTTTGTGCGGTGCGGTGCGGAAAAGCTAAAGCGCCGCGCGGCTAGTTCAACTGGTTGCGAATGTGCCGCAGGAAGCTTTCCGCCTCAAGACTTGCCGCCTCGCTGCCCGACAGCATGAGATAGCGCTCGGTCGCCGCGATCGCCTGGCGCATATGGCCGAGGCTGCCCTCCACCACGCCCAGCTCGCGCCAGGACAGCGCATGGTTGGGCGCGAACAGCAGGATGCGGCGCAGGATCTCCGCCGTGCGCTCGGCGTCACTGGCGCGCCAGGCCCGCGCCTTGATGTTGTTCTGCAGCCGCAGCAGCACCTCGCGGCCGCTCATCGGCCGCAGATGCTCTGGCTGCAGGGTCTGGTCGCCGCTGCCCAGCCGCTGCAGCAGCTCGGCCATGTCGGGCGGCGCCGCGATGCGCCCGCCGCGGAAAGGATCGAGCACCAGCGTGCCGTCCTCGCCCTCGACGCTGATCAGGAAATGGCCGGGGAAGTCGAGACCGGCCGCCGGCCAGGACTGGGCGCGGGCGGCGTAGATGTAGAGAATTCCCAGGCTCACCGGCAGGCCCATGCGGCGGTCGATCACCCGGATGAGATCGGCATTCTGCGGATCGTCGTAGGTTTCGGTGTCGCCGCGATAGCCGAATTCGACGCCCAGCACGGCGGCCAGCGCCATGGCGCGCGGCGCCACTTCCACGCCGGCATCGATGCGGTTCAGCGCCGCGGCGATGTCGGAGAGATGGCGGCGATAGGGACCAAGATCGGTCTCCGGCCGGTCGAGCGCGGCAAGCAGCAGCGCGGCCTCGGCGATGTCGAAGCCGTCATCCGGCGCGGCCCCGAGCGCCTTCAGAGAGGTCTCGATGGCCGCGCGGTCCGTCATCGCCGGCCCTATATCGGCTGGCGGCGCGGATCGGTCTTCAGCCAGACATGGCTGACGACGCGGCGCACGCCCCTGATGGTGCGGGCGTGATCGGTGACGCGCATCAGTTCCGCCTCGTTCTGCGCCAGGCCGATCAGGTAGACGGTGCCGTTCACCGTCTCGATGGAATAGTTGATGTCGACGATCTCGCGGTCGCTGGCGAGCTTGAAGCGCAGCTGGCCGGTGATCCAGGCGTCGTTGCTGAAATCGAGGATCGTGCCCGGCGGCGCGATCACGATCTCGTCGATCACCTCGCGGATGCGGTCGGAGGCGCTCCAGACCAGCTTCAGCGCCTGGTCCTTCTGCTCTTCCGTCTGCAGCACGCCGGTCAGCAGCACGCGGCCCTCGTAGACGATGGTGCCGAGCTTGTGGAACAGCGCCAGGTCGGTGCGGAACAGGGCGTCGTTGATGGCGAGCTGGATGCCCTTGTCGTTCGCCGCGTTCTTGGCGCCGCGCTCCTCGGCCGCCGCCACGCCGGCGGCGGCGCCGGCGCCGACCGCCACGCCGAGGCAGCCGCTCAGCGCGGGCGCCAGGGCCAGCAGCGCAAGCAGCGCGAAGGGGAAACGCAGGGCTTTGGAACGGAACGGCAGCACGCAGGCACTCCTTCTGTCTGGACCGGGACCGACAATCTAAGGCCGCCACGCGTCACGGACGTGGCGCGGCAGGCGGCCGGGCATCAGCAGCACGGCGTCGAAGCGCAGCCGCAGCTTCGCCGCATCGGGCTGTCGCGACAAGAATACCGCAGCGGCATTGGCAATGCGATGGCGCTGCTGTCGCAGGATCGATTCGGCCGCCGCGTCGAGGCTGGCGCGCCATTTCACCTCGACGGCGACCAGCAGATTGCCGCGGCGCGCGAGGATGTCCACCTCGCCGGCCGGGTGGCGCCAGTTGCGGGCGAGGATGCGGAAGCCCTGCAGGCGCAGCCAGAATGCCGCGAGCCGCTCGCCGCGGCGCCCGCGCAGCAGATGCGCCGCCCGCGCCGTCATTGCCCCCGGTCGCGCAGGTCCAGCGCGCGGGCATAGACCGCCTTGCGCGGCAGGCCCAGCGCGGCGCTGACCTCGTCCACCGCCTGGCGCAGGGGCACCTGCCGCATCGCCGCCGTCAGCGCGGCATCGAGATCGCCCGCCGTGGCCTCCGGCTGGTCGGGCGGCGGGCCGATCACCAGCGTCACCTCGCCCTTCGGCGGCCCGTGTCCGGCGTAGAAGGCCGCAAGCTCGGCCAGGCTGCCGCGGCGCACCTCCTCGAACTTCTTGGTCAGCTCGCGCGCCACCGCGGCCTCGCGCGCGCCGCCCAGTATGTCCGCCATGGCGGCAAGGCTGTCGGCGAGCCGCTGCGGGCTTTCCAGCAGCACGAGGCTGGCGCGCACGGCTTTCAGTTCGGCCAGCCACTCGGCCCGCGCCCCGGCCTTCGGCGGCGGGAAGCCGGCATAGAGGAAACGGTCGCTGGGCAGGCCCGACAGGCTCAGCGCGGTCAGCACCGCCGACGGGCCCGGCAGGGCGGTGACATGGATGCCCTGCGCGATGCAGTCGCGCACCAGCTTGTAGCCGGGGTCGTTGATCAGCGGCGTGCCGGCATCCGACACCAGCGCCACCACCGCGCCGTCACGCAGGCGCTGCAGCAGCTGGGGTCGCACTTTCGCCGCATTATGCTCATGGTATGGCAGCAGGCTGGCCTGGATGCCGTAGCGCTTCAGGAACGGCCCCGTGACGCGGCTGTCCTCGCAGGCCACCAGATCGGCCCGCTGCAGCAGCGCGAGCGCGCGGAGCGTGATGTCCGCCGAGTTGCCGATCGGGGTCGCCACCAGATATAAGCCGGGGGTGAATTGTGCCGCGTCGACCCCGGTGGCCAAGGACACAGGCGGCGGGGATCGGGACGGCTGGATCGGGTCTGACATGGGCATCGGAATCTGCAGGTACCATAAAGCGGCCCGGTTTACGTCAGCCAAAGTGGCCTCGCTGCTCCTTCTCGGCATCCTGCTGGCCGCCTGCCAGAGCGGGCCGGCCACCCGCGGCGGCCTGCCGGGCCTGTTCGGCGGCGCGCCGCAGCGGGTCGCGCCTGGCCCCGGCGCCCCGCCCCAGACCGGCGCCGGCCAGGCCAATGTGCCCCCGGTCGGCATGCCGGCGCCACAGCTGCCGCGCCCCGCCATGCCCGCCGACGGCATCGAGACCCAGCCTCTGCCGCCGCTCGCCGCGCCCGGCCTGGTGCCGCCCGGCGGTGCCGACGTGATCCGCATCGGCTTCCTCGCGCCGCTCAGCGGCCCCAATGCCGGAATCGGCCGCGCCCTGTTCGATGCCGCCCAGCTGGCGCTGTTCGATCTTGCCGACGACCGCCTGCTGCTGCTGCCGCGCGACACCGCGGGCCAGCCGGAAAAGGCCGCCGCCGCGGCGACGCAGCTACTGGCCGAAGGCGCGCAGATCATCATCGGGCCGCTGTTTTCCTCCGCCACCAGCGCGGTGGCGCCGCTCGCGCAGAGCCGCGGCGTGCGCGTGCTCAGCTTCTCGACCGACCGTGCCGTGGCGGGCAACGGCGTCTACCTGCTCGGCTTCACCCCCGACCAGCAGATCGCCCGGGTGATCTCCTATTCGCGCAGCAAGGGCATGACGCGCTTCGCCATGCTGGCGCCGGATTCGGCCTACGGAAATGCCGTTGCACAGGCCGCGAGCGAAGCGGTACTGCAGGCCGGCGCCGAACTCGCCCGCGTCGACCGCTATCCCGGCGACGCCGCCGATCTCACGCCCGTCGTGCGCCGCTTCGCCGCCGGCCTGCGCGCCCTGCCGCCGCGCCCGGTCGATCCGGCGCTGGCGCCGGCCACACCGGCGACTTCCCTGCCGGCCGCCTCGGGGACGGAGCTGCCGCCCGCCCGCGTGGACGCCGTGCTGCTGCCCGAAGGCGGCGCGCGCCTGCGGGCGCTGGCGCCGCTGCTGCCCTTCTTCGACATCGATCCGCGGGTGGTGAAATTCCTCGGCACCGGCCTCTGGGACGAGGCGAGCCTCGGCACCGAGCCGGCGCTCGTCGGCGGCTGGTATGCCGCGCCGGCGCCGGAGGGCTTCGCCGATTTCGCCCGCCGCTTCGAGCAGTCCTTCGGCCGCCGCCCGCCGCGGCTGGCCAGCATCGCCTATGATGCGACGGCGCTCGCCGGCATTCTCGCCCGCCAGGGCGGCGCGGCCGCCTTCACCGATCCGGTGCTGACCAATCCCGACGGCTTCGCCGGCTATGACGGCATCTTCCGATTCCGTGCCGACGGAATCGTGGAACGCGGCCTGGCCGTCCTGGAGGTCCAGCGCCGCGGCAGCCGGGTGATTGACCCTGCCCCGGCCAGCTTCCAGCCGCCGGTTAACTGACGGAACCGCCTCGCCAATCCGGAACATCACGGGGCTCCGGCGACTAAGCCGGGCAGCGGCAGGAACGCCTCGCGCAATTTCAACCAGCGCGAGCTTTTACCGGTCGCCGTATTCTAGTACAGTCCGGCCGCAATCCCGCCAGGGAGGAGTCTCCGGTGAGCGACGAGAATGTAGCGGATCACGAGCGGATCGATTTCTCGAAGATCAGTTTCCTGGTCGTCGAGCCGAACAAGCTGATGGGCCAGATGGTGCGCGACGTCCTGATGATGCTGGATGCCCAGTACATCGACCGCGCCCGCAACTTCGAAACCGCCGTCGGCATCCTGCGGCTGGGACGCATCGACGTCGTGATCACCGAATGGGCCCTGAGCGACGACCATACCGGCCATACCGGCATGGATATCGTGCACTGGATCCGCAACGATCCCGCCTCGCCGAACCGGATGATGCCCATCGTCATGATGACGGCCAATTCGGAAGAGGAATATGTCTGCCGCGCCCGCGATTGCGGCGTGTCGGAATTCGTCGCCAAGCCCTACACGGTGAACGGCTTCTATACCCGTCTGGCGGCCGCGATCGCGCGTCCGCGCCAGTTCGTGCGCGTCGGCGAGTATTTCGGCCCCGATCGCCGCCGTCGCCGCCTGCCCGACTACGAGGGCCCCGAACGCCGCGCCCCCACCGAAGCCTGGTCGCTGACGGGTTAAGCATCGCTGATGGCTCGGAAGGAAAAGCCGGTCTTCACGCCGCCGCCGCAGGAGCTGCGCCGCAAGGCGGTGAATTTCAAGAAGGGTTTCGGCCTCAAGCTGATGCCGGACGAGCAGCGCCGCCTGGAAGAGGTGGTGGAGAAGGCCACCGATGCCTTCACCAAGGATGTCGCCGAACGGCTGCGCCGGCTGCGCGCCGCGCTCGACGATGTCGCTTCCGGCAACGACCGCGCCGATCTCGCGATGCGGGCGATCCGCTCGCTGTCGCTCGACATCAAGGGCATGGGCGGCATGTTCAAATATCCGCTGCTCACCGCGTTTGCGAAATCGCTGAACGACTTCACCAAGGATATGGGCCTGCCGGGGCCGCGGCAGCTCGACATCATCGCCGCCCAGATCGACGCGCTGTATGTCGTGATGGCCCGGCGCATCACCGGCGATGGCGGCCCGACCGAGCGCGAGCTGCTGGCGGCGCTGAAGCAGGCCACCGCGCGCTACAAGCGCAGCTGAGACTCCGTCAGAAGCCGCGCCAGAGCGGCAGGCCGGCAAGCGCCGCGAAGGCGCAGAGCGCGAGCGCCGCGATGCGGAACTGCCGCTCGCTGGAGCGCGCGAAGAGATGGCTGCCGATCCACAGCGGCAGCCAGTAGGCCGCCGTCAGCAGCACCGCGCCGCTCAGGCTCTCCGCCGTGAACAGGCCGTTCCACCAGTAGGCCGCCACCATCGCCATGGCGGTGATGAAAAAGAACGACACGAGATTGGCGCGCACGGTGGCGGCGTTGCCCTGGCCGCCGAGCCAGAGCAGCACGACCGGCGGACCCGACAGGCCGGTGGTGCCGCCACTGAGGCCCGCCAGCGCGCCGGTACCCAGCGTCGCCGCCGGACCGAGCCGCCGCCGGTAGCGCCAGCCGCGGGCCATCAGCATGACGACGAGCAGGATCAGGATGCAGATCACCCAGCGGATCGTGTCGGCATCGGCGATCACCAGCAGATGGACGCCGAAGGGAATGGCCACGATGGCGCCGGCCGCCAGCGGCAGCACCTCGCGCCACACGCAGCGCCGCACGGCGTCGGGCAGCATGCTCACGGAAGCGATGGTGTCGGCAGCGAGCAGCCAGACGGCGGCCAGCTTCGGCTCGAAGACGAGGCTGGCCAGCGGCATGAAGACCATCGCGCCGCCGAAACCGGAAAAGCCGCGCACCAGACCGGCGAGCGCGGCAGCGCCCAGCGCGATCCAGTAGCGCGGGTCGGACAGAAGCCCTGCGAGGGTATCAGCCAACCAGGATGACGAGGCCGGCGACGGCGCAGGCGGCGCCGGCGGCGCGCGCCAGCGACGGCAGCGCGATCTTCTGCGTCAGTTTCGCGGCCATCAGGCCCGCGGCATGGAGCAGGGCGGTAGCGAACACCATGCCGGCAGCATAAGTCAGCGCCAGATCGGCCTGCGGCAGTTCGGTGCCATGGGCATGACCATGAAACAGCGCGAACAGCGCCGTCACCGCAGTTGCGGCGGCGAGCGGCAGGCGAACCGCAAACGCGACCAGCAGGCCGAGGACCAGCACCGACAGCGCAATGCCGGTTTCCACCGCGGGCAGCGCAACACCGGCAAGGCCGAGCATGAAGCCGAGCGCCATGGGCAGCACGAAGGCAGCCGGCAGCAGGATCAGCGCGCGGCGGGAATTCTGCTGCATGGCCCAGAGGCCGACAGCCGCCATGGCAAGCAGATGGTCGAGACCGCCGAAGGGATGGGCGAAGCCGGCGGCAAAACCGCTGCCGGCATCATGGCCCGTATGGGCCAGCGCGGGACCGGCAAGGCCGGCAAGAATGGCGGATACAATCAGCGTGCGGCTCGGCTTCATGACAGATTCCCTCGTTTCGCGACGATTGCGATCCACCCGCTCCCTTTCTGCACGATCGTCCGGCGATTTGACAAGCGGCTTCGATGCCGGTGCGTTTGACAAGCCCCTGACCCCGGCTTACCGTCCGCTGCGATGGTCCGCCGGCGCTTTCGGGCTTCGGCGGTGAAAAGGGAATGCGGTGCTGAGAAGGACTCTCCCAGGCCGCGGCAGCCCCCGCTACGGTAGGCGGCGGGCGCCATGCATCAGGCCACTGGCCGCATTCGAGCCGGGACGGCGCATGGTCCGCGACGAACCGCAAGCCCGGAGACCTGCCATCGCACCAGTCGGAGCGGAGCCGCCGGACAGGGTGTGCCGGCGTCAGGCCAGGCGTTCTCCAGCCAGCCGGCTCTGCGACGGCGTCAGATGGACGGGCGCTGCGATATGACTCAGGTTTCCGACACCAGAATTTCCGCCTCCATCGTTCCGGGCTTCCCCCGCGCCGGCCTTGACGACGCTGCGATCAGCGCAGCCCTCGCCGCCTGAGCATCACGGGCGCGCCTTGCATCTGCTCAACGCCATACCGGAAGGACAGGTTGCCGCCGATGGCGCCGTCGACCTGAAGCAGACGCCGGGCAAGATCGTCGTGCTGAGCGCCGCCGATTCCGAGCTGGCGGCCCTGAGCGCCGCCGCCGCATCGCTGCCCGGGGAATTCCCGGCGCTGCGGCTGGCGAACCTGCTGCATCTCGCGCATCCCCATTCGGTCGACCTCTATATCGAGCAGGTGATCCGGCACGCCAAGCTGGTGGTGGTGCGCCTGCTCGGCGGCCAGAGCTACTGGTCCTACGGCGTCGAACGCCTGAGCGGGATCTGCCGCGACAACGGCATCGCGCTCTGCCTGCTGCCCGGCGACCGCCAGGAGGATCCCGGGCTGGATGGCTTCTCCACCATCGGCGAGGATGCCCGCAGCCAGCTCTTCGCCTATTTCCGCGAAGGCGGCGTGGCGAATCTCGGCAACGCGCTGGGCTATGCCGCCTCGCTGATCGGCCATGTCTGCGACTATCAGCCGGCGCGGCCGCTGCCGCCGGCCGGCATCTACTGGCCCGGCCAGAGCGATCCCGACCTGCCGATGCTGCAGGGCTTCTGGTCCGAGAAGGCGATCATCGCGCAGCCGGTGGCGGCAATCGTCTTCTACCGCGCGCTGCTGCAGGCCGGCGATGTCGAGCCGGTGCATGCGCTGATCGAGGCGCTGCAGGAGGCCGGCCTCAATCCGCTGCCGATCTATGTCACCAGCCTGAAGGACCGGCTGTCGGCCGATATCGTCGCCGCGCTGCTGGAGCAGGCGCCGCCGGACGTGGTGCTGAACGCCACCAGCTTCGCCATCGGTTCGCTGAACCGGCAGCTCGGCTGCGGCGAGAGCGACGATCCGCTGTCGCAATGCGACTGCCCGGTCCTGCAGGTGGTGTTCGCCTCCAACGACCGCGCGCAATGGCAGGAAAGCGCGCGCGGGCTGAACGCGCGCGATCTCGCCATGGCGGTCGCGCTGCCCGAGATCGACGGCCGGATTCTCTCGCGCGCCGTCGCCTTCAAGGCGGAAGCCCGTTTCGACGCACGCACCGAATGCAGCATCGTGCGGCTGCAGGCCGATCGCGGCCGCGCGGCCTTCGTGGCGCAGCTCGCCGCGCGCTGGTCGCGGCTGGCGCGCCTGTCGCCCGACGAGCGCCGCGTCGCCATCGTGCTGGCGAACTATCCCAACTGCGACGGCCGCATCGGCAACGGCGTCGGCCTCGACACGCCGCAGAGCGTGGTGCGCATCCTGCGCGCCATGAAGGATGCCGGCTACGAGCTGAACGCCATTCCGGTCAGCGGCAACCGCCTGATCGAGGCCCTGCGCCAGGGCGTCACCAACGACCTCGAAGCGGCGCCGCACCGGCCGGCCCGCGTCTGCTATCCGCTCGGCGCCTACCGCCTCTTCTTCGACGGCCTGCCGGAACAGCTGCGCGCGCGGGTGATCGCGCGCTGGGGCGAGCCGGAGGCGGACCCGCATCTGCGCGAGGACGGCTTCGCCCTGCCGGTGCTGCTGCTCGGCAACGTGGCGGTGCTGATCCAGCCGGCGCGCGGCTACAACATCGATCCGGCGCGCACCTACCATGATCCCGATCTGGTGCCGCCGCACAGCTACTTCGCCGCCTATGCCTGGCTGCGCAACGGCTTCAAGGCCGATGCGGTGATCCATTGCGGCAAGCACGGCAGTCTGGAATGGCTGCCGGGCAAGGCGCTGGCGCTGTCGGAAAGCTGCGTCCCCGAGGCCGTGCTCGGGCCGCTGCCGCAGCTCTATCCCTTCATCGTCAACGATCCCGGCGAAGGCACCCAGGCCAAGCGCCGCACGGCGGCGGTGATCATCGACCACCTCACGCCACCGCTGACCAGGGCCGAGATCTACGGCGATCTTGCCGCCCTGGAGCAGCTGGTGGACGAGTATTACGAAGCGGCAGGGCTCGACCGCCGCCGGCTGCCCCTCCTGGCCGACCGCATCCTGGCGGAAGCGCGCCGCATCGGCCTCGATGCCGATTGCGACATCACGCTGGACGAGGATGCCGAGACGGCCCTGCTCAAGATCGACAACCATCTCTGCGACCTCAGGGAGCTGCAGATCCGCGACGGGCTGCATGTCTTCGGCGAGAAGCCGGAAGGCGAGGCGCTGATCGACCTGCTGGTGGCGCTGGTGCGCCTGCCGCGCGGCGACGGCAGGGGCGGCAACGCCTCCATCCTGCGCGCGCTCTGCGCCGATCTCGGGCTGGACTGCGATCCGCTGGAGGTCGAGTACGCCGCCACGTGGCAGGGGGCGAAGCCGCCTTTGCTGGCGATGATCACCGATGCGCCCTGGCGCAGCTTCGGCGACACCGTCGAGCGGCTGGAACTGCTGGCCAAGCAGCTGGTCGGCGACAAACGACTGCCCGAAGACAGCTGGACGGCGACGCGCGCGGTGCTGCACGAGATCGACTACGTGCTGCGGCCCGCCGTGCTGCGCTGCGGCCGCGAGGAAATGCAGAATCTGCTGCGCGGCCTCGACGGCCGCTTCGTGCCGCCGGGTCCGAGCGGGGCGCCGACCCGCGGCCGGCCCGATGTGCTGCCGACCGGGCGCAATTTCTACTCGCTGGATGCGCGCAGCCTGCCGACGCCGGCGGCCTGGACGCTCGGCTGGCGCTCGGCCGACGCGCTGCTGCAGCGGCACCGGCAGGATCACGGCGAATGGCCGCATGCGATCCTGCTCAATGCCTGGGGCACGGCCAACATGCGCACCGGCGGCGACGACATCGCCCAGGCGCTGGCGCTGATTGGCGCGCGGCCGACATGGGATCCGCATTCGGGCCGCGTCACCGGTTTCGAGATCGTGCCGCTCGACCTGCTCGACCGGCCGCGCATCGATGTCACGCTGAAGGTTTCAGGCTTTTTCCGCGATGCCTTCCCGGCCCAGGTGGCGCTGTTCGACGCCGCCGTGCGCGCGGTGCAGGCGCTGGACGAGCCGGACTATCTCAATCCGCTGGCGGCGCGTGCCCGCGCCGAGGCGAAGGCACTGATCAGTCAGGGCATCGCGCCGGAGGAGGCGAAGCGCCGCGCCGGCTATCGCATCTTCGGCGCGAGGCCCGGCGCCTATGGCACCGGGCTGCAGGCGCTGATCGACGAGAAGGGGTGGGAAAGCGCCGACGATTTCGCCCGCGCCTATATCGCCTGGGGCGCCTGGGCCTACAGCGCCGAAAGCGACGGCGTGGAGGATACCGAAGCCTTCGCCGGCCGTCTGGCGCAGGTGGACGCGGTGGTGCAGAACCAGGACAACCGCGAGCACGACCTGCTCGATTCCGACGACTACTATCAGTTCGAGGGCGGCGCGGTGGCCGCCGTGCGCTATGCCGCGGGCGAGGCGCCGGCCGCCTATCACAACGACCATTCGCGGCCTGAAAATCCGCGCATCCGCCGGCTGGAGGAGGAGATCGCCCGCATCGTGCGCGGCCGCGCCGCCAATCCGAAATGGATCGAGGGCGTGCGGCGCCACGGCTACAAGGGCGCCTTCGAGATCGCCGCGACGGTGGATTATCTCTTCGCCTTCGCCGCCACCACGGGACTGGTGCGCGACACGCATTTCGATCTGCTCTACGATGCCTATCTGGGCGATGACGCGACACGCGGCTTCATCGAGACGAACAATCCCGCCGCGGCGAGGGACATCGCCGCCCGCTTCGGCGAGGCGATCCGGCGCGGGCTGTGGCGGCCGCACACCAATATCGCGGCGGCAACGATCGAACGGATGAGTGCGGCATGACGGACGACATTCCGGGCGAGGACAAGATCAAAGCGCGCGACCGCATGCCGGCGACCGGGACCATCGGGAAGGGCCTTCTCATGGTCCATACCGGCAGGGGCAAGGGCAAGTCGACCGCCGCCTTCGGCCTCGCGCTGCGCGCCATCGGCAACGGCATGCGCGTCGGCATCGTGCAGTTCGTCAGGGGCGGAAGGATCACCGGCGAGCGCGTGGTGCTGGAGAAGTTCACCGACCAGGTCACCATCCGCACCATGGGCGATGGCTTCACCCGGGAAGCCCGGGACCGCGCCCGCGACACCGCCGCGGCGAAGCAGGCCTGGGAGGCGGCGCAGGAGCTGATCGAGGCGAGCCGCGGCCCGAAGCCGCTCTACGAGCTGCTGATCCTCGACGAACTCAACATCATGCTGCGCGACGGGTCTCTCGATGTCGACGAGGTGGTGCGCGTGCTCAACGGGCGGCCGCCTGACCTGCATGTCGTGGTCACCGGCCGCGATGCACCGCCGGCACTGATCGAGGCGGCCGATCTCGTTACCGAGATGGCCGAGGTCAAACATCCGTTCCGCGCCGGCGTGACGGCGCAGAAGGGCATCGAGTTCTGATGGTCCGGCTCGAGAAAACCGGCATCATGATCTGCGGCCATGGCAGCCGCGACGGCCGCGCCGTGGCCGAGTTCACCGCGCTGGCGCAGCGGGTGAAGCGCCGCCTGCCGCAATACGACGTCGATTTCGGCTTCCTGGAATTCGCCACGCCGGTCATCCGCGACGGCCTGGATGCGCTGCGCGCGAAGGGCAACACCAGGATTCTCGCCCTGCCCGGCATGCTGTTCGCCGCCGGTCATGCCAAGAACGACATCCCGAGCGTGCTGAACCGCTACCAGGCGGAGCATCCTGGCGTGGCGATTTCCTGTGGTCGCGATCTCGGCATCGACCTGAAGATGCTGCGCGCCGCCGGCGACCGCATCCGGCAGGCGCTGGAGGATGCCGGCGACGCCGTGCCGCGCCATGAGACCGCGCTGGTGGTGGTCGGCCGCGGCACCTCCGATCCCGATGCCAATTCCGGCATCGCCAAGGTCATGCGCCTGCTCTGGGAAGGCTTCGGCTTCGGCTGGGGCGAGACGGCCTATTCCGGCGTCACCTTTCCGCTGGTCGAGCCGGCGCTGCGCCATGTGGCGAAACTCGGCTACCGCCGCGTCGTGGTGTTTCCCTATTTCCTCTTCACCGGCATCCTCGTCGAGCGCATTTACGGGCATACCGATCTCGTCGCCCGCGACCATCCGGAGATCGAATTCGTCAAGGCCGGCTACCTCAGCGATCATCCGCTGGTACCCGAGGTGCTGGAGGACCGGCTGAACGAGATTCTTGCCGGCGCCAACGCCATGAACTGCCAGATGTGCAAATACCGCGCGCAGATGCTCGGCTTCGAGGATGAGGTCGGTCTGGCGCAGCGGAGCCACCACCATCACGTGGAAGGCATCGGCACCGGACATTCTCACCACCATGATCATGGGCACCATCACGGCCATGATCACGGGCATCATCCCTATCCCCATGCCGACCATCCGCTCGGGCCGCGCAGCCTGGGTCGTCCGGCAAAGACCGGAACGCCATGACGGGCTACGACTACCTGCGCGATCCCGACACGATCCACCGCCTGAGCTTCGAGCTGATCCGGCGCGAGGTCGACCTGTCGCATCTGCCGCCGGGCATCGACGAGATGGCGCTGCGCCTCATCCATGCCTGCGCCATGCCCGACATCCTGCCCGACCTGGTCTGGACGCCGGATCTCCCGCGCGCGGTCCATGACGCGCTGCAGGCGGGCAAGCCGATCCTGAGCGACGTCGACATGGTGGCCTACGGCGTGATCCGCTCGCGCCTGCCGAAGGGCAATCCGGTCCTCAGCTTCCTCAACGAGCCGGCCGCGGGCCGGATCGGCCGGGAAAAGCAGATCACGCGCTCGGCCGCCGCGGTGGAACTCTGGGAGCCGCATCTGGACGGCGCCGTGGCGGTGATCGGCAATGCGCCGACCGCCCTGTTCCGCCTGCTGGAGCTGCTGCGCGACGGCGCGCCGAAGCCCGCCGCGATCCTCGCCTTTCCCGTCGGCTTCGTCGGCGCCGCCGAATCCAAGCAGGCGCTGATCGATGCCGATACCGGCATCGCCTTCGCAACCCTGAAAGGCCGGCGTGGCGGCAGCGCGATGGCGGCCGCGGCGATCAACGCCCTGGCCGCCTGGAAGCCGCAATGAGCCGCTGGCTCAGCGTCGTCGGCATCGGCGAGGATGGCCCGGAGCGGCTGACGCCCGCCGCCCGCACGCTGATCGACACCGCTGAACTGCTGGTCGGCGGCGAGCGCCATCTCGCCATGCTGCCGCCGCGCGCGGGCCAGCAGCGGCGGCGTTGGACCAAGCCGCTGGATGATCTGGTCGCGGAGATCGTTGCCCATAAGGGACGCCGCGTGACCGTGCTGGCGACCGGCGATCCCATGTGGTTCGGCATCGGCGTCACCCTGGCGAACCATGTGCCGGCCGCCGAGATGCTGATTATCCCGCAGGCTGGCGCCTTCTCGCTGGCAGCCGCCCGGCTCGGCTGGGCGCTGGATGCGACGGACTGCATCACGCTGCATGGCCGCCCGCTGGATCTGCTGGCACTGCATCTGCAGCCCCATGCGCGGCTGCTGATCCTGAGCGGGAACGGCCAAACGCCGGCGCAGGTCGCGGCCTATCTGGCAGCGCGCGGCTTCGGCAGCGCCGAACTCACCGTGCTGGAGCATATGGGCGGCGCGCAGGAGCGCATCGTCACTGGCCGCGCCGATGCCTGGCGCGACAATCCCTGCGCCGATCTCAACACCACCGCCGTGCAGCTTCATGACGGTCCCGGCCTCACGCGCCTGCCCGGCCTGCCCGACGCGCTGTACCAGCATGACGGCAGCATCACCAAACGCGAGATCCGCGCGGTGACGCTCTCGAAGCTGGCACCGTTTCCGGGCGAGCTGCTCTGGGACATCGGCGCCGGCGCGGGCTCGGTTGCCATCGAATGGATGCGCAGCCATCGCCGCAACCGCGCCATCGCCATCGAGCAGAGCGCGGACCGCTGCGCCGTGATCGCACGGAATGCGGCCATGCTGGGCGCGCCCGGCCTTGACATCCGGCAGGGCCGCGCGCCCGCAGGACTGAAAGACTGGCCGGCCCCCGACGCCGTCTTCATCGGCGGCGGCATCCTCGCCGACGGTCTGGTCGATCTCTGCTGGAATGCGCTGAAGCCCGGCGGGCGGCTGGTTGCCAATGTCGTCACCACCGAGGGCGAAGCCGCCGTGGCGCAGGCCCAATCTCGCCATGGCGGCGAGCTGACGCGGATCAGCGTGCAGCGTGCCGCACCCGTTGGCCGCTTCCAGGGCTGGCATGCGCTGATGCCGGTGACGCAGTGGAGCGTGACGAAATGAGCGGCAGGCTTTACGGCCTCGGCATCGGTCCGGGCGATCCGGAGCTGATCACGCTGAAGGCCCTGCGGCTGCTGCGCGCCTGCCCCGTGCTGGCCTTTCCCGCGCCCGAGAGCGGCGACAGCCTCGCCCGCAGCATCGTGGCGCCGCATCTGCCGGGCAACCAGACCGAATACGCGATCCGCATGCCGTTCAGCGCCGAACGCTTTCCTGCCCGGGCGATCTATGACGAGGCGGCGAAGGATCTCGGCGCCCATCTTGAAGCCGGCCGCGATGTCGCCGTGCTCTGCGAGGGCGATCCCTTCTTCTACGGTTCCTTCATCCATCTGTTCGACCGGCTGGCCGCGCGCTTTCCGGTCGAGGTCGTGCCTGGCGTGTCGTCGCTCACCGCCGGCGCGGCCGCGCTGGGCCAGCCGCTGGCGTCACGCAACGACGTGCTGACCGTCATTCCCGCGCCGCTGGATGACGACGCCATCGCCGCGAGGCTCGCGCAGAGCGAGGCCGCGGCGATCATCAAGCCCGGCCGCCACGGGCCCCGCATCGTCGCGCTGCTGACAAAGCTTGGCCTTGCCGGCCGCGCGCGCTATGTCGAACGCGCCACCATGCAGAACCAGCGCATCCTCACCCTGGAACAGATCGACCCGCAGACAATGCCCTATTTCGCGATGATTCTGGTGCACAGAACCGACGGGGCCCCGCGGTGAGCGGCAAACCGGCGCTGATCCTGCTCGGCATCCATGCGCGGCCCGCCGCGCAGGTGCTGATGGCCGCTTTTCCGAACTGGGACGTCTACGCGCCCGACGAGGCCGCGCTGCCGCACAGCCTGCCGCTCGGCAGCGCAACCGAGACGATTGCCGCGCTGTTCAGGGACGGACGGCCGGTGATCGGCCTCTGCGCCGCCGGAATCCTGATCCGCGCCGTGGCGCCGCATCTGGCCGACAAGCAGAACGAGCCGCCGCTGATCTCGGTGGCGGCCGACGGTTCCGCCGTCGTGCCTCTGCTCGGCGGCCATCATGGCGGCAACCTGCTGGCGCGGCGCATCGCCGCCGCCTTGCAGGGCGTGGCCGCCATCACCACGGCCGGCGACCTCGCCTTCGGCCTCGGACTGGATGAGCCACCGGAAGGCTACAGCCTCGCCAATCCGGAGGACGCAAAAGCCTTCATGGCGGCGATGCTGCGCGGCGCGACGATCCGCATCGAAGGCCATGCGCCCTGGCTGACCGGCTCGCAGCTGCCGCTGGACCAGGAAAGCGGCACGCTCACGATTGCCGTGACGCATCTCGCCGAAGAGGGCAGCGGCGAGCGGCTGGTCTATCATCCGCGCAGCCTCGCCATCGGCGTCGGCTGCGAGCGCGGCTGCTCACCGCTGGACCTGATCCGGCTGGTGCAGACGACCCTCGACGCGCATAACCTCGCGCGCGAGTCCGTCGCCGGCGTTTACTCCCTCGACCTCAAGGCCGATGAGCGCGCCATCCAGGAACTCGGCGGCTGGCTCGGCGTGCCCCTGCGCTTCTTCGATACGGCGAGGCTGGAACAGGAGACGCCGCGGCTCGCCAATCCCTCCGACGCCGTCTTCGCCGAAGTGGGCTGTCATGGCGTGGCGGAAGGCGCAGCCCTTGCGGCTGCAGGGCGTGACGCCGAACTGATCGTGCCGAAAGTGAAGTCCCGGCGCGCCACCTGCGCGATCGCGCTTTCGCCCGCGCCGTTTGACGGCGCGACGCAGGGGCGGCCGCGCGGCGCGCTGCACATTCTGGGCACCGGGCCAGGCGGATCGGACTGGCTGACGCCGGAAGCGCGCATCGCGCTCACCGGGGCCAGTGACTGGGTCGGCTACGGCCTCTATCTCGATCTCTGGCCGGAGCTGCAGGGCGACAGGGCGCTGCACCGCTTCGAGCTCGGCGAGGAGGAGAAGCGCGTGCGCTTCGCGCTGGATCTGGCAGCGGAAGGCAAACAGGTGGCGCTGGTCTGCTCCGGCGATCCCGGCATCTATGCCATGGCGACGCTGGCCTTCGAACTGCTGGAAGCCGAGCCGCAGCAGAAGGCCTGGCAGCGCGTGGAGATTGCCGTCATACCTGGCGTCTCCGCCATGCAGGCGGCGGCGGCGAAATCCGGCGCGCCGCTGGGGCATGATTTCTGCGCCATCTCGCTGTCCGACCTGCTGACACCGCTGGAAACCATCCTGCTGCGCATCAAGAAGGCGGCCGAGGCCGATTTCGTCATCGCCTTCTACAATCCGGTGTCGCAGCGCCGTCGCGAACCGCTCGCCATGGCGAAGGACATCCTGCTGCAGCATCGCGCACCGGAAACGCCCGTGGTGCTGGCGCGCAACCTTGGCCGCGAGGGCGAGCGCATCACCCATGTCAGTCTGGGCGAGCTCGATGTCGACAGGGTCGACATGCTGACCCTGGTGATCGTCGGCAGCGGCGCCAGCCGGCCGCTCGCGCTGCCCGATGGCCGCCGCTTCGTCTACACGCCGCGCGGCTACGGGACGAAGCGGGAATGACGGTACACAGTCCATGACCGTCCACTTCATCGGCGCGGGACCCGGCGCGCCGGACCTGATCACGCTGCGCGGCGCGAAGCTGATCGGATCCTGCCCGGTCTGCCTCTATGCCGGATCGCTGGTGCCGGAAGCGGTCGTGGCGCTGGCGCCGGAAGGCGCGCGGGTGATCGACACCGCGCCGCTCACGCTGGATGGGATCATGGAAGAAATCGCGGCGGCGCATGACAGGGGCCAGGACGTTGCCCGCGTGCATTCCGGCGATCCCGCACTTTATGGCGCCATCGCCGAGCAGATCCGGCGCCTGAAGACGATGGGCATCCCCTACACGATCACGCCGGGCGTGCCGGCCTTTGCCGCCGCAGCCGCCGCGCTGCAGACGGAACTCACCCTGCCCGGCATTGCCCAGAGCATCGTGCTGACCCGCACGGCGATGCAGGCATCCGCAATGCCCGACGGCGAGACGCTGGCGAATTTCGGCCGCACCGGCGCGACGCTGGCGATCCATCTGTCGATCCGCAACATCCGCCATGTGGTGGAGGAACTCACGCCGCATTACGGCGCCGATTGTCCCGTCGCCGTGGTGGCGCGCGCGAGCTGGCCGGACCAGCAGATCATCCGCGGCCGGCTAGACGACATCGCAGCGAAAGTGCGCGCGGCGAAGATCACCCGCACGGCGCTCATCCTGGTCGGCCGCGTGCTGGACGAGGATGCGCCGTTCCGCGACAGCGCGCTCTACGATCCGGCGCATGCGCATGTCCTGCGGCCGGGGAAGAGAGCCAGAAGCGTTTCCGCTAAGTCTAAACCGCGTGCAGGTTGATCCAGGCCAGCGCCTCGCCGACGGACCTGAGGATCTCGCCCGGCGGCAGCGGCGGGCGGTCGATCATCAGCACCGGCAGATGGAGTTCGGCAGCGGCCGCGATCTTCGCTGCCGAGCCGCCGGAATTCTTCGTCACCAGCAGCTCGATGTGATGCTGCCGCATCAGCGCCGTTTCGTCTTCCGGCCGGAACGGGCCGCGGCCGAGGATGACCTCGCCCGGGGGCAGCGGCGTGTCGGGGTCCGGCGGATCGATCATGCGGATGAGGAACCAGCGGCCGTCGCCGGGATCGCCGTCATTGGCGCCGGCCAGCGGCACGAAGGGTGCGAGGTCCTGCCGGCCGAGAGTGAGAAAGATGCGCCTGGCCGGATGGACGCGCAGGAAGGCCGCCGCGGCGGCGATGTCGGGCATCACGGTCCAGCGGTCGCCCGGCGAGGGCACCCAGGCCGGCCGCACCAGCTTGGCGCGCGGAATGCCGAGATCCTCGCAGGCCTTCTGCGCATGGTGGCAGATCTGCGTCGCGAAGGGATGCGTCGCATCCAGCACCAGCTCGATGCCCTCATTCATCAGATAGGTGACCAGACCCGGCCGGCCGCCGAAGCCGCCGATGCGCACCTCGCCCGGCGGCAGCACCGGATGATCGGTGCGCCCGGCCAGTGAGGAGATGCAGTGCACGCGGCTGCTGCCGTCGAGTTCGCGCGCCAGCCGCAGCGCCTCGCCGGTGCCGCCGAGCAGCAGAAGTCTGCGTTTACGTGCCATCGGTTCCACCCGTGCTGCGGCCCACGATCCGTCCGGTCCGGTCCACCGCGACCACGTCGATCGCGATCTCCGCCGGAGAGACAATCGCGGCGGCGGCCGCTTGTGCCTTTTCCGCCACCAGATCGCCCAGGCCGAGCCCCGCAGCCTCGGCCATCTCCAGCACTTCCAACGCGGTATTGGCCTGTTCCGCACGGCGGCGCAGCGCGTCGCCGGCGCCGAGCGCCGCCAGCCAGCCGGCAAGCATGGCCCGGTCCACCCGGCTGCGGCCGGAATGCAGATCCATCTGCCCCTGCGCCAGTTTCACCAGCTTGGCGAAGCCGCCGCCGATGGTCAGCCGCTCCACCGGATGCTGCCGCAGGTATTTCAGCAGCGCGCCGGCGAAATCGCCCATGTCGAGCATGGCGGGTTCGGGCAGGCCGTACAGCATCCGCACGGCCGCTTCCGAAGTCGCGCCGGTGCAGCCGGCGACATGCCGCAGCCCCGCCGCAAGCGCCACGTCGACGCCGCGATGGATGGCCTGGATCCAGGCCGAGCAGGAATACGGCACCACGATGCCGGTGGTGCCGAGGATGCTGAGGCCGCCCACGATGCCGAGCCGCGGATTCCAGGTCCGCTGCGCCAGCTCCGCGCCGTTCGCCACGCCGATCTCGATCTCGACATCGCCGGGATCGTCATGCGCCGCCGCCAGTTCGGCGATCACGTCGCGCATCATCTGCCGCGGCACCGGATTGATCGCCGGCTCGCCGGGCGGCACCGGCAGGCCAGGCCGCGTCACCATGCCGACGCCCTCGCCCGCCCTGAACACCACGCCCGCCCCCGCCGGCGCGCGGCGCACGCGGCTGCGGATCAGCGCCTGATGCGTCACGTCGGGATCGTCGCCGGCATCCTTGACGATCGCCGCCTCGGCCCAGCCGTCGCCCAGCCGCTCGGCCGCCAGCGCGAAACCCGGCGTCTCGCCCCCGGGCAGCGTGATGATGACGGGATCGGGAAAGGCGCCGGTCAGCAGCGCCTGCCAGGCCGCCTTGGTCGCCGCGGTGGCGCAGGCGCCGGTCGTCCAGCCCCGGCGCAGGACCTTTCCTGTCGGCCGCTCCGTCATGGCGGCCAATATACAGGAGAGCGCATGCGGTGTACCTTGCCCGCATGCAGCTGCCGCCGCTCGAGATGCCGGTTTTTCCGCCCGGCCAGGTCTGGCTGACCGGCGCCGGGCCGGGCGATCCCGGCCTGCTGACGCTGCATGCAGTGAACGCGCTGAACCAGGCCGACGTGGTGATCTACGACGCGCTGGTCAGCGAGGCCATTCTCGGCTGCGCGCCGCGCCAGGCCCTGCTTGAATATGCCGGCAAGCGCGGCGGCAAGCCCTCGCCGAAGCAGCGCGACATCTCCGAACGCCTGATCGAACTGGCGCGCCAGGGCAAGCGCGTGCTGCGGCTCAAGGGCGGCGATCCCTTCATCTTCGGCCGCGGCGCCGAGGAGGCGCTGGCGCTGATCCAGGCCGGCATTGCCTTCCGCATCATCCCCGGCATTTCGTCCGGCGTCGGCGGACTGGCCTATGCCGGCATTCCGCTCACCCATCGCGACACCAATTCCTGCGTCACCTTCCTCACCGGCCACAATGCCAGCGGCGAGGTGCCCGACAGCCTCGACTGGGCGGCGATGGTGCGCGCCTCGCCGGTGCTGGTGATCTACATGGCGATCAAGCATCTCGCGCTGCTGGTGGCGAAGCTGCGCCATGCCGGCCTGAGCGCGGACCGTCCCGCCGCGCTGGTCGCCAATGCGACCCTGCCCGACATGCGCGTGCTGCGCTCGACGCTGGGCAGCATCGTCGCCGACGCGCAGCGCGCCGGCATCGAGCCGCCCGCCCTGCTGGTGGTCGGCGAGACGGTGGCGCTGCACGAGCGGTTCGGCACCAGCGACCTGCAGGCCCGGCTGCCTTGCCCCGCTCCCACCTGACCCATGGCGTCGTCATCGCCGCGCCGGCCTCGGGCAGCGGCAAAACGCTGGTCACGCTGGCGCTGATCCATCTGCTATCGCGCGAGGGCCGCGTCGTTGCGCCGTTCAAGACGGGGCCCGACTATATCGACGGCGCCTATCACCGCGCCGCCAGCGCCGGCCGGCCCTGCTTCAATCTCGATCTCTTCGCCATGCGCCCGGAAACCATCGCGGCGATCCTGCATGACGGCGCCGCGGACGCGGCCTTCGCCGTCATCGAGGGCGTGATGGGCCTGTTCGACGGCGCCGCCGATGCGGAAGGCAGCACGGCCGACCTCGCGGCGCGGCTCGGCCTGCCGGTGATCCTCGTGATCGATGCGTCCCACCAGGGCCAGTCGGCGGCGGCGCTCGCCCATGGCTTCCGCAGCTTCCGCGCCGATGTGCGGATCGGCGGCGTGATCCTCAACCGCGTCGCCTCCGAACGCCATGAACGTTTGCTGCGCGAGGCCTTTGCGCCGCTCGGCCTGCCGGTGCTGGCCGCACTGCCGGCGCATGACGACCTCGTGCTGCCGAGCCGCCATCTCGGCCTGGTGCAGGCGGACGAGCATGGCGGACTCGACCTCTTCCTCGATCGCGCCGCCGACTGGCTGCATCGCCGGCTCGACCGCGCCGCCTTCAAGGCCATCGCGACGCCGCTGACGCTGCACACAGCGCCGCTGCGGCCGCTGCCGCCGCCGGGCCAGCGCATCGCGGTGGCGAGCGATGCGGCCTTCGCCTTCGCCTACCCGCATCTGCTGCAGGGCTGGCGGCGGCAGGGCGCAGAGCTTTCCGTCTTCTCGCCCTTGCAGGACGAGGCGCCGGCCGGCGACGCCGATGCCGTCTTCCTGCCCGGCGGCTATCCCGAGCTGCATGCGGACAAACTCGCCGGCAACGCGCGGCTGATGCAGGGCCTGCGCGATGCGGCCGCCCGCGGCGCGGCGATCTACGGCGAATGCGGCGGCTTCATGCTGCTGGGCGAGAGCCTGACCGATGCGGACGGCGCCCGTCACGCGATGGCCGGATTGCTGCCGGTCGCCACCAGCTTCGCCGCGCGCCGGCGCAGCCTCGGCTACCGCCGCATCACCGCGCTCGGCGATACGCCGCTGGGCGCGAAGGGCAGCCGCTTCCGCGGCCATGAATTCCATTACTCGGTGCAGACCAAGACGGCCGCGACGCCGCTCTTCGCCGTCAGTGACGCATCCGGCGACTCACCTGGCGTCACCGGCGCGCAGGCCGGCCGCGTCTTCGGCAGCTATCTGCACCTGATCGACCGGGAAGACTGATCCTTCAACGATCGCCACCCTCGCGCGGAGCGCGAGGGTCCATTGCCCTGTCCGTTTCTCGGACGGTTGGGATGGTCCCCCGGCCTGTGCCGGGGTGACGGTTTCTGTGCCGCTCCCTCACGCCGCCTGGCGGTCGCCGGTGTTGAAGAAGCCGACCAGCTCGGCGAGGTTGCGGGCCTGCGCGGCCAGCGCTTCGGCGGAGGCCGAGGTCTCCTCCACCAGCGCGCCGTTGCGCTGCGTCATCTCGTCCATCGAGCCGACCGCCGTGTTGACCTCTTCCAGGCCGCGCGCCTGTTCCGCCGAGGCGACGGCGATCTCGGCCACGATGTCGGACACCTTCTTGATCGCGGTGACGATCTCGGCGAGCGACTGGCCGGTCTGGTTGACCAGCGCGGCGCCGCTCTTCACCTGGCCGTTGCTCTCGCCGATCAGCGCCTTGATGTCCTTCGACGCATTCGCCGAGCGCTGCGCCAGCGCACGCACTTCCTGCGCCACCACGGCGAAACCCTTGCCGGCCTCGCCCGCACGCGCGGCTTCCACCGAGGCATTCAGCGCAAGGAGATTCGTCTGGAAGGCGATCTCGTCGATCAGGCCGACGATGTCGGAAATCTTCTGCGCGCTTTCCTCGATCTGCGTCACCGCGGTGACGGCATCGCGGGTCACGCTGCCGCCCTTCTCGGCCAGGTCGCGCGCGGTGACGGCGAGCTGGTTCGCGGCCTGCGCATTGTCGGCATTCTGCTTCACCGTGGCCGTCACCTGCTGCATGGCGGCCGCCGTCTGCTCCAGGCTGGACGCCTGGCTTTCGGTGCGCTGCGACAGGTCCTTGCTGCCGGAGGAAATCTCCGCCGAGGCATCGCGCACGGCCGCGGCCGTGGTGGCCAGGGTGCCGGCCAGTTCGCGCAGCGTGTCGATGGTGCTGTTGACGTTGGCCTTGAGCTCGCCGAACAGACCCTGGAAATCGGCCTCGATGCGATGGGTCAGATCGCCCCTCGCCATCGCGGCGACGGAAGCCAGCACGGCGCGGGTGCACTGCTCGGTGGTATCCACCAGCGAATTGATGCCGGAGGCGAGCAGATGCATGAAGCCTTCCTTGCCCTCCAGCGGCAGGCGCTGCGAGAAGTCGCCATTGCCGGCGGCGGTGACGATGGTCGCAACCTCCTGCTCGATCGCCAGCTGCTGGGTGATGTCGGTCCATTCGACCGAGGTGCCGACCCGCACGCCGCGGCGGTTGTAGGCCGGATTGGCGATGAGGTTGAAGGTGCGGCCGCCGATGCGGATGCGGGCGCGATGGGCCTGGGTGAGGCCGGCCAGAATCCGCTGCTGATGCGCCGGATTCTTGTGGAAGACATCGATCGACTGGCCGATCAGGCCGTTGGCGTCGAAGTCGGGCAGGTCCCTGCGGATATCGGCTTCGGCGCGGCGCAGCAGCTCCTGCACCGACTTGTTGCAGAACACGATCCGGTTCTCGGCATCGGCCACCATGATGCTGGAGGCGACATTGGCCAGCGCGCTTTCCGCCCGCGCGGCCAGCACCGTCACCTTCTGCAGCTCGATGGCGGCGCGCGCGATCTCGCCGATCTCGTCGCGGCGTTCGCCGCCCGTGATCGCGGCCTCGTCATCGCCCTCGGCGAGCGACTGGATGGCGCGGGTCAGGCGCGCCAGCGGCGGCGCGATGCTGCGGGTGATGCCGAAGCCGACGATGCCGGCGAGTGTCAGGCCGATCACCAGCAGGATGATCTGGATCCGGTCGATATCGCGCACCGCCTGCATCACCAGTGCCGCCGAGGCGCCGAGCGCGGCCTGCTGGTCGCCGCGCAGGCCGCCGCTGTGGTCGCCGGCGCCGCGGTTGGGACCGTCGAGCCGGTCGAGCAGCATCTTCACCACCGGCAGGGCCTCGGCGCGCAGCTGCGCCGCGGCCTCGTCGCGCTTGCCCGCCATCGAGGTCGCCTCGACCCGGTCCTGCGCCTGGCGCAGCCGGGCCAGCAGCGGCCGGATCTCGGCCCAGCGGTCGGCCATGTCGCGGTCGCCGCTCCGGGCGGCGAGGGCTCCGACCGCCTCGGCCGATGCCTCGAGATTGCGCCAGGCGTCGGCGCGCTCCTTCCGCAGCGCCTCGTCGCCGGTCAGCATGAAGCCGCGCAGGCTGGCCAGGGTGGCATAGAGGTCGGAGGTCACCTCCATCGTCTCCATCGCCATCGGCAGACGGTAATCGGTCATGGCGGTGACGTTGCGCTTGATCTGCTGGGTTTCCCATAGCGCGATCGCGACGGCGAGGGCAAATATGGCGCAGACAATACCGAAACCGACCGCCAGGCGCGGTCCGATCCTGAAGCGATGCATGATTTCCCACCCCAGCTGTTCTAGTTATGCGGGCGATCATGGCGCAGATTTGAATAGGGACAAATAAGTCTTTTCACCGGGAAACCAGCAAAAACACTCGAAGTTGCAGGGGTTTAGGCTTTCGACTCGCTAGCGGCGAGTGATTGATTATCGGAGGTTGTCCGCCTACGGACTTATGCAGCTTTGCCCGCGTGCATTGCGCCGGCAGACCCCCCTGCTACGATCAGCGCGCCCATCCGATTCGCTTAACCGATCCTTACACGGTTTGCTGTAGTCCGGCCGTCATGCTGCTGCGTCTCGTTCTGTCTGCCTGCCTGCTGCTGACCCTTGTCCCCCCCGGCCAGGCCGCCGCCGATGATGCCCGGTCCGCCTCCGGCCCCGTCGGGATCGGCCCCGATTCCGGCCTGCCGGTGCCGCGTTTCGTCAGCCTCGCCGCCGACAAGGTGAATGCCCGCACGGGGCCCGGCGCGCGCTATCCGATCGCCTGGCAGTACCAGCGCCGCAACCTGCCGGTGGAAGTCACCGCGGAATACGAATACTGGCGCCGCATCCGCGACCATGAGGGCACCGAGGCCTGGGTGCACAAGAACCTGACCTCGGGCAGGCGCTATGCGCTGGTGGACGGCACCGTGCGGCCGCTGCTGGCCAGGGCCGATCCCGCCGCCGAGGTGCTGCTGATGGCCGAGCCCGGCGTGCAGGCGCGCCTGCGCAAATGCCCCAACCTGATCTGGTGCCAGGTGGAGATTTCCGGCGAACGCGGCTGGATGGAGCGCCGCCATCTCTGGGGCATCTATCCGCACGAAATTTTCGATTAGCCGCCGTCTGCGACCTCGCGCCACGCTGCACTTGGCGGGTGCACTGCCCTATTCTGATCGGCATGAGCCATGACGACGAGACGACTTACGCCGAGCGCCAGCGCCGCCGCGCCGCGCTTTCGCCGGGCGCCGAAGCCGGCGTGACCGAGGAGATGATCCATGCCGTGGTGCATGGCTTCTACGGCCGCATCCGCCAGGATGCGCTGCTCGGCCCGATCTTCAACGGCGTGATCGGCGACAACTGGGACCATCACCTCGCCAAGATGTGCGACTTCTGGTCCTCGGTGCTGCTGATGAGCGGCCGCTACGACGGACGGCCGATGCCGGCCCATGTGAAGATCGATCTCGGCCGCGGCGCCGGGCTCGACGACAGGCATTTCGACCACTGGCTGGCGATGTTCCGCGCCACGGTGCGCGAGCTCTGCCCGCCTGCCGCCGCGGCCCTGTTCGAGGACCGCGCGCAGCGCATCGCGGCCTCGCTGCTGCAGGGCGTGCGCTTTGCCCGCGGCGAGATGCCCGACTGGCTCGGCCCGGTCAGGAGCGAGGCGCCGGCTCAGTAGAGCGTCCCATCAATTTCCCGCAACTTGTAAGTATCTTCACTGATTGGCTGAACAAAAAATTCCGATTGGGAGGGGAGTAGCTTTTGCCTCACCCCTCTCGTCGCAAGTGGGTTGTGAACCACTGATAAAAGCTTGTCGTTTCGATGCCCTTGGACTGCAATTGTCTCATCTATTGCAGCAGCCCAAATCGCACTGATCGCCGCAAACTCTTCGTTTAAAAAGGCGGAAGTGGGAACACGTCCGCCATTCGGCTTGGCTATAACAGGCCTATATTGATGTTCAGTGTGCCTGATTTCAGCCGTAGTTGTATCGAGTGTTACTTGCAAAGGCCCAACTGGAAACACGGCTTCAACAGCATATGGCCGCTGCGTGATTCCCGTGAAGCTCAAGTCTCTATGATACGCGAGCCGCCGGCCATTTATCGCGATGACGTATATGTCCCGATCTGTTACCCAACCTCTATCCAAATAACCTGTAAGCCCACGCTCGTTATTGCCGACCAGCTTCTCATACTTTTCCTTTAGTGCGGCAGTCCATCGGAGCAAAATCTGCTCATGAGGAACAGTGTAAGCAGTTCCCTTCTGTAAGTTCAGAAATTCTCGCGGAATTCCCGTTGGCGATGGGCATATAACTTCAATGAAAATACGCTCATTCTCATGCTCAATCAGGAAATCTGGCCCACCCTCCTGCTCTCGACGACGCAGGGCAAAACCTGCCGTCAATAACTCATTGGCTATAAGCAGCTCACTAAGGGTCTGATAGTAGGAATCATCATCTCTCGACCGAAGCCTGCCTGCACATTCGCGCCCGAGTAATCTGTCCTCAGATAGACGTAAGTAAATTGATAGCACAAACTCAACTATGGACTCGCGCTGGGTTGAGCCTGCATACCTAATATGCAGGGCGTCCCTGATACTGTCAGCCTCTCCTGCCATCTAGGTCAGTAGAGCCGCGTCCGGTAACTCTCTTCCAGATTGGCGTCGGCCGCCGCGGCATCGATGCCGGCGATCTGGTCGGCGACGATGCGTCCCAGCGTGGGAAAGCTGCTGCGCTCGACATGACGCTCCGGGTTCCACAGGTCGGAGCGGATCAGCGCCTTGCCGCAATGGAAGAAGACTTCCCGCACCGCGATTTCCAGCGCCGATGCCGGCACCTTGCCCTGCACCGCCATGGGCTCGAGCCGGGCGGCCTCGCTGACGATGCGCGCGCGGCCGTTCACCCGCAGGGTCTCGTTGATGCCCGGCACCATGAAGAGCAGGCCGATATCGGGGCTGTGCGTCAGGTTGCGCAGGGAGTCGATCAGGTTGTTGCCGCGCCGGTCGGGCAGCAGCAGCGTGGTATCGTCCTCGACCCGCACGAAGCCCGGCGCATCGCCGCGCGGCGAGCAGTCGGCCCCGTCCGGCCCGTGGGTCGCCAGCACCACGAAGGGCGACAGCGCGATGAAGGCGCGGGCATGTCTGTCGAGGCGGTGCAGGATCTTCTTCTGCACCAGGTCGCTGGGCCGGGCATAGCGCACGCGCAGGTCGGCTTCGGTGTCGATGACGGACATGGCTTCACTCCTTCGCGCGGAATTCTATCGCAATTCCGCCCGGCCTGCGCTATGGGCGGACAATGCCCGACGGAATTTCCCTCCAGCCGGTGACCGCGGCCGATCTGCCGGCCCTGCTCGGTTTCGCCCGCGATTTCCACGCCGAGGACGGCCATGCGCTGGATGCGCGCGGCGAGCAAGGCGTGCGCGCGGCGGCCGCCGGCGATCCGCTGGCGCGCGCCTGGTTCGTCTGCGACGGCGGCCAGCGCATCGGCTATGCCGTGCTGACGCTGGGCTTCAGCATCCTGCATGGCGGCCGCGACGGCTTCATCGACGACCTCTACCTGGTGCCGGCGGCGCGCGGCCGGGGCATCGGGCCGAGGGTCATGGCCATGCTGGAGGACGAGGCGCGCAGGCTCGGCCTGCAGGCGCTGCATCTGGAAGTCGAGACCGGCAATGTCCGCGCCGCCGCGCTCTATGCCGCGCGCGGCTATGAGGAAAGCCCGCGCCGGCTGATGAGCCTGCGGCTCGCCGGCGGCTAGCCGGGCGGCAGCTGCGGCGTGATCACCACGCTGGGTGCCGATCGCGTCGAGGGGCCGTGGAAGACGGCCTCGATATTGTTGCCGTCGGGATCCAGCGCGAAGGCGGCGTAATAGCCGGGATGGTACTTGCTGCGCAGGCCCGGCGCGCCGTTGTCGCGCCCGCCCGCCGCCAGCACGGCGGCATGAAAGCGCTGCACGGTTGCCTCATCCGGCGCCTGGAAGGCGATATGGGCACGGCCGGTGAGATGGAAATCCTCATGCGCCGCGGTGTTGCTGACGTAGAACTCGTCGCAGTGGAAGAAACCCGGTCCCTCGCCTTCGACCTTCAGGCCGAGCGCGGTGAAGGCCGCCTCGTAGAAACGGCGGGAGGCCCCGAGATCGCGGACCACCAGATGCACATGGTCGATCAGCCGGCCGCGATGGAACTGCATGATGTCTCCTCCGGATCGGTAAGCGTCCTGTCACGCTCAATGCGGAGCGCGCTGCTTTGATCCGGCGGCTGCGACGGCTTTAAGCGAAATCCCCGCTGAGGTTTTCGCGCACCGCTTCGGGCATCACGGCGATATGGCCGTAATTCTCATGCTCGATGCCGAGCAGCACGCGGGTGCCGGGGGTGCGGAAGGCGGTGATCTGCTCGGCGGTGAACGGGAAGCGCAGGAAATGCACGCTGGAGGTCTTGCCGTCCTCGCGGTTGCGCTCGGCATCGTCCTCCGGCACGGCGCGGATCCTGTGGCTGCCGAATTCCAGCACGATCTTCTGGTCGATATTGGTCAGCTGCGCCAGCACGGCCGGGCGGCGCACCGCGTCGTCCACCTCGATCATGAAGGTGGCGACCAGCTCGCTGCCCTTCGGCACCAGCGGCTCGTAGGCCGCCAGCTCGTCGGCGATCTGCTCCTCGCCGCCCTTCTCGATGAACAGCATCTCGTGGATCTGCCACCACATGGTGGTGTAGTTCTCGAAATAGAAGGTGCAGAAGGGGCCGACGCCGACACGGCGGTTCTTCTTCGTCGCGACGACTTCGGCGCGCTTGTCCTTGCGGACCTTCACGAAATCCTCGAGCGAGAGGATGTCCTCGCGGGTGATCGTCGTCTTCAGCGTCATGACGCGTTCCTCACATCAATCCGTAGGCTTTGGCGAACAGCTCCACCGGATGCTCGGCCTTCTCCGGCAGGCGGAAGCCTTCCCTGTCCCTGCCCTCGCGCTCCATGCCCTGGCGGATATGGATGGCGGCGAGCGGGCATTCGGAGGCTATATGCGCCTTGTTCTCCTTCACCGCCGCGCGCATCACCGGCTTGCCGACCTTCATCCCGACCTCGAAGAACTCCCTGCGCACGCCCCAGGAGCCGCCATGGCCGGCGCAGCGTTCGATGACGGCGAGATCGCCCGGCTGCTGCGGAATCAGCTTCATCAGCTCGGTCGCCTTGGCGCCCATGTTCTGTGCCCGCGCATGGCAGGCGAGATGCAGGGTCACGCCGCCTTCCAGCGGCTTCAGCCCCGGCGCGAGGCCGTGCTGCTTCGCGATGTCGACGATGTATTCGGAAATGTCGAAGGTCGCCTGGCTCAGCTTCTTCACCAGCGGATCGTCCGGCAGGATCAGCGGCCACTCGAATTTCAGCATCAGCGCGCAGGACGGCACCAGCGCGACGATGTCGTAGCCTTCGTCGATCAGCGGCGAGAAGGCCTCGGCCACGCGGCGCGCCTTCTTCGCCACATCCTCGATGTCGCCCTGCTCCAGCCGCGGCATGCCGCAGCAGCCGGGATATTCCACCCGCAGCTCGACACCGTTATGGGCGAGGATCCTCTGCGCCGCGATGCCGATATCGGGATTGTTGTAGTTGCCGAAGCAGGTGGCGTAGATCGCTGCCTTGCGCTTCGCGGCATAGGCCGGCGCGGCGGTATTGATCGCCGGCGCTTCCGATTTCGCGCGCGCGACCAGGGTCCTGGAATGGAACTTCGGCAGCTCGGCATCGTGATGGATGTCGGCCACCTTCTCCATCAGGCCGCGGGTCAGCCTGTTGCCGCGGTCGCTCGCCCAGTTGGCCAGCCCGGCGACGACGCCGGCCAGCTTGCCGTTGCGGTCGGTCTGCGACAGCTGGTCGCCGATCGCATCCTTGCGGCCCGCCTTCCGCTCGGCGGCGCGGTAGCGCAGCATCAGATGCGGAAAATCGAGATTGAACTCGTGCGGCGGCACGTAGGGGCACTTGGTCATGTAGCACAGGTCGCAGAGCGTGCAGGCATCCACGACCGGCTTGAAATCCGCCGACTTGACCTCGTCGAGCTCGCCGGTGGGCGATTCATCGATCAGGTCGAACAGCCGCGGGAAGGAATCGCACAGATTGAAGCAGCGCCGGCAACCGTGGCAGATGTCGAAGATGCGCCGCATCTCGGCGTCGATCTTCTCCATGTCGTAGAAATCGGGATTCTGCCAGTCGAGCGGATGGCGGGTGGGCGCCTCGAGGCTGCCTTCGCGCATGGTCGTCTCCGGAGCAATGGGCGCGGCGATGCGGGCCCGGCGCCTTGCGGCGCCGGACCTCGCGTCAGCCGTGTTGTGGCTTGCGGTGTGCGGCGGCGGTTACGCCACGCACGGATCAGGCCATCGTGTCGAGGGCCTTCTGGAAACGGCCGGCATGGCTCTTCTCAGCCTTGGCCAGCGTCTCGAACCATTCGGCGATTTCCTCGAAGCCC
Organism: Ferrovibrio sp.; assembly: GCF_035304305.1. Classification (GTDB taxonomy): domain Bacteria; phylum Pseudomonadota; class Alphaproteobacteria; order Ferrovibrionales; family Ferrovibrionaceae; genus Ferrovibrio. The sequence continues at coordinate 41,571 of NZ_DATGQG010000095.1, forward strand.
TCTTCGCGGGCGGTCTTGGCCATGCCCGGATACATGTCGGTGTATTCGTGAGTCTCGCCGGCGATCGCCGCCTTCAGGTTCTGGGCGGTCGAGCCGATCGGCTCGCCGGTGGCCGGGTCGCCGACCTCGGCGAGGAATTCCAGATGGCCATGGGCATGGCCGGTCTCGCCCTCGGCGGTCGAGCGGAAGACCGCGGCGACGTCGTTGTAGCCCTCAACGTCCGCCTTCTGGGCGAAGTAGAGGTAGCGGCGGTTCGCCTGGCTCTCGCCGGCGAAGGCTTCCTTCAGGTTGGCATGGGTCTTGGTATTCTTCAGTGCAGGCATGCTGGTCCTCCATCTTCCCTGACTCCCGGCCGCTCATCTGGGGAATGACGGCTTGTTTCCGACGCATTCGGATTCGGGATCGTTCGCGGATTATGAGCCGCGACAATGGCCTGTCAAGTTCTCTTGAATGATTCTAAAATACCTGCTGTTGACTCTGATTTGCAATCAGCGCGGCCGCCATCGCGGAGGCGTTTACCCTGCCGCCGCCGCCGCTTTCGCAGCGGTCACCGGCATCGGCAGTTCCACCACGACGCGGAAACCGCCCTCGGGCCGGTTGGCGAAGGTGATGCGGCCGCGATGCGCGGCGACCAGTTCGCGCACGATGGCGAGGCCAAGCCCCGTGCCGGTACCGCTGCCGGTATAGACATCGCGGTCCTGCACGAAGGGATCGCCCAGCCGCGGCAGCAGCTCGGGCGACACGCCCGGCCCGGTATCGTCGATCCGGATCGCGAGGCAGCCGTCGCCGGCGGCGCGCAGGGTCGCGGTGATCAGGCCGCCCGGCGGCGTGAACTTCACCGCGTTGCCGAACAGGTTGATCAGGATCTGGCGCAGCGCGCGCTCGTCGGCCACCACTTCGGGCGGATCCGTCTCGGTGCGGACCTCGATCTCCACGCCCTTCTCGCTGGCGCGCCGGCGCACGAAGATCAGCGCGTCGCTGATCGCGTCGCGCGCATCGATCGTGCCGAAGCGGAAATCGACGCCCTTCTGCTGGATCTTGCTGAGGTCGAGGATGTCGTTGATCAGCTCGAGCAGATGCCGGCCGCTGCTCAGGATGTCCTGCACGTAGCCGCGGTAGCGCTCGGAGCCGATCGGGCCGAAGATCTGCGCGTCGATCGCCTCCGAGAAGCCGATGATGGCGTTCAGCGGCGTGCGCAGCTCGTGACTCATGTTGGCGAGGAATTTCGCCTTGGCCTGGTTGGCCTGTTCGGCCAGCGCCAGCAGTCGGCTCTGCTCGGTCGTCAGCTGGGTGAGCCGCAGTTCGGTGGCGGCGAGATCGGTCATGTCGCGCATGATGGCGCAGAGCATCGCCTCGCCGCTGGGCAGCGTGACCTTCGAGATCGAGGACAGCAGCGGGAATTCGGTGCCGTCGCGGCGCAGGCCGTGGACCTCGCGCCAGCTGCCCATGTCGCGCGCGCCGTCGGGGCCGTTGAGGATGCCGCGGAGGATGTCGTCGTGATGGCCGCGCACCGCATGGGGCAGCAGCGGCTTCAGCGAACGCCCGATCATCTCCTCGGCGCGGAAGCCGAACATCGCCTCGGCGCCCTTGTTGAAATGGGTGATCGTCAGCGACTGGTCGAGTGCGACGATGGCGTCCTGCGCGGCGTCCAGCACCATCGCCAGCCGCTTCTCGGATGCCTGCACCGCATCGGCGATGCGGCGTTCCTCGGTGATGTCGAAGATCACGCCGTCGAAGACCCAGCCGTCGCCGTCGGCGCGCGGCCGGCCGGTGGCGCGGAAATGGCGGATGCTGCCGTCGGACAGGACGCGCCGGCCCTCGAGGGTCAGGTCGCGGCCCGACCTTGCCGCGTCGAGCAGGGCGGCCCGCAGCCGCGGCTCGTCTTCCGGATGCGGGCGAAAGCTGCGCGCATCGGCAAACAGCGTGGCGGCATCGACATCGAGAATCTTCGACGCGCGCTGGCTGGTCCAGAGCAGCGTGGCGCGGCCATTGCCATCGATGCGCAGCCGGTAGAGCACGCCGGGCATGGTATCGGCGATGTCGCGCAGCAGCCGCTCCGCGCGGCCGGCATGATGCAGCAGGAAGAGGCCGATGCCGGTCACCAGCAGCAGGCTGGCGACCGCAAGCGGCGCGATGTCGCTCATGACGGCGGCGGCCTCGCCCAGCCAGGAGGTCGACCGCGCGGCGAAGACGGCTTTCAGCGGGTAATGCTCGAGCGGCTGGACCGTCAGGTCGTGCAGGCGCCCGCCCAGGATGGTCTCGCCCTGCAGCAGGCCCTGCGCGCCCGGATCCCAGTAATCCAGCAGCCGGCCGACATCGGCCTCGGCCATGCCGTTGATGTAGTAGATGATGCCCTGGCGGCCGACCAGCGCGATATGGTCGCCGGGATCCTGGCGCAGGCCCTGCACGAAGCGGTCGAGGTAATGCAGGTCGATCGCCGCCACCGCGACGCCGCGGAACCGGCCGCCCGGGTCGAGCAGGGCGCGGCTGAGGGAGAAGAACCAGCGTCCGTCGATCTGGGATTTCACCGGCGCGCCGATGATCAGGCCGCTCTCGCCCTCGCGATGGCGGCGGAAATACTCGCGTTCGGAGCCGTTATAGGGACGCGGCGGGAAGGCGCCGGCATCGCCGATCGAGCGGCCGGTTTCGTCGAGCACGACGAGGTAGCGGATCGGCGCCGAGGCGCCGGCCAGTTCCTTCAGCAGCAGATGGATGCGCCCCGGCGACGGCCAGGCCTGCTGGTCGGTCTGCAGCAGCATCGCGGCGATCTGCAGGTCGCGGTCGGCCTCGCTCAGCGTGCGTTCGGCATGGTCGGCCAGCATGCGCGTGAGTTCGACGGCGCGCTGCTGCTTGTCCTGCTGCCGCGCCTTCAGATGGTAATAGCCATAGGCGGCGAGAAAGCCGAGGCTGACCGCATAGACGAGGATCAGGGTCAGCCCGATCAGGCCCTGACGCGAACGGAGGACGATGGGTGGCTTGTGGCTCATATGGCGGTTCCGCCGGCAACAATGCGGGCGAATGCCCCCGGCTGCTTTGATCTAGGGCAACCGCTGGTCGAACAGAGCGTTATTTATTGATAAGGAAACGCGGACGTTGCGCCGCCGGTCAGCTCTGCAACCGGACGATTACGTCGACCCGGGCGATGCGCTCGCCGGGCGGGGCCTGGGGCACACGCACCAGGGCAACCTCTTCTTCCGGGATGTCGCGCAGCTCGCCGGTCCGCTCGTAGTAGAAATGGTGATGCGGGGCGAGGTTGGTGTCGAAGTAGGAGCGGCCCGCGTCGACGGTCACCATACGGAGCAGCCCCGCGGCGGTGAACTGGTGCAGGCAGTTATAGACGGTGGCGAGCGACAGCCGTTCGCCGCTGGCCGCCGCCTCGTTGAACAGACTTTCCGCCGTCACATGGCGCGGACCCTGGGCGAACAGGATCCGGGCCAGGGCCAGACGCTGCCGGGTGGTCCGCAGGCCGGCCTCGCGCAGCAGCGCCGCGGCGTCCTGGAACCGGGGTTCGATCATCTTGTTCATTCTGTCCGATATATCGCAGGGATCCTCCGCGCACCAGTAGCAGCTTTGTAACAAAGTGCAACGAAACTGTTGCGACTGGCGGGCGGATCACTACATTGAGCCCGGAAGATGGAGACAGGTCCGAGACTTAAGGCTCCCGAGGGACCCCGAAGAGGGGCAACGGACCCGGGTGACGGGGATTGTCGGCAAACCATCCTTCAGGCGCAACAGGGGTTGAGGGCTCCGAACGTGGAACGGAAGTCGAGCTATAGTTACGAGGATCTGCTGGCCTGTGCTCATGGCAAGCTGTTCGGCGAGGGCAATGCCCGTCTGCCGCTGCCGCCCATGCTGATGCTGGACCGCATTCTCAAGATCGCCGACCAGGGCGGCAAATACGGCAAGGGCGAGATCGAGGCCGAACTCGACATCAAGCCCAATCTCTGGTTCTTCCCCTGCCATTTCGAGAATGACCCGATCATGCCGGGCTGCCTCGGCCTCGATGGCATGTGGCAGCTGGTGGGCTTCTTCCTCGGCTGGATGAAGGCGCCGGGCAAGGGCCGCGCGCTCAGCGTCGGCGAAGTGAAATTCTCCGGCGAGGTCACGCCGGCGGCCAAGAAGATCACCTTCAGGATCGACATCAAGAAGGTGCTGATGCGCAAGTTCGGCATCGCCGTCGCCGACGGCATCATGCTGATCGACGGCAAGCCCGCCTATGAATGCAAGGACATGCGCGTCGGGGTCTTCCCCGAAGGCATGGCCCCTGCCGCGGCATAAGGAACATCGTATATGCGTCGCGTCGTCGTCACCGGTCTCGGCATCACCTCTTCCATCGGCAACAATGCCGAGGAAGTGGCCGACAGCCTGAAGGCCGGCCGCTCCGGCATCGTCTTTGCCGAGGAATACGCCAGGCTCGGCTTCCGCAGCCAGGTGCACGGCACGGTCAAGATCGATCTCGACGCGGCCATCGACCGCCGCCAGCGCCGCTTCATGGGCGACGGCGCGGCCTATGCCTATCTCGCCATGGAACAGGCGATCGCCGATTCCGGCCTCGAGGAACGCGAGGTCGTCAACGAACGCACCGGCCTGATCGTCGGCTCCGGCGGTCCCTCGACGCGCAACCTGATCCAGGCGGCCGACATCACCCGCGAGAAGGGCCCGAAGAAGATCGGCCCGTTCATGGTGCCGCGCTGCATGTCGAGCACCTGCTCGGCGGTGCTCTCCACGGCGTTCAGGATCAAGGGCGTGAACTACTCGATCTCGTCCGCCTGCTCGACCTCGGCGCACTGCATCGGCAACGCCGCCGAGCTGATCCAGCTGGGCAAGCAGGACATCGTCTTCGCCGGCGGCGGCGAGGAACTGGACTGGACGCTCTCCGTACTGTTCGACGCCATGCCGGCGATGAGCTCGGCCTACAACGACACGCCGGAAAAGGCCTCGCGCGCCTATGACAAGAACCGCGACGGCTTCGTGATCGCCGGCGGCGGCGGCATCCTGGTGATGGAAGAACTCGAACATGCCAAGGCCCGCGGCGCCAGGATCTATGCCGAGCTGGTCGGCTACGGCGCCACCTCCGACGGCGCCGACATGGTGGCGCCCTCGGGCGAGGGCGCGGTGCGCTGCATGAAGCAGGCGCTGAACGAGGCGGCGCGCAACGGCCATATGGGCCACAACGCGCCGGTCGACTACATCAACACCCACGGCACCTCGACCCCGGCCGGCGACATCACGGAGCTGAACGCGATCCGCGAGGTGTTCGGCGAGGCGGTGCCGGCGATCAGCTCGACCAAGTCGCTGACCGGTCACAGCCTGGGTGCCGCCGGCGTGCATGAGGCGATCTATTCGCTGCTCATGATGCGCGACAACTTCCTCGCCGCTTCGGCCAATATCGAGACCCTCGATCCCGGAGCGGAAGGCTTCCCGATCCTGCGCGAGCGCAAGGACAACGTGACGCTGAACCGTGTCATGTCGAATTCCTTCGGATTCGGCGGCACCAACGCGACGTTGCTGTTCCAGCGTTACGACGCCTGATCCTTCGCAGACATCTTTTTTCGGATTCCGCTATGACCGATACGCGCGCGTTGATGAGTGGCAAGCGCGGCCTCATCATGGGGGTCGCCAACGACCATTCCATCGCCTGGGGCATCGCCCGCACGCTGGCTGCCCATGGCGCCGAACTGGCCTTCACCTACCAGGGCGTCGGCTTCGACCGCCGGGTGAAGCCGCTGGCCGACTCGGTGAATGCCAGGGCCGTGGTGCCCTGCGACGTCGAGGACGAGACCAGCATGCATTCGGCCTTCGACGCGGTCGGCAAGGCCTTCGACGGCCGGCTCGACTTCGTCGTCCATGCCATCGCCTATTCCGACAAGGAAGAGCTGAAGGGCCGCTACCTCAACACCACCAAGAGCAACTTCGCGCGCTCGATGGCGATCTCCTGCTATTCCTTCACGGAAGTGGCGCGGCTCGCCATGCCCTACATGAACGACGGCGGCGCGCTGGTGACCCTGACCTATGAAGGCAGCACCCGCGTGATGCCGAACTACAACGTGATGGGCGTGGCGAAGGCGGCGCTGGAAGCCAGCGTGCGCTATCTCGCCGTCGATCTCGGCCCGCAGAAGATCCGCGTCAACGCCATCTCGCCGGGGCCGATGCGCACGCTGGCCGGCTCGGCCATCGGCTCGGCCCGCGCCACCTTCAGGTTCACCGCGCAGCATTCGCCGCTGCGCCGCAATGCGACGCTGGACGAGGTCGGCGGCGCGGCGCTGTTCCTGCTCTCCGATCTCGGCTCCGGCGTCAGCGGTGAAGTCGTCCATGTCGACTGCGGCTTCCACGCGCTCGGCATGCCCAACCCGGCCGACCTCAACGGCGGCGGCAACGGCGAGGGCTGAGCCCGCCCGGCAGCGGCCGGTCAGCCGCCGCTGTATTCGACGACAAAAGCCGCCACCAGCAGCAGCGCGCCGAGCAGGTTGGCGACGGCGTCGGGGATGTTGAAGGTATTGCGCTTCATCTCCAGGCCCTCGGCGCAGGCCTTGCGCAGCGCGCCGGTGAAGCGCGACGACGCGCGGTTCGCCCTGTACTCATCGCGGAGAATGCGGAACCGCTGCGCGACGTCATGCAGCGGCGACCATGCCAGCAGCAGCGAACCGATGATGCCGAGGATGCTGGAGCTCAGCATGTCCTAGTAGTGCATCTTGTCCGGCGTGCCGGATCCCAGGCCCAGCAGATCGGCGAGCGTGTGCATCATGTGCTGCCGCGTTTCGACGGGAATCTCCGTCATGATCGTCTGGCGCAGCAGCGCGGCCTGGTATCCCGCATCGGTCGCCTTGGTCCAGCCGCCGCCGGCCCGCTCCAGCGCGAGGCCGAGCAGCTCTGCCGGATTGGCGTCGAGCGCGTCGGCATAGCGCAGCAGCGTCTTCAGTCCGATATCGCCCTTGCCCGACAGGCCGCGCGACACCGCCGAGGGATCGACGCCGAGCTCCTGCGCCAGATTGAGCTGCGACTTTTCGCTGGCCCGCAGGCGCTCCTTCAGCAGGGCGCGCAGGGTCTCGACGACGGAAGCGATCCTGCGGTCGCGCTCCGCCAGCCGGCGGTAATCCGGATTGGCCTCGGCGATCGCCGTTTCGATCCCGGACACGAACCTGTTGGTTTCCGTCATCACGCAACTCCTCTGCAACATTCCGCCGGCTAGTACGTCGCCGCGGCCGCCCGGATCAGGGCAGCCCAGTCTTCCTCGGGCTCTCCCCGGATCAGCTCCAGACAGGTCCCGGTGCCGGCCGAGACCAGAACCAGCAGCGCATAGCGGTAATCGCCGCCCCGCAATTCCCATATCGGCGGCACCACGCAAATCCTTCCGTCCGGCGTCGACCGCACCACCTCGGCGCCCAGACCATCCTCCGCGCAATCCTCCAGCGCCCTCAGAATGGCGCGCGCATGGTGCTGAGTCCGCCAGTTCCGCCCCAGCCGGATCAGCTCCAGGGCCACCGGATGGGAGGCGGGGTCGTCGACAATAGTAAATGCATCAGGATGCATTTTTCAAGTCCATTTCGGACCATTATTGATCTATATATCAATATTTTCCCTGAAAATTATACTATCGCAGCAGTGTGAAAACCGGAAAGGGAATCCGCCGCGAGGCAATACGGCCGCACAAAACCGTCATCTCCCATCCGCGTGGACGGGGCGGCCGCTTGGGCCCTCGGCTGCGCCGGGGGAGACGATCTTTGGGTTTGCGTCAGCTTACGAAAGCGCGTCCTTCATGACGCGGAACAGCCGCTCGACATCCTCGTCGGTGTTGTAGACATGGGGCGTGACGCGCATGGATTTGCCGCGGACGCTGACGAAGACACTGGCGGCGGCGAGCTTCGCCGGCAGTTCGGGCGGCACCCCTTCGGTGAAGCGCAGGCCGAGATAATGGCCGGCGCGGCGATCGGGGGCGACGCTGTCGAGGCCGAACTCGGCCCGCGCGCGTTCGGCGATCGCGTCCGTACGATGCCTCAGCGTCGCCTGGATCGTCTCCGGTCCCCAGTCGAGCAGCATCTGCAGGGCCGCCTTCGCCGCCGGCACCAGGGCGAAATTGCTGCGCTCGCCGACATCGAAGCGGCGCGCACCGGGCTGGAAGCCGGTCCTGTAATTCACCAGCGCGGTGAAATCCTCCGAAGCCTGGCGCGCGATCCAGTTATGCTCGAGCGGCGGCGCGTCATGCCAGCGCGGATCGACATAGAGATAGCCGAAGGAATACGGCCCCAGCATCCATTTGTAGCCGCCGGCGCAGAGGAAATCCGGCCGGATCGCCTGCACGTCGAAGGGCAGCACGCCGAGCGACTGCGTGGCATCGATGCAGAGCGCGGCGCCGACCCGGTCGCAGGCCCGGCGGATTGCGACGAGATCGAGCAGGCCGCCATCGGTCCAGTGGCAGTGCGGCAGCGCGACGATCGCGGTGCGCTCGTCGATCAGCGCCAGCACCGCGCGCGTCCAGTCGTCATCGGCCGGGCGCGGCACGGTGACATGGGCGGCGTTGCATTGCCGCGCCTTCTCGATCCAGGGATAGACGTTGGAGGGAAACTGCTCGGCGAGCGTCAGCACGCTCTGCCCGGCCTTCAGCGGCAGCGCATGGGCGGCGACGCCCATGCCGTAGGACACCGCCGGGACGAGCGCGACATCGTCGGCCGTCGCATTCACCAGCTTCGCGAACAGCGCGCGCACCGCTTCGGAATCGGTGAAGAAATCCTCCGGGCGGATCAGCCAGGGCCGGCCCTTGGCCGCCATGCCCTGCTCGCCGGCGGCGATCGCCGCCTTCGCCATTGGGCCCATATAGGCGGCGTTCAGATAGGCGACATCGCCGGGGATGTCGAAGAGGTGACGCTGGCTGGGAAGGAGTCCGGACTGGGTCATGTCTCTGGCTAGCCTCCCCCGTGCCCTTTGGACAGAGGAAAAATGCACCGGCACAATCCGCAGGGCAGACAGGCAATGGCGCCCTCGACTCGCGCCGAGGGTGACGGCCTTCGGAACCCCCCGCGGGAGGCAGGAAAACGGAGAGATCGCGCGGGAGCCGGCGCGGCTACATCTTCAGCGCCAGGTCGCGGATCGCCAGACGGCAGGCGTCGGCGGTGCGTTCCAGATAGGCGCGGGCGTCAGGGCGAAGGTCGGGTTGCAGCAGCTGCTCGTTGATCGAGGCCAGTATCGTGCGCAGGTGCCGAATCCGTGCCGGCATATCCGTTTCCCCCTTGAGCGAATCAGTCATATCGGCAGGGAGAGTGGCGCCGGTTTGGTTAACAAAATCTGAGGCGTCGCGGTTTTCCAGGCTTCATGCGGCGGCGGCTCACGCCGCCGTCGAGACCTTCTGGCCGCCCGCATCGGCGACGAAGTCGCGCAGCAGGCCGAGCATGTTGGAGGATACCGCATCATGGCCCTTGAGGATCAGCACCAGCGAAGCGCGGTTGCTGCCGATCTTGAGCGCGAAGGCATCGAAGCTGATCTGCTTGCGGCGGCAGGCTTCGAGGATGATCGGCTGGACGTCGCGGGCGAAGAACATCCGGGGCCCGCTGCGTTTGACCTCGAGGGCGCGCGGATCGAGCACCGGGGGCAGCAGGGAAGACGGGCGGGTCACGGCGACGGCTCCTTTCTGTTTCGCAATGCTCCGTGCCGGGCATGTGCCGGGCAGCATCAAGATTCGTCAAAAGCCGGGCCGGATTCAAGGGGGTGGGTTGTCGCAGGGTCCGCCGCTCAGGCGCTGCGCAGGCGGGCCTCCAGATTGCGCGGGCGCATGCGCTGGGTGACCCGCGCCACCATCGCCGCGGCCTGGGCGCGGGCGACGAAATCGTCCAGCAGCCGCAGCATCTGCGGCGACACCGGATCCTGGCCGCGCAGGATCAGCGCCAGGCCGCCGCGCGACAGGTCGAAGCGTTTCGCCAGGACATCGAAGGCAATCTCATGCTGCTGGCAGGCCTGCAGCACCAGCGGCTGCACGTCGCGCGCGAAGAACAGCCGCGAGCCGGATTCGATGGTGGGCAGGCCGCGGGAACGCAGGCCATGGCGCTTGATCTGCTGGTCCAGGTGAGTCACGTCCCTACTCCTTTGCTTGGCCCGACGACCCGGTGCTTGCTGCGGGGAGAAGTGCGGTCGTCAGGCAGGCGGGACGGTAGCCGCAGCGATGCGGCTTGCGTGTGATCAGGCTGTGGCGTTGCCCAGGCTGCGCGCGATGAAGTCTTCCAGGATGCGGCGGGTCTGCGGCGTAAGCGGCGCGCGGCCGCGCAGGATGTCCGCCAGCTCGGCGCGCGGCACGCTGAAGCGCGTGGCGAAGAGATCGAAACCGAGCCGCCGCGCCCGGCAGGCCCGCAGCACCATCGGCTCGACGTCGCGGGCGAAGTACAGCCGGCCGTCGCGCTCGACGGTCTCGAGCGACATGGCATCGGGCAGCAGGGCCGGCGGCGGCGGCCGGCGCGGCGGAGAGAGGAATGGCGGAGAGAAGCTTTGCAGACTCACGGCATCGGCCTCCTGCCCGGCGGCAGGAGCGCAGCCCGGCACGGGCTCAACATCTAGCCCGGAGTCGCGTGTCCGTGCTGTGACCGGTCTGTGGCCGGGGGGACTCAGTTTTTGGAATCAGACGCTGAGATCGGCCTTGCTGCCCATGCCGCGCGGGCGCAGGCCGGCGCGGGTGGTTTTGGCCTCGGTGGCGTCGGCGCCGCGATCGGCATCCTTGCCCTTCTTGCCCCGGGCGCCTTCCGAGCCGCCGCTGTTGCCCGAGGCGCCGGCCGCCATGCGGGTATCGGCCCGGACGGGAACGGCCGTCACCGCCGCGGCCGCCTGGACCGGGTTCGGCGCCTGCTGTGCCGTGGGCGTGGCAGCCTGCGGCAGCGGCATCGAGGTGACGGGCGGGACGAACATGCTCATATTTCACATGTAGTGGTGTGACAATGCCTTGACAAGCCCTTATCTTTCCGACGCAGGTAGACCCGAATCACCCCCTTGCCCAGATCAGAGGAGGCCGTTCTGGCCAGATCCGCCCCCAAACCCGGCCTGCTGGCCCGGCTGTTCGGCCCGTCCGGCCCGAAGCCGGCCACCCCGGCCCGGCGCTATACCGGCCCGGCCAAGGATGCCGAGACCGGCCGGCTGCGCGCCCAGCTGCAGCAGCAGATCCGCAGCCTGCGGGCGAAGCTGAATCCGCAGCTGCTGCGGGTGGCCGAGACGATCGCGCAGAAGGGCCCGCCCACCACCGACCAGGACCGCGCCCAGATGGCGATCGGGCTCTTCCTCGCCCAGAAGAAGGACGGCGGCGACTATCTCGCCCGGCTGAAGCAGAAGCTGGACGAGCAGAAGCGCAGGAGCCATTGATCCGCCTGCCCGCCCATGCCGCGCTGCTGGCGATCGACGCCGCCGAGCTGGTGCACGAACGCTCGCTCGCCGATCTCTCGGGCGAATACGCAACGATCGTGACCGCTGCGGACCTGACGCGGGCTTAATGCAGGACGCCTAATGGAGCACGGAGGGCGGCGGCGGCGTGTCGCTGTCCGGGTTTTCCACCGGGGCGTTTTCCGTATCGGTCACCGGCAGATCGGCGGCGCCCCGCGCGGCGGCAGCGGCATCGCTGCTGCGGAAGCGGTTATAGGCGCGGATCGAAAACGGGATCGTGGCCAGATAGGCGATGCCGAGCAGGCTCAGCGTCACCCAGGGCTGGTTCAGCAGCGCGGCGGCAAGCAGGCCTGCAGCCAGCAGCACGAGGCCGACATACTGGCGCTGCACCCGCACCCGCTTGAAGGAGAAGGTCGGCACCTGGCTGATCATCATGCCGCCGACCGCCAGCAGCCAGATCGCGTTCAGCGCCGGCGAGCGGAACGCGTCGCTTTCCACCTCGAAGCTGATGATCAGGAAGAGCAGCGCGATGCCGGCGCCGGCCGGCGAGGGAATGCCGGTGAAGAAGCTGCCGGTCCATTGCGGCTTCTCGACATCGTCCAGCGCGGTGTTGAAGCGCGCCAGCCGCAAAGCCGTGCAGACGCTGTAGGCCAGCACGACCAGCCAGCCGGTATTGCCCGAGCCGAGATCGTGCAGGGTCCAGAAATACAGCACCATGGCCGGCGCGACGCCGAAGGACAGGAAATCCGACAGCGAGTCGAGTTCGGCGCCGAATCGCGAGGCGCCCTTGAGCAGCCGCGCCACGCGGCCGTCCAGCATGTCGAACAGGGCCGCCACGGCAATGGCGCCGACGGCGAACTTGAACTGCCCGAGCAGGGCGAAGCGGATCGCGGTGAGGCCGGAACAGAGCGCGATGATGGTGAGGAAGTTCGGCGCCAGCATGTTGAGCGGCAGCTTGCCGAGCTGCCGCGGCGGCCGGATCATCCTGTTACCCTCTTTCCACGGCATCGGCCGGCGCCCCGCGCTAGCGCACTTCGCCGACGCGCGGCTGCGCGGTGGAATTGTCCTCGGCGATCACCGTCTCGCCGCCGATGGTCCTCTGGCCGACGATCACCAGCGGCACCATGCCCTCGTCGAGATAGACGTCGACGCGGCTGCCGAAGCGGATCATGCCGAAGCGCTCGCCCGCCTTCAGCTCGCGGCCCTCGCGGGCGTCGCAGAGGATGCGGCGCGCCACCAGGCCGGCGATCTGCACCACGGCGATCTCCTTGCCGTTGTTCAGCCGGATCTTCAGCGCCTGGCGCTCGTTATCGACGCTGGCCTTGTCCAGCGCGGCATTGAGGAAGCTGCCCGGACGGTAGGCGGTGGCGGTGACCGTACCGTCCACCGGCGAGCGGTTCACATGCACGTCGAAGACATTCATGAAGATGGAGATGCGCTGGCGCGGATCGGTGCCCATGCCGAGTTCCTCCGGTGGCACCGCGCGCTCGATCATCTGCACCACGCCGTCGGCCGGCGCGATCAGCAGGTTCTCGGCCACCGGCGTGACCCGCGGCGGATCGCGGAAGAAATAGGTGCACCACAGCGTCAGCACCACGCCGAGCCAGCCAAGCGGCTCGGCGATCAGGAACAGCACGACGGTGACGGCGACGAAGATCGCGATGAACTTGTGCCCCTCGCGGTGGATCGGCACCAGGACGGAACGGATGGTGTCCATGAACGTGTAAGCCTCGGCTGTTCGTTTCCGGCCGGTAATCTAGGTGCTGCGGGCCGTCATATAAAGGGGCGGCGGGTCCCTGCCGGCCGGCCCTGCTTCACAAAAACCCTCACCTTCGGGCGAAGTCCGAGGGTCCATTCCCGCCCTCCGCCGCGCCGACAGGGCAATGGACCCTTGGAGACGGCACCTTTCTCCTCCGTCATGCCCGGGCCTGTCCCGGGCATCCACGTCTTTACCCCCGCGCAAAAAGAATGCGTGGATGGCCGGCACCAGCCCGGCCATGACAACGAACTCTTAATTCCATCGGCTCACTTCGCCGCCTCCACCGCCGCCGGCGCCGCATTCGGGCGGTCGGATGCGATCGGCTCGCCGGCCTCGCGGGCTTCCTGCTGCTTCTGCCACAGCGCCGCGTAGAGGCCGCCCTGGGCGAGCAGGTCGTGGTGGCGGCCGCGCTCGGCGATGCGGCCCTCGTCGAGCAGGATGATCTCGTCGGCATCCACCACGGTGGAAAGCCGGTGCGCGATCACCAGCGCGGTGCAGCCTTCCGCCGCGCGGGCGAGCGCCGCCTGGATCTCGCGCTCGGTATGGGTGTCCAGCGCCGAGGTCGCCTCGTCGAACACCATGATCCGCGGCTTCTTCAGCAGGGCACGGGCGATCGCCACGCGCTGCTTCTCGCCGCCCGAGAGCTTCAGCCCGCGCTCGCCGACCATGGTCTGCATGCCGTCGGGCAGCTGCGCGATCAGGTGATCGAGCTGCGCCGCGCGCGCCGCCTCGGCCACCTCCGCGTCGCTGGCCTCCACGCGGCCGTAGCGGATGTTGTAATGGATCGTGTCGTTGAACAGCACGGTGTCCTGCGGGACGATGCCGATGGCCCGCCGCAGCGAGAGCTGGCTGACCTCGCGGATATCCTGGCCGTCGATGCGGATGCTGCCGCTGGTGACGTCGTAGAAGCGGTAGAGCAGCCGCGACAGCGTCGACTTGCCGGCGCCGGAAGCGCCGACGACGGCTACCTTGGCGCCGGGCGCGACGCGGAAGCTGACACCCTTCAGGATCGGCCGGCGCGGATCATAGGCGAAGCCGACATTGTCGAAGACCAGCTCGCCATGCGGCACCTGCAGCGCCGGCGCGCCGGGCCGGTCCTCCACCTCCTGCGGCACGTCGAGCAGGCTGAACATCTGCTCCATGTCGACCAGGCCCTGCTTGATCTCGCGATAGGCGAAGCCGAGGAAGTTGAGCGGCAGGTAAAGCTGGATCAGATAGGCATTGACCATGACGATGTCGCCCAGCGTCATGGTGCCATCGCGCACCCCCAGCACGGCGAGGCTCATCACCGCGACGAGGCCGCCGGCGATGATGAAGCCCTGGCCGAGGTTGAGCAGCGCCAGCGTGGTCTGGCTCTTCACCGCGGCCTTCTCGTAGCGCGCCAGCGCCTCGTCGTAGCGCCGCGCCTCGTGGGCCTCGTTGGTGAAATACTTCACCGTCTCGTAGTTGAGCAGCGAATCGATGGCGCGGGTATTGGCGCGCTGGTCCTCGTCGTTCATCTGGCGCCGGAACTTGGTGCGCCATTCGGTGATCACCAGCGTGTAGAGGATGTAGCCGCCGATGGTGACCACGGTGATCACCGCGAAGGTCCAGCCGTAGAACCACCAGAGAATGCCGCCGACCAGCGCGATCTCCACCAGCGTCGGCAGGATGTTGAAGGTCATGAACTGCAGCACGAACTGGATGCCCTTGGTGCCGCGCTCGATGACGCGGGAGAGCCCGCCGGTCTGCCGCTCGAGATGGAAGCGCAGGCTCAGCGCATGCAGATGGTCGAAGACCTGCAGCGCGAGGTCGCGGATCGCCGCCTGCGCCACCTTGGCGAAGACGGCATCGCGCAGCTCGCCAAAGGCCTGGGCGCCGATGCGGGCGATGCCGTAGGCCAGCACGAACATCAGCACCGCGCCGACCGCGATGTCGCCGGCGCTGAGGCCGGTATCGAGCAGGTCGACGGCGCGCTTGAAGAGATACGGCACCACGACGTTGAACAGCTTGGCCGCCACCAGGAAGAGCAGGGCGATGACCACGCGGCGGCGCAGGTCGGGCCGGCCGGCGGGCCAGAGGCGGGGCAGCAGGGTGGCGAGGAAGGGATTGCGGCTGGCGGGCATGTCCGGTCGGGGCGGTCTGGGGCTCGGCGTTATCTACTGCGGTTCAGTGTAATGGAAAGTCCCGGCCCGGCGTTCCGGGAAAAGAGTGAGCCTTGTCACGTTCCGGAGCACATCTTATTGTTCGTCCCTCCAACAATCCATCCAACCCGGCAGGGAGCGTGTTTCGATGAAAGTGGTCAGCTTCGTCCGCAACGGCAAGGCAACCTACGGCGTGGTCGCGGGCGACGGAATCGTCGATGTCGGCGCGAAGCTGGGCGGCAAATACGCCGATCTCGCCGCCGTTTTGCAGGCCGGCGCGCTGGCCGAGGTGGAAGCCGCCGCGAAAGGTGCCGCGGCCGACGTGAAATTCGAGGGCACCACGCTGCTGCCGGTGATCCCCAATCCGGGCAAGATCCTCTGCGTCGGCGTGAACTATGACGAGCATCGCCGCGAGATGGGCCGCGAGCCGCCGGGCCATCCGACCATCTTCGTGCGCTTCCCCGAAAGCCAGGTCGCCCATGGCCAGCCGACGCTCAAGCCGGCCGAATCCGACCGCTACGACTACGAGGGCGAGCTGGCCGTCATCATCGGCAAGGAAGGCTTCAAGGTCTCCGAGGAGAACGCGCTCGACATCATCGCCGGCTATTCCTGCTACATGGACGGCTCGGTGCGCGACTGGCAGACCCATACCAGCCAGTTCACCCCGGGCAAGAACTTCCCGGCCACGGGCGGCTTCGGCCCCTGGATGGTGACGGCCGACGAGATCCCCGATCCGCAGGCGCTGATGCTGGAGACGCGGCTGAACGGCCAGACGGTGCAGAAGTCCGGCACCGACCTGATGACCTTCAACGTGCGCAAGATCATCCGCTACATCACCACCTGGCTGCCGCTGAAGCCCGGCGACGTGATCGCCACCGGCACGCCGGGCGGCGTCGGCACCAAGCGCAACCCGCCGCTCTACATGAAGGACGGCGACGTGATCGAGGTCGAGATCAGCAAGGTCGGCCTGCTGCGCCATCCGGTGAAGAACGCGTAAAGCGGACATCGGCTTTCCTTCCGAAAAGCGCGGCGGCAACGCCGCGCTTTTTTGTGTGCCCGCTTCCGCGGGGATGACGACTTACGGCCCCGCCAGCGCGATCTCGACGCGCTCCTTGCCCTTGCCGATGTTGACGCGTTTCAGCCTGATGGCGCCGATCTCGCCGGTGCGCCTGAGATGCGTGCCGCCGCAGGGCACGGCGGCGAAGTCACGGATCTTCCAGTAG
>NZ_DATGQG010000096.1:0-5453 GCF_035304305.1 Ferrovibrio sp.
GACGCCCGTTTCCCCTTGCTCCGCCCGGCGCCTGCCATTAAACGGGCAGGCGGAGTGGTGGCCGAGTGGTCGAAGGCACACCCCTGCTAAGGGTGCAGGCGGGAAACCGTCTCGAGGGTTCGAATCCCTTCCACTCCGCCACCCACATAAGTCATTGATATTGAACAGAAAAATCCGAAATTTCGGTCGATTTTCCCGTGCCTTGCACCCCCACCGGTCCTGTCAGATGAACCCGGCTTGAGACGGGGCAGGGCGTTGGCGAGCGTTCAGGCATGACCAAGCGCTCACCCTTCAAGTACATCAAGACCAGCCCAGAGATCATCCGCTTGGCGGTGATGCTCTACGTCCGATTCCCGCTTTCGCTCCGGAACGTCGAGGATCTGCTGCACGAGCGCGGCGTCGCGATCAGCCACGAGACGGTCCGGTTCTGGTGGCATCGCTTCACCGCACAACGTTCTCTGGACGTGCGGTGAAGCGATGCCACGAAAATATTGGTTCGGCCGCGTCGGTCACCTGCCATCCGGGCCAGCCGCGCCGCCGTCGGGCAGCGAGGGATCGTTGATCCCGACCAGTCCCTCGTCATCTCCGGCAACACCGGAAGGGCAGGCATATAGCTTTGGCATCACGACATTGCCGGAGACCTCAAGCCTGTAGCGGCGCGCCAACTCGTCCAGCACGGCCGCTCCCAGCCGGGGGTCGGCGCGGAGGCTGCCGCGATGCGAGGCATCCAGCCTTGGCGAATGGAATGCCTCTTCCAGCGACATGCCGAAATCCAGCATCAGCGCCGCGATCTGCGACACGCAGGGCATGATCAGATCGCCGCCCGAGGCCCCGACGGCAAACAGGGCCTGCCCGTCGCGGACGGCCACGGTGGGCACCATGTTGGATGAGTTGATCCGCTTGCCGCCCGCCATCGAGGTGCGCAAGCCGGGTCGCGGATCGAAATAGCTGACGCCGTTGTTCAGCGCGAGGCCGGTTTCCGGCAGCGTGATCCCGGCGCCAAAATGATCCAGCAGCGTGTAGGTCAGGGCGACCATGTTGCCCTCAGCATCGGCCGCAGACAGGGACGAGGTCGAACTGCCGACCTCCGCCAGGGTGCCGTTGCGGGCGCGATGCGCGCGCCAGGCTGCTTCCAGCGCATCGGCATAGACGCACCAGCTTCCGGCGCCTGGCGCCTTCGGCGGAACCGGCAGGCCGGCGGCAACATGGGCCAAGAAGTCGCGCTGCCGAAGGCCGCCGCTTTGCTCGCCCGGCGTGTAGAGGGTGGCGCCGCGGTGCCGCGCCTCCATCGGGGCGTATTCCTGCACCTGATAGGCGGCTAGGTCCTCCATGGTCATGCGGTTGCCCTGCGCCTGCAATTCGCGCACCAGATCGCGGCCCAGATCGCCGCGATAGAACCCTTCGGCGCCGGTCTCTGCCAGGCGGCGCATCGTGCGGGAAAGGCCCGGTATCTTCAGCGGCGCGCCCGGCTGCAAGGGCGCACCCCCGGGCAGATAGATCGCGGCGGCGGTCGCGTCCTTGGCCAGGATTGCCATCTCGGACGCGATCATCAGCGTGCAGAACCAGCTTGCCGGGATGCCGGTTTCGGCCAGGCGGATCGCGGGTTGCAGCGTCTCGGCCAGGCTCTTGCGACCGAAGCGGCGCAGGGCATGGTCAAACCCGGCCACGGCGCCCGGTACGGTGACGGCACGCGCGCCTTGCGTGTTGGCGAAGTCCACGACCGCCGGGAAACCCATCGAGGTCGCGGGCAGGCTGGCGTCGATCGGATAGTCATCCGGCGTCAGGGCCCGGGGAAGGACACCCTGAAAATCCAGCGCAACCGCGCGCTCTTCCGTGGCAAGCCAGACGACCATGAAGCCGCTGCCGCCAATGCCGCACATCCAGGGCTCGACCGCGCCAAGGGCGAGTGCCGCGGCGACGGCGGCATCGACGGCATTGCCGCCTTGCGCCAGCAACTCGGCCCCGGCCTCGGCGGCCCTGATGTGCTGGGCGGCGACGATGCCGTCCTTGCTGCGAACCGGCCCTTTCACCGTCGTCCATTGATCTGCCGCTGTCGCCATTTCCTTGCCCTTTCACGAATCGCTTGCCCGATCGTGCTTGCTCAGTATATTTCACAATATATCGAAACACGCAAAGGGGCTGTCCCGGATGAGCAAGCGCAAGAGCGACGAGGCCTATGGCGAGTTGCGCCGGCGGATCATGCTGGCCGAACTACCCCCCAACAGCCTTCTCGACGAAAAGACGCTGCAGCAGTCTCTCGACTGTGGCCGCACGCCCCTGCGCGAGGCGATCCTGCGGCTGGCGCAGGAAGGGCTGGTGATGTCGATGGGGCGGCGCGGCTATGCCGTCGCCGGCGCGACGCCCGAAGACCTTCAGCGCGGCTACGAGCTGCGCCGCGAACTGGAGACCTTCATCGCCGGCCTTGCCGCCGAGCGCCGCACGCCCGAGGACATGGAGCGCCTGGATGCCTTCCTTGCCAAGATCGAGGCCGAGATGGAGACGCACGAAGGCAACGTCACCTGGGAACTCTCCATCGACGAGCAGTTTCACAGCCTGATCGCACGCGCCTCGGGCAACCAGTTCGCCCAGCGGTATCTTGACTCGCTCTACGGCCTGTCGGTGCGCAGCCTTTACGTCTCGCAGGTGCCGATCACCTTCGTCCGCGAGGAATTCGACACCTATCGCCTCCTGATCGACGCCATCCGCATGCGCGACTCCGCGGCCGCACGCGCCGCGATGACGGCGCACCTGACCGTCAGCCCCATCAAGGCGATTGCCCAGAAGGGGCTTCGGGACAAGGCCAAGGTGTCGTGATGCGCAGAGAGCGGCGCGAGCAACTGCAGACGGGCCTGATGCTGACCCCTTCGGTGCTTCTGCTGGGCCTGTTCATCCTGCTGCCGCTGTGTGTCGTCTTCGCCTACAGCTTTGCCCTCCGCGACCCTTACGGTGCGGTGCTGCCGGGCTTCACGCTCGACAACTACAGGGAGCTTGTGCAGGGCGTCTACCTGCGGGTGCTGATGAATTCCTTCACCCTGGCTGCGTGGACGACGGCGCTGTGCCTGCTGATCGGCTATCCGGTCGCCTATTTCATCGCCTTCAAGGCCGGGCGCGCGGCGCCGGCGCTGCTTCTCTTGCTGCTGATCCCGTTCTGGATCAACTTTCTTATCCGCATTTCGGCCTGGGTGGTCCTTCTGGGGCGCGGCGGCCTGATCAACAAGGCCCTGGTCTTCTCGGGGGTGATCGACGAACCGATCGGGATGCTGGGAACGGTGGGCGCGACGCTGGTCGGCATGGTCTATGCCTTCCTGCCGTTGGCGGTCTTTCCGATCTATGCGGCGCTCACGCCGATCGACCGCCGCCTGATGGAGGCCGGCGCCGATCTGGGCGCGGGGCCGGCGGAAACCTTCGCGCGCGTCACCCTGCCGCTTTCCCTGCCGGGCGTCCTGGCGGCGGCGCTTTTCGTCTTCGTGCCGTCCATGGGTGTCTTCGCCATCCCGGTGCTTCTGGGCGGCGGCAAGGACATCATCCTCGGCAACCTCATCGTCCAGCTGTTCCTCGAGTTCCGCAACATCCCCGTCGGTGCGGCCGTCGCCATCCTGCTGCTCGTCTTCTCGGGCCTTGGAATCCTGCTGTACATGCGCGCCCTTCGGCGGGTGGAGGCGATGAAATGACCCCGCACTCCAAGGCCCAGGGCCGGTTTATCCGCCGCGTCGTCCATGGCATCTCGGGCTGGATAACGCTTCTCACCTATCTCTTCATGCTGGTGCCCATCGTGGTGCTGATCGCCTTTGCCTTCAACGCCGGCAAGTCGACCGTGGTCTGGACGGGCTTCTCGTTCAGGTGGTTCGAGAAAGTGGTCAGCAACCGCAACATCCTTGACGCGCTGCAGGTCAGCCTGATTGTCGCCCTGGCCAGCGCCGCGGTGTCGACCGCCATCGGTTCGGTCGCGGCCGTGGCGATCACGCGCCGGTCGTTCCCCGGCCGCGATCTCCTGGGTGCCGCACTTGCAGCGCCCCTGGTCCTGCCCGAGATCGTGCTGGGCGTGGCGCTTCTGGTGTTCATGTCCTTCGCCGGCATGATCCTGGGCTACACGACCCTGATCATCGGGCATGTCCTCGTCTCGATTCCCTTTGCCACGCTGATCGTGCGGGCCGCCGCGTCCTCGCTTGACCCGCGGCTTGAGAATGCCGCGGCCGACCTCGGCGCGAACGAGTGGCAGACCTTCCGCATGGTGACGCTGCCGCAGCTCATGCCCTCGATCTTTACCGCCTTCATCCTGTCGGCCACGCTGTCGTTCGACAATCTGGTGATGTCCACCTTCACCTCGGGCGTCGGCACCACCACCCTGCCTTTGCGCATCTATTCGATGCTGAAGCTGGGAATTACCCCCGAAATCAACGCCCTGGGCGCGCTGATGGTCCTCGCCAACGTCACGATCCTGCTGTTGGTCATGGGCCGATACCTACCCCTCATGCTCAAGACCAACCGGCGCTGAACGGCCGGATCCGCCCACTTCCAACCAGGAGACCACCATGACACACAGACTTTCCCTCGGCCTCGCCGCCTCCACCCTGGCGCTCCTCGCGGCTGTGCCTGCCCTGGCCGAAGACCTGCGCATCTACGGCTGGGCCGGCGAGATGCCCGACGAAGTGCTTGCCGACTTCGAGGCGGAGACCGGCATCGACGTCACCTTCGACACCTTTGACAGCAATGAGTCGATGATCGCCAAGCTCGATGCGGGCGGCTCGGGTTATGACCTTGTGAACCCGTCGCAATATGCGGTGCAGATCCTGATCAACCGCGGCAAGCTGGTCGAACTCGACCACGCGAAGATCGAGACCTACGGCAAGATCGGCCCGACCTTCCAGGCCGTGTCCTACGATCCCGGCAACAAGTATTCGATCCCCTATGTCTGGGGCACGACCGGTCTGGCCTACAACAAGACCTGCGTGGACGCGCCGATCACCAGCTGGAAGTCCCTCTTCGACGAAAAGTACAAAGGCCGCATCTACATGCTCGACAACATGCTGGCCGCCTATATCGCCGGCCTGCAGGTCAACGGCTTCAGCGCCAATACCTCGGACCCCGCCGAGATCGAGAAGGCGACCGAAACGCTGATCGCCCAGAAGCCGCTGCTGGCGGGCTACAACAGCACCAACTTTGCCGATCTCGTGTCCTCGGGCGAAGCCTGCATCGTGCAAAGCTGGTCCTCCTCGGTGCTCCAGGCGATCGTCGACAACCCCGATGTCGTCTACGTCCTGCCCGAAGAGGGCGGCACAATGTGGATCGACGGCTACAGCATCCTGACGGATGCGCCGAACCCCGACGCAGCCTACAAGTTCCTGTCCTACATCCTGCGCCCCGAAGTCGCGGCCAAGACGACCGAACTGACCAGGACCGCGACCGTGGTGCCGGAGTCCAAGCCCCTCCTTCCCGCGGAAATCGGCGAGAAC
>NZ_DATGQG010000097.1:0-9080 GCF_035304305.1 Ferrovibrio sp.
GCCAAGGAGACTGCGGCGCTGCCGCTGGGCGGGACCGGACCGTGAGCGGCGAGATCGAGATGCTGCTGCGCGGTGTCCTCCTGGGGATAGCCGTCGCGGCTCCCGTCGGACCGATCGGCGTGCTCTGCATCCAGCGCAGCATGGCGGCCGGATTCTGGGCGGGATTCAGCGGCGGCATCGGCACCGCGCTGGCCGACGCGCTCTATGCGACACTGGCGGCGGCCGGGTTCGCCGCGCTGGCCGGCGTGACCGAGGGTATGGCGGGGCAGGTGCTGCGCTGGGCCGGCGCGGCCTTCATCGCCTGGCTCGGCTGGCGCACCATGCTGGCGCCGGCGGCGACCAGAGCGGCCGAATCCGGACGCGAGGAACGGCCCTGGCGGCTCCTGGCTGTGACCTTTGCGCTGACCATGAGCAATCCGGCCACCATCCTGTCCTTCGCTGCCCTGTTTGCCGGGCTTGGCCTGGCGGCAGACGCGACGCCTGCCACGGCTACCGCAGCAGTTGCCGGTGTTTTCATCGGATCGCTGCTCTGGTGGGCATTCCTGAGCGGCAGCGTCGCCGTCCTGCGGCACCGCATCGACGAGGGCTGGAAGCGCTGGATCAACCGCATTGCCGGCGCCGTCCTGATCGCCTTCGCTCTCGCACTCGTGCTGTAGCAAGTCCTTGTCAGGGCGCATTTTAGCCGGCAATCTGCGCGGCAGTCCGGCGCATGCCAGCGCCGTCAAGGGGAGATGACAAGAATGACCATGCAATGGAAAAAGCTGGCCGCGGCCGCCCTGATTTCGATCGGGACGATGACGGCACTGCCGGCACTGGCGCAGGAGCTCAAGATCGGCCTGTCGGCGGAGCCCAGCGCGCTCGATCCGCATTATCACAATCTCGGCCCCAACAATCAGATCGCCTATACGATCTTCGACACGCTGATCCTGCAGAACGAGAACCAGAAGCTGGTGCCGGGCCTCGCCGAGAGCTGGAAGCCGCTCAACGAGACGACCTGGGAATTCAAGCTGCGCAAGGGCGTGAAGTTCCATGACGGCTCCGACTTCAATGCCGCCGACGTGGTCTTCTCGATCAACCGTCCGGCCAAGGTGCCGAACAGCCCGTCCTCGATGATCATCTTCACCCGCTCGATCGCCGAGATGAAGGTGGTGGACGATCACACCATCCACTTCGTCACCAAGTCGCCGCATCCGCTGCTGCCGACCGATCTCAGCCGCGTCGCCATCATGTCGGCCGAGGCGGCCAAGGCCGATGTCGCCGAAGGCATGACCACCGAAGCGCTGAGCAAGGGCGAAGGCCTGGTCGGCACCGGCCCCTACAAGTTCGTCGAGTGGGTGCGCGGCAACCGCCTCGTGCTGGAGGCCAACACGGCCTACTGGGGCGGCAAGCCGAACTGGGAGAAGGTGATCTACCGCCCGATGTCGAACGATGCCGCCCGCGTGGCTGCCCTGCTGGCGGGTGACGTCGACATGATCGAGAATCCGCCGCCGGCCGACCTCAAGAAGCTGCGCGAGAATCCCAACGTGAAGATCAGCCAGGCGGTTTCGAACCGGCTGATCTACATCCATCTCGACAGCTTCAGCGAGCCGACTACCGCCGGCATCCCCGATGCGAACGGCAAGAACCCGCTGAAGGACGCCCGTGTCCGCAAGGCGCTGTCGCTGGCGATCAACCGCGATGCCATTGCCAGCCGCATCATGGAGGGCCTGGGCCAGCCGACCGGCGACTTCCTGCCCTATCCGATGTTCGGTACCCGCCAGGATGCCAAGCCGGACAAGTATGATCCGGACCAGGCGAAGAAGCTGCTGGCCGAGGCCGGCTATCCGAACGGCTTCTCGATCACGCTGGGCACGCCGAACGACCGCTACATCAACGACGCGGAAATCTCGCAGGCGGTCGCCTCGCAGTGGACCCGCATCGGCATCAAGACCAAGGTGGAAGCGGTGACCCGCACGGTGTTCTTCAAGAACCGTGACGACTTCAAGTACTCCGCCTATCTGGCGGGCTGGGGTGCCGGCACCGGCGAAATGTCGGATCCGCTCCGCGCGCTGGTCGCCACGCCGAACAAGGAGAAGGGCTTCGGCACCACCAACAAGGGCCGTTACTCCAATCCGAAGATGGACGCGGTGCTGGAAGAGGCGCTGAAGACCGTGGACGACGCCAAGCGCGAGGCCCTGCTGCAGCAGGCATCCAAGATGGCGCTGGACGATCAGGCGCTGATCCCGATCCATATCGAGGTGACGCCTTGGGCGACGCGCAAGGGCCTGAGCTACAAGGCCCGCGCCGACCAGTACACCTTTGCCAACGGCGTGACGCGCGACTGACGCGTCCCGCACCGGAACAGGCGAACGCCGCGGCCACTGGCCGCGGCGTTTTCTTCTGTCAGAAGGTGAACTGCTCGCTCAGGATGCGTTCCTCGAGATCGTGGCCGGCATCGAACAGCAGGCGCAGCGCGATCTCGGGCGCTTCCTTGATCTCGACCTCGACGACATCGCGGACCTCGTGGAAATCCGCCGTGGCGGAGACCGGCCGCTTCGGCGTCTCCAGCACCTCGATCCGCACGGTGACACTGCGCGGCAGCAGGGCGCCGCGCCAGCGGCGCGGGCGGAAGGCGCTGATCGGGGTCAGCGCGAGTACGCCGGCATTGAGCGGCAGCACCGGGCCATGGGCCGAAAGATTGTAGGCCGTGCTGCCGGCCGGGGTGGCGATCAGCACGCCGTCGCAGATCAGTTCCTCGATCCGCACGCGGCCGTCCACCGAGATGCGCAGCTTGGCGGTCTGGCGCGTCTGTCGCAGCAGGGCCACCTCGTTGATCGCGAGCGCCGTCTCGGTCGCGCCGTTCACCGAAATGGCCTTCATGCGCAGGGGATGGACGGTGGCCGGATTGGCGCTGCCCAGCCGCGCCGGCAGGTCATCCTCGGCATACTCATTCATCAGAAAGCCGACGGTGCCCTGGTTCATGCCGTAGATCGGCTTGTTCAGATTCATGTAGCGGTGCAGCGTCTGCAGCATGAAACCGTCGCCACCGAGCGCCACGATCACGTCGCACTCCTCCGGCGGCGTATTGCCGTAGCGGTGGATCAGGCGCCTGCGAGCGGCTTCCGCCGACTCGCCATGGGCCGCGACAAAGGCAATCTTGTTCGGGTCGCTCATCCGGTTTCGCGGGATCTGGGCGGGCATCAGCCGCCGGTTACGCTCATATGGCGCGGCACAGCGGGCGCTGCGCGGCGGCGGTCGATGACGAAGTCATGGCCTTTGGGCTTGCGCTGGATGGCTTCCAGGATCGCGGCTTCGAGCGTGGCATCGCTTTCCGACTGTCGCAGCGGGGCACGGAGGTCGGCGGCATCATTCTGCCCCAGGCACATGTAGAGCGTGCCGGTGCAGGTGAGACGCACGCGGTTGCAGCTTTCGCAGAAATTATGGGTCAGCGGCGTGATGAAGCCGAGGCGCCGGCCGGTCTCGCGCACGACGTAGTAGCGTGCCGGGCCGCCGGTACGGTAGTCGGTCTCGTCCAGCGTCCATTTCCGCTGGATCGCGGCCCGGGCCATGGAAAGCGGCAGATACTGGTCGAGACGGGCGGCTTCGCCGATCTCGCCCATCGGCATCACCTCGATCAGCACCAGATCGAAACCCTGTTCGCCGCACCAGGCGATCAGGTCGTCGAATTCGTCGTCGTTCACGCCACGCAGCGCGACGGCATTGATCTTCACCTGCAGGCCGGCTGCCCTGGCGGCCCGAAGGCCGGACATCACTTTCTCCAGCTTGCCCCAGCGGGTGATCGCGGTGAATTTCTCCGGCTTCAGGGTGTCCAGCGAAACATTGATCCGGCGCACGCCGGCGGCGACGAGGCCTTCGGCATACCTGTCCAGCTGGCTGCCGTTGGTGGTCAGTGTCAGCTCGTCAAGCGCGCCGGTTTTCAGATGGCGGCCGAGGCTGTCGATCAGCGTCATGATCCCGCGCCGCACCAGCGGCTCGCCGCCGGTGAGGCGCAGCTTGCGCACACCGAGCCGCACGAAGGTGGAGCAGAGCCGGTCGAGCTCCTCCAGGCTGAGCACGTCGGCCTTGGGCAGGAAGGTCATGTCTTCCGCCATGCAGTAGTTGCAGCGGAAGTCGCAGCGATCGGTGACCGATACGCGCAGGTAGGAAATCGTGCGGCCGAAGGGATCCTGCATGCCTGAACGGGCCGCCACAATCTGGGCCCACCTCCAGTGGTTAACATAGAGAGGCACGGGGGTGGGGGCAATCCCCCGTCGATGCCGGGATCCGGCGGAAAAGGCGCTGAATCAGCCTGTCTGCTGAGGGTGAAGCGTCAGGCTGACCTGCACCACGTCGGAACCGGTATGACCCGGAACCGTTTTGAAGCCCAGTTCGGCAGCCAGCGCGCGCATGGCCTGGTTCTCCCGCAGGATGTCACCGATGATTTCCGCGGTGCCGCGCTGCCGGCAATACGCGATGATCTTGCGCATCAGCACCTCGCCCAGTCCGTGGCCCTTGAAATCGGACCGGACCAGCACGGCGAATTCGGCCCGCTGGTTGTCCGGATCGGTGATGGCCCGCACGACGCCCAGGGTCTTCTGTTTGCCGTCCAGAGTGGCGACGGCAATGAACGCCATTTCGCGCTCGTAGTCGATCTGCGTGAAGCGCGCCATTTCGCCGTGCGGGAGCTTGCGCATGGTGGAGAAGAAGCGCAGCCGGTAGTCCTCGGGCGAGACGCTGTCGACAAACTCCACATGCGCGGGTTCGTCCTCGGGGCGGATCGGTCGCAGCAGCACGGTCATTCCGTTCCGCAGCGTGGCGGTTTCCTCCAGCGCCTTGGGATAAGGGCGGATGGCCAGACGGTCATGGCCGACCCTGTCGCTGGGCCTGACCACGACGCGGGCGTCCAGTGCGATGAGGCCCTGGTCGTCGGCGAAGAGGGGATTGATGTCCAGCTCGTGGACTTCGGCGTGGTCGGAAATCAGCTGGCTGACACGGATCAGGATGGTGGCAAGTTCGCGGCGGTCGACGACGGGGAAATCCCGGTAACCGGACAGCAGCCGGCTGACCTTGGTGCGTTCGACCAGATCGTTGGCCAGATGCATGTTCAGCGGCGGCAGGGCGATGGCGCGGTCGCCGATCACTTCCACGCCGACGCCGCCCTGGCCGAACATGATCGCCGGTCCGAAGATCGGGTCGGTCAGCGCCCCGATGATCAGCTCGTGGGCGCGGGCCCTGCGGATCATCGGCTGGACGGTGAAGCCGTCGATGCGGGCCTCCGGCCGGCGCTCCCGCACGCGCGCCAGCATCGCCTCCGCCGCCGCCAGCAATTCGGACTCGCTGCTCAGGTTGAGGGCAACGCCGCCGACATCGGATTTGTGCGTGATGTCCCGCGACAGGATTTTAAGTGCGGCCGGGAAGCCGACCCGATGCGCGGCTTCGGCGGCGGCCTGCGGTGTCGCGGCCGGTTCGGTCGGCACGGCCGGGATGCCGTAGGCGGCGAGAAGGCGCTTGCCCTCGACCTCATTGAGCATCTGGCGCCCTTCCGCCAGCGCCGCCTCGATGATTCTGCGGACCGCGGCAAAGTCGGGCTGGAAATCCTCCGGCAGGGCATCGGGAATTTCCATCAGGTTCTTCATGTTGCGCCGGTATTCGACCATATTGGCGAAGGCGCGTATGGCGGAGTCCGGGGTGCTGAAACTCGTCAGCCCCGCTTCGGCGAACGCCTTGCGCGCGGCCACCACCGCGTCGCCGCCGGACCAGCAGGTCAGGATATTCTTGGTGGCGCCGCGGGCGGCCTCGATCACCGCCCGCGCCGGTTCGATCGAAGGCACGATCGCCGTGGGTGCATGCATGACCAGGATGGCGTCGACATTCGGATCCTTCAGCACCGCCTCGACGGCGAGGGCATAACGCTCGCTCGGCGCATCGCCGATAATGTCGAGCGGATTGCTGCGTGACCATGTGGAGGGTAGCACGGCGTCGAGCGCGGCGATCGTCTCGGGCGCGAGATCGGCAAGCTTGCCGCCATATTCCATCAGCTTGTCTACCGCCATGACGGCCGGGCCGCCGCCGTTGGTGATGATGGCCAGCCGCTCGCCCGGCAGCTGGCGGCTGCGGGCCAGCGTCTCGACGGCATCGAACAGCTGCTCGACCCCGTCCACGCGGAGGATACCGGCGCGCTGCAGCGCAGCCGAGTAGACATCGTCGCCGCCGGCAAGCGCGCCGGTATGGGACGCCGCCGCTTCAGCGCCGCGGGCGCTGCGGCCCGATTTCACCGCGACGATCGGTTTCGAGCGCGCCACGGCGCGGGCCGCCGAAAGAAACTTGCGTGCATGCAGGACGGACTCGATGTAGAGCAGGATCGCCCGGGTCTGCGGGTCGCCGGCGAGGTAGTCGAGGATGTCGCCGAAATCGACGTCGGCGGAATCGCCCAGCGACACGAAATGGCTGAAGCCGATCCGATGCTGCCTGGCCCAGTCGAGCACGATCGTGCACAGCGCGCCGGACTGGCTGATGAAGGCGAGTTGCCCCGGTTCGGCCGTCGCATGCGAAAAGCTCGCATCCAGTTTCAGCCCCGGAATCTGCATGCCGAGACAGTTCGGTCCGAGGATGCGCAGCAGATGCGGCTTGGCCGCATCCAGCATCGCCTGCTGCAGGTGACGCCCGTCCGGCAGGGTCTGCTGCTTGAGGCCGGCTGTCAGCACCACGGCGGCCCGGCAGCCGTATTCACCGAGCGCCGCGATCAGGTCGGGCACGGTCGCGGGCGGCGTGCAGATGACGGCGAGGTCCGGTGCCGAGGGCAGGGCACGGATGCCGGGAAAGCAGCGCAGGCCCTGCAGGGCGCGGTATTTCGGATTGACCGGCCAGATCTGCCCGCTGAAGCCGCCGCGCACGAGGTTCTGCAGCACGACGGTGCCGACGCGGTTCGGCCGCTCGGAGGCGCCGATCACGGCAACCGAACGCGGGGAGAAGAGCTTGTCGAGATTGCGGATCGTCATGGCAGCGGGGTGGCCTGTTCAGGGGTTCGAAGATCGGGGCGGGAAAGGAAGGCAAGGCCGGCGACGAGCAGCAGCGCCGCCAGCGGAACCGCCGGCACATGGCCGAACCACAGCGTTGCGGCGACGGCCGAGACGGCCAGCAGGCCGGCCGCCCATACCTGCGGACGGATTCGCTGCGGGCAATGGCGGTGGGCGGCGGCGGTGAGGGTCAGCATCGGCACGATGTTAGCGCAGAGCATGGCCGTGACCATGCCTTCAAGCACCCAGAGCCGGCTGAAGGGGAAAAAGGTCAGAAGGAAGACCGCCACCATCAGCAGGTTGTTCTGCACCGCCCATCCGGTGGTCCCGGTGCGGAGGATGCCGGCGCTCAGCGGCGACTTGACCAGCTGGATGGCCTTGATCAGCAGCAGCAGCGCGAAGGCGCCGGCGAGTTCGGGCGCCGCGTCGTGCGAGAGCAGCCGGAACAGATGGTCCTGCACGGCGAGGAACCCCAGCAGCAGGAGGGCGGCGGCGACGATCGCCTGACCGGATACCCGGCTGAGAATGATACTCGCTTCGGGGCGGCGCAGCGCATGGTGGACCAGACCGCCCCAGGCGGTGAGGAAGGGCAGCGCAAGCAGCGCCTCGAACAGGCCGGCGATCTGCGCGACGATGAGGAAGCGGCCTGCCGCCTCGATGGAGATGACGGCGGCGATCAGGAAGCGGGCCAGCGTGTCGAGACTGTAGAGCAGCATCAGGCCCGCCATCAGCGGCAGGCCGTAGCGCAACAGCCGCCTGGCATGGGGCAATGCGCCGCGCAGCCGGATGCGGCCGGCGAGAAGGGAAAGGCCGGCGAGACAGGCCAGGCCCTGTGCCAGGGCGCCGGCAGCGATCAGACCCGGCAGGCCGGCGTCGAAGCGGACGACCAGCAGGACGCTGAGCAGGAGCATGGCGACGAGCTGGGCGATGGCGATGAGGCTGGACAGCCCGATCTGGCGGGCGGCGCGCAGTTCGGTGAGCAGAAGCGTCTGCACGCAGCCGGAGAGCAGCGCCGGAACCAGCAGCCAGCCCTGCGGCAGCGGCTCGGCATCGAAGAAGGCCATGATCCGCGGGGTGGCAAACACCGCCCAGAGCAGCAGGCCGGCGGCCACGCTGGCACAGCCGCTCAGCAGCAGGCAGGCGCCGAGCAGGGCGGGGCGTTCGGATTCGTCATGCTGCGCATAGTGGTACAGATAGGCGAATTTGAGCCCGAGCAGGCCGAAGGTCGTGCCCTGCACCATGGCGGTGACGACCAGACTGTACAGCCCGAGTTCGGCGGCGGACAGACAGGCGGTGATCAGCGGCAGGAGCAGCAGGTTGCCGAGACTGAGCGTGCCGAGCGCCAGCAGATAGCCGACATAGTCGCGCCGCAGCGCCTCGAGAAATGCGGGAACGCCAGCCAGCCGATCCGGCGCAACCGTCCCATTCCTGCCCGGCATTACCAATCCGTTAAGTCTCATGGCATAAGTGTTGCCGGATTCCCATGCTTGATGACAATATCCGCGCGCAGATCGAAAATGCCCTGGTGATGGCCAAGGGCTTCTACGGCAAAGGCCGTATGAAGGAGGCGCAGCACGCCTGCAATCTCGTGCTGCGCATCGATCCGGCCAATGCGGGCGCCCGGATCCGGCTCGGTCTGATCGCGAAACACGAGGGCCGGCTGGACGACGCGATCCGCAGCTTCCGCGCGGCGCTGGAAACGGAACCCGACAGTATATTCGCGGCGCGCCAGCTGATCGCCAGCTACCGCCAGGCGCAGCAGCTGGATGCGGCGGAGGCGCTGATCGAGACATGGCTTCTGAAGGCGCCCGGGGACCCGGAGCTCCTGTTCGAGAAGGGCCGCTGCCGGCTCGATCGCGGCGACCTCGCGGCCGCGGCCGGCTGTTTCGACCGCATGACCGCGGTCAGCCCCGATGATGCGCGCGGCTTCAGCTTCCTCGGCATCGTCCTGCGCCGTCTGGGCGAGAAGCAGAAAGCCCATGCCGCTTTCCAGGCGGCGCTGGAACGGGATGCCGGAGATCCGGCAGCGCTCAACGGCGTCGGCAACCAGCTTCTGGAACGCGAGCAGTTTGCCGAAGCCGCGGA
>NZ_DATGQG010000098.1:0-21787 GCF_035304305.1 Ferrovibrio sp.
TTCCGGCCGGGCAAGGCGAAGGATGAGAATCCCTGGCAGGCCGGCACGCTGGAATGGCTGCCCAACGATGTCTATTCGACGCGCAGCATTCGCCATATCACCAGCCGCGAGCCGCTCTGGGATCAGCCGGATCTCGCCGCCGATGTGGAAGCAGGACGGTACTATCTGCCCAACGCGCCGACGGGAGGACGTGAAACCATCGTCACCTCGCCGGTGGATGCGCAACCGGAATACGTCATCCAGATGCCCGGTCCCGGCTGGGCGCCGTTCCTCGCCGCAGTCTTTACCGCCGGCTTCTTCCTGCTGCTCACCATCAAGGCCGTGACGATCGCCGTCACCTGCGGCGTGCTGGCCGTCGCCGCCTGCCTGGTCTGGGTGTGGAAGCTCGATCCCGGCCCTGATCGCGGACCGATCGACATCGGCGGGGGCTATCGCCTGCCGGTCTACATGAGCGGGCCGCGCTCGCATTCATGGTGGGCGATGGTCGTGCTGATGCTGGTCGCCGGCTCGCTCTACTTCAGCTACCTCTTCTCATATCTTTATCTCTGGACCGTATCGCCCGGTATCTGGGCCGGCGCCGGATCGCCCCCGCTGCCGGACCTGCGCTGGCCGGGACTTTCCGCGCTGCTGTTCCTGACTGCTGCCGGCTCCTTTCTCGGTGCCGACCGCCTGTTGCGGGCGGACGGCAAGCGGAGCCGCCTGCTGCTGCCGCTGCTCGTCCTGCTGGCCGCGCTCGCTCTGGCTGGCGCTGTCGCCGTCGAGGTGGCGGGCTTCTGGCAGACCGGCCTGCGGCCTGCCGCCAATGCCTATGGCGCGATGGTCTACATGAGCAGCCTGCTGAACGGGCAGCTCGCCTTCGCCGTGCTGATCATGGCCGGCTTCACCATTGCGCGCCATGTCAGCGGCCGGCTCAACGCCGTGCGTCGCGTGTCCTTCGAGAACACGGCGCTGCTTGCATGGTACACCGTCGGGCAGGCGCTGCTCGGTCTGCTGCTGGTGCACGGCTTTCCGCGGCTGGTCGGCTAGGCCATGACGATCCGTGCACGCTATCCCTCAACCTGGCTGGCTCTGGCATATATCGCCTTCGGCCCCCTGGTGTGGGCGGCCTGCCACGGCCTGCTGTATGCCGCGCACTGGCTGCTTTGTGTCCTGCTGGTCCGAGATATCCTGACCGCCGGTGCCATCCATGGCGTGCTGCTCATCATTGCCACTGTCTGCGCTATCATTCTCTCTCTGACAATCCGGTGTCCGGATGCGCTGGCGCAGTTCATGCTGGCCGGTGTGAGCCGGGAGGCATGGATGTTCAGTCGCAGCGCCATGCGTCTTCTTGCGGCATTGTCCCTGTTCGGTGTCGTTGCTGCCGGCGCTGCTGTCCTCGCTCTCCCTGTCTGCGGCTGAACCCGGCGCCTCTGCCACGTATTGATCACAGGCCACCGCAGAGAATATCCACTAGCATTTTACGCTTTTCACAATTTGGAAACACTCTGCGAGGCTCCCATGGCTGTCATCATCGGGACCGACAATGGCGACGTATTGCCTGGGACTCCGCTGGCGGATGACATCTTTGGCCTTGGCGGTAACGACCAGATCCTCGGCGAGGGCGGCGACGACATCCTGTATGGCGGCGAGGGCCGCGACTTTATCAATGGTGGTTTCGGCAACGACTATATTGACGGCGGGGCCGATGGCGACGAGCTCTGGGCGTTGCCTGGCGACGACACGGTTTTTGGCCGCGACGGCAATGACCGCATGTTCGGGAACCAGGGCAACGACCAGATGGACGGCGGCGCTGGCAATGACCTGATAGACGGAGGAGACGATAACGACCATCTCCTGGGTGGCAGCGGCGAGGATCAGCTGGATGGTGGCAACGGCAATGACGTGCTGGATGGAGGCGATCAGAATGACCGTCTGACCGGTGGCGCCGGCGATGATCAGCTGCTGGGACAGGCGGGCAATGACACCCTGCTGGCAGGGGACGGCCGCGATTTCATCAATGGCGGTTTCGGTGACGATTACATGGACGGTGGTGCCGGGAACGACGAGCTCTGGGGGCTGCCGGGCAACGACACGATTTTTGGTGGCGAGGGCAACGACCGTATCTTCGGCAATCAGGGCAACGACAGGCTGGATGGCGGCCCCGGCGTTGACGTGATGGACGGCGGCGACGGGAATGATGTCATGTACAGCGGCGAGGGAGACGATTTCGAATTCTTCGGCGGCAACGGCGATGACGTGATGTATGGCGGCAGCGGCCGGAACTGGGTGCGCGGCGGAGCGGGGAACGATCTCCTGTATGGCGGCGATGGCCATGACGTCCTGAATGGCGGCCCCGGTAACGACATCGCCTATGGCGGCGACGGCAACGATTCCCTGTTCGAGGAACCCGGCGAAGACAGTGGCGACGATACCCTGTTCGGCGGCAACGGCGATGACTATCTCGAGGGCCTGTTCGGCAACGACACCCTGCATGGCGGGGACGGCAACGACATCCTGACGGACGGTCAGGGCGACGATCGGCATTATGGCGGCGAGGGCGACGATCAGCTGTTTGCCGGTGAAGGCGATGACTGGCTCTTCGGCGAGAACGGCGACGACATCCTGAACGGATCTTTCGGCGCGGATGTAATGGAAGGCGGCGCCGGCAACGACCGGTTGCTGGGCAGCCTCCATGACGACCGCATGTTCGGCGGCGACGGCGATGACTGGCTGTTCGGCGACGAGACCGCAAGTTTCAGCGGCGGCCCCGGCGGCAACGATCTGCTGGATGGGGGCGAGGGCTTCGATATTGCGGCCTACGACCGCCCGATCCGGGAATTCGGAATCCTGCAGCAGGAGGACCAGTTCCTGGTCACCCGTCTCGCCACCGGTGAGACCGATACGCTTCTGAATATCGAACTGATCCAGTTCAGCGACATCGCCATAGGCATTGCTGCCTGATCTGTCCGCGCGGCCGACGATGCAGCGGGGCGCAATTGCCCCGTGTCGGTCACAACATCTCTGCACGTTTTCTGATCTGATCGCGGCCTGAAGATTCGTTCCGGACAGGTGAAATGGACGAACTGAAGCGGCGGAGTCTGCGCGGACTGTTCTGGACCGCCACGGAGAGTGTCGGCGTGGCCATCCTGTCGCTCGGATCCTTCATCATCATCGCCCGCATGCTCGATCCCGGCGAGGTCGGCGCGGTCACTCTGGCCGGGGCGGTCGTCATCTGCCTCAACCTGATGATCGCCCATGGCTTCTCGGACGCGCTGGTCCAGATGCCGGAGGTGAATCGCACGCATTTCGACACCGGCTTCTGGTCGACGCTTGTCACGGCCCTGCTGCTGTCGGGCGGGTGCATCGCCGCTGCCGACCTCCTGGCGGCATGGCTCGGCGAGCCGCTCGTCGCCGATCTGCTCCCCTGGTTGTCCGCGGTCCTCGTGCTGAACGCGCTGGGAGCCATCGCCACGGCAAAATGCCGCCGCGACCTGCGCTTCCGTCCCATCGCGGCCTGCAGCCTTGCCGGCCGCGCGGCCGGCGCCGCAGGCGGCATCTGGATGGCGGTCGCGGGAATGGGCGCCTGGAGCCTCGTCGGCCAGCAGCTCATCACGGTCGCGGTGACGAATATCGGCATTCTCGTCCTGGCGCGCTGGCGGCCGGGTTTCAGCTATTCCTTGGGTTACGCGAAGCGGCTCGGTGGCTTCGGCGCCCATGTATCGGCCAGCCAGATGGTGTCGGCGCTGGGCGAGCAGGCGCTCAACTTCCTCGTCGGCATCCTGTTCGGATCGACGGTGCTGGGCCATTTCGCCGTCGCCTGGCGGCTGGTGCAGCTGCTGCGCTCGCTGATCGGCGCCGCCGTCTACCAGGTGGCCTTCAGCGCCTTCGCGCGCCTGCAGGACAACCGGCCCGCCTTCATCCGCGCGTTTGCCGAGTCCACCCGGATCAGCTGCTTTATCGGCTTTCCGATTGCCGCCGGCATGGTGCTGGTCGCCGAGCCGGGGCTGCTCACGGTCTTCGGGCAGAAATGGGCAAACAGCATTCCGCTTTTCAGCCTTCTGGCGCTGGAACTGCTGCCGGCCTTCTTCACGATGTTCTTCACCGCAGCCTATCGCGCCGCGAATTATCCCGGCTGGGTGCTGGTGATGGCGAGCGTCTATCTTGCGACCGGCCTCGCCGCCGTGGCGGTCGCCTCGCCCTTCGGCATCCTCGCGGTCTGCGCCGCCTGGACGGTCCGGGGCTTTCTGCTTCTGCCGCTGCATCTCTACCTGCTGAAGCGCCTGATCGGCATTCCGCCGCTCGACCTGCTGGCCTCCACCATCCGCCCGGCCATCGCCACCGCCATCATGTGCGCGCTGGTCGGTGCCGCATCCGTTCTCAGCGATGGCCGGATGCAGAGCGTGACGCAGCTCGTCCTGTTCATCGCCATCGGGTCTCTGGGCTACGCCCTGACAGCCTCGCTGATCGCGCCACAGGACATGCGCCGCCGGCTGTTCGGCGCGCTCTCCTCGCTGCTCGGCATCCAGGCGCGGCAGCGCGTGTAGCGGGCGGCCCAGCGCGGGCTGCACGCGAAGGTGGGATTTCCCGGGCAGTATTCCGCCCCGAACTCTTCCGGAGCCGTCGCCGCCTTTGCTAGGATGGCGGGATAACGACAACAAGACGATCCGAGAAGCCCTCCGTGACACAATCAAATATTACCAGCCCCGGGCTGCTGGAGCTGTACGGCATGATGTGCCGCATCCGCGCCTTCGAGGATGCCGCCGAGGAGGCGAGCCGCGGCGGCGTCGCGGCTTTCGGCCAGACCGCCGGCACGCAGGCCAATGTCCGCGGCCCACTGCATCTCTCGACCGGCCAGGAAGCCGTCCCGGCCGGCGTCTGTGCCCATCTGAAGCCCGCCGATTACCTGACATCCACCCATCGCGGCCACGGCCATACCCTGGCCAAGGGCGCCGATCTCGAACGCATGATGCATGAGCTGTTCGGCCGGTCGACCGGCTTCTGCGGCGGGCGCGGTGGCTCCATGCATATCGCCGATTTTTCCGTCGGCATGCTCGGCGCCAACGGCGTCGTGGCGGCAGGCATCCCCATCGCAGTGGGGGCAGCCCAGTCGATCAGGATCCGCGGGCTGGACGCGATTGCCGTCACCTTCTTCGGCGATGGCGCGATCAACCGCGGCCCCTTCGCCGAAAGCCTGAACTGGGCCGCGGCCTTCAGGCTGCCGATCCTGTTCGTCTGCGAGGACAACCAGTGGTCGGCGACGACGAAGACCGGCGCGATGTCGGCCGGCGCCGGCGCCGCGGCACGGGCGCGCGCCCATGGCATTGCGGCGGAAGAGGTGGACGGCAACGACGTCGTCGCGGTCAGCGAGACCGCGCGCGAAATGATCGCCGATATCCGCGCCGGCAGGGGCCCACGGCTGCTGCATGCGCGCACCTACCGTTTCAAGGGCCATGTCTCGGTCGATCCCGCCGCCTATCGCGATCCGGCAGAGCTCGAGGCGGCTCTGAAGAATGATCCGCTGGCAATTGCTGCCGAAAAGCTGCGCGCGCAGGGCGTCACTCAGACGCAGATCGACGCCGTGATGAAGGCGGCGCGCGACGAAGTGGCCGCCGCGGTGCGATCGGCGCTGGCGGCGCCATGGCCGGATGCTGCGGCCGCCTGGTCCGAAATCCAGGATACGGGGGCGGCGCAATGGCAGTGATGACCTATGCCGCCGCTGCGGCTGCCGCCCTGCAATCCGCCATGCAGGCCGATCCGAGCATCGTTGCGCTGGGCGAGGACCTCGGCCGCGGCGGCATTTTCGGCCAGTATCGCGGCCTGCTCGAGACTTTCGGTCCGGAGCGCGTGATCGACACGCCGATCTCGGAAGCCACGATCGTCGGCGCCGCGGTCGGCATGGCGCTTACCGGACTGAAGCCGGTGGTCGAGATGCGCGTCATCGATTTCGCGCTCTGCGCCATGGACGAGATCGTCAACCAGGCCGCCAAGAACCGCTTCATGTTCGGCGGCCAGGGCCGCGTGCCGGCAGTGATCCGCATGCCCATCGGCATCTGGAGCGCATCCGCCGCACAGCATTCGCAGTCGCTGGAAAGCTGGTTCGTGCATGTGCCGGGTCTCGTCGTTCTGGCGCCGTCGACGCCGCAGGACAATTACAGCCTGCTGCAGGCGGCGCTGCGCTGCGGCGACCCGGTCGCCCATTTCGAGCACAAGGAACTCTGGGCCAGCGAAGGCGAGGTTGATCCCGCGCAGCGCGTCGAGATCGGACAGGCGCGGAAGCTGCGCGAGGGCCGGGACCTGACGATCGTGAGCTGGAGCAAGGCCGCGCTCTGGTCGGCGGAAGCGGCGGCGCAGCTGGCCGGCGATGGTATCGAGGCCGAAGTGATCGACCTGCGCACGCTCTGGCCCTGGGATCGTGAGGCCGTTTTCGCCTCGGCCCGGAAGACCGGGCGCGTCCTGATCGTGCATGAAGCCGTGCAGGTGGCCGGCTTCGGCGCGGAAATCGCCGCCTCGCTGGCGGAAGAGGGCGCGGCAAAGGTCGCCCGGCTGGGTGGGGCGAGGGCGCCGGTGGGCTATGCGCCCGTGCTGGAGGCGGAGGTGCGGCTCACGCCGGAGCGTATCGTGGCGAAGGCGCGCGCGCTGCTGGGCCGCTGAGAAAATGCACCATCCGGTAGCATGACTCATATTGGCATTACGCGGCCGATATTGTATTGCGTGAGACGAAGTGCGGAACACCGCATCCTGATGCGGCAATAAACTAACGGAGGAAAACGTCATGGATCGTCGTTCGCTGCTCAAGGCCGGTGTTGCCGGCGCGGCCTTTACCGCCGCCCCCTACTTCTTCACCCGGCCGTCGCAGGCGCAGGGCAAGTACAAGGAAGAGTACAAGCTCTCCACCGTGGTCGGCCTGCCGTTCCCCTGGGGCCAGGGCGGCGACATCTGGGCCAAGCTGGTGCGCGAGCGCACCGAAGGCCGCATCAACATCAAGATGTATCCCGGCGTGTCGCTGGTGAACGGCGACCAGACCCGCGAATTCACCGCGATCCGCCAGGGCGTGATCGATCTCGCCGTCGGCTCGACCATCAACTGGTCGCCGCAGATCAAGCAGCTCAATCTCTTCTCGCTGCCCTTCCTGTCGCAGGATCACGCCGGTCTCGATGCCCTGGTGCAGGGCGAGGTCGGCAAGGAGATCATGCAGCTCGTCGAGAAGAATGGCGTCGTACCGCTGGCCTGGGGCGAGAACGGCTTCCGCGAGGTGACCAACTCCAAGCGCGAGATTCGCACCCCGGCCGACATGAAGGGCCTGAAGTTCCGCGTCGTCGGCTCGCCGATCTTCAACGACACCTTCACCGCTCTGGGCGCCAACCCGACCCAGATGAGCTGGGCCGACGCGCAGCCGGCGCTGGCTTCCGGCGCGGTCGAGGGCCAGGAGAATCCGCTGCATATCTTCACGGCGGCGAAGCTGCATACGCTGGCGCAGAAGTTCGTCACCCGCTGGGGCTATGTCGCCGACCCGCTGATCTTCGTCGCCAACAAGGATGTCTGGAATTCCTGGTCGGCCAAGGATCGCGATATCGTACGCCAGGCCGCCATCGATGCCGGCAAGCAGGAAATCGCGATCGCGCGCAAGGGCCTGACGCCGGACGACCAGTCGCTGGTCAAGGAAGTCGCCGCCCTGGGCGTTACCGTCACCGAACTGACGGCCGCCGAGAAGGAAGCGTTCAAGCAGGCGGTGAAGCCGGCCTACGACAAGTGGGCGCAGCAGATCGGCATGGATCTGGTGAAGAAGGCCGAAGCCGCAGTCGCCGCGCGCAAGAAGGCGTAACACCCGCAGTTGCAGTTGCGCAAAGGCCGGAACGAGTCCGTTCCGGCCTTTGCCGTTTCCCGCCGGAGTGACCTTTGTCCATTCCCTCCGAAGCCGAACCGCTCGAAGAGGCCTCCCAGCCCGAGCGCCTGAAATGGGAAGACTGGGTCGGCGCCGCCTGCATGGTGACGCTGGGCCTGATCACCTTTGCGAATGTGCTGGTGCGCTATTTCACCAGCCAGTCCTTCGCCTGGACGGAAGAGATTTCCATCTCGCTGATGGTGGTCGTCACCATGGTGGCGGCTTCGGCGGCCGTGTTCCGCGACCGACACATCCGGATCGAGATCTTCTTCGTGGGCGGATCGCCGCGCCGCCGCCGCCTGCTGGCGCTGTTTTCGGCCGCGATGACGGTGCTGGCCTTCCTTCTGCTCGCAGTCTTCGCGAGCCGCTTTGCCTATGACGATTACCAGTATGAAGTGACCTCGCCCGGCATCGGCGTGCCACAATGGTGGTACAGCATCTGGCTGCCGGTGCTCTCTGTCGTCATCGCCTTCCGCGGCGCCCAGGTCTTCCTGCGCGAATGGCGCCGCAAATGACCGGCCTCATCATATTCCTGCTGTTCGTCGCGCTGATGCTGGCCGGCGTGCCGATCGGCGTGGCGCTGATGCTGGCCGGCAGCCTCGGCATCGGGATGGCCGATCTCGGCCTGATGTCGATCCCGAACAACTTCTATGCCGGGCTGGCGAAATATCCGCTGCTGGCGCTGCCCATGTTCGTGCTGGTGGGCGTCGTGTTTGACCGCTCCGGCGTGGCCGAGCGTCTGGTGAATTTCGCCGTCGCACTGCTCGGTCGACGACCCGGCATGCTGCCGGTCATCGCCATTGCCGTGGCGATGCTGCTGGGCGGCATTTCCGGTTCCGGTCCCGCCAATGCTGCCGCCGTGGGCGGCGTGATGCTGATGGCCATGAAGCGCGCCGGCTATCCCGGCGGCTATTCGGCGACGGTGATCGGCGCCGCGGCGGCGACTGATATCCTGATTCCGCCCTCCATCGCCTTCATCGTCTATTCCGTGCTGGTGCCGGGCGCTTCCGTGCCGGCGCTGTTTGCCGCCGGTCTGATTCCCGGCGTGCTGGCCGGCCTGGCGCTGATGATCCCGGCCGTCTGGCTGGCGCGCCGGCACGGCTTCGGCCTGGCGGAAGCCGATATGGGACGGCCGCCGCTCTGGCCGTCTTTCCTGAGCGCGCTCTGGGGGCTGGCCGCGCCGGTGCTGATCCTCGGCGGCATGCGGGCCGGCTGGTTCACACCGACGGAAGCCGCCGTGGTCGCCGTGGTCTATGGCCTCTTCGTTGGCATGGTGGTGCACCGGAAGATCAAGCCGCGCGACTTGCTGGCGATTTTCGTGGAGGCGGCCGAGACCTCGGGCATCATCATGGTGGTCCTGGCTCTGGCCAGCATCTTCGCCTATGCGGTCAGCACGCTCGGAATCGTCGATCCCGTGGCGCGCGCGATCCAGGCCAGCGGGCTCGGCTCGCATGCCACGCTGGCGATCGTCATGCTGCTGCTGCTCGCCATCGGCATGGTGCTGGACGGCATCTCGATCTTCCTGATCTTCATGCCGCTGCTGCTGCCGATCATGCGCAACTTCGCCTGGGATCCCGTCTGGTTCGGCGTGCTGCTCACCTACATGGTGGCGATCGGCCAGTTCACGCCGCCGATGGCGGTGAACCTGATGGTGTCGTCGAAGCTGGCGGGCGTGCCGATGGAGCAGACCGTGCGCTGGGCGCTGTGGTTCGTCGCCGCCATGATGGTGCTTGTGATCGCCTTCGTTGCCTTCCCGCCGCTGATCACCTGGCTGCCGCAGGCTCTGGGTTACTGACGACGGACGGTAATCGTCTCCAACCACCCGGCGGCGCTTCGGGCGGAAGGAGGCATCACCGTTTCCTGGCTGATCCCAGCGTCCTTGCCGGCTGCCTTGCGCCGATCCCGGCGCGGCCGGCCAAGCTCGATCCAGACCGGCGCGTGGTCGCTCGCCTTGTCCCAGCCGCGCACCTCGCGGTCGACGCCGGCAGCCTTCAGGCGCCCGACGATGGACGGACTGAGCAGCAGATGGTCGATGCGCAGTCCGGCATTCCGCGGCCAGGCATTCCGGAAATAATCCCAGAAGGTGTAGATGCGCTCGCCGGGATGTTTGCTGCGCAGGGCATCGGTCCAGCCCTGCGCGGTCAGCCGGTGGAATCGCTCGCGCACTTCCGGCCGGAACAATGCATCGTCCAGCCATCGCTCGGGCTTGTAGACGTCGAGTTCGGTCGGCATCACGTTGTAGTCGCCCGCGAGGACCACGGGCAGATCCTGCTTCAGCAGGCCCAGTGCATATTTCGCGAGGCGGTCGAACCAGCGGAGCTTGTAGTCGAATTTCGGGCCCGGAGCGGGATTGCCGTTGGGCAGATAGAGGCAGCCGACGATCAGTCCGTCGATGGCGGCCTCGATGTAGCGGCTCTGGATGTCCGTCGGATCGCCGGGCAGGCCGCGCCGCGTCTCGATCGGCGTGCCGCCGCGCTGCAGGATCGCCACGCCGTTCCAGCTCTTCTGACCCATCCAGATTGCGCCATAGCCGGCCCCGCGCAGGGCGGCTTCGGGAAACTTCTCCTGCGGCGCCTTCAATTCCTGCAGGCAGACGACGTCGGGCTCGGCCGCGTCAAGCCAGCGCAGCAGCACCGGCAGGCGGCCGTTGATGCCGTTCACATTGAAGCTGGCAATTTTCATGCAGGATGCGGCAGACCGGCAGGTGATCGCTGTCTACCGAAACCATCGACGCGGGACGGCGTTCCGCCGGAGCCCGGCTCGCGCCAATCGGCGGGTCAGCTGCCGCCGCCCGTGGCCATGCTGGTCGGCCGCCCGGCGCTGAGCATCAGCAGCGCCATGTCGTCCAGATCGGTGGAGAGACGGCTGAGGGTGGCGCCGCCGGCATGCAGCAGGCAATGCACGCCCTGCTCGCTGACGGCCTTCACCGTCGCCGTGACCGGCTTCGACTCGCCGCTCAGTTTCAGCCTGATCCGGGTGCCCGGTTTCAGCCGCTGCGGCGGCGTGAACAGGCAGCCCTGGAGCGAGAGATTGGTCACCGCGCCGGCGATCTTCCGGTCGCCATGCTCCAGCTCGGCGGGGATCCGCGTCTCGCGGCGATCGAAACGGCGCCGGTTATCCGCCGGAGCGACGGCTTTCCTGGTTACCGTTCTCCTGGCAGCAGGTTTCTTTGCTGCAGCCTTCTTCGTCGCGGTCTTTTCTGTCGCAGTCGTCTTTTTGGCGGCGGATGCCTTCCTTGTGACGGACGCCTTCGCGGCTTTCTTCTTTGCCGGGGCTTTACCCTTTGCGGTCTTCACCGCCGGCTTCCCGCGGGACACAGCCTTTCGGGGTTTTGCCCTGCCGGTTTTCCCCGTCGCTTTTGTCTTCTTTTTTGCTGCGGCGGCCATAACGGCGCACTCCCCCGACGAATCAGCGTAACGGATGCAGAGTAGCTGCGGCCCTGTCCGGAGAAAAGGGTGCATTGCGTCCGGCCGCGCTTGGATTAGGCATGGCAAGGCGCCGCCGGTTGCCCTAACATGACAGGCCTGTCATACGGCCCCGCATCACAAGACCGGTTCCCATGTCCCTGCGCCTGCCGCCCGAGCCCGTCGTCTGGGCCCTGTCGCGGCACAATGCCTATCTCAACAACCGTCCGGGCGGCGAACGGCTGCAGCGCCGCGGCGAGGATTTCGGCGAGCTGAAGCTCGACGGTGCGATCCTAGACGACGCCATTCTCCCGGGCTGCAGCTTTGCCGGTAGCTCGCTCCAGGGTGCCCAGTTCCTGCGCGCCGATCTTTTCAGCGCCGATTTCACCCGCGCGGACCTGACCGGCACGCTGTTCGACCGCGCCGATCTGCGCGGCGCCAATTTCCTCATGGCCGTGCTGAAGAAAACCTCCTTCCGCCAGGCCGATCTGCGGCCGGGCCAGATCCTGCAGCACGAGAAGGAGGGCGACGAAAAGCCCCAAACCAAGCCGGTCGATCTCAGCGGCGCCAATCTGGAAGAGGCGAATCTCGGCCACGCCCATCTCGACCAGGCCAATCTGAGCAATGCCAAGGCGGCGGGCGCGGCCTTCGTCGGCGCCTCGCTGTTTGCCGTCAACCTGACCGGTGCCGATCTCACCGGCGCCGATTTTTCCGGCGCGCGCCTGAAGGACACCACCTTCGTCGGCGCCACGCTGGACGGCGCCAAGCTGGCCGGCTGCGATCTGCGCGGCGCCAATCTGCGCAGCGTCGATCTGTCCGGCGTGGATCTGAGCGGCGCCAACCTGCAGGGCGCGATCTACCGCCAGGGCGTGGCGCAGCTGCCGCCCGAGGTCGAGGCGAAAATGGCCGCCCATGGCAAATGGATCGCCTCCAATGGTGCAGAAGGCGAGCGCGCGGTCTTCAGCCACATGAAGCTGCCCGGGGTGGATTTCTCCAGCTGCGACCTCCGCGCCGCCATTTTTCATGAGACCAACCTGGCCGGCGCCTATTTCACCCGCAGCCAACTGCTGTTCACCAGCTTCATGGGCGCCGACCTGCGCAAGGCGAATTTCGACCAGGCGAGCCTGGGCGGTGCCAATTTCTCGGCCGCGCTGCTCGCCGGCGCCGCTTTCCGTGGCGCCCAGCTGGTCGGGGTCGAGATCTTCAACGCGCTGAACCAGAAGACCGGGAAGGTGATCTTTCCGCGCTTCGAC
Source organism: Ferrovibrio sp. (assembly GCF_035304305.1). Lineage (GTDB taxonomy): Bacteria > Pseudomonadota > Alphaproteobacteria > Ferrovibrionales > Ferrovibrionaceae > Ferrovibrio. The sequence continues at coordinate 12,519 of NZ_DATGQG010000098.1, forward strand.
AATGCCGACCTGACCGGCGCCGATCTGCGCGGCGCGGTGGTGGAAGGCGTTGATTTCTCCAGCACGATTCTGGAGAAGACCAACCTTTCCGGCGCTGACCTGAAACACTGTACCGGGTTGCGTTCCTCTCGCCGTGGTTGAGACGCGCCGCGCGACGTAAATCTTTCAAATTCTTGCATCTGCCTGATTCAGGTTGCGGAGTTGGGCGCCGGCGTTTAGCCTCGGTTGCTAGCAGCAGTTGTATGCATTGCAACACCGAAGGCCATGTCAGATCGGAGTTTACCGCCCCACGAAGTTCAGGTCGTGTTGTCCCGCCACGCTGCCTTTCTGGCCGGCCGGCCGGGCGGCAGCCGCCTGCAGCAGAGCGGCGCTGCCTATGCACGCCTGCGGCTGGACGGGGCCAAGCTGGATGACGCCATCCTGCCGCGTGCGGCTTTCGTCGAGTCTTCGCTGGCCGGCGCCGAACTGCGCCGCGCCGATCTCTTCTGCGCCGATTTCCAGGATGCCGATCTGACCCGGGTGGTGTTCGACCGCGCCGATCTGCGCGGCGCCAATCTCGGTCGCGCCATCCTGCGCCAGGCCTCGCTGGCCCAGGTCGATCTGCGGCCGGGCCAGATGATGATCGCCGATGACGGTCAGGCGAAGGAGGTTTCGGCCAATCTCGACGGCGCGAAGCTCGACGGCGCGGAGTTCAAGAACGCCCAGCTCGATCAGGCCAGCATGGCGGTTTCCTCCGCCGTCAACGCATCCTTCAGCAATGCCAGCATGTTCGCCGTCAATCTCGCGGGCGCCGACCTGTCGGGCGCCAATCTCGCCGGCGCCAAGCTGAAAGACGCCAATCTCATCGGAGCGAGTCTTGCCGGCGCCAGGCTCAAGGGGGCCGACCTGCGCGGCGCCAATCTGCGCAATGTGGACCTGTCGAAGGTCGATCTTGACGGTGTCGCACTGCAGGGCGCGATCTACCGCAGGGGCGAGAAGCTTCCGGAGGAGATCGAGCGGCTGCTGGAGGCCCATAGCCGCTGGATCGCCACCGCCGGCGCGGAAGGCAAGCGCGCGGTGCTCAGCGGCATGAAGCTGGAAAGCTGCAACTTCTCGGGCTGCGACCTGCGCGGCGCCGAGCTGCACAATGCCGTGCTTCAGGGTGCCGACTTCTCCAGCGCCCAGATGATGTTCGCGAGCTTCGCCGGCGCCGATCTGCGCCGGGCCGTCTTCGACATGGCCGATCTCGGCGGCGCCAATTTCACCCGCGCCAACCTGGCGGAGAGCCGCTGGCGGGCTGCCCGGGTCGTCGGGGTCGACATCTACAATGCCCGCAATCAGAAGACCGGCAAGATCGTCTATCCGCGATTCGAGGCTGCCGATCTCAGCCGGGCCGATCTGCGGGGCGCCATTTTCGAAGGCGTCGACTTCAGCGGCGCCACGATGGACGGCGCGAATATCCAGGGCACTGATCTGCGCCAGTGCGTCGGTCTGCACAAGGCGCGCTAGAGACATGCCCGGGAGAAATAAACCGGCCGCGGCCGCACGGGTTTGCCGATGGCCGAACTGAAATTTCCGTCCTCGCAGCTGACCGTCGCGCTGTCGCGCCATGCCGCCTGGGCGAGCGGTCGCGGCGATGGCGAGCGCCTGCAGATGCGTGATGGCGATTTCCGCTTCCTGCGGCTGGACAATGCCAAGCTCAACGACGCGGTCCTGGCGCGCAGCCGCTTCACCGGCGCTTCGCTGGTGAAGGCGGAGCTGCGCCGCGCCGATCTGTTCGCCGTCGATTTCATGCATGCCGATCTGTCGGGCGCGGTCCTCGACCGCAGCGACCTGCGCGGCGCGAACATGATGAAGACGGTGCTGCGCGGTTCGTCGCTCAACCAGGCAGACCTGCGGCCCGGCCAGATCATGATCGGCGACGGCTCCACGCGCAGTCAGGCCGCCAATCTGACCGAGGCCCGGCTCGACGGCGCAGACCTGCGCATGGCGCAGCTCGACGAGGCCAATCTTGCGGTATCCTCGGCCACCGGCGCCAACTTCTCCAATGCCAGCCTGTTCTCGGTCAATCTCGCCGGCGCGGATCTCAGCGGCGCCAATCTCACCGCCGCCCGCCTGCGTGGCGTCAATCTGGTCGGTGCGAAACTGGAGGGCGCCCTGCTGCAGGGCGCCGACCTGCGCGGCGCGAACCTGCGCAACGTCGATCTCAGCAAGGTCAACCTGAAAGGCGTCGATCTCTCGGCCGCCGTCCACCGCAAGACGGCAAGCCTGTCGAAGGAGATCGAGGCGGCGCTGGCCGCCCACAGCCGCTGGATCGCCACCGGCGGCGCCGAAGGCCAGCGCGCGGTGCTCAGCGGGATGAATCTGCAGAATGCCGATTTCTCAGGCTGCGACCTGCGCGGCGCCGAAATGCACGGCTGCAACCTGCAGGGGGCCGATTTCTCGTCGGCGCAGCTGCTCTTCGCCAGCTTCCTGGGCGCCGACCTGACGCGCGCCAATTTCGACCAGGCCGATCTCGGCGGCGTCAACTTCACCGGATGCAATCTCGCCGGTGCCACCCTGCGCGGCGCCAAGCTGGTCGGCGCGCCTTTGTTCAGCGCCGGCAGCCAGGCGACCGGGCGGATCCTGTATCCCATGCTGGTGGGAGCCGATCTCACGGGGGCCGACCTGCGCGGCGCCGTGCTCGATCACATCGATCTCTCGCAGAGCAAGATCAGCCGGGCCAATTTCACCGGCGCCGACCTGCGCGCCTGCAGCGGCCTGAACGGCATCGCCTGAAGGGGAAAGGCCGGCACGGGACGTGCCGGCCGTCGTCGTCGCAGTTGCGGTTACTCTGCCGCGGTCGCCGTCGTCATCGCCGCCAGCCTTGCCGCCACGCCGGCGCCATAGGCCGGATCCGCCTTGGCGAAATGGGCGATCTGGCGCTGTTGGATGAAATCGGGCACGCCGCGCATGGCATTGGCGATGTTGTCCATCAGCCGCTCCTGCTCGGCCTTGCTCATCAGGCGGAACAGCGCGCCGGCCTGGCTGTAATCGTCGTTGCCTTCGCGATGATTGTAGCGGTCGGCGTCGCCGCTGATCCTCAGTGGCGGCTCGCCAGCCGCAGCCGATTGCACCGGGCCGCCGAAGGAGTTCGGCTCGTAATTCGGCGCGCCGCCGCCGTTGCGGCCGGTCTGCATTGCCCCGTCACGCTGGTAATTGTGGAACGGGCAGCGCGGCTGGTTCACGGGGATGGCCGTGTGGTTGACGCCCAGCCGGTAGCGATGCGCATCGGCATAGGCGAACAGCCGGCCCTGCAGCATCTTGTCCGGCGAGAAGCCTATGCCCGGCACGATGTTGCTGGGTGCGAAGGCAGCCTGCTCGATCTCGGCGAAATAGTTGTCCGGATTGCGGTTCAGCTCGATCACACCGACTTCGATCAGCGGGTAATCCTTATGCGGCCAGACCTTGGTCAGGTCGAAGGGATTGTACGGTGTCTTCTCGGCATCCAGCTCGGGCATGATCTGCACCGACATGGTCCAGCGCGGATATTCGCCGCGTTCGATGGCGTCATACAGGTCGGCCTGGTTGCTCTCGCGATCGATACCGATGATCCGCGCCGATTCCTCGGCCGTGATGCTCTTCACGCCCTGGTGGGAGTGGAAGTGGAACTTCACCCAGAAGCGTTCGTTCTCTGCATTGACGAAACTGTAGGTATGGCTGCCATAACCGTTCATGTGGCGGTAGCTCAGGGGCAGGCCGCGGTCGCCGAACAGGTAGGTCACCTGATGCAGGCTTTCCGGGCTCAGGCTCCAGAAGTCCCACATCGCGGTCGGATTGCGCAGGTTGGTGCGTGGGTCGCGCTTCTGGGTGTGGATGAAGTCGGGGAATTTCAGCGGGTCGCGCACGAAGAAGACCGGCGTGTTGTTGCCAACCAGGTCCCAGTTGCCTTCACTGGTGTAGAACTTCAGGGCGAAGCCGCGCACGTCGCGCTCGGCGTCCGCCGCGCCGCGTTCCCCGGCGACGGTGGAAAAGCGCAGCAGCAGATCGGTCTTCGTGCCGGGCGTGAAGACCTTCGCCCTAGTGTAGCGCGTGATGTCCTTCGTGACGGTCAGCGTGCCGTAGGCGCCCGATCCCTTGGCATGCACCACGCGTTCGGGGATGCGTTCGCGGTTGAACGCGGCCAGCTTCTCGATCAGGTGCACATCCTGCAGCAGCAGCGGACCGCGCGGGCCGGCGCTCAGGGAATTCTGGTTGTCGGCAACCGGCGCGCCGGCGCTGGTCGTCAGGACGGGGGCGGTAGCGGTGGGGCGGGGGGACTGGCTCATCTCGATCTCCTCTCGGGCGGTTTCTGCTCTGAGAGAGACGGTATCCCCCGCTATACGATTTGTGAAATTGATTTTTTTCGGAATTGTGATCGTAATTTTCGATCATATGCCCGGCTGTGACGGGTGATACGCGGCCTCCGGAACGGGCTGGGCAATTCTTCCTGCTGCGCCAGTTTTCTGTCGCCGGCATGGCGCCGGCAGCAAGGAGCGAGATCCATGACCGGCCGGTCCGTCGCGAGACGATGCATCCTGTTTTCCGTTCTTCTGGCGATTGCGGTAATGGCGGCAGGCCCCGCCCGGGCCGGCGCCTTCCGGCTGGAGCCTGGGGCCGCAACCCGCCTCGATACCGGCGAGCGCCAGCAATACACGACGATCACCATCACCAATCTGGGCACGGTGCCCGGACGGCTGATCCTCGATGTGCCGGTCAGCCGGGATGTCGAGATTCCCGCCGGCGGGACGGTGGAGCTTTACGGGCCCTATAGCCGAGGCACGGTGGCGGTGACGAATGCCGGCCCGACGCGGCTGTATGTCGTCACGCGCTATCTCGAGACCTGGCGGCAGCCCTAATTCGCCGGTCCCGGCTCCAGCACGCGGAAATCGTCGCGATCGAGCAGGATGCAGCTGCCGCGCACGTCGGTGTTGCGGCTGATATCGGGGATCGAATGCATCCGGCCGGCGATGCGCGTCGGCCAGACCTGAACGCTGAAAACCTGGGCCGCGACATCCGGCTCGCCGCGGCTCAGCGGCAGCATCAGCCGCCGCGTGGCGGCATGACCATGGGCATAATCGGCATCATCCCAGCGGAAAATGCTTTCGGAATAGACCGGCCGCCTTTCGTCAAGGGCGGTCCGGTAGATGCTCTCCATATACTCCCGATAGCTGCCCTGCATGATCTCGCTGGTGGTCTTACCGGTGAAATCGAAGCCGTAGCGCTCGACATGGGCTGAGCCGACGAGCCGGTAGCGTATCGCGGTGGATCCGGCGACGGGTTCGGCCAGCAGCAGATTGGGCCACACCGCAGCCGGCAGATCGAGGGGATCGATCTCGGCCCGGTCGGGCATCAGCCTGCCGTTGCGCTTCGCCAGCCAGTATGACGCCACGCTCATCAGCGTGGGGTCGTCGGCAAAGGTTGCAGCCGAGAGGTCAGGGACCATGGAAGAGCTTTAGGCCGTGACGACAGTCATTGCAAGCCGACCCGCCAGCTTAGCCTAGCTGTTGGAGGTAACGCTTCCGGACGCGGCGCTCTCCTCGGCTGCCGCCCGGAAACCTGCGACGACATACAAGCCAATGAGAAACCAGAAAGACCGCTGGAAGAAGAGGTCATGCACAAGGCCGGAGGCTGCAATGCATCCGAGGATACACAGCAGACCAAGCCCCCAGCCATGTTGGGCCGGGCGGGATAGCAGGTGGAACGCGCCCTTCAGGAGAAGCACGAATACAGCGGCCACCACAAGCAGGCCAACCAGACCCATTTCAGCCATGAGCCAGACCGGAATCGAGTGGATCACCAAAAAGCCTTTCCCAGCGGCCAGTCGCTCCTGGACGTAACCACCGAGGCCGGCGCCCAGCAGGGGATGCTTCAGCCAGAGATCCCAGCCCTCGATGATGCTGAGCCAGCGTTCACTGTCGGATCCCGTCCGCGTTACGGTAATCGCGAGATAGCGGGCCTCGGGCAAGTTGAGAAGCGACGAAAGGACGCCAAGCTTGCTGCCGAGCAGTCCTGCAATTGCTTTGTCCGCGACCCTGAGGACATCGGGTAAGAAGAAAACGGCGGCTACTGCAAACAAAGTGAGCAGGCACAATTTTATGGATCGAGTCCGCTCCTTGCCACTCGAAAAAATCGTGGCAAGAACCAGTAATATAATCACCATACCCAGCCCTGAGCGAGAGTGACTATAGGTGATAACCAGCGCAATGGCGATGAAAGCGGCGTTGTAAAAAGCGCGAGATTTTCCAGAGCCTTCAAGGCGGACAAGAACCAGAATGCAGGCTGCGGCCATGATCATCTGGAACGCAAATGCGTTCGCGTTGATCGCATAGCCTCGCAACGGGATAGTAAATGCGTCTTGGGGAATGTTGATCCCCCCCAGCACACTCAGCATCAGTGCTAGTTGTTGCACTGCGACTGTAACGCCGGCGATCCCGAACGCGCGCAGGACCAATCGGCTGGTATGGGCATTCGACGTTACAGCCGCCGAAGCGCCCATGGCGACGTAACCCAGGATAATCACCCAGCCCATGCCGCGGTTCAGCAGCGCCCAGCTGTTCGAGCCGAAGCGCAGATAGCCCACTCCGAGGCTGAGAAGGAAAAGCAGCGAGATGGCTGCCAGACTGCCTGCGAGCCATATCGGGATCGGCTTCAGTCCGCGCTGCGACCAGAGATGAAAGCCCAAAAGACCGAGACTGGTCAGTGCGAGAATATCCGCTGCATTGGCGGTTACCTCGCCGTGCTGCATCGGGATTCGAATCTGGAAATACAGCAGGATCGCCGAAAGGACCGCAGATACGATGATTGCAATGTCGTTCCATTTCTCTGGAGCGGCCATTGTTGCGGGAGTTGCCTGGACCGCGGAATGTGCCGGCTTGCGATGCAGATACAGCCATATACCGATCGCCCCGCAGATCACGGTCACCAGCAGGCCAAGAAGCCCAATCGCTATCGCGCCGGCAACCGAGATTGTTGGGTCGACACCAACCACTCCCAAAGCCTGCGCCGCACTAAGTTCGCGGATGCCCCAGCCGGAAAAGCTGATTGGCAGCGCAGCGGCAAACATCACAATTGTCAGCGCCGCGGCGATGGCAACATTGAATTCGGGAACCTGCAACCCCTTGAGGATGCCCGCATAAGCGCCCAGCATTGCCGCATGCGCAGCGAGCGTAAGCAGGATGCTGGGCCAGAGACGCAACAGAAACCGTGGTGCGTCAGCCAGCCGAAACTCGACTTCCTTCTGGCGAATCAGGAGAATGAGAACAACGCCGGAAACCAGTGCAATGCCCCCCGCGAGCGACAGCAGATAGGCTCCTCCCGCATGCAGGTCGATGCTTATATTGAGAAACAGGAAGAGAGCGCTTGCCACGCTGAGGAGAAATAGCAACCCGGCAGCGATGAGGCGCTCCCAGTAGGTTGCCATGACAGAGATGCTGAACGGAACCCCGGCCGAGTTGAGAGCGGCCGCCCGACTGAGGCTCTGGCCGATGACATTGAGAAAAATCTGGTTCGACACCTGACCAATCGTGAAGGCGAACACGACCTGGCGCCAGGCTGGCTTGTAACCGAAACTGCGAAGCACCGAGCGGAAACGCAGCAGCGCGAGAACGGCATTCAGAAGAACAAGGACGCCTGCAGAGGCGATCGCGTGGAATTCTATTCCACCAAGAGTTTTGAATATCGTCTCGAAATCAACAATGTAGAAAATCGCCCCCAGCGACGCGCCCGAGATCAGGGCAACGACGGCTGTCCGAAGGTGGCGCTTGAGCAGCATGGAAAGGGGGCGTCAGCCGGAAAAATCAATTTTAACGTGTTTACGACGCCAAATCCCTGAACGCAACCAAGCTGGCTGGTGCTGCCGGACAGGATTGAACTGTCGACCTCCTCATTACCAATGAGGTGCTCTACCACTGAGCTACGGCAGCGCCGCTGCCAGACGGCCGGTGCAGACCCTTTGACGGGCGATTGCGCTCGGGCGGCCTGAAACAGACGAGCCGGCGTAAGACCGTGGGGTCCGGCCGGCTTCGGGCGCGGAAACTGCCACAGCCGGACCGGCGACGCAAGCGCGAGCTAACGGCTTTTTCTGCCGGGATTTTTCGGGAACTTCGGCTTTTCGTCCGCGGCCCGCCGATGCGGTTGACTCGGGCGGGGCGGAATGGCTATCGCAGGCTGCGGCAGGGCACGCGGCAACAGGGCAGACGGTATGACCACCCAGCAGGCAGTATCCGGGACCACGCGTGCGGGCGCGGAGATCGAACGCAAATTCCTGCTGCGCGATGCCGCGGCGGGCGGTGCCGTCACCGCAGGCCTCAAGGGCACGGCGCTGGTGCAGGGCTATTTCACGCGGATCGACGGCTGGTCAGTGCGCCTGCGCATCGCGACCCCGGAGGATGGCAGTGCGCAGGCCTGGCTGACTCTGAAGTCCGGTGGCCGGGGCAGCGTGCGCCAGGAAATCGAGCGCACCGTGGAGCCGGATTTCGCGCGCCGCCTGCTCGCGCCGGACCAGGCCGACCGGCTCATCAGCAAGATCCGCTATCGCCTGCCGCAGGGAGACCTCTGCTGGGAGGTCGACCGCTTCCTCGGCCGCCATGAGGGACTCTGGCTGGCCGAAATCGAGCTGCCGCATCCCGATCATCCGTTCGACCGGCCGGACTGGCTGGGCGCCGACGTCACCGACGACCCGGCCTACCGCAACGAGACGCTGGCGGCGGGCCGGATTCCGGCCCCGCCGGAACTCGTCACCGCCGTCCGGCGGCTGCTGCAGGAGATCGGCCCAGAGGCCGTTTCGGCGCCGCGCCCGCGCGATGCCCGCCTCGCTGCCCGGCTCCGGGCCAACCTGCTGCGGCGCAAGCAGCAGGCGCGGGGGCGGGAAGTGGCGGGTGATGCTGCGGAGAGGCATGAAGATCCGGAGGCCCGGGGCGCGGCCCTTGACCGCGAGGATGGCTCCGCGTAAGCCCGGAAACTCTGCTGTATCCGTCGCTGGGAAGGTTCGCGCCGATGTCCGTCATGTCCGATATCTGGATCCGCCGCATGGCGCAGGAATACGGCATGATCGAGCCTTTCGTCGAGCAGCAGAAGCGCGAGGGCACGATCTCCTACGGCCTGTCCTCCTACGGCTATGACGCCCGCGTCGCCCGCGAATTCAAGATCTTCACCAATGTCGATTCGGCCGTCGTCGACCCGAAGGAATTCTCGTCCAACTCCTTCGTCGACCGCGAGACCGATGTCTGCGTCATCCCGCCGAATTCCTTCGCGCTGGCCCGCACGGTGGA
>NZ_DATGQG010000099.1:0-18327 GCF_035304305.1 Ferrovibrio sp.
GGTATCGTCATTGCCGCAGAACGGACAACGCATGATCGGCTTTCCCCCGCCTTATGATTATGATTTCAGAGCTGCGGATAGATCGGGTACCGGTTGCACAGGGCAGCCACCTTCTCCGCCACGGCCAGTTCGACATCGGAATTGTCATTGCTCTTCTTTGCGAGGCCATCCAGCACATCGGCGATCATGCCGCCAATCTGACGGAATTCGGCTACGCCGAAGCCACGCGTCGTTCCTGCCGGGCTCCCCAGACGGATGCCCGACGTGACCATCGGCTTCTCGGGGTCGAAAGGTACGCCGTTCTTGTTTGCCGTGATGCGAGCACGCTCCAGGCTTTCCACGCAGACATTGCCTTTCAGACCCTTGGAGCGCAGATCGACCAGCATCAGATGATTGTCCGTACCCCCGGAGACAAGATCATAGCCGCGCTCCTGCAGCGCGGCCGCCATCGCCTTGGCATTGTCAACCACTGCCTGTGCGTAAGCACGGAACTCGGGCGTCAGCGCCTCGCCGAAAGCAACGGCTTTTGCCGCGATCACATGCATGAGCGGGCCGCCCTGCAGCCCGGGGAAAACGGCAGAGTTGATCTTCTTGGCCAGAGCCTCGTCGTTGGTCAGCACCATCCCGCCGCGCGGCCCGCGCAGGGTCTTGTGCGTCGTGGTGGTGGCAATGTGGGCATGCGGGAACGGGCTGGGATGCACGCCGCCGGCAACCAGGCCGGCAAAATGCGCCATGTCGACCATGAAAACAGCGCCGACACTATCGGCAATGGCGCGGAAGCGCGCAAAATCCCAGAAACGCGGATAGGCCGAACCGCCGGCGATGATCAGCTTCGGCTTGTGCTGCTCGGCCAGGCTGGCGACCTGGTCCATGTCGATGCGGTGATCGTCCTGCCGCACGGTATAGGGCACCACGTTGAACCACTTGCCTGACTGGTTGGCCGGAGAACCATGGGTGAGATGACCGCCGGCAGCGAGATCCAGTCCCATGAAGGTGTCGCCGGGCTTCAGCAGGGCCATGAAGACTGCCTGGTTAGCCTGCGCGCCCGAATGCGGTTGGACATTGGCAAAGCCGCAGTCGAAGATCTTCTTGGCGCGCTCAATCGCCAGCGTTTCGGCAACATCGACGAACTCGCAGCCGTTATAGTAACGCCTGCCGGGATATCCTTCGGCATACTTGTTCGTGAGTACCGAGCCCTGCGCTTCAAGTACCGCTCGGCTGACGATGTTTTCGGAAGCAATCAGTTCAATCTGCTGCCGCTGACGGTCCAGTTCCTCGGAAACCGAGCGGAAAATCTCCGGATCGGCCTGGGCGAGGCCGCGTTCGAAGAATCCGGTATGGGTCACGGTGGGCTTGGCTGCAGTGCTGGACATCGTCTACTCCGTCAGAAACTTATTGGGCGGACTCGCCCAGCTTGGCGACCCGGCGTGCATGACGGCCGCCCTCGAAAGGTGTTTCAAGGAAAACCTTCAGGCAGTCCTTGGCTGTATCGACGCCGATCAGCCGGGCGCCCAATGCAATGACATTGGCATCGTTATGCTGACGCGAGAGACGCGCGCTCAGGCTGTCATGCACCAAAGCGGCGCGACAGCCCGGGATGCGGTTGGCGGCAATCGAAATGCCGATTCCGCTGCCGCAGACGGCCACGCCGAACTGCGCGTCGCCCCGGGAGACGGCCTCGCCCAATGCACGGCCAAAATCGGGATAATCGACGCTTTCGGCGCTCAGGGTGCCAAGGTCCACGACAGGGTAGCCCTGGCCCTTCAACTCGTCGCGAAGCAGGTTTTTCAGTTCGAAACCCGCATGGTCGGCAGCGAAAGCAACCGTAGGCTTGGACATCGGCGGGCACCTCGGGGAAGAACGGCCGGACCCTACAATATCCAGTGGCCAGTGCCAACCCCAGCACCAAGTATAATGCGCCAGCCGGAAGCCACGGGAATGGAAAGAGAACGCGGAAAACCAAGAAAAAGGGCCCGGCATTGCTGCCGGGCCCGTCTTCTCCGGCAAACCGGAACTTAGTTGACGTAGTCGTAGGAACCGTTCTTCCAGACGTAGACCTTGTAGGCCGGGGTGGTGGTATCACCCTTCTCGTCGAAGGACACCTCATTCAGCACGGTGCTGAACTTGTTCGCCCGGATTGCCTTCTCCACGTCGCCGGTCTTGAACGACTTCGCCTTGGTGGCAGCCTCGGCCCAGATCTGGATCGCGGCATAGGTGTAGAGGGTGTAGCCCTCGGGGTCATAGCCTTGGGCCTTGAACTTGTCGACAACCGGCTTCGCGCTGGCGTTCTTGCGCGGATCGGCGTCGAAGGTCATCAGCGTGCCCTCACCGGCCGCGCCTGCAATGGCCCAGAACTGCTTGTCGACCAGAGCGTCACCGCCCATCAGCACGGCGTTAAGGCCCTGCTCCTTGGCCTGACGGACGATCAGGCCGCCCTCCGGATGATAGCCGCCGAGATAGATCAGTTCGATGCCGGCCTGCTTCATCTTCGAGACCAGCGCCGAGTAATCCTTCTCACCCGGCGTGATGGCTTCGTACATGGCCTCCTTCACGCCCTTGTCGTTCAGGCGCTTCTTGGTTTCGTCGGCAAGGCCCTGACCGTAGGCGGTCTTGTCGTGCAGGATGGCAACTTTCTTGCCCTTGTACTTCTCCATGATGTAGTCGCCGGCGACAATGCCCTGCTGGTCGTCACGGCCGCAGACGCGGAAGACATTCTTGTAGCCACGCTCGGTAAGCTTCGGGTTGGTCGAAGCCGGCGTGATCTGCAGGATGTTCTCTTCCTTGTAGACGTCGGAAGCGGGGATCGACGAGCCCGAGCAGAAGTGGCCGATCACGGCAGCCACCCTCTCCTGCGCCGCGCGGTTCGCGACAGCGACGGCCTGCTTCGGATCGCACTGGTCGTCGCCGAGGATCAACTCGACCTTCTGACCATTCACGCCACCCTTGGCGTTAAGGTCGGCGACCGCCATTTCGGCGCCGCGCTTCATCTGCTCGCCGAAGCTGGCGAGCTGGCCGGTGATCGGACCATGGAGTGCAATCTTCACCTGCGCCGAAGCGGTACCGGCGAAAAGCCCGACAGCGGCCACAACGGCCAAACCGGTTGAGAATTTAAGCATGGGTTCCTCTCCCTGTGTGATACCCTGAAAAAACTGTAATCAGTCCAAGAGCCTTCGGCAACAACCTATGGTACCTGCTGTTTGCTGCGCCAGCCGAACAGCCCGGTACGCTCATAGAGCCAGGGGTATTGGTGGACCATCAGGTCCACCAGGGTCAGCCGGAACCCCAAGGTCGCCAGGCCGAAGATGACCGCCGCCGAAACCAGAAACGGGATGAGGGCCAGAAGCTGCTCCTTGAACAGGGCATAGGCCAGGAAACGCTCGGAGGCGGCGAGCAACAGGCTGTAGGGAATGACATTCCAGTAGGGCCGCCAGGTGGCGGCAATCGCCTGCCCCATCATAAAGCCGCAGCCACCGGCCAGAACGACCGTAAGGCCGATGAATACGCCCAGACTGGAGCCCAGGATTTCCGTCACCCGTGACCTCCTTCCAGATAGGCTGCCCGGATCTGCTCGTCGGCCAGAAGGTCCGTCCCCCTGCCGGTCATCGTTATCTTGCCATTGACCAGGACGTAGCCCCGATGGGCCAGCTTCAGCGCGTGATAGGCGTTCTGCTCCACCAGCAGCACCGTGACCTTATCCCGCTGGTTGATCTCCTGGATGATGGAGAAAATCTGTTTCACGACAAGGGGGGCAAGTCCCAGAGACGGCTCATCCAGCAGCAGCAGACGCGGACGGCTCATGAGTGCACGTCCAATTGCCAGCATCTGCTGCTCGCCGCCGGACAGGGTGCCGCCGCGCTGATCTCGCCGTTCCTTCAGACGCGGAAAAAGCGTGAAAACACGTTCGAGATCATCATTGAAATGAGCAGGGTCTGCCGCCACCGCTCCCATCTGCAGATTCTCCACAACCGTCATACGGGGAAAAATCCGCCGTCCTTCAGGGGAATGCGCCAGGCCGAGGCGTACCAGTTCATGCGTCGGCACGCCGACAATGTTCTTGCCGGAGAGAAGGACAGTCCCATGCCGCGGCCTCGGATTGCCGCAGATGGTCATCAGCAGGGTCGACTTGCCGGCGCCGTTCGCGCCGATCAGGGCCACGATTTCGCCCTCGCCGACCTCGAGATCAACGCCCTTCAGCGCGTGCACGGCGCCGTAATAGGTATGGAGCCCGGAAATGCTCAGCATCAGGCCGCTCCCGCTTCATCGGCATCCGGCTCGCCGAGATAGGCGCGAATGACGGCAGGATCGTTCCGGATTTCCTCGGGCGTGCCGTCGGCAATCTTGCGGCCATAATCCAGTACGATGATGTGATCCGAAATCTGCATCACCACGCTCATGTCGTGTTCGATCAGCAGCACACCGCAATCATGTTTGTCCCGGATGAAACGCAGCAGCCTGTTCAGGTCCGCAGACTCGCGCGGATTAAGGCCGGCAGCAGGCTCGTCGAGACACAGCAGGGCCGGCTCGGTGCACATCGCGCGGGCGATCTCCAGACGCCGCTGCCCGCCATAGGGCAGCGAGCCGGCCTGTTCATCCGCAACCTCGGTCAGGTTGGTCTGCTCCAGCCAGTAGCGCGCCAGATCGACCGCCTCGGCTTCAGCCTTGCGGTAGCCCTTCCAGCCGAACAGGCCGAGGAAGGTGTATCCGGAGGCCCGCATCAGCTTGTTGTGCTGCGCGACGATCAGGTTCTCAAGAACCGTCATTTTCGGGAAGAGCCGGATGTTCTGGAACGTGCGGGCCACCCGCGCCTTGCCAGCAATCTCGTTGCCGTACATCCGCTCGAGCTGGAACTCGCCCGCCGCATTGGTCAGCAGCAGCCGTCCGACCGTCGGCCGGTAAAACCCGGCCAGACAATTGAAGACCGTCGTTTTTCCTGCGCCGTTCGGGCCGATGATCGCCGTGATCTCATGCGGCATTGCATCGAAGGACACGTCATTCACCGCCACCAGGCCGCCGAAGCGCATGGTGAGGTGCTCGACCCGCAGCAGCGGCGTTACCGAACCGCGATCGCTCATGCCGCGCCTCCGGTCTGCGGCCGCTCGGCCAGACGGATCGTCGGTTCACGATGCGCCAGCAAGCCCTGCGGTCGCCAGATCATGATCAGCACCATGGCCGCGCCAAAAGTCAGCATGCGGAACAGCGAAAATTCGCGGGCGACTTCCGGCAGCAGCGTCAGGAACGCCGCGGCAAGCACGATGCCGGCCTGGCTGCCCATGCCGCCGAGAACGACGATGGCCAGAATGACCGCCGATTCAATGAAGCTGAAACTCTCCGGGCTGATGAAGCCCTGGCGAGTGGCGAAGAAGGCGCCGGCAAAACCGCCGAACATGGCGCCGATGGCAAAGGCCGTCAGCTTGGTGTTGGTCGGATTGATGCCGAGCGCCTTGCAGGCGATCTCATCCTCGCGCAAGGCCTCCCAGGCCCGGCCGACCGGCAGCTTGCGGATGCGCATGGTGAAGAAATTGGTGATCAGCGCCAGCACCAGGATCACGTAGTAGAGAAAGATGATCCTGTGAATGGAGGCATATTCCAGACCAAACAGCTGATGGAATGCGGTCGTCCCGTCGGGTGGATCGGCGGAGAAAGGAAAGCCGAAGAAGGACGGCCGCTGGATGCCGCTGATGCCGTTTGAGCCGCGAGTCACCTCGGTCCAGTTCAGCAGTACGATGCGGATGATTTCGCCGAATCCCAGAGTGACGATGGCAAGGTAGTCACCCCGAAGGCGCAGCACCGGGAAACCGAGTATCATTCCGAAGGTGGCGGCGAACAGGCCGGCGAGCGGCAGGCTCTCCCAGAAGCCGAAGCCGAAATGCAGCGACAGCAGCGCATAGCTGTATGCGCCGACGGCGTAGAACGCGACATAGCCGAGGTCGAGAAGACCGGCCAGCCCGACCACGATGTTCAGCCCCCAGCCCAGCATCACATAGATCAGGACCACGGTGCCAAGGTCCACCACCGTGCGGTTGGCAAAAGGCAGCATCGGCATGATGATCGCGAATGCGATCAGCGCCGGCATGAGATATTTGTCCGCCTTGCTGCCCAGCCTGGTCAGCACGTCCCGCCTGGCTGGTGCGCTGGACTGCAATGGCTCCGGTCGCCCCTGACGGCTGCGGTACCAGTCCAGGAAGCCGAGCAGAACGAGCCGTCCCACGAACACGATCCCGGCCGCATAGGCAATCCAGTCAAAGCGGGTCCGGATACCCAGCGGCCCGCCGGTATCGACCGTCTCGAAGCCGAGCAGCGGAAGCGCCAGGAGGGCGCCCACGACGGCTGCCATAACCGCATCGCGCAAACGTTCGGCCAGGGTCATGTCACACTTTCTCCACTTCCGGACGCCCGAGCAGTCCAGTGGGACGGAAGATCAGGACGATGACGAGAATTGAGAATGCTGCGACGTCCTTGTACTCGCTGCTAAAATACGCCGCCCAGAAGGCCTCGATGAGGCCGATGAGGAGGCCGCCCAGCATCGCACCGGGAAGGCTGCCGATACCGCCAAGCACCGCCGCAGTGAAAGCTTTCAGGCCGGCCAGGAAACCGATGTAGAAATCCACCACGCCGTAGTAGAGCGTGGTCATCAAGCCCGCCACGGCGGCCAGGAAGGCGCCAAGAACGAAAGTCAGCGAAATCGTGCGATCGACGTTGACGCCGAGCAGCGCCGCCATCGTGCGATCCTGCTCGCAGGCCCGCTGGGCGCGCCCCAGGGAAGTCGACGCGATCAGCCAGGAGAACGCGGCCATCAGCAGCACCGTCAGCACGATGATGATGATCTGCAGGTAGGACAGCGTTACCGAGAAGGTTTCACCCGACATCAGCTCGATGCCGCCCCGGATCATCGGCTGCAGCGGCTTGATGCGTGCACCCTGGGCGATCTGGACATAGTTCTGCAGGAAGATGGACATGCCGATCGCGGAAATCAGTGGTGCCAGGCGGAAGGATCCGCGCAGCGGCCGATAGGCGATGCGCTCGACCGTCCAGCCATAGAGGCCGGTTAGCAGCATGGAGACGATCAGGACGATCAGCAGCGCCAGCGGCACCCAGGTCAGTCCCACCAGCCCCAGCACGGAGAAGCTGATCACTGCGATGAAGGCGCCGATCATGTAGATCTCGCCATGCGCGAAGTTGATCATGCCGATGATGCCGTAAACCATCGTGTAGCCGATGGCGATCAAGGCGTAGACAGCGCCGAGGGTAACGCCGTTGATCAATTGCTGAAGAAAGTACTCCATTATCCCCCGTCAGCCTCAGCGGCCCTGCTGCTTGTTGAGAACGTAGTGCAGCTTCCGAACCGCCAGTCGCGTCAATTCCTGCTGCGACAGTCGAGGGTCGCCAACCATGGACACTTCCGTCCCTGTGGCCGGATCGATGGCAATCACCTGCAGCGCCGCCCCGATACGGCGAAACTCGACAATCGCCTCCCCGCCACCGCTCCCTGTCGCGTGTGACATGGAGGCTCAGTTACCATCACTTTGCGCGGCTGCTCAAGTGATATCGCAGGGTCTTTTGTCCCCATCGAATCACATGCGCGGGCATCCGGCCCGATGAAAACTTTGTCGGAGAGACCTCAGCTTGCCCGATTACCGCAAATATTTTATATTTAAAGTAACTTAGCGGAGCCATCATGCAGACACTCAATCCCGCCGAATGGGCCGCTCCCAAAGGCTATGCGAACGGCATCGCCGCGCAGGGACGCATGGTTTTCATTGCCGGCCAGATTGGCTGGAATGCCGAATCGCGATTCGAGAGCGACGACCTCGCCGATCAGACCCGGCAGTGCCTGCGGAACATCGTTCGTGTACTTGCAGAGGCGGGCGCCCGCCCCGAGCATATTGTCCGCATGACCTGGTATGTCGTCGACAAGCACGAATACCTCGCGCGCAGCAACGATCTGGGGAAGATCTACCGCGAGATCATCGGCAAGCATTATCCCGCAATGACGCTGGTGCAGGTGGCAGCGCTGCTCGAAGACCGGGCAAAGATCGAAATCGAGGCTACTGCCGTCATACCCGCCTGAGAATCTAGCGTCCCTTCAGATTCGGCGCCCGCTTCGTCCTGAATGCATCCAGGCTTTCGGCGAAGTCTTCCGATAACGTCGCCAGCGCGAACTGTTCCTCATCCAGTGCGGCGGAGGCAACCTGCGCCTCGGCCCATGCATTGGCGCCGCGCTTGATCATACGCAGCGCCAGCGGCGGTTTGGCCGCCGCCCGTTCGGCCAGTTCCAGCGCCCGCGCCAGCGCAGTACCCGCCGGCACAACTTCGTCCGCAACACCGAAGGTCTGTGCGGTCTCTGCGTCGATAGTCTCGCCGAGAATCGCCAGCCGCTTGCCGGCTGCGGGGCCGGCACGGACGAGCAGCCGCGGCAATGCCGTCCAGCTCAGGCTCAGTCCGCGATCGATCTCAGGCAGTCCGAACCGGGCGTCGACACCGGCGATGATGAGATCGGCTGCCAGCGCCAGCGCCAGACCGCCGCCGAGACACCAGCCTTCGACGGCGGCAATGGTGTAGCCCTCAAGGGCAGCGAGCGCCTTGCAGGCCTCCGTCCCGAGCCGCGGACCGCGAAGGCGTTCAGGAATGCTTGCGGATGCAAGTCTTTCAACGGCCGGATCCCTGAGATCGAAGCCGACGGAAAACAGCTCCGCCGTCCCCGTAATGATGACTGCGCTCGGCGGATCGCTTTCCCGCCGCATCGCCTCGAAGCGATCGCGCATGGCCGTGAGAGCGGCAAGGGACAGGGCGTTCTTCCCGTCCTTCCGGTCGAACCGGACAACGGCGGTACGCCCCTGCCGCTCATCCGTCAGCATGCTATCCGGCCATCTCGCGGATCATGCGGACGATGCCCGAATAGTCCGTCGGCCCGTTGCCCGCCTCGACATATTCGGCAAACAGCGCCGTTGCCTCTGCCCCCAGCGGGGTATTCACCTTGGCTGTCCGCGCGGCCTCCTGCGACAACTTCAGGTCTTTCAGCATCAGATCGGCCGCGAAGCCAGGCTTGTAGTCACGGTTCGCTGCCGAGGTCGGCACCGGCCCCGGGACCGGGCAGTGATTGACCAACGCCCAGCAGGAGCCCGATGAACTCGACACGATGTCAAACATCGCCTGAGCCGAGAGACCGAGCTTCTCCGCCATAACGAAGGCTTCTGACACCGCAATCATCGAGATGCCCAGCACCATGTTGTTGCAGATCTTCGCCACCTGGCCGTTACCGGCGCCGCCGGCATGGACGATCTTCTTGCCCATGGCTTCCAGCAAAGGCTTGGCCTTGGCGAAGGCTGCCTCCGTGCCGCCCACCATGAAGGTCAGGGTCGCATTCTCGGCGCCGGCGACGCCGCCCGAGACCGGCGCATCGACCATCAGCATGCCCCTGGCTTCGGCGGCGGCAATCACTTCCCGTGCCGTCTTCACGTCGATGGTCGAGCTGTCGATGAACAGCGTTCCCGGCCTGGCGGTGGCCAGAATACCCTTGTCGCCGGTGTACACCGACGCGACATGCTTGCCGGCCGGCAGCATGGTGATGACGGCGTCGACATCAGTGGCCGCTTCCTGGGCACTGCCGGCCTTTGTGCCGCCGGCATCAACAACCTTCTGTACCAGTTCGGCCGAGAGATCGAAGGCTTTGACCTGATGACCTGCTTTCAGCAGGTTACGGGCCATCGGGCCGCCCATATTGCCGACACCGATAAATCCGATCACCGCCATATGTCTCTCCCTGTCTGATCAGTCGAATTGCAGCTCGCCGTCCGGCACGGGCGAGAAGTAGGCCTCGATGTCGGCATCGGCGACTTCTTCCAGAGTGGCCGGCTGCCACTTGGGTTGATGATCCTTATCGATAATGACCGCGCGCACACCCTCGTAGAAATCATGTCCCTTTGCGACGTGATTGCAGATCCGCCATTCCAGCCGCATGCAATCCCGCAGCGACAGGGTCCTGCCACGCCGCAACTGCGCAAAAGTCAGCTTCACCGAAGTCGGCGATTTCGTCCGGATGATACGCGCCTGCTCCACGCCGAAACCATCCGTGTCGGCCTCCAGAGCTGCCATGATCTCGGCTACGCTCGCGCCGGAGAACAGCCGGTCGATCTGTGGCTTCATTGTTGCAAGCTGCGACGGCCCAGGATCAGCGGTGAAGCGATTTACCACCGCGTCCACCTGCGCATGATCCGCCGGCGCGGCATCGACCAGGGCCTGCTCGAGGTCGGCCATACGTTCGCGCGGAACAAAATGCGTCGCTACTCCTGCCGTCAGGATATCGGCGCCCTTCAGCCTGGCGCCGGTCAGCCCGAGATACATGCCCAGCTCGCCCGGACAGCGTGGCAGGAAGTAGGTCCCTCCAACATCGGGAAACAGGCCGATCCCGGTCTCCGGCATCGCAAAGGTGGCAAATTCGGAAATGATCCGATGGCTGCCATGGACGGAGAGGCCAACGCCGCCGCCCATGAAGATGCCGTCGATCAGCGCGATGAAGGGCTTTCCAAATTCGCCGATGACCGTGTTGCAGCGGTATTCGTCGTACCAGAAGGATTTCCGGTACTTCTCTCCGTCTGCCGAGCGATCCGCAAGTTTCCGGATATCACCGCCGGCGCAGAAGGCCTTTTCGCCGGCGCCCTTGATGATCACCGCCTTGACGGCGGGATCGGCTTTCCAGCTGCGCAGATGCTGCTCCAGCGGCACGCACATATCGTGCGTCAGCGCATTCAGCGCCTGCGGACGATTCAGGAGAATGACCCCGACGCCATTGCGGACCGAAAACTCGATATGACTGCTCATTTTCTGCTGGAACCCATCTACTGGAGGCTGATGCCGCTCAACAGGCGGCGGGAAATGATAACGCGCATGATCTCGTTGGTTCCTTCCAGTATCTGGTGAACCCTGGCATCCCGAAGATAGCGCTCGACCGGATAGTCCTTCAGATATCCGTAGCCGCCGTGGAGCTGGAGCGCTTCGTTGCAGACCGCGAATCCGACATCGGTGGCGAACCGCTTTGCCATCGCACAATAGGTGGTGGCCTCGGCATGCTTCGCATCCAGCATAGCTGCCGCCTGCCGGATCATCAGGCGCGCGGCCACGAGTTCGGTGGCCATGTCGGCCAGCTTGAACTGGACCGACTGGAAACCGCCAATCGGCTGACCGAACTGCTTGCGGTTTGCAACATGCTCCCGGGCGGCCTCCAGGCAGGCCGTCGCCGCACCGAGCGAGCAGGCGCCGATATTGATGCGGCCGCCGTCCAGACCCGCCATGGCAATGCGAAAGCCCTCGCCCTCGGCCCCAATCAGGTTCGCCTTCGGGACTTTGCAGTCCTCGAAAATGACCATGGCTGTCGGCTGCGAATTCCAGCCGAGCTTGCGCTCCTGGGCGCCGAAGGACAGACCCGGCGTCCCCTTCTCTACCACGAGGCATGAAACGCCCCGCGAGCCGGGCTCCCCGGTGCGCACCATGCAGACATAGATATCGGACCGGCCGCCGCCCGAGATAAAAGCTTTCGTGCCATTGAGGATGTAGTGGTCGCCAGCATCGACCGCCCGGGTCTGCAGCGAGGCAGCATCGGAGCCGGCATTGGGTTCGGTCAGGCAGTAGGACGCAAAATGCTCCATGCTGCACAGGCGGGGCAGGAAACGGCGGCGCTGCTCGTCATTACCGAAGCGGTCGATCATCCACGCAGCCATGTTGTGGATGGAAATATAGGCAGCAGTCGAGGTGCAGCCGGCCGACAGTTCCTCGAAGATCAGAGCCGCATCCAGTCGCCCCAGACCGGAGCCGCCAACATCCTCACGGACATAGATGCCGCCGAAACCAAGTGCTGCTGCTTCGCGCAGTTCCGCCTCGGGAAAGTGCTTTTCCTCGTCCCATCGGGCGGCATTGTCCTTCAGCCGGTCCGCCGCGAACCGGCGTGCCATGTCCTGAATCGCCCGTTGATCTTCGGAAAGCTCAAACTGCATCGCGTTCCTCCCGTATCGGGTCTTAATCGTCCGACCGGAGCCCGTCAACCAGCCGTCCGGTAGCCCATAAAGCAGGTCGCATCGCCCCAAACCGCATGATAGCCTGCGCCCATGCCGCAGGCCTGCCACGCAAGTTGATGCGCCCCTCCCCGCCCACAATTGTCCCGTCGGGTAGCGGGCAGGCGGGCTGGCCGCTTCGTGGCATGGCCTACGGGCTGACGGGATTGCTCGGAGCGTTCTGGCTTGCGCTCAGCCTCACGGCTCTGCTTCAGGGCGGCGGCACCCCCATCCCCTGGCTTCCGGGCTCCGCCCCTGTCCATTTCGATCTGTTGGCCGCTGCAGCCGTGGCGACAGGCTGCCTGGCTGGCCGCGACCGCCTGCCCCGGCTTTCCCGCGGTCTGGCGGTCCTGCTGATCCTGGGGGCGACACTCTCCCTGATCCTGCTCGCCAGTCCCGGGCCGCATCTGTCCATCGCTGCGGAACCCGGCCTGCATGCCGGCCATATGGGGCCGGTTGCGGCTTTCGGATTCCTGATGGCCGGCATCCGCCTCTTCGTGCCACTGGCGGCCAGAGCGACACCTGGCAATGTGACACTGGGCTGGTCGGTGGCAATGACAATGGTGGCGCTGGCGCTGACACTCGCGATTGGTTCCCTTGACGTACTGCCTCAGACCGCTGCATGGACCCGCCATACGGCTGCCCTGCCGGACGCAGCCATCGTCTTGCTTCTGCTCGGTGCCGCCTGCGCCGCGCGCACCTTCCACGCCTCGCCGGATATCGCGCCGCTTCCGCTGCTTGCCGTTCAGTCCATCACCCTGATCGGCGGCATCGTTGCGTCCTTCACCATCTGGCAGGCGAACGCGGCGGCTGCTCCTGACAGCATCATTCCTGCGATATCCTTTGCGGCCTGCCTGCTCGCCACATACCTGATCGCCGGACTGCTTGCCCTTGCGGTCCGGATCACCATTCAGCAGCGGATCATGAACGAGGCGACCGCAGCTCTGCAGGTCAGCAATGACCTGTTCCAGGCTGCAGCCCGGAGCAGCCGGTTGGGTATCTGGGAATGGAACCTGACCACCGGCGAAGTCTTCATCATCGCGAATTACCTGCAGCCTCAGAACGGCAGTCAGCTGGCATCAAGAACCACGATCGAGGCCTTCAACGCGCTCATCCATCCCGAGGACCGCGCCCGCGTCGCGGAAGAGTTCGGCGAGACCCTCCGTACCGGCAGGACTTTCGAAGCCGAATTCCGGCTGCAGCGTGGCGACGGCCGCCATCTCTGGGTTCTGGCGCGCGCCGATCTCGGGCGCGACGGGCAAAGCCGGTCTCGCCGCCTGATCGGCAGTATCGAAGACATCGACCAGATCAAGCGGCAGATGACGGAGCTGGAATGGCAGCGTCAGATGCTCGAGGAACAATCTGTCAAGCTTGCGGAAACGGCGCAGGCGCTCACCGCTGCGAAGAACGCGGCTGAATCCGCCCATCGGGCGAAATCCAGCTTCCTGGCCATGATGAGCCATGAAATCCGCACGCCCATGAACGGCGTTCTCGGCATGCTGAGCCTCCTGCAACGGGGTACCGAGGATCAGCAGATGCGGCGGTACGCGGATGTCGCGCAGCAATCGGCGCGAGACCTGCTCGGTCTGATAGATGACATTCTGGATGTGTCCAAACTGGAAGCCGGCAAGCTGGAAATCGAAGCCATTGATTTCGACCTGCGGCCAACGCTTGAAAGCGTGATATCGCTGCTGACCCCGCGGGCGATCGAGAATGGTAACTGTCTGCAGCTCGATTGCGCCGAAGACGTTCCGGAGAACGTGATCGGCGATCCGCTGCGTCTCAGGCAGATCCTTGCCAACCTGATCGGCAATGCCATCAAGTTCACCGAGAATGGCAGCATCGACGTGACCCTGACCGCGACACGGCTCCAGAACGGCGAGTTCATGCTGCACTGCGCCGTCCGGGATACCGGCATCGGCATCCCGGCGGAAATCCAGGATCGGCTCTTCGAGCCTTTCACCCAGGCTGACGCTTCAATGACCCGGCGCTACGGCGGTACCGGACTGGGCCTGACCATCTGCCGCCATCTGGTGCACCTCATGGGCGGCGAAATCGGGGTGATCAGTGCGCCGGGCGAAGGATCGACCTTCTGGTTTACCCTGCGGTGCCGGGAGGATGTGGAATTGCTGGCTCGGCTGGCGCAGGAGAACGACGGCTTCGCCGTCTCGCAGCCCGCCAATGATCTGCCCAAAGGGAACCAGACCGCGCCTTCGTAGGTTATGCACAGGCAGGATAGCGGTAATACCCGCCGTTAATCTTTGGCGGAGATACTGCGTCGCTGCGTAAGCTTATTTTGCAGGTGCCGGTCATGCTGCCGATCCACCCTGGCGTTATTCTTGAGCAGGCAATTTCCGCCCGCGGCCTCGACCCCGAGCATTTCCACGAACAGGCCCGTATGCCCCGCAAGCTGTTGCAGCTGGTTCTGGCCGGAGAACGGCCGATTTCCTGGGGTCTGGCGCTCCGGCTGGGCCGGGTATTCGGAACCTCTCCATGGGTGTGGCTTGCGTTTCAGGAGCGGTTTAATAAAGCTCTCTGAATGACCGAGAGCTTTTCGTTCCCACAACCCGCCTTTCCCGTCTCCCGCCCCCGCCGCCTCCGTCGCACCGACTGGGCGCGGCGTATGGTGGCCGAGCACCGGCTCAGCTGCGATGACCTGATCTGGCCGATCTTCATCCATAGCCGGAAGGACAATGCGCCGATCCCCTCAATGCCGGGAGTCGAGCGCCTGAGCATCGAAGCGGCCGTATCGGCCGCCAAGGAGGCGGAAGATCTTGGTATTCCGGCAATTGCCTTGTTCCCGGCCACTGATCCCGAGCTCAAGACGGCCGAGGGGAAGGAGGCACTGAATGCGGACAATCTGGTCTGTCAGGCAGTCCGCGCCGTAAAGCAGGCGACAACCAATCTGGGCGTGCTGTGCGACGTGGCGCTGGACCCCTATACCGACCACGGCCATGACGGCCTGCTATGGGATGGCGAAATCCTCAACGACGAAACTGTCGCCGTCTTGGTCCAGCAGGCGCTGGTGCAGGCGCGGGCGGGCTGCGACATCATCGCCCCGTCTGACATGATGGACGGCCGGATCGGCGCCATCCGCGCCGCGCTGGACAAGGAAGGCTTCCAGCATGTCCAGATCATGGCCTATGCCGCCAAATATGCTTCTGCCTTCTACGGGCCGTTTCGGGATGCGGTCGGTTCGGCCGTCAATCTCGGCAGGGGCGACAAGCGCACCTACCAGATGAACCCGGCCAACGGCGACGAAGCGCTGCGGGAAGTCGCGCTCGATATCGGTGAGGGCGCCGACATGGTGATGGTGAAGCCCGGCATGCCCTATCTCGATATCTGCTGGCGCGTGAAGCAGACCTTCGGCCTGCCGACCTTCGCCTATCAGGTATCCGGCGAATACGCGATGCTGGCCGGTGCCGCCGAGCGGGGCTGGCTGGACCGCGCGAAGGTAGCGTGGGAAAGCCTGCTCGCTTTCAAACGGGCGGGCTGCGATGGCGTGCTCACCTATTTCGCCCGCGACATCGCCCGGATGATGGCGGAAGCCGACAGTCGGTAACGCGACTAATACTGTTTCGTCTTCTTGGCTTCCAGCCGGGCCATAAGGCTGGAAGTATCCCAGCGGTTGCCGCCCATCTGCTGCACCTCGGCGTAGAACTGGTCGACCATTGCCGTCACCGGCAGGGCCGATCCGTTACGGCGCGCCTCCGCCAGGCAGATGCCCAGATCCTTGCGCATCCAATCGACGGCGAAACCGAAATCGAACTTCCCCTCCACCATGGTCTTGGCGCGATTGTCCATCTGCCAGGATTGCGCGGCGCCCTTCGAGATCACCTCAACGGCCTTAAGGACGTCGAGACCCGCCGCGCGGCCGAAAGCCAGGGCTTCCGAGAGTCCCTGAACCAGACCGGCGATACAGATCTGGTTCATCATCTTGGTGAGCTGTCCGCTGCCCGCCGGGCCCATCAGGTTCTGCATCTTGGCGTAGGCCTGGATCACCGGTTTGACCCGTTCGTAATCACCGGCATCGCCACCGCACATGATTGTCAGCTGGCCGTTTTCCGCTCCCGCCTGACCGCCGGAAACCGGCGCGTCGATGAAACCGAAACCGGCTGCCTTGGCCTTGGCGTGCAGCTCGCGGGCAACATCCGCCGAGGCGGTCGTGTGGTCGACGAAAATCGCGCCCTTCGCCATCCCGGCGAACGCCCCCGTCTCGCCGTAGACAACGGACCGCAGGTCGTCGTCGTTACCGACGCAGGCCATTACGAAATCCGCACCTGATGCAGCCGCCTTAGGGGTGGAGGCCTTCTCCCCCTTATGTTGCTCGACCCAGCGGTCGGCCTTGGCGGGAGTCCGGTTCCAGACCACCACCGAGTGGCCGGCCTTGACCAGATGTCCAGCCATGGGGTAGCCCATCACGCCCAGCCCGATAAACGCCACCTTGGCCATGTCGCCTCCCGAAATTTGCTTGAAATCTAATGAGTTAGATCGATGCAGATGAAAGTTTGCACCAGGAAAGGCGAGAAGGCAATTCATCCGCTCCCTTATCCCGTTCATTTGAACCAGCCACACAATTAGTGCTTGCGTTCCAAGGCTGTTAACCCTACATTTGACAGTGAGTTACTGTATCCTGGCATGGGAGAAGCCCAATATGCCGCTCGAGACCATAGGCAGTTACGCCTTGGCGGGCAGCAGCGGTGCGGTTGCCCGCAATGCTCGCGCTTCAGACGGTGTCTTTGCGAATGTCGCTTTTGCGGCATCGTCGGCGCGTGGCGGAAAATCCAACGGCATTATTGATATCCCTTCTCCGGCGCCGAACTTGGCTGCCTACGTCAGCCCTTTCATCCGGTTTGATGTGGAAACGCGGCTGGCCATCGTCGAATTCCGCGACAGCGAGTCAGGCCAGGTCGAGCAGCAGTATCCGAGCCCCCGGGTCGTGCGGGAGTACCAGCAGAACCTTCCCGAAAACTCCATCCTGCGGATGGACGAGAATGACGCGCCCGATGTGCAGCAGTTGGACGCCGAAACGCCTGATGTCGGAGATGGGAAAGCCTCTGCTCCCCAGATTGCGCAGGGCAGCCACAGCACGACACCAGCGCCGGTTCCGCAGGCGATCGCCAATGCGGCGGTTGCCGCCTTTACCCCGAAGCCGAACATTCCTGCTGTCGGGCGGGAGATCGCGGTCGCCTGACGGTCGGGCAGTTCCGGGCATGCGCGAACCGGCCACTGCCGGTTTTTTTTTGTTTTCTCTGCCTAACAGCGGCGAATCTGATAATGCTTCCCGATTGAAAATCGGGCTTCGGGCATGCGTTGGATACTGCGAATTTTCTTTGGGCTTTTCGGAATTGCCGCGGCGGTGGTTGGGGCGCTCTACTTTGCCGCCCGCTCCTCCCTGCCCGACATAAATGGCGAGATCCAAACAAGCGCACCGCTTTCGGCTCCGGTGGAGATCCTGCGAGACCGGCATGCCATCCCTCATATCCGGGCTGCCTCCCGGAATGAGGCCGCTTTCGGGCTGGGTTTCGCTCATGCCCAGGACAGACTCTGGCAGATGGAGGTCAATCGACGGATCGCCGCCGGCCGGCTGGCGGAGATTTTCGGCGAGGCCGCTCTGAAGACAGACAAGTTCCTGCGCACCCTCGGCGTGCGCAGGAAAGCCGAGGCTGCCTTCTCACACCTGAACCCTGAAACGCAGGCCTACCTCAATGCCTATGCCGATGGCGTAAACGCGTTTCTGTCGTCCCGCAGCGGGCTGCTGCCTCCGGAATTCCTTGTCTTCCGCATCGAACCCGAACCCTGGAGCCCGACGGATTCCCTCGGCTGGCTGAAGATGATGGCCTGGGATCTGAGCGGTAACTGGGGCAACGAACTGGCCCGGTTCGCTTTGACCCGCCGGCTTAACAGCAAGCAGATCGAGGAGTTCTTCCCTCCCTATCCCGGCGATGCCCCGATCGCCCTCAGCGATCTCGGCGCTCTGTATCGCGAAGCCGCGGCGGATCTCGACCTCAAGCGGCTGCTCACGGCGTTCCCTGAGCCGCCGCCGGACGGCATCGGCTCGAATAACTGGGTGATAGACGGCAAGCGGACGGTCACGGGCTTTCCGCTGCTCGCCAACGATCCTCATCTCGGCCTGACGTCACCGTCGCTCTGGTATTTCGCCCATCTCTCCTCCCCCGACGGCGACGTCATCGGCGCCACGCTTCCGGGCGTGCCGGGCGTCATCCTGGGGCATAACGGCCGCGTGGCCTGGGGATTCACCAATACCGGGCCGGACACACAG
>NZ_DATGQG010000100.1:0-2348 GCF_035304305.1 Ferrovibrio sp.
TTGCAGTGCCGACCGCGATCGAGCCGAGGAACAGGAACAGCATGATCTGTGCCGACTGGATCGACAGGTCGAAGCGCTCGATCGTGAAGAAAGTGTAGTAGCTGGTGATCGCCGACGTGTAGATGTTCTTGGTGAAGGTCAACAGCATCAGGATCAGCAGAATGAAGGTGGTGCGGCCCGTGCTGTAGGGCATCGCCGCAGAAACGGTGCCACGCGCGACTGCCGCGCGCCTTTGCTGCTCGTACCAGCGGCCGACGCGCCACAGCACGATGATGCCAACCAGGGCGGCCAGCGCGAACCAGGCGACGCTGCCCTGGCCGCGCACCACGACGATGAAGGCGGCGAGCAGCGGACCAATCGCCTGGCCGAAATTGCCTCCCACCTGGAAGAACGACTGCGCCATGCCATAGCGGCCACCGGCGGCCATGCGTGCCACGCGCGATGCCTCCGGGTGGAACACGGCGGAACCGACGCCGATGAGCCCGGCGCCAAGCAGCAGCAGCGGATAGCTGTCGGCGGAAGCCAGCAGCAGCAGCCCGACCAGGCTCGACATCATGCCGAGCGGCAGCGAGTAGGGCATCGGCCGCTTGTCGATCAAAAGGCCGATCAGCGGCTGGAGCAGCGAAGCCGTGACCTGGAAGGTGAAGGTCAGCAGCCCGATCTGCCAGAAATCGAGGCCATAATTGTCCTTCAGCATCGGGTAGATGGCCGACAGCATCGACTGCAGCACGTCGTTCAGCATGTGGCAGAAGCTGACGGCGGCGATGATGGCAAGCGTCGTATTGCCGAGCTGGTTTCGGGCGAGAGGGGCTGTCGCGTCGGTCAAGGCATGCTCCGGGATGACGACGCGGAGCTATAGGGCGGTCCCGGATGGAACGCCACATACAAAGCTGCATGGACGGATGGACCAGCGGAATAGCTCGCCCGTGGATCGCCGACAAAGCCGCTTGCCATCGCTCGCATTCCCCGGAAGATCGCAGGCGTGCAAATCGCGCCGGCCGCGGCCGGCGGAAAGGAAGGCATGCAGGGCTCCGCCGGCGAAGTTTTCCGGACGTTTCTCAAGCTCGGCCTGACGTCGTTCGGCGGACCGATCGCTCATCTCGGCTACTATCGCCAGGAAATCGTCCTGCGCCGGCGCTGGATCGACGAGAAGGGCTATGCCGACATCGTCGCGCTATGCCAGTTCCTGCCGGGCCCGGCATCGAGCCAGGTCGGATTTGCGCTTGGGCTGATGCGCGGCGGCCCGGTGGGCGCCGCAGCTGCCTGGGTCGCGTTCACGCTGCCGTCAGCCATGCTGATGGTTGCCTTTGCCCTCGGTGCCGATGCTTTCGCCGGGCCGATGGGAGCCGGCATCACTCATGGATTGAAGGTGGTGGCGGTGGCGATCGTCGCCCAGGCGGTGTGGGGCATGGCCGTCACGCTTTGCCCCGACCGCACACGGGCCTCGATTGCGCTCGGCGCCGTCCTGATTGTTGTCCTGACGACAAGCGCTTCGCTCGGGCAGGTGGCGGCGATCGCGGCCGGTGGCCTCGCCGGGCTTTGGCTGTGTCGAATCGATGATGAAGCAACGGGTGGGCACGTCGGCTTCGCCGTGTCGCGGGCAACCGGCTTTGTAGCTCTGGCGTTGTTCTTCGCCCTGCTCGCCGGGCTACCGCTGCTCGCCACATTGACGGACTCGCAATCCATTGCGGTCTTCGATGCCTTCTACCGGGCCGGATCGCTGGTGTTCGGCGGAGGCCATGTCGTTCTGCCGCTGCTCAGCGCGGAAGTCGTGCCGCGCGGCTGGCTGAGCCCGGACCAGTTCCTGGCCGGATACGGTGCCGCTCAGGCGGTTCCGGGACCGCTGTTCACGTTCGCAGCCTATCTTGGCGCGCTTGGGCCGGCGCCAGCCGGCGCCGCAATCGCGCTCGTGGCGATCTTCCTGCCCGGCTTCCTGCTTCTGGTCGGCGTCATTCCGTTCTGGGACGCGTTGCGCCGGCGGCCGGGCTTCAGGGCGCTGATGCGTGGAGCCAATGCCGCCGTGGTCGGCATCCTGGGGGCGGCCCTCTACGATCCGGTGTTCACCAGTGCGGTGGTCGGGCCGGGCGAATTCGCCTTGGCGCTGACCTGTTTCGTCATGCTGGCGGCCTGGCGGGCGCCGTCGTGGATCGTGGTGCTGACCGGCGCGACCGGCGGCTTGATGATCGGCGCGCTCTGACGCGCTGCGGGACGTTTCCGCGTCAGTCGAAAAGGCTCGAGACCGATTCCTCGGAAGCCGTGCGCGAGATCGCCTCGCCTATCAGGTCGGCGATGGAGACGACGCGGATGTTGCGGGCCGACAGAACCGCAGGCGTTGGCTGGATCGAATC
>NZ_DATGQG010000101.1:0-4062 GCF_035304305.1 Ferrovibrio sp.
TCCTTGACCGGGGTGCCCGCGGCCGCCTGCTTCAGGAAGCCAATGATCTGCTCGTCCGTGTATCGCTTCTTCATGTCCGTCTTCCTCTTGGGGACGGACTCTACTTAAGTCAGCCTGGACCGGAAAATGGGGGGCAGGTCAGCCCCGCCATGCGCTACAGCATGTGCTACATAGAGTGCTACAGTCCCTACGCCGCAGCGGGCCTAAGACCTTGATCTGAAAGGCGCTGACGCATGCCGTGGTGGCTATGGTCCTGCTCCACCCATAGCCACCATTCCGAGCCCGCCGATTGGCGGGTTTTTCGTTTTCGGGCAGCCATGCCCACACGGGCATGGGTCAACATGCCGTGCGAACCCTTGCTACCTTTCGTCCATGGCCACCGCCCTGGAACTGCGCGAACGGCTCAATGCCATCCCCCGGGATGCCACGAAAGAATCGTGGAGGGTCCGGATTCACCGATCACTGAGCTGGCTGCGCCGAGCCGAAGCTGAGGTGAAAGACCTGGACGCAAGGTTCATTTTCCTGTGGATCGCCCTCAACGCCGCATATGCCCGCGAGATTGGCCAGGACGAAACGGAACGTGACCGCCTGAGGGAGTTCTTCTCTCGTCTGGTTTCCGTCGACCACGGCGGACAGATTCATTCCGCACTCTTTGAGACCTTCAGCGGCCCGGTACGAACCCTCATCGAGAACAGGCACGTATATCAACCGTTCTGGACATCGTTGCAGCGAGGAGAAGGAGAGAAGGGCTGGCGTCCTGGCTTTGAGGCTGCAAGAAGGGCGGCCATGCATGCACTGGTTGAAAGGAACACGGCCAAGGTTCTTTCCATCGTGTTCGACCGCCTTTATGTCCTCCGTAACCAGCTGATCCACGGTGGCGCCACCTGGAACAGCTCCGTCAACAGGCAGCAGGTCTGCGACGGCGCTGCCATCCTTGGCAACCTCGTACCAAAGATTGTCGAACTGATGCTGTTGCATCCGGAGAATGACCACGGCGAAATCCTGTACCCCGTCATCGACATGTGAGGAGCCTGCGGCGCCAAGGCCCACTCGTTCCTGGAAAGCGATGCTCCTCACGATTGCAGATTGACTCGGAGGATGTGTTCGAGGATTCCCGCCACCCGTCACGGCCAGGATCGTCGTCCACACATGCAGGAAGCCGACAGGCTGGCGGCACGGCAAGGGTGTGGACGATTTGCATCCGGTATCAATTCACATTGATCGCGTGCTCCAGTGGCCGCTGCGGCGCTAAGCTGCGCCCGTTGCCGGCGATTCCCGTGCCGGCGCCGGACGGAGGCCCCGATCATGTTCGCCACCCTCGCCCTGGCCGCCCAGCTGGCCGCCTGCCCGATGCACGCCGCCGTCCTGGAGCAGGTTTCCATCCGCGTCGCCGATACCTATGTCGACGAGGCGCTGGCGGCGGAGATTGCCACGGCCGTGCAGTCCTGGGCCCGCGAGGGCCGTTACGCCGGTGCCTGCGACGATGCCGAGGCCTTCGTCGCGCGCGTCAATCGCGACCTCGACGCCTATGACGGCCACTTCCACTTCGAGCGCGTCGATGCCGGCCACATCGGCGACGACTGGCTGATGCAGTGGCGCGCCGGCGCCGGCAGCAGCAATGCCGGCATCCGCGAGGTGCGGGTGTTCGAGGGCAACATCGGCTACCTGCGCCTGAGCACCTTCTATCCCTGGGACATCGTCGGCGGGAAGCTGCAACATGCCTGGGCGTTGCTGGCCGATACCGACGGTCTGATCCTCGACCTGCGCCAGAACGGCGGCGGCGACGGCCACACGCCGGCGCAGATCGTCGCCAGCCTGCTGGGTCCCGGCGTGAAGAGCGTGCAGGACTTCGAATCCCGCACCGAACGGCGAGCCGACCCGCTGCCGGAGGCGGCGCTGCCGCGCTACGAGCGCCCGGTGGCAGTGCTGCTGGACCGCCGTTCTGCCTCGGCTTCCGAGTTCATCGCCTACGCGCTGCAGGCCGAGGGCCGCGCCGTGGTGATCGGCAGCCGCAGCGCCGGCGCCGCCAACCTGATCGGCGAGCCGGTGCCGGTGGGCCACGGTTTCCAGATCTCCATCCCGGATACTCGCCCGGTCAACCGCCATACCGGCGGCAACTGGGAAGGCAGCGGCGTGAAGCCTGACCTCCCGGGCGGTGACGATCCGGTGTACGTCGCCCGGCGGCATCTGGCGGAGCTCGCCCAGGCGGAGTGAAGCAACGGCCACGGCGTCATCCCGGTCAAGAGGGACACAGGCAACATCTCCACTGTCTGGAAAGCTTTCCCCCGCCGGCATGGCGTTTGCAGCAACTTCCGGGGCCGGCATTCCGCCGGCGTACCCCGGAGACACCGTCATGACGCAGCAGAACCGAGATCAGAACCAGAAGGACCGCAAGGACGCCCAGGACCGCGACCAGGACCAGAAGAACAAGCAGGGCCAGCAGCAGCGCCGCGAGCAGCAGCAGGGCCGCGGCCGTGATGACGAAGGCGAGCGCGGGCAGGACGACGCCTTTCCAGCCTGTTCGAGAACTGGGAGAGCGAGTTCCTGCAGATGGGCAGTTTCGTCCTGCTTACGGTCTGGTTGCGGCAGCGTGGCTCGGCGGAATCGCGGCCGCTGGATCTCGCCGACGAGAAGCCGCCGAAACCTCCACCGCTGGCCGAACAGCCCTGGCCGGTCCGCAAGGGCGGTCTGTGGAAGGCGCTGTACGCACATTCGTTGTCGATCGCCCTGGGCCTGCTGTTCCTGGGCAGCTTCTTGGCACATCTGCGCTACAGCTGGGCGCAGGCAGTGGATGAGGCGCTTTCTCATGGCCAGCCGCCGCCTGCCTGGGTCGACCACCTGGCCAGCTCCGCGCTGTGGTTCGAATCCATGCAGAACTGGCAGAGCGAGTTTCTCTCCGTGGTGACGCTGTGCGTCCTGTCCATCTACCTGCGGGAGAAGGACTCCACCCAATCCAAGCCCCTCGAGGCCAGGCACACCGACACCGGCAGCTGAACAAGGAGCAGCCATGAAAACCTGCGACGTCTGCGGCAATTCCTATGACAAGACGATGACCATCGAATGGAAGGGTGTCTCCGGCACCTTCGATTCCTTCGAGTGCGCGATCAGCGCCCTTGCGCCACGTTGCGAGCACTGTGGCTGCCGGATCCTGGGGCATGGCATGGAGTCGGGCGGCCGCTTCTTCTGCTGCGCCCATTGCGCCCGCGTTTCCGGCATCGAGGGAATGAAGGACCGGAAGCCCGCCGACTGAAGGTCCTCGCCGCGGGGTGGGCAGGCGCAACGCCGGCACCGGCGCCCCCTGGCTATTTGGCCGCTTCACCGGCGCAGCCGCGTTAGCAGGGACGGCGACTACCATTGCCACCGCGCACCTGCGGCGCGCCAGGAAGCCCCGCCCCCGCGGCAATCCCTGGCGGGATCCACGGACGCCGGCGGCACCGGCAAGGTCTACTACCGGAACTGCAGCGAGGCGCGGGCCGCCGGAGCGGCGCCGTTGCGCCGCGGCGATCCCGGCTATGCCCCGCACCTTGACCGCGACAACGATGGCATCGCCTGCGAGTAGAGAACATGACCCGTCCCGGTGTCGAACAACGACTGCCACTGCAGGCATCCGAGCGAACGAGGTAAATCCCGATGAAGTTGCTGCCCCTGCTCCTTGCCACCCTGCTCGCCGCCGCCTCACCGGAACCGGCAGCCGCGGCAATGGCCACCGGCCCGGCAACCGGAGCCGACGAAGCAGCTTCCAGCCACCCGGCCTACGACGCCGCCCTCTCCGAAACCATCGGCCGCGAGATCAACGTGCTGGTGCTGGGCGAGCCTTCACTGGCGCCCGGCAACGACACGCCGCTGCTGCTGATCCTCGACGGCGGCCGGGAAGAGGATTTCCCCTGGATCGCCGAGGCGCTGCAGGCCGCGCATGCCGACGGTCGGCTGCCGCCGCTGGTGGCGGTGGGCCTGGCCAATGGCGAGCGTCGTTACGAACTCACCTTCCCTTCGCAGGATCCGCAGGACCTGGCGCTGATCCCGCGCAATGGCGGCGCCACCGGCAATTTCCTGATGATCCGC
>NZ_DATGQG010000102.1:0-18176 GCF_035304305.1 Ferrovibrio sp.
GGACGAGCGCATTCGCGGCCTCAAGGCCGGCGGCGATGATTACCTGACCAAGCCCTTCGCCTTCGGCGAACTGGAGGCGCGGCTGCTGGCCCTGGTGCGGCGGCAGGAAGCGCCCAAGGCGCAGACCAGCCTGCAGGTCGGTGATCTCGTCATGGACCTGCTGGCGCGCCGGGTGACGCGGGCGGGGCAGCCGATCACGCTCAAGCCGCGCGAGTTCAAGCTGCTGGAATTCCTCATGCGCCATGCCGGGCAGGTGGTGACCCGCACCATGCTGCTGGAGAATGTCTGGGATTACCATTTCGACCCCCAGACCAATGTGATCGACGTGCATATCAGCAACCTGCGCCAGAAGATCGATTCCGGCTTCGAAACGCCGCTACTGCACACGGTACGCGGCGCCGGCTACCGGCTGTCGGTCGATGCGTAAGCTGCTGCGCTCCACCTCGATGCGGCTGGCGCTCGGCTATGCCGCGCTGTTCCTCGTCTCGTCGATGCTGCTGATCGGGCTGCTGTGGTGGAACACCACCGGCTATCTCGACCGCGAGACCGATGCGGTGATCGCCGCCGATATCCGCGCCATCGGCGACCGGCTGCAGGATTTCGGCCTGCCCGGCGCGATCCAGACCGTCAACGAGCGCGTGCTGGCCGATGCCGACAGGCGCGCCATCTACCTGCTCACCGACCCGGCCCTGCGGCCGCTGGCCGGCAATGTCGACGCCTGGCCGGCGCAGATCGGCCGTGTGCCCGGCTGGCATGAGGTCGACATGGTCTATCAGGACCGGCTGCATGCCACGCGGCTGCTGCACGTGACTCTGCGCGGCAATTTCCATCTTCTGGTCGGCCGCGACGTGCAGGAGCGCGTGGCGATGCGCGGCCTGTTCCTGCGCGGCTTCGTCATCGCCACCCTCGTGGCGATCGCTTTCGCCATGATCGGCGGCTTCATGATCCGCCGCACGGTGCTGCGCCGGGTCGAGACCATCAACCGCACCACGACCGCCATCGTGCAGGGCGATCTGGGGCAGCGCGTGGCTTTGCGCGATGCCGATGACGAGTTCGACCAGCTGGCCCAGACGATCAACCGCATGCTGGACCAGATCCAGCAGCTGATCGAGGGCGTGCGCAACGTCTCCAATGCCGTGGCCCATGACCTCCGCACGCCGCTGGCGGAGCTGCGCAACCGGCTCGAGGCGCTGCTGCGCACCCGGCCGGAGCCGGAGCATGCCCAGGCCGAGATCGGCGAGGCGCTGGCCGACATCGACCGGCTGATCGGCATCTTCAACGCGCTGCTGCGGCTGGCCGAGATCGATTCCGGCCTGCGCCGCGCCGGCTTCGTTCTCGTCGACCTGCCGACTCTTGCCGCCGACGCGGTGGAGCTCTACGCGCCGGCGGCCGAGGCGAAGGACATTGTGCTCACCCTTGATGCCACCTCCGGCCGGCGCGTGCTGGGCGATCCGCAGCTGATCGCCCAGGCACTCGGCAACCTGATCGACAATGCGGTGAAATACACGCCGCGCGGCGGCCGGATCGCGCTGGCGGTCGGCCCGGCCGGCGACGGCTGGCAGCAGCTCGAGGTGGCCGACAACGGGCCGGGTATCGCCGCGGAAGAGCGCGCCCGCGTGACGCAGCGCTTCTATCGCGGCGACGCGGCCCGCGGCACGGGGGGCGCAGGCCTCGGGCTCAATCTGGTGGAGGCGGTGGCGCGCCTGCATGGCGGCGTCCTGGAACTGGAGGACAACCGGCCGGGCCTGCGCGCCCGCATCAGGCTGCCGGTTGCCGCATGAGTCGCGCACATGGGCTTCCTATCCGAAGCGGGCTTTCCTATACTTTTCCAAACAGCCCCGGGCCGCAGCGATGACGCACGATCATTCCCATCACCATGACCATGATCACGAGCATGGCACCGTGCTCAGCGATGTCGAGCTGCGCGTGCGGGCGCTGGAGACAGTGCTGGTGCAGAAGGGCTATGTCGATCCCGCCGCACTGGACGTGCTGATCGAAACCTACGAAACCAGGGTCGGCCCGCATAACGGCGCTCGCGTTGTGGCGAAGGCCTGGAGCGATCCGGCCTACCGCGACTGGCTGCTCAAGGACGCCACGGCGGCCATCGCCTCGCTGGGCTATACCGGGCGGCAGGGCGAACACATGGTCGCGGTGGCCAATACGCCCGAAACCCACAACATGGTCGTCTGCACGCTCTGCTCCTGCTATCCGTGGCCGGTGCTGGGTCTGCCGCCGGTCTGGTACAAGTCCGCGCCCTATCGTTCGCGCGCGGTAATGGACCCGCGCGGCGTGCTGAAGGATTTCGGCGTCACGCTGCCGCCGGAGAAGCAGATCAAGGTCTGGGATTCCACTGCCGAGATCCGCTATCTCGTGCTGCCCGAGCGGCCGGCCGGCACGGAAGGCTGGAGCGAGGAGAAGCTGGCGACACTGGTGACGCGCGACAGCATGATCGGCACCGGCCTGCCGAAGCAGCCGGCGGAGGTCGCGGCATGAACGGCGCAGCGGACATGGGCGGCATGATGGGCTTCGGGCCGGTGAAGCCCGAACCCGAGGACGGGCCGAAATTCCACGCTCCATGGGAGAGCCGCGCGCTGGCAATCACGCTCGCCATGGGCGCGACGGGGCAGTGGAACATCGACATGTCCCGCTCGGCCCGCGAAAGCCTGCCGCCGCCGCAGTATCTGGCGAAGAGCTACTACGAGATCTGGCTGGCCGGGCTGGAGAAGCTGATGGCCGAGCGCGGTCTGGTGTCGGCCGACGAGATCGAGGCCGGCCGGATGCTGCATCCGCCCAAGCCGCTGCCCCGTATCCTGAAGGCCGGAGACGTGCCGGCCGTGCTTGCCAAGGGCAGTCCGACCCAGCGCGAGGCCCCGGCGCCGGCGCGGTTCGGCATCGGCGATCGCGTGCGGGCGAAGAACATGCATCCCACCGGCCATACGCGCCTGCCGCGCTATGTCCGCGGCCATGTCGGCACCGTCGAGCTGGTGCATGGCGCCCATGTCTTCGCCGATGCCCATGCCGCCGGGCAGGGCGAGCAGCCGCAATGGCTCTACACCGTGCGCTTCAAGGGGACGGAGCTGTGGGGCGAGAGCACCGACCCGACGCTCTGGGTCTCGGTGGATGCCTGGGAAAGCTATCTGGAGCCGGCGGCATGAGCGACCTGTCGCGGCTGCCCGATCTGCCCTGCGACGCGGAAGGCCCGGTCTTCCGCGCACCCTGGGAGGCGCAGGCCTTCGCCATGGCGGTGGCCCTGCACCAGAAGGGCCTGTTCACCTGGCCGGAATGGGCCGAGGCGCTGAGCGCAGAGATCAAGGCGGCGCAGGCTGCCGGCGATCCAGATACCGGCGAAACCTATTACCGCCACTGGCTGGCGGCACTGGAAAAGCTGGTGGTCGCGAAAGGCGCCGCCAGCGTGATGGCTTTGCGTGAAACGGCGGACGCCTGGGACCGCGCGGCGCGCGCCACGCCGCATGGTCAGCCGATCGTCCTCGGCGGTTAGGCGGGCGGAAGAGGCGGCAGGGGACGGCGCGCGACTTCGTCGGCCTCCGTCGGCTCCATGCCCAGTCCGCGCAGGATGCTGGCCGCCACGGCCGTGATGTGAGCACGGCCGGCCTCGCCGCTGGTCAGGCTGCGGACCGCGGCAAGGTTGGTGCCCATGATCAGGTTCATCGCCGCCTCCCTGCTGGCGACCCGGAACCGCTTCTGCCGGATGCCCAGCATCAGGTCGGCCTGGATGTAGGGGCGGACCTGCTCGTCCCAGATCCGCGATGACAGGGCGACGGAGAGCATGAAGCGCGCCAGCTGCGGCTGTTCGAGCGCCAGAGTCATGTACTGCCGGCCGCCGATCGCCATCCGCTCGGCGCCGTCCTCGATATGGGCATAGCTGGCCTTGATGCGCTCGCAGAAGGTGACGCCGAAATGGATGGCGGCCGCTTCCAGGATCGCTTCCTTGGTCTGGAAGTAGTTGTAGAAGGTGCCGTTCGCGACCCCGGCGACCGCGGTGATCTCCTGGATCGAACCGGCCTCGACGCCCTTTTCGGCAAAGACCTTGGCTGCGGCGCTCAGGAGCTGATGGCGGGTCCGCTCGCGTTTCGAAATGGTTCTTCCGGTCACAATTTTCTTCCATTGACAGACTGAGAGAATCCTCATAAATGAGGCAACTCTCAAAACTGAGAATCGTCTCATATATACTTAGCGGCTCGCCGCAGGAAGGAAAAGCCATGCAGCTCGGATATCTGGTCTTCGACGTCCGTGACGTTGAAGCCTGGGCACGGTTCGCAACCTCGGTTCTGGGCGGGATGCCGGGCAGCGGCGGCGGCGAGGCCCTGGGCGTCCGGCTCGATGATGCCGCCTACCGACTGCTGCTGCGCAGAGGCAGGACGGATGATCTCGCGGTTCTGGGCTGGGTGCTCGAGGAGGACGAGATCGCCCGTCTGGCCGGGCGGCTGATGCGTCATGGCGTTCCCGTCACGGAGTTCAGCGCAGTCGAATGCTCTGCCCGGAGCGTGACGGCTGGCATCCGCTTTGCCGATCCGCTCGGCCTGATCAACGAAGCCGTGATCGGCCTGCCGCGGGCCGATGCGCCTTTCCGGTCCGACCTCATGCCGGGCGGCTTCGTCGCGCGCGACGATCTGGGGCTTGGCCATGCCGTTCTCGGCTGTGGCCGCAGGCAGGCCGAGATGGAGCGCTTCTATATGGAGGTGGTCGGTCTGGCGCTTACGGAGCGCATCGATACGAAGATCGGCCCGGTCAAGGTCGACGGCGCGTTCCTGCACTGCAACCGGCGCCATCACTCGCTCGCCCTGATCGCCGTTCCCAGCCGCAAACGGCTGCTGCATTTCATGCTGCAGGCGGGGGAACTGCGCGATGTCGGCAGGGCGCTGGAGCGGACCAGGGCGGCCGGCATTCCGCTCAGCCTCGATCTGGGCCAGCATCCGGATCCGGACGGCACCGTCTCGTTCTACGCGCCGACGCCGTCGGGCTTTGATTTCGAGATCGGGGCCGGCAGCGGCGAAATCGATCCGGCGACGCATGTCCCCGACATCAAGACGCGGACCAGCGACTGGGGGCATGCGCCGAGCGCTCGGATGAAGCTGCGCGGCGCTCTCGACCTGATCGCTGACCGGTTCAAGCGGGCGGCCTGAGCGATGCGCAGGGCTCTCAGAATTGCGGGCATTGTCGCGGGGATTCTCCTCGTCTGCGCCGGCGCGGCAGCGGCCTTTGCCTATTTCGGCAGCGAGCACAAGCGGAACCGGGTGATCGCAGTGGCGCCGTCCGCGATCGCCATTCCCGACGATCCGGCCGCAATGGAACGCGGCAAATACCTGTTCGAGACGCGCGGCTGTACGGACTGTCACGGCCGCGACGGCGCCGGCCACACCTTCATCGAGGATTCCGGCGGACTGGTGGTGCGCGGCCCGAACATCACCATGGGACAGGGCAGTCCCGTGCTCGGCTACCGGGCCGTCGACTGGGTGAAGGCGATCCGTCACGGCGTCACCCCGAACGGACG
Source organism: Ferrovibrio sp. (assembly GCF_035304305.1). Lineage (GTDB taxonomy): Bacteria > Pseudomonadota > Alphaproteobacteria > Ferrovibrionales > Ferrovibrionaceae > Ferrovibrio. Next base: position 5,513 of record NZ_DATGQG010000102.1, read on the forward strand.
TCCGCTGATCGTCATGCCGAGCGAGGATTACAACCGGATGACCGATGCCGATCTTGGCGCCATGGTTGCCTATATCCGGGGCCTGCCCGCCCGTGAGGGTGACGGGCGCCGTGTCGAACTGCCGCTGCCGGTACAACTGGCCTATGCCCTCGGCGTAGTGCGCGACGCGGCCGAGAAGATCGACCACAGCCTGCCCCCGGCGCAGCCGCCCGCGCCGGACGATGTGCTCGGCAAGGGCGCCTACGCCGCGAATATGTGCCTCGGCTGCCACGGTGAGGGGTTCCGCGGCGGGCCGATCGCCGGAGCGCCGCCGGACTGGCCGCCGGCAGCCGATCTGCGGCCGGGCGGGCCGATGCGCAGCTACGCTTCGGCCGAGGACTTTGCCGGCATGCTGCGGACCGGCAGGCGCCCGGACGGATCGGACATCAAGGTGATGCCGTTCGACTCCCTGAAGGAGCTCAGCGACGACGAGATCGCGGCACTCTTCGCATTCCTGCAGAGTCTGCCACCGGCCGACTAGCCGGTGATCAGCCCAGCGCCTTCTGCACCGCGCGCTTGGCCATTACGCCGACCAGATGGGCGCGGTATTCGGCCGAGGCATGGATGTCGCTGTTCATCATGCCGGGGTCGGTCCTGATGCCGTTCAGGGCATCCGCGCTGAAGGATTTCGACAGCGCGGCCTCCATCTCCTTGTGGCGGAACACGCAGGGCGCCGCCCCGGTGACCGCGACTCGGATGCCGCCGGCGGTTTCCGCGACCATGACGCCGACCATGGCATAGCGCGAGGCCGGGTTGCGAAACTTCTCGTAGCCCGCGCGCTTCGGCACCGGGAACTCGATCCTGGTGATGATCTCGCCGTCCTCCAGGGCGGTTTCGAACATGCCCTTGAAGAAGTCGTCGGCGGTGATCGCCCGCCTGTTCGTATGGACCGTGGCGCCAAGCCCGAGCACCGCCGCCGGATAGTCGGCCGCCGGGTCGTTGTTGGCCACCGAGCCGCCTATGGTGCCCATATTGCGCACCTGCGGATCGCCGATCAGGCCGGCGAGATAGGAGAGCACCGGGATGCTCTTCTGTACCTCGGCCGAAGAGGCGACGGCGGCATGCTTCGTCGTCGCGCCGATCGTCACCGTATTGCCCGAGACGGTGATGCCGTTCAGCTCCTTGATACCGCCGAGGTCGATCACGTCCGACGGCGAGGCGAGGCGCAGCTTCAGGGTCGGCAGCAGGGTCTGGCCACCGGCGATGAACTTGCCGTCGCTGGCGCCGCTCAGCAGCTTCGCGGCTTCGTCCAGCGAGGCGGGCTTGTGATAGTTGAATGCGTACATGTGGGGCGTCTCCGTCCTTACTATTCTGCGGCGGCGGCGAGGTTCTGGCGCTGGATTATCTGCCAGACCTTCTGCGGCGTCGCCGGCATGTCGATGTCCTCGGTGCCGAGCGCATCGGTGATGGCATTCATCAGCGCAGCCGGAGCGGCAATCGCGCCGGCCTCGCCACAGCCCTTCACGCCGAGCGGATTGTGCGGGCAGGGGGTCTCGATCATCCCGACCTTGTAGGAGGGCAGGTCATCGGCCCGCGGCATGCAGTAGTCGTTATAGGATGCCGTGAGCAGCTGGCCGCTTTCCTTGTCGTAGACCACGCCTTCGAGCAGCGCCTGCCCGATGCCCTGGGCGATGCCGCCATGCACCTGACCTTCGACGATCATCGGGTTGATCACCTTGCCGAAGTCGTCGACCGCCACCCAGTTTACGACGCGGGTGACGCCGGTATCAGCGTCGATCTCCACCTCCGCCACATGCACGCCGGCAGGGAAGGTGAAGTTGGCCGGATCGTAGAAGGCGCTGGCCTCCAGGCCCGGTTCGAGGTCGGCCGGGTAGTTGTGCGGCACATAGGCCGTGAAGGCGACCTGCGCGATCGGCACCTGCTTGTCGGTGCCTTTCACGGAGAAGGTGCCCTTGTCGAAGACGACATCGTCGACCGAGGCTTCCATCAGATGGGCGGCGATCTTCTTGCCCTTCTCGATGATCTTGTCGGCCGCGCGGGACAGCGCCGATCCCCCGACCGCGAGCGAGCGCGAGCCATAGGTGCCCATGCCCATCGGCACGAGCGCCGTGTCGCCGTGGACGACTTCGATATTCTCGATCGGCACGCCGAGCTTGTCGGAAACGAGCTGGGCGAAGGTCGTCTCGTGACCCTGGCCGTGGCTGTGGGCGCCGGTATAGACGAACACGCTGCCGGTCGCGTTGAAGCGGATCTGGCCCGACTCCCAGAGGCCGACGCCGGCGCCGAGCGAGCCGACCACGGCTGACGGCGCGATGCCGCAGGCCTCGATATAGGCGCAGATGCCGATGCCGCGCAGCTTGCCCTTGCGGGCGGCTTCCGCCTTGCGGGTCTTGAAGCCGGCGTAATCCGCCATCTTCAGCGCTTCGTCCAGCGCCTTGGCATACTGGCCGGAATCGTACACGCAGGCGACCGGCGTCTGATACGGGAAGGCATCAGGCGGCACGAAGTTTTTCCGGCGCAGTTCGGCCGGATCCATGTTCAGCTCCCGTGCCGCGGCTTCCACCAGTCGTTCGACCACGTAGGTCGCTTCCGGCCGGCCGGCGCCGCGATAGGCGTCCACCGGCGTCGTGTTGGTGAAGACTGCCTTCACCTCGGCATAGATCGCCGGCGTGGTGTACTGGCCGGCGAGCAGCAGCGCGTAGAGATAGGTCGGCACCGCCGAGGCAAAAGTGGACAGATAGGCGCCCATGTTGGCGTTGGTCGAAACCCGCAGGCCGAGGAACTTGCCGTCCCTGTCCATGGCCAGTTCGGCATGGGTGATGTGGTCGCGGCCATGGGCGTCGGTGAGGAAGGCTTCGGTGCGGTCGGAGGTCCACTTCACCGGCCGCTTGAGCTTGCGGGCCGCCCAGACGCAGACCGTCTCCTCGGCATAGTTGAAGATCTTGGAGCCGAAACCGCCACCGACATCGGGCGCCACCACGCGCACCTTGTGCTCGGGCAGGCCGAAGACGAAGGCGCAGAGAATCAGCCGCAGCACATGCGGGTTCTGTGACGTGGTGTAGACGGTGGTCGTGTCGGTGCCCGGGTCGTATTCGCCGATGGCGCTGCGCGGCTCCATCGGGTTGGGCGACAGACGGTTGTTGACCAGTTCCAGCTTCGTGACATGGGCCGCATTGGCGAAGGCCTGCTCCGTGGCGGCCTTGTCGCCGAATTCCCAGTCGTAGCAGAGGTTGCCGGGAACGTCGGGATGGACCTGCGGCGCGCCGGGCTTCAGCGCCTCGCGCATGTCGACCACTGGCTGCAGCACGTCGTAGTCGACCTCGATCGCCTCGACCGCGTCGCGCGCCTGCGCGAGGCTTTCGGCGATCACGACCGCAACCTGGTCGCCGACATGACGGACATACTCGACCGCGATGATGTCATGGCGCGGCGCCTTGTGGGGCTCGCCCTTCTTGTCCTTGACGACCCAGCCGCAGATCAGCCCGCCGACCTTGTCGGCGGCCACGTCCTGACCGGTATAGACGGCAACGACGCCGGGCATTTTCCGCGCGGCGTCGCTGTTGATGGATTTGATTTTGGCGAATGCGTGCGGCGAGCGCAGGAAGGTCGCATAGAGCTGGCCGGGGCGGTTTATGTCATCCGTGTAGTGGCCCTGACCGGTGATGAAGCGGAAATCTTCCTTGCGGCGAACCGGCTGTCCGATGCCCTGGCCGATATCCTGATTGCTCATGTCTCACCCCCGCATCGCTTGCGCGCCGGCCATCACGGCCTTGACGATGTTGTGGTAGCCGGTGCAACGGCAGATGTTGCCTTCCAGTTCGTGGCGAACGGTTTCTTCGCTCGGGTTCGGATTGCGCTTCACGAGGTCTACCGCGCTCATGATCATGCCCGGCGTGCAGAAGCCGCATTGCAGCGCATGATTCTCGCGAAAGGCCTCCTGCATGGGATGGAGCTTGCCATCCGTGGCCAGGCCTTCGATCGTCGTGACCGAGGCGCCCTGTGCCTGCACGGCCAGCATGGTGCAGGATTTCACGCTGCGGCCGTCCACATGCACGACGCAGGCGCCGCACTGGCTGGTGTCGCAGCCCACATGGGTGCCGGTCAGGCCGAGATGGTCGCGAATGAACTGGACGAGCAGGGTGCGGGGTTCGACATCGCGCGTAACGGATTGGCCGTTGACGGTCATCGTCACGGATACGGTCATGTGTTTCCTCCCTTTGGCGCGTAGCAGAACATAGCGTGCGCGGAAATCTGACAAGACTGTGGGCGCAACCGGCGAAGGCCGTCAAGTTGCAAAAACGAAAAGTCCGGGATGCGGACGATCAGCTGCGGAGAACGAGAAGGGTAACGGCGCCGACGATCACGATCAGGCCGATGATCCATGCCCAGCTCGGTATCCCGCCGGTTACCGGAGTAGGCGCTGGCGGCGGTGCCGCTTGCGCCGCAGTGGCCGTCGTGTCCGGCAGGGCGCCGACCGCGGCCGTTGCCGCGACCGGTTCCTCGACAGCCTCCTGCGGAGCTGCCCCGGCGTCGGGTTCGGCGACGATCTGATTGAATTTCGTGAAGAAGTCCTCGGCCATCTTGGCGGCGACCCCGTCCACCAGGCGGGCGCCGATCTGGGCCAGCTTGCCGCCGATCTGGGCCTTGGCCGCATAGGTCAGCCGGGTGGCGCCCTGGTCGGCATCGGTGAGTTCCACCCGGGCATTGCCCTTGCCGAAACCGGCCGCCACGCCGCCCTGGGCCTCGCCGACGATGGTGCAGCTGTTCGGCGGGTCGAGGTCGGTCAGCGTCACCTTGCCTTTGAACTTGGCCTTAACCGGGCCGACCTTGACCTGCACCAGGGCTTCGAAATCGGTGTCGGAAAGCTTGGTGACGCTTTCGCATCCGGCGATGCACTGGCGCAGGATTTCGGGGTCGTTCAGGGCCGCCCAGACCTTGGCGCGGGGGGCAGGAATGAGCTGTTCGCCATTCAGATCCATGGACTAATCTCCGAAGACTGGGCCAGAGTGTGATTCACCGCCCGTTAAGCTTAACCATCTAGCCTGCCGATAACCAGTTTCAGCTCTGCGCGCAGGTGAAGGGGGTAAATCATGGTCCCCGCAGCACGATCCGGTCTTGATGTCAGTTTCTGGCTGCTCGAGCGGGCGGCCGGCGAGCGCATCGCCATGTCGCTGCCGAAGCTGCGCTGGCTGCTCTATCTCGCGCAGGCGCATTACGCCATCGCCCGCGACGGCGCCAAGCTGATGCCCGCCACCTTCCTGGTCGGCGAGGAAGGTCCGATCGAACCGACTCTGGATCTCGTGTTCCAGGCCGGCATCGAGAATCCCTGGACGCCGAGTTTCAGCGAAACCGTGGAGGCGTTCCTGGACGGCTTCTGGAAGCGTTTCGGTGCCCTGCCTGCGATTGCGTTGCATAAGCTCGTAGTCGGCGACCCGGCCTGGAAGAAGGCGCAGGAGAATGGTCCGGGCAGCGAGATCCAGGTCGAGCATCACCGGGCCGCCAAGGCCACGGCAAAGCCGGGCGGAGATGCCAGCCGCCGGGCGACCGAACTGCCGCCCTTCGAGGAAGAGGTGCGCGCCAAGATCGCGAAGCATTCCGGCGGCTCCCATGCCCTGGTGCGCGCCATGCGCGGACAGCCGGTCAAGTCACCCGGCACCCGCACCGCTTCGGTGGCCGAGGCCGCCGGCCATCTGCGGGCGGCGCCGCCCGACAGCCAGGAGGTTCGGTTCACCGCAGACGGACGATCGGTGACCCGCTGGCGTCCCAAAAGGCGGGTGCAGGGACCGACCATCTGACCTGCACATAACCGGCTAACCTTCGGACAACCCCTCAGAAATCGTTTTGGCAGTGTTTCGAAATGGTGCTACGCTGACGGGCGTAGTGCGGCTATCGAAGGATTAAAAAGTGGATCAAGGGGGCTTCGGCGACGCCGAGATCGTCAAGATCTCAGGCAAGGTCAAGTGGTTCAACGCAGTCAAAGGTTTTGGTTTCGTCAGTCCCGACGACAATTCCGGTGACGTGTTTCTGCACCTCTCCTGCCTGCGCCAGGCAGGGTATGAAAGCATTGATGAAGGGGCGACCCTGCTGCTCGAGGTCGCCAGGCGACCGAAAGGCATGCAGGCCGTACGCGTGCTGTCGGTCGACACGAGCACGGCGATGCCTTCCGGCGGCATGGGCGGCCCGCGTCCGCCCCGTCCGCCGCGCTTTGGTGGCGACCGCTTCGGCGGTGATCGCGGATTCGGTGGTGGCTTCGGCGGCGACCGTGGTCCGAAATTCCCCTCCGTCGTCGCGCAGGGCGATTTCTTCGAGGCCAAGGTGAAGTGGTTCAATGCCGTGAAGGGCTATGGCTTCGTATCCCGTGGCGACGGCCAGCAGGACATCTTCGTCCATATGGAAGTGCTGCGCCGCGAAGGCATCCAGGAACTGCAGCCCGGCCAGTCGGTCCGCGTCCGTGTCGGCCAGGGTCCGAAGGGCCCGCAGGTCGCCGAGATCCGCACCGAGTGATCAGCCAATCGGGCCATCGGCCCGGACGGTTTCAGACGCCGGCGTGGTTTCCACGCCGGCGTTTCCGTATTCAGCGCAGCTCGACCGCGTAGCGTTCGACCGGGAGGGCGGACGGGATCAGGCCCTGCCTGGCGAGGTAGTCGGCGAAGCGGCTGTAGCGTCGGCCGTCCAGCGCGCGCGGCGAATGGGCGAACCGCGGCACCGTGTCCCTCCAGGCCCGGCGGTTGAGTTCGTCGTCCAGCGACTTGTTGTCCTTGATGAAGTATTCGCGGCTCTTGTCCGGCTGGTTGTGGATCAGCGCCACGGCTTCTTCCAGCGCATCAAGAAGGCGCGACAGGCGCCTGTCCTGCAGGCGGTCCTGGTGCGCAACGAGAATCAGTTCGTCATACAGCGGCACGCCGTAGTCCTCAGGATAGAAGGCCCGTCCGGGCTTGCCGGCGATGTCCATCTGATTCAGCTCGAAATTGCGGAAGGCCCCGATCGTGCCGTCGACCTTGCCGGCAAAGATCGAGGGTGAGAGGGCGAAGTTGACATTCACCAGCGTCACGTCGGCGAGCTTCAGGCCATACTGCTCCAGCATCGATTTCAGGATGGCATCCTCGAATCCGCCGACCGAATAACCGATCTTCTTTCCCTTCAGGTCGGCAACCGACTTGATCGGCCCGTCCCGCAGCACGACCAGGCTGTTCAGCGGCGTTGCCACCAGCGTGCCGATCCGGCGCAGGGGAAGGCCCTGCGCCACCTGCACATGCAGTTGCGGCTGGTACGAGATCGCAACATCGGCTTTGCCGGCCGCGACCAGCTTGGGCGGATCGTTGGGATCGGCCGGCGCGATCAGGTCGACCAGTAATTCGTGGCGATCGAAGACGCCGGCATTCCTGGCCACCACCAGCGGTGCATGATCGGGATTGACGAACCAGTCGAGCATCACGCTCAGCCTGTCATGCGCCTTTGCCGCGGGCGCCAGCAGCAGGGTGGCGAGGAAAAGGGTCAGGACGCGAAACATCGGACTCTCCTTGCTTCAGGACGGGGAGGCAAAATGGTCCGCCTGCCAGGGCAGCAGGCGGCGGGTGAGCCGGTCGACGACGGCGTAGAGCGCGACGGCGCATAGCGCGAGCGTGATCAGGGCGGCGAACATCAGGTCGGTCTGTACGCGGGCATTGGCCTGCAGCATCAGGAAGCCGAGGCCGGCGCTGGCGCCGACCCATTCGCCGATCACCGCGCCGATCGGCGCCACGGCGGCAGCCACCTTCAGCCCGCTGGCGAGGGCGGGCAGCGCCGCCATCAGGCGGATATGGCGCAGGATACGGAAGCGGTGCCGCGGATCGTTCGCCGTCATGACCTGCGCCAGATCCAGCCAGCCGGGCTCGGTGCGGCGCAGACCGTCGAACAAAGTCACGGCGACGGGAAAGAAGATGATCAGCATGGCCATGATCACCTTCGATGCCATGCCGAAGCCGAACCACAGCACCAGCAGGGGGGCGAGCGCGAAGACCGGGACGGCCTGGCTGGCGACCAGAACCGGCAGCAGCCAGCGGCGCGCCACCGGCGAGAGCAGCAGGCCCAGGGCCGCCGCGGCGCCGAGCAGCGCGCCGAAGACAAGACCGAGCAGCATTTCGGCCACGGTCACCGCCGCCTGCGCCAGCAGGAGGCTGCCCGACTCCAGGAAGGCCACGGCGACGCGGTGCGGCGGCGGCAGGATGTAGGGTGGCAGGGCAAAGAGGTAGACGGCGGCCTCCCAGAGCAGCAGCAGGCCGGCGAAGGTGACCAGCGGGCGCAGCAGTGTCATGACGGCGCTCCGGCATTGCGCAGAGCATTCTGCAGCCGGCGCAGCTGCGGCAGCAGCTCCGGCGTCAGCGGGTCGCGCGGCGCGGGCGAGGGAAACGCGCAGACCGGCGTCAGGCCGGCGGGGTGTCCGGAGAGCAGCAGCACACGATGCGCAATGCGGCAGGCTTCCAGCGGATCATGGGTCACCAGCAGCACGGCGCGGTCGGCCAGCAGATCGCAGGCGAGATCCTGCATCGCTTCGCGGGTGACCGGATCGAGCGCCGAAAAGGGTTCGTCCATCAGCACCAGCGGACGGTCTTCCATCAGGGTTCGTGCCAGCGCCACGCGCTGGCGCATGCCGCCGGAAAGGGCGGCAGGCAGAACACTGGCCCAGTCGCCGAGTCCGGTGCGGGCGAGCAGTGCGTCGGCGCGCTGCAAATCCGGGGTTTCGCCGCGCAGGCGGGCGCCGAGCATCAGGTTGTCGCGGACGCTCAGCCAGGGCAGCAGCAGGTCCTGCTGCGCCATCCACGCGGCCGGCGTCCGGGCAGATCCGGGCAGCAGGCCGGCAATCACGCGCAGCAGCGTACTCTTGCCGACGCCGCTGGGGCCCAGGATGGCGACGATCTCGCCGGCGGCAATCTCGATGCGGAAGGGGGCGAGGACCGGCCGGCCCTGATACGCAAAGCCGCTGCTTTGCAGCGTGATGGCAGCAGGTAGGGGGAGAGTCCGGGAGACAGGTCCAGTGTGCACGCCGCTGATCCCTACGCCGGTATCAACCGGATCAGGTTCGAGGGGTCGTCCGGACAACCCGGACCTCTCAGCCGCCCATCGGCTCCCCCTCAGAGGCAGAGGGCATTATAGACTGCCGCCACGTCTTGTTAAGGGGCGGGCGATGGCTAGATTCGGGTCCATGCAGGCGCCGCTTTTCATCGGCAACGAGATCTACCGGCATTCCACGCTGGGCGGCAAACATCCCCTCTCGATTCCGCGTGTTTCCACCGTCATGGATCTGGTCGCGGCGCTTGGCTGGCTGCAGCCGGGGCAATATCGCGAGAGCCGGCCGGCTACGCCGGAGCAGCTTCTGCGCTTCCATCGCGAGGATTACGTCGCCGCCGTGCAGGCGGCCGAGCGCACGCTCGCCATCAGCCCGGAGGATTCGGAGCGCTACAATCTGGGTCGCGGCGGCAATCCGGTTTATGCCACCATGTTCCGGCGGCCCGCGACCGGCGTCGGCGGCAGCCTGATGGCGGCGGCCCATCTGCTGCAGCAGGGCGGCATTGTCTACAGCCCCGGCGGCGGCACGCATCATGGCCGGCCGGCGCAGGCTTCCGGCTTCTGCTACTTCAATGATCCGGTGCTGGCGATTCTCGCGATGCTGGATGGCGGCCTCAGCCGCGTGGCCTATGTCGATCTCGACGTGCATCACGGCGATGGCGTAGTCGAGGCCTTTGCCGACGATCCGCGCGTGCTGGTCGTTTCGATCCACGAGGCCGGTCGCTGGCCGCATTCGGGCCGGATGGAGGAAGAGGGGGCGGGCAACCTGTTCAATTACCCGGTGCCGCCCGGCATGTGCGACGACGAGATGGACGCCCTGATCGCCGAGGCCGTCGGTCCGCTCGTCGAAAGCTTCCGGCCGGAGGCGCTGGTAATGCAATGCGGCGCCGATGCGCTGGCCGACGATCCGCTGGCCAAGCAGATGCTGTCGAATGCGGCCCTGTGGCGGGCGGTCGCGGATTTGCGCGATCTGGCGCCGCGCCTGTTGGTGCTGGGCGGCGGCGGATATAATCCCTGGTCGGTGGCGCGCTGCTGGACCGGCATCTGGGCCGAGCTGAATGGACTGGAGAAACCGGACCGGCTGCCGCCGGATGCGGAAAGCCTGCTGCGCAGCCTGTCCTGGAGCCGCAGTGTCGGACGCAATCCGCCGGAGCACTGGCTGACGGACCTGGCCGACGCGCCGCGGAATGGCCCGGTGCGCGAGGAGGTCCGGGCACTGCTGCGCCGGACCAGGGAAAGGATGGGATAGTGTTCAAACGTATTCTTCTGTTTCTGTCGCTGCTTGCCTTCGCGCTGCCGGCTGCCGCGCAGCCACAGCCTACGCTGCCGCAGAGTGACCTCGTCATCCTGACCCAGAAGGGCCCTCAGCGTTTCCGGGTGGAACTGGCCGACAACGACGTGAGCCGCGCGCGGGGCATGATGTTCCGCACCAGCATGGCGCCGGATGCCGGGATGCTGTTCGACTTCAAGCAGGAGCAGATGGCTTCCTTCTGGATGCGGAATACGCTGATCCCGCTGGACATGCTGTTCATCAAGGCCGACGGCACGATCCTGAACATCCATCAGCGGGCGATTCCCCGGGACGAGACCGGCATCAATTCTGCCGGACCGGTGCGGGCGGTGCTGGAACTCAATGGCGGCACGGTGTCGCGGCTCGGAATCAGGCCCGGCGACCGGGTTCAGCACGCGATTTTCGGCAATCCGCCAAAGCGTTAGCTTCTGTCCGGCAGGCTTGCGGCCCGGGCTCCGGGGCTGGCCCGCCCGGCGCGGGCTGTGGTAAAAGGCGCTCGGTTCCGCTGGCCTTTTCGGTGCTGCGGGGTGTAGCTCAGTCTGGTAGAGCGCTTGCTTTGGGAGCAAGAAGTCGCTGGTTCGAATCCAGTCACCCCGACCAGAAAGGCCAGCCAGAATACAGGTGCAGAGGTGGAACGGATGAAGGCGCGGATTTATCGGCCGGCCAAGACGGCCATGCAGTCGGGCAAGGCGCTGACGCGGAAATGGCGACTCGAATACGATACCGCCGATACCCGTTTCGTCGAGCCGCTGATGGGCTGGACGGGGACCCGCAGCACGCTGGGCCAGATCAATCTCCGCTTCGACAGCAAGGAAGCGGCGATCGCCTATGCCGAGAAGCACGGGATCGATTACGAAGTGGAAGAGCCGCAGCAGCCCCGGCCGATCCGCAAGTCCTACGCCGACAATTTCGCGTACACGAGAATTCGCTAGAGTTTCGGCCGGCAGGGCGCCGTTCGCGGCGGGCATGCCGGCCGGCCGGTAAGTGCCCTTAGCTCAGCTGGATAGAGCAGCCGCCTTCTAAGCGGCAGGTCGCTGGTTCGAATCCAGCAGGGCACGCCATCCGCACCGGCAGGAATCTGCATCGGACGCTTCCGGATGCAGCCACCGCAGTGTGACGGCCGGCATGGACGAGATTCCTCCGCGGCATATTCTTTTTACTGCCGGTGGGGCAGAATGCCGGAAGAAGGATTAGCAGATGGGCGAATTCTCGAAGCGGCGGCTCGTCGGAGCCATTGTCGTTCTTCTCGCGCTCGCAGCCTGCTATTTCGTGTGGCGTGCGGTCCAGCCGCCGGCATTGCCGTCGGGCTTTGCCAGCGGGAACGGCCGGATCGAAGCCGTCGAAATCGACATCGCCACCAAGACGGCCGGACGGGTCAAGGAGATCTTTGTCGGAGAGGGCGAGTTCGTGCGGGCCGGCCAGGTGCTGGCCACCATGGATACCGCCTCGCTCGACGCGCAGTTGCTCGAAGCCAGGGCCCGCCTGCAGCGTGCCATCATCAGCATCGACACGGCGCGCAGCCTGCTGACCCAGCGCGAGGCCGAAAAAACATCCGCCATCGCCGTGGTGGCGCAGCGCAAAGCCGAGCTGGATGCCGCCGGAAAACGTCTGAACAGAACCGAGAACCTTGCGGCACGCGGCACCGCTCCGGCCCAGACTCTCGATGACGACCGGGCGGCCTTCGAACGGGCGAAGGCTGCGGTTGCCGCTGCCGAGGCCCAGGTTGCAGCAAGCGATGCCGCCATCGGCTATGCCCGCTCGCAGATCGTCGCAGCCGAGGCCGAAGCCGAGGCGGCGAAGGCGACTATCCAGCGCATCCAGGTGGAAATCGACGACAGCACGCTAAAGTCGCCGCGCGATGGCCGGGTCCAGTATCGCGTAGCCCAGCCGGGCGAGGTGCTGGCCGCCGGTGGACGCGTCCTCAACATCGTTGATCTTGCCGATGTCTACATGACGTTCTTTCTGCCGACCGAGGCGGCCGGACGGGTTCCGCTGGGGGCGGAAGTGCGGCTGGTATTCGATGCAGCGCCGCAATACGTCATTCCCGCCCGGGCCTCCTTCGTCGCCGACGTGGCGCAATTCACGCCCAAGACGGTGGAGACGGCGGAAGAGCGGTTGAAACTGATGTTCCGGATCAAGGCGCAGATCGATCCGGAACTGCTGCAGAAGCATATCACCATGGTCAAGACCGGCCTGCCGGGTATGGCCTATATCCGCCTCGACCCCGAAGCCGAATGGCCGGACCATCTGCGGATCCGGGTCCCGCAATGAGCATGCCCGGCGCAGCCACCCCGGTGGCGCGGCTGCGCGCCATCGGGCTGCGCTACG
>NZ_DATGQG010000103.1:0-14343 GCF_035304305.1 Ferrovibrio sp.
GCGCAGCAGGATCGTCGCCTCGTCGGGCTCGGCGCGGTTGGTTTCGTCGCACAGGCGCTGGATGGCGAAGGCGGCGGCGACGGCCGACTCCGGCTCGGGGAACTCGGCGAACAGGCCGTCCCCCAGTGTCTTCACGACGCGGCCGCCGTGCTCGGGCACGACCGTCGTCCTCACCGACTTGACGAAGGCGAGCCAGTGCCGCAGCACGCTCTCCTCGTCCGCGTCCATCAGCCGAACGGATTCGACCCGGTCGACGAAGAGGATGGCACGTGACACTCGATGCAGGCCCGCCACCCCCCACTGGGCGAGCCTTTCGGGAGCGCTACCGGACACGGGGGGTATTCCTCGCAGCTCGGATCGCGTTACTGCAACAGGCGACAGCCTACAACGCCGGCGTGACGGAGGCGATGTCAAACGGATCCCGCTGGCGCTCGGTACAGTGCGTCCCGCAGGCTAGCCTACCCGCGCGCCTCCCAGCTCTACGCTTTTAGGTGTAGTGCCGGCTCAGCCCTCCAGCATCGGCAGTTTCAGCCCGTGCTGCTTGGCGCAGTCGATGGCGATCTCGTAGCCGGCGTCGGCGTGGCGCATGACGCCGCTCGCCGGGTCGTTCCACAGCACCCGCTCGAGGCGTCTGGCCGCCGCCTCGCTGCCGTCGCAGACGATCACCATGCCGGCGTGCTGCGAATAGCCGATGCCGACGCCGCCGCCGTGGTGGATCGACACCCAGGTGGCGCCGGAGGCGCAGTTCAGCAGGGCATTGAGCAGCGGCCAGTCGGCGACCGCGTCGGAGCCGTCCTTCATGGCCTCGGTCTCGCGATTGGGGCTGGCCACCGAGCCGGAGTCGAGATGGTCGCGGCCGATCACGATCGGCGCCTTCAGTTCGCCCTTCGCCACCATCTCGTTGAAGGCAAGGCCGAGGCGATGGCGCTGGCCCAGTCCGACCCAGCAGATGCGCGCCGGCAGGCCCTGGAAGGCGATGCGCTCCCGCGCCATGTCGAGCCAGGTGTGCAGGTGCGGATCGTCGGGGATCAGTTCCTTCACCTTCGCATCGGTCTTGTAGATGTCCTCCGGATCGCCCGAGAGGGCAGCCCAGCGGAAGGGGCCGACGCCGCGGCAGAAGAGGGGGCGGATATAGGCGGGCACGAAGCCGGGGAAATCGAAGGCGTCTGCGACGCCGGCTTCCTTGGCCATCTGGCGGATGTTGTTGCCGTAGTCGAAGACCGGAATGCCCATCGCCTTGAAATCCAGCATGGCGCGGACATGGGCGGCCATGGACTGCTTGGCTGCCGTGATCACGGTTTCAGGATCGCTCTGCCGCGTCTCTTCCCATTTGGCGAGGCTCCAGCCGGCGGGCAGATAGCCGTTCAGCGGGTCATGGGCGCTGGTCTGGTCGGTCACCGCATCGGGGCGGATGCCGCGCTTCACCATCTCGGGAAGGATCTCGGCAGCGTTGCCGAGCAGGCCGATGGAGATCGCCCTGCCGGCCTTTTTCGCCTCCTCCAGCATGACCAGCGCCTCGTCGAGGCTGTTGGCTTGTCGGTCGAGATAGCGGGTGCGCAGGCGCATCTCGATGCGCGAGGGCTGGCATTCGACGGCGATGATGGAAGCGCCGGCCATCGTGGCGGCCAGCGCCTGCGCGCCGCCCATGCCGCCGAGGCCCGCGGTGAGAATCCAGCGGCCCTTGAGATTGCCGCCGTAATGCTGGCGGCCCATCTCCACGAAGGTTTCGTAGGTGCCCTGCACGATGCCCTGGCTGCCGATATAGATCCAGGAGCCGGCCGTCATCTGGCCGTACATCATCAGGCCGCGCTTATCGAGCTCGTGGAATTTCTCCCAGGTCGCCCAGGCCGGCACGAGGTTGGAATTGGCGATCAGGACCCGAGGCGCGTTCTCATGGGTGCGGAAGACGCCGACCGGCTTGCCCGACTGCACCAGCAGGGTTTCGTCGGGTTCGAGGGACTTCAGGCAGGCTTCGATCTGGTCGAAGAATTTCCAGTTGCGGGCCGCCCGGCCGATGCCGCCATAGACGACCAGTTCCTCCGGCTTCTCCGCGACGTCCGGATCGAGGTTGTTGCGCAGCATGCGGTAGGCCGCCTCGATCTGCCAGTTGCGGCAGCTGAGCTCGGCACCATGCGGGCTCTTGATGACACGGGAATTGTCGCGACGTGGATCGGACATGACGGACCTCAGAGGAACTGGCGCTTCGACGTACCGTCGGCGCGGTGCGAGAAGCGGGTGGCGAAACGGAAGGCGTGGCCGGGATGCAGCAGGGTGGCGGCCGAGACGATCACATTGCCCGACCAGGTGCGGCGCCGCAGGCGCAGGCAGGGTTCGCCGTCGGCCATTTTCAGCAGGCGGCGGGCACGCGCATCCGGCATGGCGGCTTCCACGATATGCTCGACCTCGGTCGCCGGCGCCGCGCGCATCAGGAATTCGTTCGGCGTCACCGTGGTGAAATCGGCTTCCAGATAGCCGGGCGCGGTTGCCGGATTGACGAAGCGGTCTTCCACCTGCAGCGGCATGCCGTCGGCGAAATGCACCAGCAGCGAATGGTAGATCGTGGCGCCCGGTGCCAGGCCGAGTTCGCGCGCGACATCGGCGCTGGCTTTTTCCGACCGCAGCAGCTCGACCTTTGCCGAATGGCGCTGGCCGCGGCTGGCGATTTCCTCGGCGATGTTGCGCAGCTCGACGAGATTGAACAGCGGCCGCCTCTCGGCGACGAAGGTCCCGGTGCCCTGCACGCGGACCAGCAGGCCCTCATGGGTAAGCTCGCGCAGGGCGCGGTTCACCGTCATGCGGCTGACCTTGAGCTGTTTCACCAGGGTGCTTTCCGACGGCACCTGGTCGCCGGCGCGCCATTCGCCGGCTTCGATATGGCGGACGATATGTTCCTTGATGCGGCGGTAATGCGGCACCGGGCCGGCGGATTTCCGTTCCGGCCGGTCCAGCAACGCCACCGCATTCCGACTGCGCCCGCCCATGTTTCCTGCCCGCCGTTTTCCTGTGCTGCCGGCAGTCTAGGTGGATTGTATATACAAGTCCAGATGAGACTGGCCCTGCGGTCCCTGCTGACACGGCCGGCTTGTCCCGGCCATCCATGTCTTCAGGCAACGGAAAAACCCGCGGATGCCCGGATCAATGACAACGGAGAGAAAGGGATCTACGGCTGCGGCCAGGGCTTCAGTGCCGGCCGCATTTCCTCGTAGCGCGCCGCCAGCCGCAGCACGCCGATATCGTCGAAGCGGTGGCCGATGATCTGCAGTCCGATGGGCAGGCCGTCATCATCGTATCCGGTGCAGATGCTGGCGGCCGGCTGTTCCGACATGTTGAAGGGCGCGGTGAAGCAGAGATGGTTCACGGCCGCGGCGATGTCGTTGCCGGGACAGGCTTCCTCGGCATCATAGGCGGTGATCGGCGAGGTGGGCGCAATCAGGAAATCGTAGGGCTCGGTCGCGAACACCGCCGCCTCGCGCATGGCGAAGACCTGTCCCAGCCCGCGCATGGCATCCGCCGCGCTCAGCGTTTTTGCCCCCCGGCACCACGCGGCAATGAAGGGCAGCACCTTCGCCTGCCGCTCGGGCGGCATCAGTTCGAAATCAGCCCAGGCGCGGGCCTGGAAGACGGTATTGAGGCCCTGCACCATGGCTTCCGTGAGGAAGGGCTTCACCGGCTCCACCCTGGCGCCCGCCGCTTCCAGAAGCTTCGCCGCATCCCGGACGGCGGCCGTCACGGCCGGCTGCGGCTTCGTGCCGTAGCCGATGTCGAGCAGCAGCCCGATGCGCAGGCCGCGCACTTCGGAGCCCAATGTGTTCAGGTAATCGCGCTCCTCATGGGGCAGGCTCATCCAGTCGCGCGCATCCGGCCGGGTAATGTGGTTCATCAGCATGGCGGCGTCGGCGACCGTGCGCGTCATCGGGCCGGTGACGCGACCGAGCCAGGGCGGATTGATCGGCACGCGACCCAGGCTCGGCTTCAGCGCGAAGATGCCGTTATAGGCCGCCGGCAGGCGGACGGAACCGCCGATATCGGTGCCGAGCGCCAGCGGGCCGTAGCCGGCGGCAATCGCCGCACCCGCGCCCGAGGAGGAGCCCGCCGGGTTGCGTTTCGTGTTCCAGGGATTGCGGGTGACGCCATGCAGGCTGGAGACGCCGGAGGCCAGCATGCCGAAATCGGGCATGGTGGTCTTGCCGAGGAAGACGCAGCCTGCCTCGCGCAGCCGCGCCACAGGCGGCGCATCGGCGCGACCCGGCGTCATGTCGCCGGCAGCCGTGCCGATCGGGGCCGGCCAGCCCTTCGTGCCGATATTATCCTTGATGGTGACGGGCACGCCGTCGAGCGGACTGAGCTGTTCGCCTCTGTGCCAGCGCTGCTCGGATGCCCGGGCGGCCTTCAGTGCGCCGTCGGCATCGGTGATGTACATGGCGTTGATCTTCGGCTCCCAGGCCTCGATCCGCATGAGCGCGGCCTTCGTGGCTTCCACCGGCGAGATGCGCCCGGTGCGGTAGCCCATCCAGAGGTCATGGGCGGAGAGATCATGCAGATCGGTCATGCAGTCCTCCTCAGGACAGGCGGTTGACGCCGCACCAGCGCGCCATGAACAGCGCCAGCACGGCGGCCACTTCCATCATGCTGTCCAGCGACACCCATTCGTCGATGCCGTGATAGTTGCCGGCCACCGGGCCGTAGCAGGTGGCCGGCGTGTTGCCGTAAAGGTTGAAGAACCGCGCATCGGTTGTGCCGGTGAAGGCGTTGAAGGCGGGCTCGGCGCCGGCAATGGTGCGGTGGCAGTCGGCCAGGGTGGTGACGACCGGCTCGTTCATGTCGAGCACGAAGCCTTCCGCCTGGAAGCCTTCATAGATGACACGGTAATCCAGGCTGTTGTTCTGCGGATGGGCGCGATAGGCATCGGCCAGCAGCGTCTCGACGGTTTTGCGCACCTCGGCCGGCGTGACGCCGGGATAGAAGCCGATGCGGATATCGGCGCGGCAGGCGGTCGGCACCGACGAGGCCCATTCGCCGCCCTGGATCTTGCCGAGGTTGAAGTTCACCGGATGCTCATGGCCGTGGTAATGCGCGTGCCGCCCCTCGGGTGCGTTCCAGCGGTGCTCGAGCTTCTTCAGCTCCGAGAACAGGTACAGGGCGAAATCGGTGGCGCCGGCACCGGTATGGGCGACCGAGGCGTGCACCGGCTTGCCGCTGACCTCCAGCGCCAGCCACATCACGCCCATCTGCGCTGTCATGATGCCGGGCAGGGGCTCGGGGATGATCGCCGCATCGGCGGTATAGCCCTGCAGCAGGCAGGCCAGCGCGCCGTTGCCGGTGCATTCCTCCTCCACGACCGACTGCAGATAGACCTTCGCCGCCGGCTCCAGCCCCATGGCCCGGAGTGCCTTCAGCGCGATGGTATAGGCGACGATGCCGGCCTTCATGTCGCCGCTGCCGCGGCCGTAGAGTCTGCCGTCGCGGATCACCGGCTCGAAGGGCGGGTTGGTCCAGAGCTGCTCCGCCCCCACCGGCACGACGTCGATATGGCCGTTCAGGATCAGCGAGCGGCCTTTCGTGCCGCGCTGCGGTTCATGGATGCCGACGATGTTGTGGCGGCCTTCATAGGAGACGATCGAGGGCGAATAGGCCGGATGGGCCTTCAGCTTGTCGTCGTCGATGGCGAATTCGTCGACGCGCAGCCCCATCTCCTCGAAGACGCCGCGCATGTGATCCTGGGCGCTCTTCTCCTCGCCCAGCAGCGAGGGATGGCGGACCAGATCGGCCAGCATGGCGATGGCCTCTTCGCGGTGGGCGGCAACGGCGGCGGTGATGTCCCGCTCGAGGGTCTCGGTCATGGTTCCTCCCGCCGCGATGCGGCCCCGTCGTTACGGCGCGGTCCGTCCTTCCAGCCAGGAGCGGCCGGGGAGGGCCGCGAAAAGCTGCTTCGTATAGTCGTGCTGCGGCGCCGCGAACAGCGTGGCGGTGTCGGCGAATTCGACGATCCTGCCATGCTGCATCACCGCGATGCGGTCGCAGAGCCGGGCGGCGACGCGCAGGTCGTGGGTGATGAAGAGGATGCTGATGCCGAAGCTGTCACGGATGCTCTCCAGCAGGTCGAGCACCTGGGCCTGCACCGAGACGTCGAGCGCCGAAACGGCTTCGTCGGCGACCAGGATTTCGGGCTCCATGGCGAGCGCGCGGGCGATGGCGATGCGCTGGCGCTGGCCGCCGGAGAACTGGTGCGGATAGCGGTCCAGCGCCGCGGCATCGATGCCCACGGTTTCCATCAACTGCCGCGCGCGCTGCAGCGCCTCGTCGCGCGAGATGCCGTAGTTCAGCGGCCCCTCGATGATCGACTGGCCGACGGTGCGGCGCGGATTGAGCGAGCGGTAGGGATCCTGGAACACCACCTGGATGCGGCGGCGAAAGGGATGCAGGCCGCGTTCGTTCAGGTTCGCGATGTCCTGGCCGTCCAGCATGATGCTGCCGCCGCTCGGCGCGATCAGCCGGGCGATGCAGCGGGCGGCGGTCGATTTGCCCGAGCCGGACTCGCCCACGATGCCCAGCGTCTGGCCCTTGTAGAGATCGAGGTCGACGTGATCCACCGCGCGTACCTCGCGGGTGCCGCGGAACAGGCCGCGGGTGACATAGAGCTTCTGCAGGTCGCGGGCGCTGAGGCTCGGCGTGCCGCTGAGGGGGCGGGCCTCGCGCGGATTCAGCCTGGGCACGGCGGCGATCAGCATCTTCGTGTAGTCATGCTGCGGATTGTGCAGCACATCGGCAGCCCTGCCGCTCTCCACCACCTCGCCATGGCGCATCACGACGACGCGGTCGGCGATATCCGCCACGACGCCGAAATCATGGGTGATGAACAGCACGCCGGTGCCGCGCTTGCGCTGCAGCTCGCGCAGCAGCTCCAGGATCTGCGCCTGTGTGGTGACGTCCAGCGCCGTGGTCGGTTCGTCGGCGATCAGCAGCGCCGGCTCGAGCGCGAGCGCCATGGCGATCATGACGCGCTGGCGCTGGCCGCCGGACAGCTGGTGCGGATAGGAGCGCAGCAGGCGCTCGGGATCGGGCAGCTTTACGTCGGCGAAGAGCTGCGCCACCCGCTCCTCAACGGACACGCCCTTGCCCTGCCAGCGATGGGCGCGCAGCAGCTCGGCGACCTGCTCGCCGACCCGGTGCACCGGGTTCAGCGCCGTCATCGGCTCCTGGAAGATCATCGACATGCGGCCGCCGCGCAGCTGGCGCAGGCGTGTCTTGCCGGCCTTCAGCACGTCCTCGCCCTCGAGTTCTATGCTGCCCCCGGCGACGGTGAGCGGCGACAGGCGCATGACAGTGGATGCGGTGACCGACTTGCCCGAGCCGGACTCGCCGACCAGGCAGACGATCTCGCCCGGCATCACGTCGAAGCTGACATTCTTCACGGCAAGCGCGCGATCGCCGCCGGCCGGCAGCGCCACGCTCAGGTTGCGGATGCTGAGAACGGGTGCGGTCATGGTTACGCCCCCAGCCGCTTCTTCATGCGCGGATCGAGCGTGTCGCGCAGGCCGTCGCCGAGGATGTTGACGGCGAGGATGGTGACGGCCAGCAGGCCGCCGGGGAACAGGATGATCCAGGGTGCGCGCTGGAAGACGGCGCGGCCCTCGGCGATGATGTTGCCCCAGGTCGGGATCTCGCTGGACAGACCGGCGCCGAGGAAGCTCAGGATCGCCTCGATCAGGATCGCCGAGGCGCAGATATAGGTGCCCTGAACGATCAGCGGCGCGACGGTGTTGGGCAGCACATGGCTGACCAGGATCTTGCGGGTCGGCGTGCCCAGCCCGATGGCAGCCTCGACATAGGGCTCCTCGCGGATCGACAGCACGACGCCGCGCACCAGGCGGGCGACGCGCGGGATCTCGGGGATGGTGATGGCGACGATGACGGTGGTGAGATTGGCACCCGACAGCGAGACCAGCGCGATGGCCAGGAGGATGCCGGGGATTGCCATCAGGCCGTCCATGGCGCGCATCACCGGGCCGTCGAGCCAGCGGATATAACCGGCGACGAGGCCGATGACCAGGCCGAGCGAGACCGCGATGACGGAGACGCAGGCGGCGACCAGCAGCGAGATGCGGCCGCCGTAGATCGCCCGGGTCCAGACGTCGCGGCCCAGCGCATCGGTGCCCATCAGATACTGCTCCGACGGCGCGCGCAGGCGTAAGCGCGGTGCGATGGCCGATGGATCGAGGCTGGACAGGATCGGGGCGCAGACCGTGACGATGAACAGGGCCAGCAGGATGCCGCCGCCGATCAGGACGGAGGGATTGCGGAAGGCCGGGTGTCGCAGGAAGGCAGGCATCAGTAACGGATTCTCGGGTCGAGCAGCACATAGGCGACGTCGATCGCCAGGTTGATCAGCACGTAGACGCCGGAGAAGAGCAGGATGACGCCCTGGATGATCGGATAGTCGCGCGCCAGCACCGCATCCACCACGAGGCGGCCGATGCCGGGGATGTTGAACACGGTCTCGGTGATCACGACGCCGCCGATCAGCAGCGCGAAGCCGATGCCGATCACCGACACGATCGGGACCGCGGCGTTGCGCAGGGCGTGGCGGGTCAGCACCACGCGTTCCTTCAGCCCCTTGGCGTAGGCGGTGCGGATGTAGTCCTCGCCCAGCACTTCCAGCATGGCGGCGCGGGTGATGCGGGCGAACAGGGCGATGTAGATGAAGCTGAGCGCCAGCGTCGGCAGCGCGATGTTGTGCAGGAAGGGCAGCAGGCCCTCGCTGATCGGCGTGAAGCCCTGCACCGGCAGCCAGTCCAGCTTCATCGAGAAGAAATAGATCAGGATATAGGCGAGCACGAAGACCGGGATCGAGAAGCCGGCCACCGACAGCGCCATGATGCCGCGGTCGAGCCAGCTGCCCTGCTTCCAGGCGGCGATGACGCCGAGCGGGACGGCGACGACGACGGCGAACAGGAGGGTCATCAGCGCCAGCGACAGCGTCGGCTCGACGCGCTGGCCGATCATCATGGCGACCGGCTGCTTGGACAGCACCGAGCGCCCGAGATCGCCCTGCAGGATCTGCCCCATCCAGGTGACGAACTGTTCCGGAATCGGCCGGTCGAGGCCGAGATCGGCGCGGATCGCGGCGATCACCTCGGCGGTGGCCTGGTCGCCGGCGAGGATCGCCGCCGGATCGCCCGGGCTCAGGCGCAGCATCAGGAAAACAAAGATGGCCACCACCCCCATGACGGGGATGGCGGCCACCAGACGCGACAGAATCAGACGCAGCATCGTTTACAGACTACGGTCCAGGGCTGCGGCGATCCTACTTCTTCTCCACGTTCCACAGGATGAAGGCCGGGCTCGGCAGCAGGCCGACAACCTCCTTGCGGTAGGCGGTGGGCTGGAAATATTCGCCCAGCGGGATGTAGTGCACCATTTCATAGGCGCGCTTCTGCACCGCCGCGGCGATTTCCTTCTGCTTGGCCGGATCGGTCTCGCGGGCATAGGCATCGCGGAGCTTCTCGATCTCCGGATCCTCGGTCCAGCCGAACCAGCCGCCCTGCTTGCCGAGGCCCTTCACACCGGCGTTGGTGATCGGGTTCATCATGTCGGCGGTACCCCAGGCGGTGTGGAAGATGTGCCAGCCGCCCTGGTCGATGCCGTCCATCTTGGCGCGGCGGCCGACCAGCGTCTGCCAGTCCATCGACTGCAGGTCGATGTTCATGCCGATCGAGCGCAGGATCGGCGCGGTGACCAGCGGCAGCTGGGCGATCGAGGCCAGGTCGGTCGGCGCCATGATGACGATCTTCTCGCCCTTGTAGCCGCTTTCCTTGAGCAGCTTCTTCGCCATCTCGAGGTCCGGCTTCACGGCGCCGACATCGGTCTTCAGCGGCGTCGAGCAGCCGAACAGCGCCGGGCAGACCTTGGAGTATTCCGGATCGCCGATCTGCGCCGCCAGATAGTCTTCCTGGTTGATGGCATGCAGGATGGCGCGGCGGATCTTGACGTTGTCCAGCGGCGGCTGCAGCCAGTTCATGCGCAGCATGTAGTTCATGCCGAGCGGGCCGAGGTCCTTGACCACCACGTCCTTCGACTTCTTCAGCTCCGGCAGCAGGTCGTAGGAGGCCTGCTCCCAGATGTCGATTTCGCCCTTGACCAGCGCGTTCATCGCCGTCTGCGGATCGGCAATGGTGATCCACTCGACGCGATCGACCTTTGCCACCTTGCCGCCGCTCATGAAGCTGGGCGGCTCGGAACGCGGCTTGTAATCGGGGTTTTTCTCATACACGACCTTGGCGCCGGGATTGAATTCCGACTTCACGAAGCGGAACGGACCCGAGCCGATTTCCTCCGGCACGTTCTGGGTATGCGGCGTCTCGGCGAGGCGCTTGGGCATGATGAAGGGCACGTTCGAGCTCGGCTTGCCCAGCGAGTCGAGCACCAGACCGTAGGGTTCCTTCAGAATGAGCTGGAAGGTCTTGTCGTCGACCGCCTTCAGCTCCTTGATGAAGTCGAACAGCTTCTGACCCATGCCGTCGGCCTTGCCCCAGCGCTGCAGCGAGGCAATCACGTCAGCCGTGGTGACCGGCTGGCCGTCATGGAATTTCAGGCCGTCGCGCAGGGTGAAGGTGTAGGTCAGCTTGTCGCCGCTGATGTCGTACTTGTCGACCATCTGCGGCTTGACTTCCATCTTGTCATTCACCGCGAACAGCGTGTCGTAGATCATGTAGCCATGATTGCGCGACATGAAGGCGGTGGTGATGATGGGATCGGTGACGCGCAGACCGGCATGGGGCACCATGCGCAGGGTCTTCTTGTCTTGCGCTGCAACATCGGCCGCGAGGCCGAGGCCCACGCCGATGGCCAGAACGGATACCAGGGTACGGAACCGACGCGACTGCATGTTGAGCTCTCCCCTTGAATTTGTATGAAGACTAACGAAACTGACCATGGTCAGACGGTTCCGGTCAAGCGAGTCTTTATCGTTCGCCCGGTCCCGACCGCAAATTGCTTTCCCGCTATGCAGCATGCCTGCCAAAGCGGCGCACCGAATATGCTTTGGAGGCATTGTTCCATGTCGCAGAATCTCAGCCGCGCCCTGTCCTTCCGCAAGGAGCCCCTGCGGTCCCGACACGGCATCGTCGCCGCGCAGAACCAGAAGGCGGCCGACATCGGCGCCGGGGTGCTGCGCGCCGGCGGCAATGCGGTCGATGCGGCGGTGGCGACGGCCTTCGCGATCGGCGCGCTGGAGCCCTGGATGAGCGGCATCGGCGGCGGCGGCTACATGGTGGTCTGGGACGCCAGGCGCCGCCGGGCGCAGGTGGTGGATTACGGCATGATCAGCGCCGCCGGGCTGAACGTGGCGGATTACCCGCTGGCGCAAGGCACCGCCGGCGATCTGTTCGGCTGGCCCGCCGTGGTGGAGGACCGCAACATCGTGGGCTACCACGCCATGGCGGTGCCCGGGCAGCCCGATGGCATGCGGCTGGCGCTCGAGACTTTCGGCACGCGCAGCTGGAGCCAGAGCCTCGGTCCGGCCATCGAGGCGGCGCAGGACGGCATCGATGTCGACTGGTATCTGAGCGTCATTGTCGCCAGCGCGGCGCGCGACCTGATCCGTTTCCCCGCCTCGAAGGCGATGTTCCTGCCTGACGGCCTGCCGCCGTCCGCCGATTTCGCCGGCCCGCAGCCGAAGCTGCGCAACGATGCGCTGGTCGCCACCCTGAAGGCGCTCAGCCAGGGCGGCGGGCGCGACTATTACGAGGGCGGCGTGGCTGCGGCTCTGGTGCGCGATCTCGCCGCCGGCGGATCGGCCATCAATGCCGACGATCTGCGCCGGTACCAGGCGAGGCTGGTCGAGCCGCTGCAATACACCTATGGCGATGCGACACTGCTGCTGCCGCCCGGCCTCACCGCGGGGCCGACGCTGCGGGACGCGCTGGAGAAGGCGCGGCCGAAGCTGCCCGCGAAACTGGATGCGGCCAGCTTCGTCGCCTATGCCGAGAGCATCACGGCGGCCTACGAGACGCGGCTGGCGACAATGGGCGACAGCGAAAATGCGGCGGGAGACGGGCGCGCCGGGTGTACCACGCATTTCTGCGTCATCGACCGTGACGGCAACATGGTGGCGCTGACGCAGACGCTGCTGTCGCTGTTCGGCAGCAGGGTCATCCTGCCGGAAACCGGCGTGCCGATGAACAACGGTGTCATGTGGTTCGACCCGCGGCCCGGCCGGCCGAATTCCATCGGCGCCGGCAAGCGGCCGCTCAGCAACATGCTGCCGGCGCTGGCCCTGCGCAACGGCGAACCATGGCTTTCCATCGGCGCCTCGGGCGGCCGGCGGATCATGCCGGCGGTGATGCAGATCCTGTCCTTCCTGATCGACTACGGCATGCCGCTGGAGCAGGCGTTCCACCAGCCGCGCATCGATGCCAGCCTGCCGGACCAGCCGCAATTCGATCCGCATCTGGACGGGACGGTGCAGACCGCGCTGAAGGCGCGCTTCCCGCAGGCCACGGCGGTGCCCCGCATGCCGTTCCCGCTGCCCTATGCCTGTCCCAGCGCCGTGATGATCGAGCCCGACGGCCAGAGAGTTGGCATGACCGAGATTGCCCAGCCCTGGGCCGGGATGGCGGCCGGCTGATCCCTGCGACAGCGTCCGCATATTCTGGGAAGACGACGGCCGGTATGGGAATTCATAACTCGCTTGCCGTAGGCATCGCTGCGGCATTCGCCAGTGTGGCCATCGGCGCGGGCTGGCAGGTGGCAACGCGGCTCGGCACCACCACAAGCCTGCAGCCGGTCGATCTCGCACTGCTGCGCTATTGCATTCCTGCCATATTGCTTGCGCCGATCTGGTGGCGCGTGCGGCCCATTCCCGCCAATGTAGACCGCCGTGTACTGCTGGCCATGCTGATCGGCGGCGGCCTGCCGTTCGGCTTGCTGGGCATGGTGGGCGCGCAATTCGCGCCGGTGGCCCATATGGGCGCATTGCTGCCCGGTGCGATGCCGCTCTTCGTGGCGCTGCTGGCCGCGATCGTGCTGGGAGAGCGCTTCTCGGTGGCGCGGCTCGCCGGCTTTATGCTCATCCTGCTGGGCATCGCGGCGATCGGCGCGCGCGCCCTGCTGGTTCGCGATGACGGCGCCTGGCGCGGCGACCTGCTGTTCCTGTCTGCCGCCTTCGTGTGGGCGATCTACACCATCGCCTTCCGCCGCAGCGGCATGACGCCCTGGCAATCCTCCGCGATCATCTGCTTGTGGTCGGCCCTCTTCGTCATGCCGCTCTGGCTGCTCTCCGGACCTGAGCGCGTGTTGGCCGCGCCGGTTGCCGATTTGGTGCTGCAATTCATCATGCAGGGTATCGTCGCGGGCGTTGCGGGCCTGTGGCTCTACGCGCTGGCGGTGGCCGGCATCGGGCCAAGCCGCGCGGCAGCAATTGGCGCGCTGGTGCCGGTTCTCTCCGCGGTGGGCGGTGCGGTGCTGCTGGGCGAGTTCCCAGACCTGCCTGTCATGGCGGGCGTAGTGCTCACGGTCTGCGGCGTGTTTCTAGCCAGCGGCGTTCTGGCGTTGCGCCGGGCAGGCTAGATCACGCTCACCAGTTTCGCCGCCGGCACGGCATGCACGGTGGTGCTGGCAAGCATCAGCGCGCAGAGATCGGCTCCGAACAGCCCGCGCAGTCCGGGATGCAGAAGATCGAGCCCCCCGGTAAAGGTGCCGAAGGCAGGCAGGATCAGCCGTTCGCCGTCGGTCGCGAAGCATGGCCGCACCACCTTGCGGCCATGCACGCGGATGGCGGCCTTGGGATGGAAATGCCCGGCCACTTCGCCCGGCGTTGCCGCAGGCAAGGGTTCGTGACGGAACCGCAGCGTGCCGAGCGCGAGATCATCCAGCGCCTCGCCGAACGGCACGGCATCCTGTTCATGGTTGCCGGCGATCCAGAGCCAGTCGCGGCCACGCGCCAGCTCGTCCAGCATGGCACGGTCAGGGGCAGACAGCCGGATGGGGCCGTTCGGGTCATGAAAGGCATCGCCCAGCGAGATCACGCGGCGCGGATTGCGCCGCAGGATGGCGGCCTGAAGCCGGACCAGCGTTTCGCGCGTGTCGAAGGGCGGCAGCAGGGCGCCGCGGCGGGCGAGGGCGGTGCCCTTTTCCAGATGCAGGTCGGCAACGGTCAGCGCGGATTGCCCGGGCCACCACAGACTGCCGTCGGGCTCGGCGGTCAGTTCCGCGTCATGAAACGCGAAAGTCAGGCTCATGCGGCGCTTCGGCCCTTCGCTGCCGGCGCCATGGCTTCCTCGATCAGCGCCGCTTCGGCGATCAGTGCGTCATGGGCGCTGCCATCGACCCGCTCGCGGCCGATAT
>NZ_DATGQG010000104.1:0-44216 GCF_035304305.1 Ferrovibrio sp.
AAATATCGGCCTCTTGATTTCCGGATTTCGGAAATCAACTTGCAAACCGGACCAGATTGGTCTTATTTGCCGGCGTAGTCCGGGCTCCGGCCCGGCAGCCGGAATTTGCGAAGGGTTTGCAATATGTTGCGTCTGAGTCGTCTGGCCGATTACGGGGTCATGGTTATGGCCCACGTGGCTGCCGAACCGGCCGCGGTGCATAACGCCACGGATGCCGCGTCCGCCACCGGCCTGCCCGGACCCACGGTCGCCAAGATCATGGCCAAGCTGGCCAGGGCGGGTCTGCTGACCTCCCAGCGGGGCGCCAAGGGCGGCTATCGCCTGGCGGCGCCGCCGGAGGAAATCTCCGTGGCCGCGATCATCACCGCGCTGGACGGCCCGATCGCCCTGACCCAGTGCTCCGGCACCCATGCGCCGAGTGCCTGCAACCACGAGAATCTCTGTGTCTCGCGCCGGGGCATCAACCGGATCAACACCGCCATCCGCAGCGCGCTGGAAGGCGTGATGCTCGCCGAGCTGGCCCGGCCCTACGATTTCATCACCGGATTTCCGCCCCGGGCGGATGTCTCCGTTTCCAGCGCCTGAGTTCGAGAAGGACAGTCGCCCCATGGCTGCCAATGCCGAAACCATCGAAACCGTCCGCAATCTCGGCGGCGAATACAAATACGGCTTCGTCACCAACATCGAATCCGAGATTCTGCCCAAGGGGCTGAACGAGGATACGATCCGCTTCATCTCGGCCAAGAAGGGCGAGCCGCAGTGGATGCTCGACTGGCGGCTGAAGGCCTATCGCGCATGGCTGAAGATGGCCGAGAAGGGCGAGCCGACCTGGGCGAGGGTGCACTACCCGAAGATCGACTTCCAGGACATCCACTACTACGCCGCGCCGAAGAAGAAGGCGCTGAAGAGCATGGATGAGGTCGATCCGGAGCTGCTGAAGACCTACGAGAAGCTGGGCATTCCGCTGAAGGAACGCGCGGCTCTGGCCGGTGTCGCGGTGGACGCGGTGTTCGACAGCGTTTCGGTGGCGACCACCTTCAAGGAAAAACTCAGGGGCCTCGGCATCATTTTCTGCTCGATGTCGGAGGCGGTGCGCGAGCATTCCGATCTGGTGCAGAAGTATATCGGCTCGGTCGTCCCGATCACCGACAATTTCTATGCGACGCTGAATTCGGCGGTCTTCTCCGATGGCTCCTTCGTCTATATTCCGCCGGGCGTGCGCTGCCCGATGGAGCTCAGCACCTATTTCCGCATCAACGAGGCCAATACCGGCCAGTTCGAGCGGACACTGATCATCTGCGACAAGGGCGCCTACGTCTCCTATCTCGAAGGCTGCACCGCACCGATGCGCGACGAGAACCAGCTGCATGCCGCAGTCGTCGAACTGGTCGCGATGGAGGATGCCGAGATCCGTTATGCCACCGTGCAGAACTGGTATCCCGGCGACAAGGAAGGCCGCGGCGGCATCTACAATTTCGTCACCAAGCGTGGCGCCTGCCGTGGCGCCCGTTCCAAAATCTCGTGGACGCAGGTCGAGACCGGCTCGGCGATCACCTGGAAGTATCCCAGCGTGATCCTGCAGGGCGACGACAGCGTCGGCGAGTTCTACTCGGTGGCGGTGGCGAACAATGCGCAGCAGGCCGATACCGGCACCAAGATGATCCATCTGGGCAAGAACACGAAGTCGACCATCATTTCGAAGGGCATTTCGGCCGGCAGGGCGCAGAACACCTATCGCGGTCTGGTGCGGGTGATGCCGAACGCCAAGGGCGCGCGCAACTACTCGCAGTGCGACAGCCTGCTCATCGGCGATCGCTGCGGTGGCCATACGGTTCCCTACATCGAGGTGAAGAACCGCTCGGCCAAGGTGGAGCACGAGGCGACCACGTCGCGCATTTCCGACGACCAGCTGTTCTACTGCCGCTCGCGTGGCCTGTCGGGCGAGGATGCCGTTTCCACCATTGTCAACGGCTTCTGCAAGGAGGTGCTGCAGAAGCTGCCCATGGAATTTGCCGTCGAGGCCCAGAAGCTGCTGGGCGTGAGCCTTGAAGGCTCGGTCGGCTGATCACTCTTGAGGAAGATCCCCATGCTTGAGATCAAGAACCTGCATGCCACCGTCGACGGCAAGAAGATCCTGAACGGGATCGACCTGACGATCAAAGCCGGCGAGGTGCATGCCATCATGGGCCCGAACGGCTCGGGCAAGTCGACGCTGTCCTATGTGCTGGCCGGCCGCGAGGGTTATGAGGTCACCGAGGGAGACATCCTGTTCAAGGGCCGGAGCCTGCTCGGGTTGGAGCCGGAGGAGCGCGCCCGCGAGGGCATCTTCCTGGCCTTCCAGTATCCCGTCGAGATTCCGGGCGTGGCAAACGCGACCTTCCTGCGGTCGGCGGTGAATGCCGTGCGCAAGCACCGGGGCCTCGCCGACATGGACGCCATGACTTTCCTGAAGACGGCGAAGGCGAAGATGAAGGAGCTGCAGATGGACGAGAAGTTCCTGCAGCGCGCCGTCAACCAGGGCTTCTCCGGGGGCGAGAAGAAGCGCAACGAGGTGTTCCAGATGGCGATGCTGGAGCCGGTCATGGCAATCCTGGACGAAACCGATTCCGGCCTTGATATCGACGCGCTCCGCATCGTGGCCGAAGGTGTCAATGCGCTGCGCAGTCCGGAGCGTTCGGCGCTGGTCATCACCCATTACCAGCGGCTGCTCGAATACATCGTCCCCGATTTCGTTCATGTGCTGGCCGGCGGCCGCATCGTCAAATCGGGCGGCAAGGACCTGGCGCACGAGCTCGAGGCCAAGGGCTATGCCGACATCGTCGCGGATGCGGCCTGACGGAGCCCGCTTCATGTCCATTGCAACGCCCCTCATCGACAGCGTGACGGCCAGCTACCAGGCCGTCGCCGACAGCCTGCCCGGCGGACGGCAGGTCGAAGTCACGTCGCGGCGGCAGATGGCGCTGGATGCCTTCCGGCGCCACGGGCTGCCCGATCACAGGATCGAATCGTGGAAATTCACCAGCCTTACCGGTCTGGAGAAGCAGTCCTGGGGCATTCCCGCCAATGAGGGCGGGATCGATGCCGCGCTTCTGCAGGCGGTTTCGCTGGGCATCGAAACCTACCGGCTGGTTTTCGTGAATGGCCGGCTGGATCCGGCAGTTTCGAAGCTTGCCGGCCTGCCGGACGGCGTGGTGATCGAAGCGCTGTCGCAGAGCCAGGACGTCGCCGATGCGCTCGGCGACGTCGTCGAGGCCCGCGACACGGTGCTGGGTTCGCTGAATGCTGCCCTGGCGAGCGACGGCCTGGTGCTGCGCATTGCCGATGGCGTGGTGCTGGACAGGCCGGTCGAGATCGTCGCTTTCGGCGCGCCCGGCCTGGTCAACCTGCGCCATGCCCTGCATCTGGGCCACGGGGCCGAGGCCGTTCTGGTCGAGAGCTATCGCGACGGCGGCTTCGCGGAAAGCGGCTGGAACAACATCTTTGCCGGCATTCGTCTGCGGGTCGGCGCACGCCTGACCCACCTGCGGATCCAGGACGAGAATGCAAAGAGCTTCCATGCGGCGCTCGGGCGCGTGTCGGTCGGCGAAGGGGCTCGCTACCAGCATGTTTCGCTGCAGACGGGTGGCGCGGTGGCGCGGCACGAGCTGCATGTGGAGTTTGCCGGCAGCAGGGCGGAGGTCGATCTGCGGGGGCTGGTTCTGGCCCGCGGCACGGCCCATATCGATCATACCCTGCGGCTGCACCATGCGCAGCCCCACTGCAACAGCAACCAGCTGTTCAAGCATGTCGTCGATGATCGCGGCCATGCCGTGTTCCAGGGCGGCATCCGGGTTGCCCCGCACGCACAGAAAACCGATGCGCAGCAGCTCAGCCGCACCCTGCTGCTGGCCGACCGGGCGCAGATCGACACCAAGCCGGAACTCGAGATCCTGGCCGACGACGTGAAATGCAGCCACGGTGCCTCGATCGGCGATCTCGATTCGCAGCAGCTGTTCTACATGCGGGCGCGCGGCCTCGGGCAGGACGAGGCCCGGCGCCTGCTGCTCAGCGGTTTTGCCTATGAAATCGTCGAGGCCCTGCCCGAAGGCGCGCTGCGCGACTTCGCCGATGCCTTCGTCGAGGATCGGCTGAAGGGAGATGCTGCATGAGTGCCGTTCCCGCAATCAAGCCTGCCGTGGGCTTCGATGTCGAGCGCATCCGCGCCGATTTTCCGATCCTGGCCGAGAAGGTCCACGGCAAGCCGCTGGTCTTCCTGGACAGCGGTGCCAGCGCCCAGAAGCCGCGGGCCGTGATCGACGCCATGACGCGGATGTACGAGAAAACCTATGCCAACGTGCATCGCGGCATCTACCACCTGAGCCAGGCGGCCACGGACGAATTCGAGAAAGCCCGCGAGGCGGTCGCCCGCTTCATTGGCACACCCGACGGCCGCGAGATCGTCTTTACCCGCAATGCGACTGAAGCGATCAACCTGGTGGCCTACAGCTGGGGCACCCATTTCCTGAAACCCGGCGATGAGGTCCTGATCTCGCATCTCGAGCACCATGCCAATCTCGTTCCCTGGCAGCTTCTGCGCGATCGCCATGGCATCGTCCTGAAGGTGGCGCCGATCGATGATAGCGGCGCGCTGGACTGGGAGGAGTTCCTCAGACTGGCGGGCCCGAGGACGAAGCTGGTCGCCATGGCGCATGTCTCGAACACGCTGGGTACCGTGCTGCCGGTCGCCGATATCATCCGCGTGGCCCATGAGCGCGGCGCGAAGGTGCTGATCGACGGTAGCCAGGCCGTGCAGCATATGCCGGTCGATGTGAAGACGCTGGACGCCGATTTCTATGTCTTCACCGGGCACAAGCTGTATGGGCCGACCGGGATCGGCGTGCTTTATGCGAAGGCCGAGCTGCTGGAGGCCATGCCGCCCTGGCAGGGCGGCGGCGACATGATCCTGTCGGTGACCTTCGACAAGACCGAGTTCAACGACATTCCGCACAAATTCGAGGCCGGCACCCCCGCCTTTGTCGAGGCGGCGGGCCTGAGAGCGGCCATCGAGTATGTGGAAGGCATCGGGATCGACGCCATCGCCGCCCATGAGCACGATCTGCTCGCCTATGCGACGGAGCGGCTGAAGAGCATCAATTCGCTGCGGATTATCGGCGAGGCGGAGGGCAAGGCCGGCGTCATCTCTTTTGTGCTGGGCGGTATTCACCCGCATGATATCGGCACTATTCTGGACCGCGAGGGCATTGCGGTGCGGGTAGGCCAGCATTGCGCCCATCCGGTGATGGACCGCTTCGGCGTTCCCGCCACAGTGCGGGTGTCCTTCGGACTGTACAATACCCGGGCGGAGGTCGATGCGCTGTGCGCCGGGCTGCAGAGGGTGAGGGAGATCTTCGGCTGATGTCTGCTTCCAGCGAGGAAATGGCCAAGGCGGCCCCGAGCCCGGATGAGCTGCGTGACCAGGTGGTCGAGGCGCTGCGCACGGTTTTCGACCCGGAAATACCGGTTAACATTTACGAATTAGGCCTTATATACACTGTGGACGTGAACGAGGCCGGCGACGTCAAGATCGAGATGACGCTGACCTCGGCCAATTGCCCGGCGGCCCAGTCTCTGCCGGCTGAGGTTGAGTACAAGACCAAGCTGATCGATGGGGTCGGCGAGGTCACGGTTGATGTGGTATGGGATCCACCCTGGTCGCCGGAGCACATGTCGGAGACAGCCCGGCTTGAGCTGGGGTTGATGTGAGGATTTGCAGGCGATGGCTGTAACTGAAACCGCGGCGCCGCGACCGGTTTTCAAGCCGGTCACCCTGACCGAAGCGGCCGCCGCACGCGTGCGCGAACTGATGGCCAAGTCCGACAAGCCGGTGATCGGCCTGCGGATCGGAATCAAGACCAAGGGCTGCTCGGGCCTCGCCTACGACATCCAGTATGCCGAGGAGAAGGGCAAGTTCGACGAGGCCGTCGAGGATAAAGGCGTCACCGTCCTGATCGAGCCCAAGGCTCAGATGTTCATTTTCGGCACCGAAATCGACTGGGTGGAAGACAAGCTGCAGTCAGGCTTCGTCTTCCGCAACCCGAACGAAAAGGGCCGCTGCGGCTGCGGCGAGAGCTTCCACGTCTAGAGCGCCTCAGTCGCGCCGGCGATAGATCGAGTAACGCCCGACATCGATGACCTTGTCGTAATCCTCCAGCCGCTTGGCGAAGAGGGGATTGCGCGAGAAATAGTCCAGATAGTCGAAGGTTTCGCCCTGGCAGCGCGGGATCCCGGCGACATTGTCGACGATCAGCAGCGACGGCTTCCTCCGGTAGAAATCCTCCGCCACGCTGCGGAAGACGAAGGCTTCGGCTCGTTCCATGGTTTCGACCGGGTTGTACAGCGGCGCCATGTCCTCGCAATCGGCATAGGCCCCCTGCAGCAGCCACATGCTCTCGAACCGCATGGTCATTTCCAGGCCGAGGTAGTTGACCATCGGAAAATGCGGGTAGATGCCGGGCGAGAGGATCAGCACGCGATCGTCGCGTTTCTCCTGCCGCACGATCTGCATCAGGTTCTGCAGTTCCGACCCCTGGTATTCCAGCTGTTTGGCGAAGGGCCTGGAATGCAGGCCTTCCTGGTAGAACACCAGCAGCATCAGCGCGGCGGCGAACAGCTTCGCGGGCCGGTTGTCGCCGCGGCGCGGCCAGACGACATGATCCATGACATGGGCGATGATCACGCCGGCCAGCAGCAGGGTAAGCGCCTGCGCCGGCAGCGCGTGGTAGGGCCAGCCCTTGCGCTGGGCATAGGCCGAGAAAAGGCCGCCCAGCGCGGCCAGGAAAATGACGCGTGCGAGATGCGACCGTACGGCCAGAACGGCGACGCCAAGCAGGGGCAGGATGATCGTCGGCGGGCCGAGGTTGTCGCTGAGTACTAGATCGGTCCAGGGATACTGACTCACCTCGCTGTAGAAGGCGCGGGCGAGCGGCAGCACCACCGTGAAATATTCCGGCGTGACGATCACCGCGAAAAGCGCGTGGGCAACGCAGACGCCCAGCACCGACCAGGGTGCGGGGTCGGCGAGGCTGCGCCGCAGACCACGCTGGGACAGCACGTAGAGCTCGACGAACAGCGGGATGGCCAGGAAATAGGGCTTCATGGCGAAACCGAAGCCGGCCATCACGCCCGTCACGATTTTCAGCCGGGTGGTCAGATCCTCGCCGTCCGCCCGGCCGCTGGCGACCAGCAGGTAGGGCATCGTCAGCACCAGCATGATGTGTTCGCGCTGGGCGAACATCGCATTGGGATAGACGACCAGCAGAAAGAGCAGCAGCAGCGGCAGCAGGGCGTCCGCGGTGGCATGGGCGGGGTCGAGGCTTGCGGCGAGGACCCAGCGGCAGGTCAGGAAGGATCCGGCTATGGCGATGCCGAGAAGGGCAATCAGCACGGTGGTGCCGGGAATACCCGTCACCGCCGCAATCGATTCCGGCAGCAGGTGCAGGACGAAAACCAGAGGCAGGTTGATGTCGATGGCATCGACATAAAGCTGGCCACCGTTCAGCCAGACCTTGGCGATGTAGAGCAGCACGGCCGTGTCATGGTTAATCGGCGGCAGGAAATAGCCTGCGATCCACGCCATGCAGACCGCCATGACCAGCCAGTGCAGCAGGCGCGGCCAGTCGCGCCCGGCCGGCCGGACGGTATCAGGGGTAGGCGGGGGCTGACTCATGATGGGCATTTCCAGACTGGCGGATGCTAGGGCGGAGTTGGTAAACCATTCCCTTCACACTGGAACGGGCCGGGTCCATGGAGCGGGTCGAATACCACCGGATGGCGACGCTGGAGGATACCATGTGGTGGTATCGAGCGCTCCATGCCGGACTGATCGACCGGCTGAACCGCTGCAATCTGTCCTCCGGCGCCCCCGTACTCGATGCGGGGTGCGGTACCGGCGGGCTGCTGGCCCGATTGTCCCGGGCGCGTCCCGACCTAGTGCTGGCCGGGCTCGAATACGATGCCGAAGCCGCCAGGCTGGCGCAGGCGAAAACGGGCCTGCCCGTTACCGTCGGATCGGTCAATGCCATGCCCTACGGGGATGGCAGCTTTCAGGCGATCGTCAGCGCCGATGTGCTTTGTCATGCCGGCGTACGGGAGACCGCAGCGCTGGCTGAGTTTCGCCGCTGCCTGCGACCCGGAGGCCGGCTGCTGCTCAACCTGCCGGCGTATCAGTGGATGGCTTCGGCCCATGACGAGCATGTTCACAATGTCAGGCGGTATACGGCCGGCGGCGCCCGGGACATGCTCGCGGCCGCCGGCTTCACCGGTGTCAGAACCGGCTATTGGAACAGCCTGCCGTTTCCGTTAATGCTGCTGCACCGGCTGTTGGCCGGGCGGGGCCAGGCAGGCAGCGACGTACGCCCCTTTCCGGCCTGGCAGGATCGTCTGTTTTTTTCCGTTACTGCAGTCGAGCGGCGCCTGTTCGGTCGCGGCGCCGGGCTACCCTTCGGAGGATCGGTCTGGGTATGGGCCAGCAAGCCGTGAGCGCAGCGGGGATGATCGACACGCCACCGGCGCCGGCTTTCGCGCTGTCCGTCGTCGTGCCGGTCTACAATGGCGCGACGAGCGTGCCTGTACTTGTCGAAGCCCTGAGCCGGCTGGAAGTGCCGGGCGGGCTTGAGATCGTGCTCGTCAACGATTGCAGTCCGGACAATTCGCTGGAGGTCTGCCGCGAGCTCTGTCGCCGCAACGAGGTGGCGCTGACCGTGGTGAATCTCGCCCGGAATTTCGGCGAGCACAACGCGGTGATGGCCGGCCTGGCCCATGCGCGCGGCGCCTATATCATCAACATGGACGACGATCTGCAGAACCCGCCGGAGGAGGTGGTGCGGCTCTGGCGCCATGCCCGCGATAACGATTACGACGTCGTCTACACCTATTACGCCGACAAGCAGCATGCGGCCTGGCGCAATCTGGGCAGCCGTTTCACCAACTGGTGCGCCGATTTCCTGCTGGACAAGCCGAAGGGGCTTTATCTCTCCAGCTTCCGCTGCATGAGCGCCTTCACCGCACGGCAGGTGCTAGCCCATACCGGGCCGTTTCCCTACGTCGACGGCCTGATCATGCAGGTGACGCAGAGGATCGGCCGCCTGCAGGTCGAACATCTGCCGCGGGCCGAGGGGCGCAGCAACTACACGTTCCGCCGTCTGGTGCGGCTGTTCATGTCGATGTTCCTGAACTTCTCGGTGATGCCGCTGCGCATCGGCACGCTCACCGGTTTCGTGATGGCCGCGCTGGGTCTGCTGGCTTTCCTGGTCATCCTGATCGAAGCCGTGAGCGGGGGCACGCCGCCCGGCTATGCCTCGGTGATGGCAGCGGTGCTGCTGCTGGCGGGCGTGCAGCTGATCATGCTGGGACTGGTCGGCGAGTATCTCGGCCGCCTGTTCCTGACGGTGAACAAGAAGCCGCAATTCGTCGTCCGCGACGTGGAACGGAACGAACGCGCACGGATGCCCGGAGGCAATCCATGACCTGGTTCTATGTGGCCCTGGCCGCCGGCATCCTCCTCGGCGTGGTGGGGCAGATGCTGCTGAAATCCGGCGCGAGCGGCGAAACCCTGCTGCAGCAGTTCCTGTCGCCGTATTCGATCATCGGGCTGGCGCTCTATGTCGGCGCCGCCTTCTTCTACATGCTCGCCCTGCGCAGGATCCCGGTCTCGGTGGCCTTTCCGAGCGTGTCGCTGTCCTATGTGCTGGTGGCGCTGCTCGCCTACTGGCTCTACGGTGAGGCCCTTACGCTCCCGAAAATCGCCGGCATTGCGCTGGTCTGTGCCGGCGTCGTGCTGATCTCGCGTTCGGCCTGAAGCTTCAGCCCCAGGCCTGCCGCACCGCCGCGATCACCGCATTCACTTGGGCGTCTTCCAGCTGCGGGAACATCGGCAGACTGAGCACGCTTCCTGCCGCCCGCTCGGTATGCGGCAGTCCACCCGAGGCAAGCGTGACGCGCCCCTTATAAGCCGGCTGGAGGTGAACCGGCACCGGATAATGTACCAGGGTGGCGACGCCGCGGTCCTTCAGTCCGGTCTGCAAGGCATCGCGGCGATCGCCGGCATCGATCACGTACTGGTGCCAGACCGGACTGGCCCCGACGCGGATCTTGGGCAGCCGCAATCCATCAATGCCGGACAGCCCCGTGGTGTAGCGCACGGCAATCGCCTGCCGGCGTGCGATGTCAGCGTCCAGCCGCGTCAGCTTCACCCGCAGGATGGCGGCCTGCAGCGGGTCCAGCCGGCTGTTCATGCCGGCAATGGCGCTGACATAACGCTCGCGCCAGCCGTATTCGCGGATCTCCCGCATGGCACGGGCAAGATCTTCGTCGTCGGTGGTAATCACCCCGCCATCGCCGATGGCGCCGAGATTCTTCGTCGGATAGAGGCTGTAGGCGGCAATCCGCCCCCAGCGCCCCACCATCTTGCCGTCCAGCCTTGCGCCATGAGCCTGCGAATTGTCTTCCAGAACCGCCAGGCCATGCCGGTCGGCAATGGCCATGATCTCCGGCATGGCCGCCGGCTGGCCGTAAAGGTGGACGGGGATGATCGCCTTCGGCCGCGGCGTTCCGGCCGGCCACTGCTTCAGCAGGGCGTCGAGCTGCGCCGGGTCCATGGTCCAGCAGCCATCGACATCCACGAGGACGGGCGTGGCGCCGGTGAGCTCGATGGCGGCAACGGTGGCAACCGCCGTATGGGAGACCGTGATCACGGAATCCCCTGATCCGACGCCCAGCGCACGCAGGGCGACGATCAGCGCATCGGTGCCGCTGGCGACCGCGATTCCGTGGCGCGCGCCGGCGAAGGCCGCGAATTCGCGCTCGAAGGCGGCCACTTCCTCGCCCTGGATATACCAGCCGCTGTCGAGGACGCGGCGGATCGCCGCATCGATCTCGTCGCGCTGGGCCAGATAGGCCGCTTTGGGGTTGGTCTGCGGGATCATTCTCGGCTCAGATGTAGTGCGCCGCATGGGCGCGATAGAAGGCAACGGTTCTGGCCAAGCCGTCAGCGAGGCCCGTTTTTGCCTGCCAGCCGGTCAGCTTCCGGAAGGCGCTGTCATCGGCGACATAATCCCCGATATCGATCTTCTTTCGCTCGGCAGGAAATTCCCGGATATCGAAACCACCGGTGCCGGCCGTCCGGACCAGCAGTTCGGCCAGTTCGCGCAGGGTGATCGGCGGGCACCCGCCGATATTGTAGGCCTGCCCGATCGTGGCATCGCATTCGGCGGCCGCCAGCAGGGCATCGACCAGGTCCTCGACATAAGTGAAGTCGCGCTTCTGCTCGCCGCCCCAGACCTCGAAGCGGGTGTTCTCGATGACATGGCGGATCCAGATGCCCAAAAAAGTCTGTTTGGCATCGCGGATACGCATGCGCGGTCCGAAGACATTGGTGAGGCGGAGGGCTGTGGTGCGCAGTCCGTACACGCGGGCGAAGAGAAGGTGGTAGGATTCCGCGGCGTATTTGTGGATGCCGTTGATGTCGGGTGCCGCGATAGGGTGCGCCTCGTCGACCGGCAGATAGCGTGGCGGACCGTAGAACTGTCGTGTCGAGCTGAAGATGACGCGGGCGCCGGGATTGCTGCGGCGGATCAGTTCCAGGAGCGAGAGGTTGGACAGCTGGTTGATGCGCAGGTCCTCGAGCGGCTCCTGCATGGAATCCATGTGCGAAGTCTGGCCGGCGAGATTGAAGATCACCGAAGCGGCCTCCACCGCGGGAGCCACGGATTCCTCGGTCCCCATATCGGCCTCGACCACCCGGATGTCACCTCTGGTGCCGTGAAGATTGTGCCGGTTGGCACCGTAGCGGCTGAGCATGCAGTCGATCACGGTGACTGCGGCGCCCAGTCCGGCCAGCCGCAGGGCCAGGTTGGATCCGATGAAACCCATCCCGCCGGTGATGACCACCGGGACGTTACGCCATTCCATCCTGTCCTCAATTGGGCTCGTGCCGGGTGCAGACGGGCGGATTATGCCCGCCGGAGCCGGCTGTGTCAGCGGTCGGCCTTGCCGGTCCTCATCGCGCAGGGCAGAGTGGCGGCATGAGAATCGGTGCCTTCATCCGCCATGGCGCATCCCTGCTGGCCTTGCCGCTGCTGACTGCCTGCGGCAGCCTCGGCGGGGAACCCTACTATCTGGGGCGCTGGCTGCCCGATGATTCCGGCAAGATGGAAATCCCCGTCCGGGTGCCGCTGAAGGACCCGCAGACGGGGCGGCCCTATCTCTCGGTGTGCTACAACAAGCTGCTGCATGACGCCGAGAAGGTGAGGGCGCTGGTGCGGGAAAACTGCAGCGATCCGCAACTGGTTTACAACCGGAGCGACCTGTATGCCTGCTCGCTGACGGCCCCGATCCGCGCGACTTACAGCTGCAGCGGGCTGAGCCGCGCCGCCTCGGAGGCACGCCCGAACCTGCGCCGGGATGAAGGCTACACCGGCGAGATCGGCCTGTACTGATCGCGCTCAGACGGCGATGCGCAGGCCGCTTTCACGGTCGAAGAGATGCGCCGAAGCCATGTCCACCACGAGGCCGGGATGCGAGGCGTCGTGGTAGCCGGCGTTGCTCGGCACGCGGGCGACCAGCTCCTCGCCGGCGATGCGGCCATGCAGCAGCGTGTCGGCGCCCAGCTCCTCGGCGACATCGACTTCCAGGACCACATGCGGCTGCTCGCCCTCGCGGGCCAGCTGCAGGTGTTCGGGTCGGATGCCGAGCTGGTACTCGCCCTCGGGCACGTTCCAGCCGGCAGGCAGGGGCAGGGCGGTGCCGTCAGCCAGCACCGCCTGAGCAGAGCCGGCTGAGCCGGCGACGCGGCAGTTCAGGAAATTCATCGCCGGCGAACCGATGAAGCCGCCGACATAGGTAGTGGCCGGGCGGCTGTAGACCTCGTGCGGTGCGCCGATCTGATCGGCCCGGCCGAGATTCATCACCACCAGACGATCCGCCAGGGTCATCGCCTCGACCTGGTCGTGGGTGACATAGATCGAGGTGACGCCGAGCTGCTGGTGCAGGCGCTTGATCTCCAGGCGCATCTGGACGCGCAGCTTGGCATCGAGATTGCTAAGCGGCTCGTCGAACAGGAAGACGCTGGGTTCGCGCACGATGGCGCGGCCCATGGCGACGCGCTGGCGTTGGCCGCCGGACAGCTCGCGGGGCTTGCGCTGCAGATAGGGCTGGAGCTGGAGAATCTCGGCGGCGCGCTGCACGCGCTTCTCGATGTCATCCTTGCTCATGCCGCGGATGCGCAGGCCGTAGGACATGTTCTGGTACACGCTCATATGCGGATAGAGCGCGTAATTCTGGAACACCATCGCGATATCCCGATCGGCCGGCTCGATGTCGTTCACCACACGGTCGCCGATCGAGATCGTGCCTTCGGTGATGACTTCCAGGCCGGCAATCATGCGCAGCAGGGTCGACTTGCCACAGCCTGACGGGCCGACGATGACGATGAACTCGCCATCGCGGATCTCCATGTCGATGCCGTGAATGGCCTTGACCTGGCCGTAGCTCTTCTTCACGCCTTTCAGCGTCACCTTCGCCATGTCGGGCGCTCACTTTTCCGTTTCAACAAGACCTTTGACGAACCAGCGCTGCATCAGCACGACGACGAGCACCGGCGGCAGCAGCGCAAGAAACGCCATTCCCATGATCAGCGGCCATTCTTCGTAGGCATCGGGCGCGCGCATGAG
This sequence comes from Ferrovibrio sp., assembly GCF_035304305.1. GTDB lineage: Bacteria > Pseudomonadota > Alphaproteobacteria > Ferrovibrionales > Ferrovibrionaceae > Ferrovibrio. The sequence continues at coordinate 13,707 of NZ_DATGQG010000104.1, forward strand.
GCGGCCGATGGCCAGCACGATGGTCTGGTATTCCGGCGCCGCAGCGATCAGCAGCGGCCAGAGATACTGGTTCCAGCCGTAGATGAATTGGATCACGAACATAGCGGCGATGCTGGTGCGGCTCAGGGGCACCAGCACGTCCCAGAAGAAACGCATCGGGCCGGCGCCGTCGATCCGGGCCGCCTCGACCAACTCGTCCGGCACCGTCATGAAGAACTGGCGGAACAGGAAGGTGGCGGTGGCTGATGCGATCAGCGGCAGCACCAGGCCGGTATAGGTGTCGAGCATGCCGAGATCGGCCACGACCTTGTAGGTCGGGATGATGCGCACCTCGACCGGCAGCATCAGCGTGATGAAGATCATCCAGAAGAAGAAATTCTTCAGCGGGAAGCGGAAATAGACGATCGCAAAGGCCGAGAGCAGCGAGATGATGATTTTGCCGACCGCGATCGCCATCGCCATGATCAGGCTGTTCGACATCAGCGTCAGCGCCGAGGTGCCGCGGCCGACGCCGACGATCTGCGGTCCCTCCATCAGGGCGCGGGCGACGTTGGTGAAGAACTCCGCGCCGGGCAGCAGCGGCATCGGCACCTGGGAGATGCCCTGGATGGTATGGGACGCGGCAATGATCGCGAGATAGATCGGGAAGGCGACGATGATGATCGTCACGATCAGCAACAGGTGGCCGACGGCATCGGCGACGGGGCGGCGCTCGATCATCAGTAATGGACCTTACGCTCGATGTAGCGGAACTGGACGACCGTCAGGGCTATGACGATGACCATGAGGATGACCGACTGGGCCGACGAGCCACCCAGGTCCTGCGCTTCGAAGCCGTCGTACCAGACCTTGTAGACGAGGATTTCGGTTGCCTTGGCCGGCCCGCCGCGGGTCAGCGAGTGGATGACGCCGAAGGTCTCGAAGAAGGCGTAAACGACGTTGACGACGATCAGGAAGAACAGCGTCGGCGACAGCAGCGGCAGGACGATTGTCCAGAAGCGCCGTATCGGGCCGGCGCCGTCAATGGCGGCCGCTTCGACCAGCGATTTCGGGATCGACTGCAGACCGGCGAGGAAGAACAGGAAATTGTAGGAGATCTGTTTCCAGGTGGCGGCGATGACGACGACCAGCATCGCCTGCCCGCCGTTGAGATGGAAATTCCAGTCGATGCCCATCTGCTTCAGCAGGTAGGCCAGAATGCCGGGGCCGGGCAGAAAAACAAAGCCCCACAGGGCGCCCGCCACGGCGGGGGCCACCGCGTAGGGCCAGATCAGCAGGGTCTTGTAAAGCGTAGTGCCGCGGATCAGGCGGTCGGCGGTGACCGCCAGGAGCAGCGAAAGGCTCAGGCCGATGGTCGTGACCAGGAAGCTGAACAGCGCGGTCACCCGGAAGGAATTGAGGTAATACTCGTCCTCAAGCAGTGCGACGAAATTGTCGAGCCCCACGAAATGGCTGGTGATGCCGAAGGCGTCCTCGCGGAGCACCGACTGCACGATTGCCTGGCTGGCCGGCCAGAAAAAGAAAATGATGGTGATCGCGATCTGCGGCGCGACCAGCATGTAGGGCAGGAACTTGTTCTGAAAGACGACTCGTTTTTCCATTGCGGGCCATAGAAAAAGCCCGCGCCTTACAAAGTCAAGGCGCGGGCTTCCCTCAGATTTGCCTCAAGCCGTCACGAACGCTTGTTGTCGCGTTCGAACTGGCGGAGCAGACGGTTGCCGCGTTCCACCGCGGTATCCAGCGCTTCCTTGGGCGACTTCTTGCCCGCCCAGACCGCCTCGAGCTCCTCGTCCATCACGTCGCGGATCTGGACGAAATTGCCGAGCCGGAGACCCTTCGAATTGTTCGTCGGAGGGTTCAGCATCATCTGGCGCACCGAGGTGTCGGTACCCGGATTGGCGGCGTAGAAACCCTGGTTCTTCGTGGTTTCATAGGCCATCGGGGTGATCGGCAGGTAGCCGCTCTTGGTGTGCCAGAAGACCTGGTTCTCGGTCGCCGCCAGGTAGTCGAAGAACTGGGCAACGCCCTTGTACTCGATCGGCTTGTGGCGAGCCATGACCCAGAGCGAGGCACCGCCGATGATCGAGTTCTGCGGCGCACCCTTCACGTCGGAGTAATAGGGCAGCATGGCGATGCCCCACTTGAACTTGTTCTTGGCGAACGAGGCGTAGCCGGCCGAGCTCTCCATCAGGATAGCGCATTCGCCCGAGACGAACTTCGAGGTCGACTCGTTCTTGCGGCCGCCATAGGCCATCAGGCCTTCCTTCGCCCAGTTGGCGAGGTTGGTGATGTGGCGGACATGGAGCGGGCTGTTGAACTTCAGTTCGGCGTCAAGGCCATCCATGCCGTTCGACTTGGTGGCGAACGGAACGTTATGCAGTGCCGAGAAATTCTCCAGCTGCACCCAGGTCTGCCAGTTGGAGATGAAGGGGCAGGTGCTGCCCGAAGCTTTCAGCTTCTTCAGCGCCGGCTCGAATTCCTGCCAGGTTTTCGGCGGATTGTTCGGATCAAGGCCGGCCTTCTCGAAGGCGTCCTTGTTGTAATACATCACCGGCGTCGAGGAGTTGAACGGATAGGACAGCATCTTGCCGTCCGACGTGCTGTAGTAACCCGTCACCGAGGAGATGTAGGAACCGGGGTCGAACTTGTAGCCGTTCTCCTGCATCAGCTGGTGGACCGGCTTGATCGCGGCGCGCGAGGCCATCATCGTGCCGGTGCCGACCTCGAAGACCTGCAGGATGTGCGGGGCCTTGCCGGCGCGGAACGCGGCCATCGCGGCAGTCATCGCTTCGGGATAGTTACCCTTGTTGGTGGCGATGACGGTGTATTTGTCCTGGCCCTTGTTGAAGCCGGCAACGAGTTCGTTCAGCAGCTCGCCACGGGCACCGCCCATTGCGTGCCACCAATGGATTTCGATGCGTTCCTGCGCCACGGCTCCGCCGGCGCCGGCGACGATGGCCGTGCCAGCAAGCAGCGCGAACGCCGCACGGGCAAGTTTCCCTGTCGATTTCATATTGCTGTCTCCGATGCTAAAAAATCCACCCGAGTCGGGAGAGGCTTTTTTATGTTTGGTTCGACGACACTCGCGGGTCAGTCGTGTTACAGTTATATGACAGGGACGCGGCCTTGACCAAGTCTTATCCGGTCGAAATCGCCGCCGACAGCTTAACGGTCGACGGCCAATCCTTCCCGTTTCAGGTAAAGCGCGATTCGCGCGCGCGGCGTATGTTGCTGCGTGTCAGGCCGCGCGACGGCGCGGTCGTCCTTGTGCTGCCGGTCCGTGCGAGTCTGAAGTCCGGACAGCAGTTTGTCACAGAGCAGGCGGGCTGGATCATGGCCCGTCAGAGTGAGCGGCCGGCCCTGCAGGTCTGGGAAGACGGCGCAATACTGCCGCTCTATGGTGCGCCGCACAAAATCCGCCACCGTCCGGAAGCCCGCGGGGGTGTCTGGACGGAAGGGCGGGAAATCCACGTCACCGGACAACGCGAGCATCTGCCCCGGCGGCTGCGCGACTGGCTGAAGCGCCGGGCGCGCGAGGAATTCGGAGCGGCGGCCCGCGAAATGGCGGCACAAATCGGCGTGACAGTACGGCGCATCACCGTGCGCGATACGCAGAGTCGCTGGGGCAGCTGCTCAGCCCACGGCAACCTGTCTTTTTCCTGGCGGCTCCTGCTCGCTCCCCCGTCCGTAGGCCGGTATCTCGTCGCTCATGAAGTGGCGCATCTGCGTCACATGGACCACAGCCAGGCATTCTGGACGCTCTGCGCGGAACTGCTCGGCGGTGAGGCCCAGCTACGCGCTGCCCGCAACTGGCTGCGCCGTCATGGTGCCGCACTGCACCTGCATGGTTAACGGTTTAGTTTTTCCAGCAGCCATTCGCTTAGGCGGCGCAGCAGGCCCGGATCGACATCACCCTCGATGCCGGGGTCCGAGTTATTCTGGAGCGGCTTCAGATTGTGGCTGGTGCGCGTCAGCATCAGCAGGGCGTGGTCGCCAGCGGATCGTCTCTCCAGGGCCCGGCTGAGCGCCAGGGCGTCTTTCTCGGGTGAAATCTGCTGATCGGAATCACCCTGCAGCAGCAGGACCGGCATCGTGACATTGCCGGCAAGTGTCGCCGGATCGAGCTGCATCACGGCTTGCCAGAAGGGGCCGATATAGAAGGGATACAGGGCGGCGAGACCGGGCGGCACATCGTTCGGCACCTTGCCTGTCTCGCGGATCGTCTTCGAGATGCGGTCGTTGGCTGCGAGGAAGAAGCGGCGTTGCGCGGGTGTCGCCCGCTGCTCTCCGAGCAGGCGCTCAAGCTGATCGCGCAGCACGTCATTGAGCGGACGTCCGGGCGTCGCGGCCAGGACCAGTGCCGCCGGCGCTTCGTCAGCCTTCAGACGGCTGGCCAGATCCAGGGCAATCAGGCCGCCTTCGGAATGGCCCAGCAATGCGATCCGGTGGTCGTCGACGACATCCTGGTCTTTCAGAAATGTGTATGCGGCGAAAGCATCGGCGATGAAACGATCCCAGCCGAAGAAGGCGGCATAATCACTTTGCGCCGCCGGTCGTCCCGCCGCATTGGCATGCATGCCGCGCTTGTCGAAGCGCAGTGTCGCCATGCCCTGGCTGGTCAATTCCTCGGCGATCTGGCGCAGCAGATCCGTGCGCAGCGGCAACTGGTTACCGTCGCGATCCGTCGGCCCGCTGCCCTGCAGCAGCAGGACGCCAGGCACTCCGGCGGTGATGTTGACGGGCAGCGTCAGCGTACCGGCCAGTGTGGTCCCGTCGCTGCTGGTGAAGCTTACCTGCTGGTTGATGATCTGCTCTTCCGCGGCATGGCCGTTCCCGCCGATGCCGGCAAGCAGCATCAGCGCGAACAGCGCCTGCATGAATCTCAACCCCCGCATTTCTACCGGTTTACCGGCTGTGGCCCGGTTTGCCAATTCATCCGTGTTCCGCCGCCGGCGACCGGAGGCTCGGAAATCTGTGCCACGGGTGGCTGCGGTGGGGGCGGCGGTTCGGCGCTGCGTGCCGATGCGCCGGCCGAGCCGCCGCCGAACTGTCGGACGATGCGATCCCAGAGGGAGGGCAGGGTAACCATACGCGCCGGCGGTTCCGGCAATGCTCTGACCGGCTTGCCCTTGAGGGCGTCCATCATGAATGCGCGCCAGGCCTGCGCCGGCACGCCGCTGCCGGTGACCTTCTTCATGGCGCTGTTATCGTCGTTGCCGACCCAGACCGAAGCGATGAGATCGGGGGTATAGCCGACAAACCAGGCATCGCGGTAATCCGAGGTCGTGCCGGTCTTGCCGGCAGCCGGACGGCCTATGCGTGCGGCACGACCGGTGCCCTGCTCCATGACGGCGCTCAGCATGCCGTTCATGTCGCCTAGTATCTCGGGCGGAAGCATATGGGCGTAGGCGCCGCCGGACTTGCGCCGGAAGAGCAGATTGTTATGCGTGTCGCGGATCTCCAGCACGCCATAAGGCTGCACGGCATAACCGCCATTGGCAAAGGCGGCATAGGCGGCGGTGAGTTCGAGCACGCCGACCTCGAAGGCGCCCAGCGCAAGCGAGGGATGTGGCTTCAGATTGCTGGTGATGCCGAGCAGGCGCGCCACTTCGATCACCTTGTCGCGTCCGAGGCGTTCGCTGAGCTGCACGGCAATGGTGTTGATCGACCGCGCCAGCGAATCCCGCAGCGACATCGCACCGGCGAACTGACCGTCGAAATTGCGCGGACGCCAGTCTCCGACGCTGATCGGTCCATCCACCACGGTGTCGTCAGGCGTCATGCCGCTTTCCAGCGCGGCGATGTAGACGAAAGGCTTGAAGGCTGAGCCGGGCTGTCGCCGCGCCTGCGTGGCACGGTTGAACGGACTGTCGAGATAGTCGCGGCCGCCGACCATGGCGCGCACGGCGCCGTCCGGCGCCAGTGCCACCAGGGCGGCCTGATCGATGTTGAGCTTTTCGCCATTCCGTTCGAGGGCCGCTTCGATGGAATGCTCTGCGCTGCCCTGCAGGCGCGAGTCGAGCGTGGTGTAGACGATGAGATCGGGATGATCGCGTCCGACCAACTGGTAGACCTCCTCGATGGCCCAGTCGGTGAAGTAGCGGGCATTGGGCAGCGGCACGCGGGAGCGCGCCAGCTGCGCCGGCCGCGCGATGGCGGCGTCTGCCGCCTGCGGCGTGATATAGCCCGCCTCCACCATGTTGCGCAGCACCTCGGCGGCGCGGGTTTGTGCCGACTTGATGTTGCCCGTCGGCGCAAGCCGCGACGGCGCCTTCAGCAGGCCCACCAGCATCGCCGACTCCGCCAGGGTCAGTTTCGCCGCCGGCTTGTCGAAATAGCGCTGCGCGGCAGCTTCCACGCCATAGGCGCCGGCGCCGAAATAGACCCGGTTGAGATACATCTCCAGGATCTGGTCCTTGGTGAAGTTGCTCTCCAGCCGGAAAGCGAGCAGAAGTTCCTGCACCTTGCGCTTCAGCGTGCGGTCGCTTTCGAGGAAGACGTTTTTCGCCAGCTGCTGGGTAATCGTCGAGCCGCCCTGCACGACACGGCCGGCGCGCAGGTTGGTATAGGCCGCGCGGGCCAGCCCGATCAGGTCGAGACCGAAATGCTGGTAGAAGCGGCGGTCCTCGGTTCCCAGCAGCGCCTTGGGCAGGTGGTCGGGCAGGACCCGGAGCGACTGGTGTTCGCCGTAGAGGTCGCCATAGGTCGCCAGCACCATGCCGTCGGCCGCCTTCACGGTGATCGAGCTGCGTCGTTCGATGATGTAGAGATCGCCGAAATCCGGCAGGTCATAGGCATACCAAGCCAGCACCCCGCCGACGACAACGGTTCCCCAGATGCCCACCACCAGGGCGAAACGGGCCAGCCGTCCCAGCCATCCCCGACGGCGGGGCTTGCGTCCCCGGCCGGAGCTCTTTTTTCCGGCGGGCTTTTGCGGGGAGGAACGAGGCGATCGGGCCATAAAGCAGTTAACTCAGACGGTTGGCGGTCCGGCAGGCAGGCCGGAGTCGGTCGGTCGCCGTCGCAGGGCCGCGGTGTGGCAGCGGATTATGTCCTGTTTAGGGCGACGAGGGTTGACGCTGAGTGAATGCATTATGTTATATAATAACCTCATTTCTCGGAGTGCTCATGCACGAGCATCACGCCCATGCCACCTTCCGCCTGCCGGTTGCGGTCCTCGCCGCCAGCCTCTGGCTGCGCATCGCCGCGCTGCTGCCGGTAATCGCGCTGCTCTGGGCGGCCATCGTCTGGGCCCTGGGGGAGCCATGACCCTGCAGGCTATCCGCGCCGGCGGAATCCGGCTCGACGACGTCACCGTGGCCTATCACCGCCATCCAGCGGTGCATCATGTCTCCGGGTCTTTCGAGCCCGGTTCGCTGACCGCGATCGTCGGCCCGAACGGCGCCGGCAAGTCGACCCTGCTCAAGGCCATCGTCGGCCAGCTGCCGACCGCCGACGGCGCCATCGAGCGCGGGGCACTGAAACCCCGCGACATCGCCTATCTCCCCCAGCAGGCAAGCCTCGACCGCGCCTACCCCATCTCCGTGCTCGAACTGGTTCTGCTCGGTCACTGGCAGCGGGTCGGCGCTTTCGGCGGTATCGGCCAGAGGGGAATCCGGGCTGCCCGCGAGGCCCTGGAGGCGGTCGGCCTTTCCGGCTTCGAGGACCGGCCGCTGGGCAGCCTCTCGGTCGGCCAGGCGCAGCGCGCCCTGTTCGCCCGCGTGCTGGTGCAGGATGCACCCGTGATCCTGCTGGACGAGCCTTTCAACGCACTTGATGCCCGCACTGTGAGCGACCTGCTGGCGCTGCTGCGGCGCTGGCACGGCGAGAAGCGCACGGTGATTGCCGTGCTGCATGACTTCGAGCTGGTGCGCCAGCATTTTCCCGATGCGCTCTATCTGGCGCGGCGGCTGATCGCCTGGGGACGGGTGGAGCAGGTGCTGACCCCGGAGAACCAGCTGGCGGCCCGCCGCATGGCGGAGTCCTGGGACGAGCACGCCCCCGTCTGTCAGACCGGGCACGCCGCCTGAACGGCGGCCAACTGCGATTGACTGGACCCATATGAGCGCCGCTGTCGAGTTCCTGTTCGGCCCGTTCGCGGACTTTGCCTTCATGCGCCGCGCGCTGGTGGCGAGCATCGCGCTGGCACTGGGCAGCGCCCCGATCGGCGTCGTGCTGATGCTGCGCCGCATGAGCCTGTTCGGCGAGGCCATGAGCCACGCCATCCTGCCGGGCGCCGCCATCGGATTCCTCGTGGCCGGATTTTCGCTGCCGGCGATCAGCATTGGCGGCGTAATCGCCGGGCTGGTGGTCGCCATCGCGGCAGGCGCGGCGACGCGCGCCACCGACCAGCGCGAGGATGCCAGCTTCGCCGCCTTCTACCTGATCGCGCTGGCGCTTGGCGTGACCCTGATCTCGACCCGCGGCTCGGCGGTCGATGTCATGCACATCCTGTTCGGTTCGGTACTGGCGGTGAACGAGGATGCCCTGCTGCTCATGGGCGGTGTGGCCAGTATCAGTCTGCTGGTCTTTGCCGCGATCTACCGGCCGCTGCTGGCTGACGGCTTCGATCCCGATTTCCTGCGCAGCGTGCAGGGCAGCGGCCTGCTGTATCACTTCATCTTTCTGGGACTTGTCGTGGTCAATCTCGTCGCGGCCTTTCAGGCGCTGGGCAGCCTGATGGCAGTCGGTCTGATGATGCTGCCGGCCGCGGCGGTACGCCACTGGACGCAGTCACTGGTCGCCGCAGTCGGCCTGGCGATCCTGATCGCGGCTTTTTCCGGCTACTGCGGCCTGCTGCTCTCGTTCCATGCCGACCTGCCTTCGGGTCCTGCCATCGTCCTGTTTGCCGGCGGGGCCTATCTGGTCTCACTGGTGCTCGGAAAATACGGCCTCATCCTGCATTGGCAGCGCCGGCGCCATCTCGAGGCCTGAGACATGCGCCTGCTCGGCATCGTCCTCTCCGTTCTGCTGTTCTGCCAGCCGGCGAGCGCGCAGGAGAAGCTGAAGGTCATCGCAAGCTTTTCGGTGCTGGCCGATATCGTAGGCCAGATCGGCGGCGAGCGCGTGGCAGTGCGCACGCTGGTTCCGGCCATGGGCGATGCACATGTATTCCAGCCCTCGCCATCCGACGCCCGCGCCGTGGCGGGTGCGGATCTGCTGGTCTCCAACGGGCTGAATTTCGAAACTTGGCTCGACCGGCTGATCGCGGCATCGGGCTACAAAGGGCACCGCGTCGTTGCCGCCGAGGGCATCCGGCCACGCAGGATGGCCCGCCATCGCCATGACCATGGCGGCGGACACGACGACGATGCCGGCGCGGTGGAGGATCCGCATGTCTGGCAGGACCTGCAACGCATGCCGGCCTACATCGCGAATATTGCCGAGGGGCTTGCGGCGGCAGACCCTCCCCATGCGGAGCATTATCGCGCCCGTGGCCGGGCATACATTGACGAACTGCGCATGCTCGATGCCTGGGCGGAGGCGCAATTAGCCGCCGTACCGGAGGTCCGGCGCAGGGCGATCACCCAGCATGACGCCTTCGGCTATCTGGCCGACCGTTACGGCATCACTTTTTATACCGCCCAGGGAATGACGACGGAGGCCGAAGCCTCGGCGGGCGGGATTGCCGAGCTCCTGCGCCAGATCAGGCGCAACCGCGTGCGGGCAATTTTTCTGGAAAGCGGACTGAACCAGAGGCTGATCGAGCAGGTCGCGAAGGATGCCGGGGCGAAAGTCGGTGGCCGGTTGTATTCCGATACGCTGTCGCCGCCCGGCGGCGAGGCCGACAGCTACATCAGAATGTATCGACTAAATATTACCCGCCTGGCAGAGGCGATGCGCCTGGACTGACGGGTGGTTCCGCCAGGGGGCGGAACGGGCTTGATATGGGTCAATGCGGCGCCGACCCGCCTCGGTGATCCTGTGCCACCGACCACAGTTCAGGCTGCCGCGATGTCGCTCTACAGGGTCACTCCGACGAACCGGGAACTCTTCTTTGGTGAAGACGAAATCATCGTCAGCAAGACCGACGAGAAGGGGCGCATCCTTTACGCCAATGACGTGTTCGTGCGTGTGTCGGGCTATTCGGAAAATGAACTGGTCGGTGCACCGCACAGCATCCTGCGCCATCCCGACATGCCCCGCTGCGTGTTCTGGCTCCTGTGGGAGACCATTGCCAATGGTGAGGAGATTTTCGCTTATGTGAAGAACATGGCGAAGACGGGCGACTTTTACTGGGTCTTCGCCCATGTCACGCCCAGCTATGACGAGAATGGCAGGATCAGCGGGTATCACTCAAACCGCCGGGCACCGACGCGGGAAGCGGTGAACAAGGCTGACGCGCTGTACGGGCAGCTTCTGGCCGTGGAAAACCAGCACGAGGATCGCAAGCAGGGCATGCATGCGGGCATTGCGATGATGCTCGACCTTCTGAAGCAGAACAACGTCACTTACGGCGAGTTTGTTTTCTCGCTCTGAACCGCGCGGAAATGAAAAACCGGCCGCGGATACCGCGGCCGGTTTCTGTGTCGGACCTGTCCTAAAGCGCGTCTTCGTCGGTCTCGCCGGTACGGATGCGCAGGGCCCTCTCGAGATCGAGCACGAAGATCTTGCCATCGCCGATCTGACCGGTTTTGGCAGCAGCCTGGATCGCCTCCACCACGCGGTCAGCCAGCGCCGATTTCACCGCCACCTCGATTTTCACCTTGGGCAGGAAGCTCACCGCATATTCCGCCCCGCGATAGATCTCCGTATGTCCCTTCTGCCGGCCGAACCCCTTGACCTCGGTGACGGTCAGGCCCTCGACGCCGAGGCTTGTCAGCGCCTCGCGCACCTCGTCCAGCTTGAACGGCTTGATGACTGCCATGACCAGTTTCATGCGTGCACTCCTCAGACGTTATTGGCCGTGTACAGGACTGGTGCCCGAACGGCGCGTTGTCGCCAACCCAGTAGCTCACCGATCCCTTCAAGAAGCGTGCCGTTTCCGCGGCCCGAGTCGGGGGCCACTTTAGCCCGCACCGGAGGGCAGGGGAACGTGTGCTGATCTGCGGGTTGCCTGAATTCCGGCATTCCCGCCCAATTTGTGGGCAAGAAGGCTCAGTGCGGATCGCCGAGACGGGCCGCAATCATCGCGCGGCCTTCACGGCCATGAATGAAGCCGTTCGAGAAGGTAAGTCCATTTGCCAGTCTGGACAGACCGTCCTGAACCTCTTCAGGGCCGATCTGGCCGTAAATCAACTGGCGGTACAGGCCGGCCACCGCAACCATGTCCATATTCTGCGGCGACAGACGGAAATGGCCAATCCCGCGTGCGAACAGATCCAAGATGACCCCGCTCAGGTCGAGGCAGGTCTGCGACATCGTCTGCGTGCCGTTGATTGCTAGGAAGGCTTCGCCGTCGAGGGTATGGACGGTTCGCCCGTCCGGATCGTTGCCACAGGTATAGCGGCAGGAATCCTTGTGCAGGCCATGCGCGCGCGCGTGGAAACAGCGGGCCGAGATCGCCAGCGGCAGCCTGCCGAAGCTGAAGATTTCGAGTGGCACCGGTGAGGCGGCGGCAAGCAGCGTGATGGCATCGCCGGGCAGTTCGGGCGGCAGGCAGATGCGGGTGGCGTTCTGCCGGGCCAGCCAGGCGAGCGTGCTCTCGTTGTAGACGTTGATGAAAGGGCCCACCACGTGGGGATCGGGAGCGAGTTCGCGCAGCGCGCCGATATCGTTGACCTCGACCTGCAAGGCCATGGCGCGCGCTGCCGCGATCTGGTCCGCCACCATCCGGCTTTCGCGATCGGTCATGACCAGGGCCCGGCTGGAGAGCACGACGGTTTTCCCGCCACGCTGCAGGCGTTCGATGATGTCGGGCAGCACGGGCTCGACGAACGGCGCCCGCTTGGAACAGACGATCTCGCCGAGATAGACGATGTCGACCGGCGCCTCGTCGGCGATGCGGCTGTAGAAATCTACGAGCCGCTCTGCCGGCCAATGGAATAGTACCGGTCCGAGAGTGAGCCTGGGTGCGGCCGTCATCGCCAGGCCTTCCGGTAGGCGCCTGAGGTATCCTGCTGGCCTTCCGCCAGCCGGCGCAGCGCCGTGACGGCGTCCGGCGTCGGGCGGCCGTCGGCAAGTCCGTCCACCAGGCGGCGGAAATGCCGCACGGCTTCAGAGACATAGGCCCGACCGCGCTGCCGTCCCTCGATCTTCAGCGCCTTCACACCCGCCGCAGCGAGATCCTGGAGAATTTCGCCGGTGCTGAGGCTGGTTGGCTCTTCGAAGAGATAGCCGGCAAAGTCGCCGACCTTGAACCGGCCCTTGCAGAGGGTCGGATAGCCGGCCTTTTCTTCCGCGCCGAATATGTTGATGGTCGAGCCGCCGAGGCGCGAGACCATGCCGCCATCGCGCTGCTCGTAGCGGACATGGCTCGCCGGGGAGCAGACGCCCTGGCGGTTGGGCGACTGGCCGGTGACATAGGACGACAGCGAGCAGCGGCCTTCCGCCATGGGGCACATGCCGCCGAAGGCAAAAACCTCCGTCTCGACCGGAATCCGCGGCGTCAGTTTGGCAATTTCCGCCACCGTCAGCACCCGCGGCAGTACCACCCGGCGCACGCCAAAGGCTTCATGATAGAAGCGGATCGCGTCGGCATGGGAGGCGGCAGCCTGAACCGAGAGATGCAGGCGCAGGCCGGGATGCCGTTTGGATGCGTAATCGAGCAGGCCGATATCGGCGACAATGACGGCATCAATGCCGAGTCGGGCGGCATCGTCGATGGCATGATGCCACGGCGCCGGGTCGCCCGCTGCGGCATAGGTGTTGACGGCGAGGAAAACCTCGCGGCCGCGCTCATGGGCGTAAGCGATGCCGTCGCGCAGTTCGGAGCGGCTGAAATTGAGACCGGGGAAATTGCGCGCATTGGTCTGGTCGCGGAAGCCGACATAGACCACGTCGGCACCAGCGTCGATGGCATCGCGCAGGGCCGCGGGCGTGCCTGCGGGACAGACGAGTTCCAGAGGCGCCGTACTCATGCCCGGCTGCCTTCCCACTGGCGATAAAAATTCTGCGCGACATCCAGGGCGTGCCTGGCGAGTCGCTCCGCCGGCGATGTGAAAGGTCCGAAGAGCGTCGCAACCTCGGAAACCAGATCGATCCGGGCATCGTCGATCGCGTTGCGAAGCGCGACGACGATTTCCATGTCACCCTCGACGGTCAGTTCGCGGGAAAAGAACAGCGCATCGCCATCGATGCGGCCCTGCAGCAGCTTGAGCAGGACCGGCAGGTCCGCCCGAACCACCGCACTGGCCGAAGCGATGCCGCCGACTTCCGTCAGTTTAAGATGCGGTGCAGCGGGCAGGGGGCGCAGCGTCAGCAGGACCGCCAGGGGTTCCAGGCGTGGCACAACCAGGCCAATCGTACCGCGAATCTCGCTCAACCGCTCAAGCGCATCGGGGTGCCGGCGGGCGATCCGGCTGCAAAGCGCATTCAGCAGCGGGTCAGCCACGGCCTGCGCGCCGGGCAGCACCCACCGCCTCGCCCGGTCTGCCGCATGGGAAACAATCATTTCTGCTGCGCTCCTCTCCCCGAAGAGCGCAGGCTTTAAGCCGGCAGCGCCGTTTTTTCATTGATGCGCATCAAAGAGGGAAGCGATTCGCTCCCCTCTCTGGCAGACCTATCCAGCGGCAACCAATCGATTCACCGCCGAGGTCACCGCCTTCAGCGACGCGGCGGAGATGTTGCGGTCGCGGCCGACACCGAACAGCGTCGTGCCGTCCGGCCGCTTGAGCTCGACATAGGCAACCGCTTCGGAGGCCGCGCCGCCCTTGTCGTCGCCGCGCGGCGTGATCGCATGTTCGCGGTAATCGACGAGATTGATGGTCACGCCGGCATGGCCGGAAAGCGCGTCTATATAGGCATCGATCGGTCCGGTGCCGCGCCCCTCGATCTCGATCTGCCGGTCGCCGTCATGGATGGTGGCAGTCAGACTGCGCCGCTCGCTGCGATGCGGGTCCGGCAGGGTACGGTGACCGGCAAAGCGGAAGCGGCCCGAGGGCTGCTTCAGATATTCGTTGTCGAAGGACTCCCAGATCAGCTGCGGCGAGATCTCCTTGCCGGTGCCGTCGGCGATCTTCTGGATCACCTGGCTGAACTCGATCTGCAGCCTGCGCGGCAGTTCGAGCCCGTAATCCTGCTCGAGCACATAGGAGATGCCGCCCTTGCCCGACTGGCTGTTGATGCGGATCACCGGTTCGTAGGCGCGGCCGACATCGGCCGGGTCGATCGGCAGATAGGGCACTTCCCATATGCCGTCGTTGCGCTGGGCCTGTGCCGCCATCCCCTTCTTGATCGCGTCCTGGTGCGAGCCGGAGAAAGCCGTGAAGGCCAGTTCGCCCACATAGGGGTGGCGGGGGTGCACCGGCAGCTGGTTGCAGTACTCCGCCGTGCGGGCGACTGCGGTGATGTCGCTGAAATCCAGCTCCGGATCGACGCCCTGGCTGAACAGGTTCATCGCCAGCGTCACCACGTCGACATTGCCGGTGCGCTCTCCGTTGCCGAACAGGGTGCCCTCGACGCGGTCCGCGCCGGCCATAACGCCCAGTTCGGCCGCGGCCACGCCGGTGCCGCGGTCGTTATGGGGATGCAGGCTGAGGATGATACTCTCGCGGTTCTTCACCTTGCGCAGGAAATACTCGATCTGGTCGGCGTAGATGTTCGGCGTGCTCATCTCCACCGTCGCCGGCAGGTTGATGATCATCCTGTTCGCGGGTGTCGGCTGCCAGACATCCATCACCGCCTCGCAGATCTCGACGGCATAGCCGATCTCGGTGCCGGTGAAGCTCTCGGGCGAATACTGGAATACCCACTCGGTTTCCGGCGCGGCATCGGCCAGCTGCTTAACCAGTCTGGCGCCGTCGGTGGCGATCTTCGTGATCCCTGCCTGGTCGAGGCCGAAGACGACCCGGCGCTGCAGGGTGGAGGTGGAGTTGTAGAGATGCACGATGGCGCGCCGGGCGCCCTTCAGGGCCTCGAAGGTGCGGGTGATCAGTTCCGGCCGCGCCTGGGTCAGCACCTGGATCGTCACGTCCTCCGGGATCACGTTCTGCTCGATGATCTCGCGCACGAAGGTGAAATCGGTATCGGAGGCGGCCGGAAAGCCGACCTCGATCTCCTTGAAGCCGATCTGCACCAGCGTGTCGAACATGCGGCGCTTGCGCTCGGGGCCCATCGGCTCGATCAGTGCCTGGTTACCATCGCGTAAGTCCACGCTGCACCAGATCGGTGCCTTGGTGATGGTGCGGTTCGGCCATCGCCGGTCCGGCAGGGGAATCGGCTGGAACGGCCGGTATTTGTGAAACGGCATCTTCGACGGGGTCTGAATGGTCATGGCTGCGCTCCTGACGCGGCAGAAAAGGGGGAAAGATCGACTGTTGGGCCGTGCAGACGGCCGCCGAGGGCCCGGGCTCAGCGGCCGCAGCTAAGTCGAAGGGTCAGGAGCAGCTTGGCCCGACGCGGAGTGGCGGCAGAGCGCGATGCGAAAGAGTGCGATACGAAGATGGTTCTGGAGGAAAAGGACATGATACCGGCCGACAAAGAGACAAATTACGCGTTCGCTGAAAGACCCGCCCTGCTTACAGGGTCGGGCAGCTAAGGAGCAGCGTAATAAGTCGGCGGTGCGTGTTCATATCGCCAACAAATTGCCAGTCCGGCTCCCCTGCGTCAAGCCGGGTGTTGCCGCCACGCCAAGGCGCGGCTAATGTCCCCCGCGTTTCAGGGGCTTGGCCCCAAAATGCAGCCGGGAAGAGGGGCATGAACAAGGTCTATCCGAACGCAAAGGCGGCGCTGGAAGGCATCGTACGCGACAACATGATGGTGATGTGCGGCGGCTTCGGCCTCTGCGGCCTGCCGGAAAAGCTGATCGACGCGCTGATGGAGAGCGGCGTCAAGGGGCTGACCTGCGTATCGAACAATGCCGGTGTCGACGGCGCCGGTCTGGGCAAGCTGCTCGCCACCCGCCAGGTCAAGAAGATGATTTCGTCCTATGTCGGCGAGAACAAGATTTTCGCCCAGCAGTATCTGGCCGGCGAGCTGGAGCTGGAATTCAATCCGCAGGGCACGCTGGCCGAGCGCATCCGCGCAGGCGGCGCCGGCATCCCGGCCTTCTATACCAAGACCGGCGTCGGCACGCTGATTGCCGAGGGCAAGGAGGAGCGGGTCTTCAACGGCGAGCGCTACATCATGGAGACCGGCCTGGTCGCCGATCTCTCGCTGGTGAAGGCCTGGAAGGGCGACACGGCGGGTAACCTCGTCTATCGCAAGACGGCGCGGAACTTCAATCCGGCCATGGCGACTGCCGGCAAGATCACGGTGGCTGAAGTCGAGGAACTGGTCGAACCCGGACAGCTCGACCCGGACCAGATCCATACCCCGGGCATCTACGTGCAGCGCATCATCTGCGGCGCGCCGTACAACAAGATCATCGAGAACCGCACCGTGCGGAAGCGCGCCTGAGACGGGAAGGAGACACGAAAATGGCTTGGACCCGCGATGAAATGGCCGCCCGCGCAGCGAAGGAGCTGAAGGACGGCTACTACGTCAATCTCGGCATCGGCATTCCCACGCTGGTGTCGAACTTCATCCCCGAAGGCGTGGATGTGGTGCTACAGTCGGAAAACGGCATGCTCGGCATGGGACCCTTCCCCTATGAGGGCGAAGAGGATCCGGACCTGATCAATGCCGGCAAGCAGACGATCACCGAACTGCCCTATTCCAGCTACTTCGGCTCGGACCAGTCCTTTGCGATGATCCGCGGCGGCCATATCGACCTGTCGATCCTCGGTGCCATGCAGGTGGCCGAGAACGGCGATCTGGCCAACTGGATGATCCCGGGCAAGATGGTCAAGGGCATGGGCGGCGCCATGGACCTTGTCGCCGGCGTGAAGCGCGTCGTCGTCGTCATGGAGCACACCTCCAAGGACGGCGAGAAGAAGCTGCTGAAGAAATGCGACCTGCCGTTGACCGGAGCCGGCGTGGTGGACATGGTCATCACCGACCTGGCGGTCTTCACCATCGACAAGAAGAAGGGCGGCATGACCCTGATCGAGCGTGCCCCCGGCGTGTCTCTGGAGGAAATCAAGCAGAAGACCGACGCCACCTACACGGTGGCACCCAGCGCGGCCTGAGCGCTCCGCGCCGATCCTTGAAAGGGCCCCGGTTGTCTCCCCGGGGCCTTTTTTTTGTTTGCTTGCCCGACGCCAAGGACAGGCTACATCATGGCAAAATCAGTCCGGGAGGCAGCCATGCTGAAGCGTCGTGCAGTCCTGATTGCTTTGCCCGTTGTTGCCAGCGCCGTCGCGGGCGCCGCTCTCGCCCATCACGGCTGGGGCTCCTACGATGCCACGAAGACGCTGACGCTGGACGGCATCGTCGACAGGGTGATCCCGGACAATCCCCATGCCGAGCTGATGCTCAGGACATCCGACAAGACCTGGCAGGTGATTCTCTCGCCGCCCAGCCGCATGGCCAATCGCGGCAAGCCGATCGGCGAGATCAAGGCCGGGGACAAGGTGGTGGCGGAGGGGTACGCCAGCAAAAACCATCCGAACGAAATGCGCGCCGAGCGCATCACCCATAACGGCAAGACCGTCGAGCTGCGCTAGCCATACGGATGGAGCACGCACCGTCCGAGCATCCCTGGCTGGTAGCGCTGGAGCAGTCGGCTCTCGGCGCTGCCATGCGGCAGTCGGAATGGCTGTATCCGCTGGTCGAGATCCTGCATATCCTCGGCTTCGCAATTCTGGTGGGCAGCATCGTCGGCTTCGACCTGCGCATTCTCGGCGTGAACCGCCGGCTGCCCGCGCTGGTCTTCGCGCGGCACAACGTGCCGCTCGCCATGGTCGGGTTCTTCATCGCCGCCCCCATGGGCTTCCTGCTCTTCGCCACCGAGGCGACCAGCATCGCGGTGAATACCGCGTTTCAGATCAAGCTGGCCCTGATCGCAGCCGGCCTCCTGAATGCTGGGCTGTTCCACCTCGGTCCGTGGCGCGATATCGACCATTGGGGCCAATCGGTGACCGCGCCGGGCCTGGCCCGTGTCGGCGCGGTGATTTCACTGCTGGCGTGGACCGGCGCGATCGTCGGCGGTCGCCTGATCGCCTACCTCTGAAACACTGAACTTCCCGGTAATTCAGCTACTTAGTTTTACTGAAGCGGGGAGGGCCGAAGGATTCGCACTGCCGCAGGATGCGCGGCCCTCGTGCCGACGGCGCTGTTTGCCGCGCGGTGACGCGCTGGAACCGGCGCAATTCTCGCGCATTTCTGATCCGGCATTCCAACGATCGGGTGCGGCCCGCCGCACGCCGACAGTCCATTCGCCACAAGGAGAGAAGAATGATCCCCCGTCGCAGCCTGCTCAGTGGTGCTTTCGCGGTCTTCGCTGCCGCCGCCGTCGCGGCCTGTGCCTCGCAGCCTTATGCGGTGGACGGTACGGTTTCCTACCGCGAGCGGCTGATCCTGCCGGCGGATTCCGTGATCATGGTCCGCCTCGAAGACGTCACGCGCGGCATGGGAGCGCCGGTGCCGGTTGCCGAACAGCGCATCATTCCGAACTCGAGCGGCGTCCTGCGCTACTCGATCCCTTACAGCCCGCAGGCGATCAATCCGAACGGCACCTACGTGATGAATGCCTGGATTGAGCAGGGCGGCCGCGTGCTGTTCCGTAACAACAAGCTCTATCAGGTGATCACCAAAGGCGCGCCGAACTACGCCAATATCGAGCTCGAGCAGGTCGTGGCCACCGTGCCCGGTGCCACGGTGGTGCCGTCCAGCACCGTCATCATGCAGCAGCCCGCCACCACCGGTACCGTGGTCCAGCCGACATCGGGCACGACGGTCGTGCAGCCTGCCGGCACGACAGTGGTGCCGGCGAGCCCCCCGCCAGGCAGCATCATCGTGCAGCCCGTCCGCTAAGCGGTCGTACCGTCATCCGGCGGGTATTCACTTACGGGCAGGGGACTTCGCGAAAGGCGTAAACGCGGTCATCGGCCGGACGAAAATCCGGCCGTGTGACCGTACCGCCGCCGCGCAGGGCCCATTCAGGCGACCAGTAGGTCTGATAGATTTGGCAGATCGTGCGGCCACCGCGCTGGATCGTTGTATACTCCGCCTTGGCCGCCCATCGGCCATCGGGCTTCAGCAGCCGCGTCTCGCCATTTACGACAACAACCTGCCATTTCAGTACGGCGCCGTCTCGGGTCCGCAGCGATACCGGACCGCTGGTGGCCGGCAGGGTCACGGTTTCCGCCAGTTCATGGCCGTCCGCCAGGATGGTGCCGGCCTCGAAGGTCAGCGATGGTGCCGGCGTTTCCGCCAGAGCGGAAAACGGGATCAGCAGGACTGACAGGGCGGCAGCGCGCATGGCGGCAGCATAGCACACACCGGGGTGGGATTCAGGCCGGCTTCCGCTCGCGGGCCGCCTCCAGCCAGGCGCGGGCTTTCTCGTGATGCTCCTCGCGGATGCTGCTCTCCACCGCCTTGATCGCGGCGAGGATGACGGCCAGGTCGTCGCCATAGCCGAAAGCACCCAGCAGATCGGGGACGATGTCGAGCGGTACGATGAAATAGCCCAGCGCGCCGAGCAGCACCGCCTTGGCGTTGGCCGGAGTCTTCGGGTCGATGGCGGCATAGAATGCCGCCAGGAAAGTCTCGGCGAAGGGGAGATAGGTCACCGTCTGCTTCAGCTTGCGCCAGAAACGGCGGCTCAGCCGCGTTTCCTCGACGGCAAGCCGGGCAGGGTCGGCAGGCAACTGGAATTCAGGCGGATTGGGGTTCTGGGTCACCGGCTTCATATGGGTTTTCCCGCCATTTCCTGCAAGGCGGCGGCTCTCGTCAGGGCGGAAGCTATCTGCTAGAACCGCGCGGATCGTTTTGTGGACAAACAATCAGGAGGGTAAGTCCATGCAGTTGCAGGGCGTAGGCGCGATTGTCACCGGCGGCGCCTCGGGTCTCGGCGCCGCCACCGCGCGTGAACTGGCCAAGGCGGGCGCGAAGGTTGCCGTCTTCGACATGAATGCCGAGCAGGGCGAGCTGGTTGCCAAGGAAATCGGCGGCGTCTTCGTGAAGTGCGACGTGGCTGACGGCCCGGGCGGCGAGGCGGCCGTGAAGGAGGCCATCGCCAAGGTTGGTCCCGTGCGCGTGCTGGTCAACTGCGCCGGCGTCGGTACGCCGATGAAGGCGGTGGGCAAGGATGGCCCCGTCGCGCTGGAGAAGTTCGTCAAGGTCGTGCAGATCAATCTGGTCGGCACCTTCAACATGATCCGGCTGGTGGCGCATCACATGCAGCAGCAGCCGGAAATGGCCGACAAGGAACGCGGCTGCATCATCAATACCGCTTCCGTGGCGGCCTTCGACGGCCAGATCGGTCAGCCTGCCTACGGTGCCTCGAAGGCCGGCGTGCATGGCATGACCCTGCCGCTGGCGCGTGAATTCGCGCAGTTCGGCATCCGCGTCTGCACCATCGCGCCGGGCCTGTTCGGCACGCCGATGATGTTCGCCCTGCCGCCGGAAGCGCAGGAGAGCCTTGGCAAGTCGGTGCCCTATCCCTCGCGGCTCGGCCGCCCCGAGGAATATGCCGCTCTGGCGCGCCACATCTGCGAGAACGTGATGCTGAACGGCGAGACCATCCGCCTCGATGGTGCTCTTCGTATGGCGCCGCGCTGAAGCGTCGAACGTTTCGAAAAACGGGGCCGCCGGAGCGATCCGGCGGCCTTTTCTTTGCCGGAATCCGGCCCGCACATGCCTTCGGAGGGGGTGGCGAGCCTTGCCGGCCGGGGCGATTCCCGCTACCCCTTGGGCCGATTTCCACCCCTGACTTTCAGCCATCTCCGGAGGTTTTCCCATGGCACGCAAGAAGATCGCCCTTGTCGGCGGCGGCAATATCGGTGGCACGCTGGCCCTGCTCGCCGGTCTGAAGGAACTCGGCGACATCGTCATCTTCGACGTGGTGGAAGGCTTGCCGCAGGGCAAGGCGCTCGACATGGCCCAGGCCGGTGCCGTCGAGGGTTACGACGTCAGGCTCAAGGGCACGCAGGATTATGCCGACATCGCCGGCGCCGATGTGGTGATCGTCACCGCCGGTGTGGCGCGCAAGCCGGGCATGAGCCGTGATGACCTGCTCGGCATCAACATCAAGGTCATGCAGGCGGTTGGCGCCGGTATCAAGCAGCACGCGCCGAATGCCTTCGTCATCTGCATCACCAATCCGCTCGACGCGATGGTCTGGGTGCTGCGCGAGATCTCGGGCCTGCCGCATAACCGCGTGGTCGGCATGGCCGGCGTGCTCGACAGCGCGCGCTTCCGCCACTTCCTGGCCGAGGAATTCAACGTTTCCGTCAACGACGTCACCGCCTTCGTGCTCGGCGGCCATGGCGACACCATGGTGCCGCTGATCCGCTATTCGACCGTCGCCGGCATTCCGGTGCCCGATCTGATCAAGATGGGCTGGTCGACCCAGGAGCGGATCGACAAGATCGTGCAGCGCACCCGCGATGGCGGCGCCGAGATCGTTGCCCTGCTGAAGACCGGCTCGGCCTTCTACGCGCCGGCCTCGTCCGCCATCGAGATGGCCGAGAGCTACCTCAAGGACAAGCGCCGCGTGCTGCCCTGTGCCGCCTGGCTGGATGGCGGTAAGTACGGTCAGGACGGCATGTATGTCGGCGTGCCGGTGGTGATCGGCGCCAACGGCGTGGAGAAGATCGTCGAGATCGAGCTGAATGCCGAAGAGAAGAAGATGTTCGAGAATTCGGCCAACGCCGTGAAGGGTCTGGTCGAGGCCTGCAAGCAGATCGATCCGTCGCTCGGCAAGTAGGCCGGTAAGAGCCAGGACCGATCCGGTGATGGACGCGGCGCGCCCGGCTTCTGCTGGCGCGCCGCTTCTGTTTCTGTCGCTCGCGGTCCTGCTCGCAACGGCCCAGCTGTTCTGGCCCCATGTTCTGATCAAGGGAGCCTTCTGTCCGGCACTCGCCGTATCACTCTGGCTGTGGCGTGGCAGCGACCGCACGGCCGGGCGCATTGGCCTTGCCCTGCTGCTTTCCGCGGCAGGCGATGTGTTCCTCGCGGTCGACCGCACCGGGCTTTTCGTGCACGGCCTGGCCAGCTTTCTCGCTGCCCATCTCGTTTATCTATGGCATTTTGCCGCCTGCCGGCCGCGCCCGTTCGGACTTGACCTCGGCAGGCAGCTTCTGGTGTCGGCGCTGCTCGGCTTCGTGGCGTTCATGCTCTGGGTGCTCGTGCCGCGGCTTGGCGCGCTCACCCTGCCGGTATGCCTCTATATCCTCGCCATCACCCTCATGGGCGTTGCCGCCATTGCCTTGCGGGGAAGGCCGCTGGTCATCCTTGGTGCCCTCAGCTTCATCCTGTCGGACTCGCTGATCGCGCTGGACAAGTTCGTGGCGCCGCTCGAGTTTGCCGGCCCGGCGATCTGGATCACCTACGCGCTGGCCCAGTTGCTGATCACGCTGGGCTGGCGGCAGGATGCCGCCCCGCTCAGGCCGCCTCGTCCCTGACATACTGGGCCAGGCCGTGGCCCATCGACCAGTTCTCGGGCAGCACTTCGACCAGATTGATGAAGACATCCTCGGGCCGCAGCCCAGGACTGGCGACCAGTCTTTCGGTGATCCGGCGATAGAGGGCCCTTTTCTGCGCCAGGGTCCGGGTATTGCTGACCGCCAGCTGGATGATGACGAGATCATCGCTGCGTGCCACCCCGAGATAGGTCGGGCTGTACCAGAAATCCTCGGCATCATGCTGCGTTACCAGCATGAAATAGTCGTCCTCGGGCACGTTGAAGGTTTCCCGCATCGCCGCGTAGACGCCATTCAGGATGGCCTGACGGTAGGCGGCAGGTTTGCCGCGGCGAAGGGAAATACGGGAGAGCGGCATGGCAGACATCCTCCGGTTTGTGGACTGTGGGATGGAGAATGGGGGTGCATTAATCATTTGAAAATCATATGAAATAATATTTCAATGATTTAGATATGAAATGAATAACGATCATGAAGACGCTCGATATCGAGGCGGTGCAGGCTTTCGTGCTCGTGGCAGACCTTGCCAGCTTCACCCGGGCCGCCGAGGCGATGGCGTCGACCCAGTCGGCAGTGAGCCTGCGGATCAAACGGCTTGAGGACGAGCTTGGCCGACGGCTCTTCGAGCGCACGCCAAGGCGGGTCCGGCTCACTGTTGCGGGGCAGCTCTTCCTTGAGCGGGCACGATCACTGGTCGCCGCCCATGCGAGCGCACTGGAGGCCTTCGCGCAGGAGCGGCGGCGGCTGGCCATAGGAATCACCGATCATGCCGCCGGCGCAGAGCTGCCGCAGCTGCTGCAGCGCGTGAAACGTGCAGAGCCGGGTCTGGTGCTGGAGATGCGGGTCGGCAGTTCGCGCGATCTTATCGCCGCGCTGGACGAAGGCGAACTCGACGCCGCGATCGTGCTGGCGGATGAGGCCGGTCGCCGGGGCGGCGAGGTGCTGCGCGCCGAGTCGTTTGGCTGGATGGCGGCGCGGGATTTCGTTCACCGTACGGGAGAGCCATTGCCGCTGGCCGCGCAGTCGGATGTCTGTGGCGTGCGCGCCATGGGAGTCGCCGCGCTGGATCAGGCGGGCATTGCCTGGACGGAGGTATTTGTCGGCGGGGGTATCGGTACCGTTGCGGCCGCAGCCTCGGCGGGGCTTGCCATCGCCGTACTCAGCCGGCGGGTGGCGCCGCCGGACACGACCGATATCGGACCGGCGCTCGGCCTGCCTCCACTGCCGCCGCGCGATCTCGTTGTCTATGCCAGCCTGTCCGATCCGGCAGCGCGGCAATCGCTCAGAACGGTCTGCGCAGCCATTCGCGCAATGGGTTAATATTCGTTCGGGGGAAGGTGAGAGGTCTTCCGGTTGACGCTATAGTGTGATTCCTAACGACGGAGACTACGGTGCGCCTCATCATCGCGATCTTTCTGCCCTTCCTGCTGTTCTTCACCATCGGCCGGCCGATCGCCGGCATTATCTGCCTCATCCTGCAGATCACCCTGATCGGCTGGCTGCCCGCCGCGCTGTGGGCGGTTTATGCGCTGAGCCAGTACAACACCCAGAAGCAGATCGAGCGGGCGACCGGGCAGCGGGCCGGTTGATTGCAGGGTAGCAATTTAGGACTTGCCGTGGGGGCGGCACTTCCTTAGTTGACGGACAGCAAATCGAACGACCGTTCTGGAGCTTCCCATGGCTGCCCCTGCCGCCCCCGCACTCACTTGGCGCACGCCGCTGCTGGTCATCATCGCCGGCTGCACCATTGCCCTGCTGAATTTCGGCGTCCGGTCCGGCTTCGGGCTGTTCCTCGAACCGATCAGTGCGGCCAATGGATGGGGGCGTGAGGTCTTCGCCTTCGCCATCGCGATCCAGACCGTGCTCTGGGGTTTCGGCCAGCCTTTCGCCGGGGCCATGGCCGATCGCTACGGCTCGGGGCGCGTGCTGGCAATCGGCGCCATCCTCTACGCCGCCGGCGTGGCCCTCACGGCCTATTCCTCCACGCCGCTGATGCTCAACGTCACCCATGGCGTGCTGATCGGCCTGGGGCTCGCGGGCACATCCTTTACCGTCGCGCTGGCCGCCATCGCCCGCATGGTGCCGCCGGAAAAGCGCTCCTGGGCATTGGGCATCGGCACGGCGGCCGGTTCCATGGGACAGTTCCTCATGGTGCCGCTGGGCCAGGCCTTCATCGCCGCCTATGGCTGGGCCTTCGCTTTGATCCTGCTCAGCCTGTTCGCCCTCGCCATCGTGCCGCTGGCCTCCGTGCTGGCTGGCAGGGCGCCGGAAGGAACCGGCGTGCAGCAATCGCTCAGCGAGGCGCTGAGAGAAGCCGGTGTGCAGCGCAGCTACTGGTTGCTGATCTTCGGCTTCTTCGTCTGCGGCTTCCACGTCTCCTTCATCCAGACCCATCTGCCCGCCTATATCGTCGATCGCGGCCTCGATCCGGCCACCGGCGCCTGGGCTCTGGCATTGGTCGGTCTGGCCAACGTGATCGGCTCCTATACCGCCGGTGTGCTGGGCGGCAGGCACAGCAAGAAATACCTGCTCAGCTTCATCTACGGCGCCCGCGCTGCGGTGATTGCCATCTTCGTTATGCTGCCGATGACGGAGATCAGCGTGCTGATCTTCGCCTTCGCCATGGGCCTGCTCTGGCTGTCCACCGTGCCGCTGACGTCGGGCCTCGTGGCGCAGATTTTCGGCCCGCGCTACATGGCCACACTGTTCGGCATCGTCTTCTTCAGTCACCAGGTCGGCGGCTTCCTCGGCGTCTGGCTCGGCGGGCGGCTGTTCGACGCCACCGGCTCCTACGACATGGTGTGGTGGATCTCCATCGGCCTCGGCGTCTTCGCGGCCATCGTGCACTGGCCGATCGATGAGCGGCCTCTGGCGCGCGTGGCGCCCGTCCCGGCATGAGGCCATGAGCGGCGGCCACAGGCTCGCACTGGGCTTCTCCGGCGCCGTCGCGCTGGTCTGGGGCGCGGTTTTCGCGCTGACCCTGGCGCGGGCCGAACTGCCGCGCGAGGAAAGCGGGCGGGTTGTGGCCGTCTATCCTTTCGGCTGGGACAGCAGGAAGGCTGCGGCGGCAGCCTTCCGCACCGAGGCGCGGCTGGTGCGAGACACCTGGCTGCCCAACGCCATCGAAGTGATCTCCGAACAGCCCGGCTTTGCCGGCCGGCTGCAGGATAGCGGAGCCATTGCCGTCTACCGCGCCGAGCCGTTCAGCCTGTTCACCCTGGCCGGCTGCACCGGCCTTCCGCCCGGACTGGTTACCCGCTCACTCCGCCGCTTCGGCTGAACGCTGTTCCGCCGTCGCATAGGGCATCGGCTCAAGGCCGAGCTTGGCAAACAGCGCAGCGTCCCGATCCCTGTCGGGATTCTTCGTCGTCAGCAGTCTGTCGCCGAGGAAAATCGAGTTGGCGCCGGCAAGGAAGCAGAGGGCTTGCAGCTCCTCGCTCATCTGCTCGCGGCCGGCCGACAGCCGGACCATGGATTCCGGCATGATGATGCGGGCAACCGCAATCGTGCGGACGAATTCAATCCCATCCGGCTTCTCCGTGCCCTGCAGTGGCGTGCCTTCCACCTGCACCAGCATGTTGATCGGCACGCTTTCCGGATGGGCAGGCAGAATGGCCAGACTGTGCAGCAGGCCAATGCGATCCTCCGTCTGCTCGCCAAGGCCGACGATACCGCCGCAGCAGACTTTCATCCCGGCATCACGCACATTCGCCAGGGTATCGAGTCGGTCCCGGTAGGTGCGGGTCGAAATGATCTCGCCATAATACTCGGGTGAAGTGTCGAGGTTGTGATTGTAGTAGTCCAGCCCGGCCTCTCTCAGGCGGCGCGCCTGATCGGCATCCAGCATCCCGAGCGTCGCGCAGGTTTCCAGCCCAAGCGCCTTCACGCCGCTGATCATGGCGCAGATCCTGTCGAGGTCCCGGTCCTTCGGGCTGCGCCATGCCGCGCCCATGCAGAAACGGCTCGCGCCGTTCGCCCTGGCGGCGCGTGCTGCAGCCAGTGTTGCCTCCAGATCCATCAGCTTCTCCGCCGTCACGCCTGTATCGAAATGGGCGCTCTGCGGGCAGTAGGCGCAGTCTTCGGGGCATCCGCCGGTCTTGATGCTCAGCAGCGTACTCACCTGCACTTCATTCGGGTCGAAATGCGTCCGGTGTACCTGCTGCGCCAGGAACAGAAGATCGTTGAAGGGAAGGGCAAAAAGGGCAGCGATTTCCGCGCGGGTCCAGTCGTGGCGGGGCTGGCCTGCGGCGCATGCCGTCCTGAGGGTATCGATATCTACAGCGAGTGACTGTGTCATTACGGCCTCCTGGATGGCAGTCCTGCCTAGCCGCCGAACCCGGCCATGTCCAGCCTCAGATCGCTTGCTGGTGGGCGGGTCGCTGGGCTACCTTTGCGGGTATGACGGGAGCGGGCAAGGCTGGCGCAGAACCGGCACTGACAATCATCATCGCGGATGATCACCCACTGGTGCGCGAAGCCCTGGGGCAGGCCCTGCGGCAGGCCATGAGCGGCGTGATCATCGTCGGGGCATCCGATCTGGACGGCGCCCGGGCGGCGCTGGATGAGCGTGACTCGGTCGATCTCCTGATCCTCGATCTCGATATGCCCGGCATGGATGGCTTCGCCGGGCTCGCTGCGGTGCGGGCCAGCCATCCCGCCGTGCCGGTCGCCATCGTGTCTTCCACGCGCGAACCGGCCGTGATGCGCCGGGCGATCGAATTCGGTGCGGCCGCCTTCGTGCCGAAATCCGCGGCATTGGACACCATTGCCAGCGCGCTGCAGTCGGTGCTCGATGGCGAAGTCTGGCTGCCACCCGATATGGACGGCAGCGAAGAATCCACCATGCCGGACGATTTCGCCCGCCGCGTCTCGGAGCTGACCCCGCAGCAGCTGCGGGTGCTGCAGCTGCTCAGCCAGGGCAAGCTGAACAAGCAGATCGCCCATGAACTGTCGGTCGGCGAAGCGACCGTGAAGGCGCATGTCACGGCGATCCTGAAGAAGCTCGGCGTGCGCAGCCGCACCCAGGCGGTCATCGCCGCCCGGCATTTCTCGATTCACAACTGAGTTTCCGGCCCGGCGTCAGTCGCCCGTTGCGGCCAGCGGGCTGGCAGGGCGCCGCCGCTGGCTGACCAGCGCGCGCAGGGCGGCTGGCTTCACCGGCTTGTGCAGGACGTCGATGCCCATGGCGGCGGCGCGCTGCCGCATGTCATGGCTCCGGTCGGCGGTGATCAGGATGGCGGGCAGCTTCTGGCCCCAGTCGCGCCGCAGCTGTGCAATGGCTTCAAGCCCGTCCGGCATGCCCTCATCCAGATGCAGGTCGGCGAGAATGACATCGGGGCTGCGGCCGGCCGCCGCCACGGCCTGGCGGGCCGCTTCGACACTGTCGACGGCCGCCACCTCGCAGGACCATCCCTCGAGCAGCGTTGCCATGGCCTCGCGCACGCCGACTTCGTTGTCGATGCAGAGGATGAAGGCGCCCTTCAGCGATCCCGGCTCGGCTATCGTGGTGCTCACAGGCGCGGGCGGCTGGACCGGCTCGACCACGGCGCGCGGCACGGAAATGGCGAAGGTGGAGCCGCGTCCGATGGCAGTTTCCAGATGGATGGGATTGCCCAGCATCTTCGCGATGCGTTCGACGATCGCCAGACCAAGGCCCAGGCCGCGTTCGGCGGCGTCGCCACCGCGCTCCAGCCGGGCAAATTCCTGGAAGATGACCTCCCGCTTGTCGTCGGGAATCCCGGGGCCGTTATCCGAAACGCAGATGCGCACCATCTTGCCCCGCCGGCGAATGCCGACCAGTACCCGGCGATCCTGCCGGTCGGTTCTGGCGTACCGGATCGCATTGGCCACGAAATTCTGCAGCACGCGGCGCAGCAATGCCGGGTCTGTGCTGATCGTCGCTGAGGTGTGCACGACCTTCAGGACCACGCCCTTCTGGGCCGCGAGCGGCGCAAAGGCAATCGCAAGCGATTCCAGCAGCGGTCCGAGCGCGACCGGACGGATTTCCGGCTTTACGGCGCCGGCATCCAGCTTGGAGATATCGAGCAGGGCGTCCAGCAGGGCTTCGACGGCGCCGAGGCCGTAGTCGATCTTGGAAACCAGCGCGTTATCCGGCTCGCGTTCGGCCAGCGCAGCGGTAAACAGCCGAGCGGCATGCAGCGGCTGCAGCAGATCATGGCTGGCGGCGGCCAGAAAGCGCGTCTTGCCCAGATTGGCGGCTTCCGCCTCTGCCCGTGACTGCTCCAGCTCCTGGACCGCCAGCTGCAGCTCGGCCGTGCGCTCGGCAACCCGGCGCTCCAGGCCTTCGTAAGCGGCGCGCAAAGCGGCATCGGCGCGGCGACGTTCGGTGATGTCCTGGTACAGCAGGAAAAAGCCGAGCACGTTGCCCTGTTCATCGATATGCGGAATGTAGGTGCCGTGCGCCACCTCGATCTTCGCGTCGTTGGGCGAGAACTCCATATCGAAGCTCTGCCGCTGTCCTGACAGCGCGGCATCGATATGGGGTTTGAGGCGGGCATAGCGCTCGGGGGAGAGGACCTCCTTCAGGGTCTTGCCGCCGACGTCGTGATGCCCCAGCCCCAGGGCGCGGCGGAACAGCATGTTCGTGAACCGGTAGCGCTCGTCCTTGTCGACATAGGCAATCAGCACCGGCACGTTGTCGGTATAGACGCGCATGGCGCGTTCCGACTCGCGCAGCGCCTCGGCGGCACGCACCCGTTCGCTGATATCGGTGCAGGTCGCCACCACGCCGCCATCGGGCATGGGATCGAGGCGGATTTCGATGACGCGCCCGTCCGGCCGGCGCTGCTCGTGGATTTGCGAGCCGGCGGCGCTGGAAGACAGAAAACGGATCAGGTCGGGGGCCGTATCGCGAGCGAGCTTTTCCAGCGGCACGCCGTTCTCGGCCAGATTGGCCGGCAGGCCCAGCAGGTCGAAAAAGCGGTCGTTCCAGGCGGCAAGCCGCCGCTCCTTGTCGAACACGCCGAGACCCTGGCTGATATGGTCGAGCGTCGTCCGCAGCAGATCGAGGTTGTGGCGTATCGCCTCGGAGGCTTCGCCCAGCATGGCGCGGGCCGCGCGCGGGCTGAGCAGGTTCTTGCCCTGGGCGGAGGCCATCACGATGCGCGCCGAGGCCGCGCCGATCGCGCCGCCCAGCAGATGCTCGGTGAAGGCCATCGCTTCGGTTGCGCTCATGCGGCGGCCGGCGAAGGCGCGGTCGGCGCGGTCGGGCCCGATGAAGCGGGCGGCCAGCGCGCGCAGCTCGTCGATGCGGGGGTCGTTGAATTCCTCGTCGAAGCCGGCCGCCGGCAGCGCCTCGCCGCCCGAGGTGAAGATCACCGCCTGCTCTATGTCGCGGGCGCGCGGGCGTGCCAAGAGCGAGATGGCGACCAGCAGGGCCGTGTTGACGACGATACTGGCGATAAAGCCCTGCAGTACGGTGTCGAAACTGTCGAACGGCGCCGGAAGCAGGGCGGCCAGCGGTGCCATCATCGGCCTGCCGGCCGCCGCACCCTCGATCGACGGCATCAGCAGTGCGTAAATCCACACGCCGAAACCGGCCAGCAGGCCGGCGATCACGCCATGGCGATGGGCGCGGCGCCAGTAGAGCCCGATCAGCAGCGGCGGCGCGAAATTCGCCACGGCGCAGAACGAGATCATGCCGATCGAGGCGAGCGGCAGGTAACCCGCGATCCAGGTGTGGTAGAAATAGGCGGCGATCAGGATGAGCACCACGGCGGCGCGGCGCACGTTCAGCACGATCTGGCCGACCTCGCGGGAGTCGCCGGCACGCGAGCGCAGCAGAAACGGCGTGACCAGCTCGTTCGACACCATGATGGACAGCGCCATGCAGGCCACGATCACCATGGAGGTTGCTGCCGAGAGACCGCCGATGAAGGCGAAGACCGACAGCGCGATGCGGTCCGAGTTGAGAGGGATCGTGATG
>NZ_DATGQG010000105.1:0-4523 GCF_035304305.1 Ferrovibrio sp.
CGGGTCAGCTTCATGGGCAGCCTCTCATTCGTCGGAGGACGTTTCGACCTGGTGGTAGACAAGCGTTGCAGCGAGGACGCCCTTGATCGACTGGATCGTGCCGAGATGGCTGGCGATCTCCTGCTCGCTGGCGGTCTCCAGCGTCACCACCAGTTTGCCGGCGGGAGACGTGGCGGCGATGGTGAGGCCGGGGATTCCGGCGAGCTGGTGCTGCACCTCGTCGAGCCGCATCGGATGGGCGTGAATTACGAGGCTGGAGATATGCGTTTCCAGCCGGCCGCGCAGCAGCGCCCGCCGGCGGGGATCAAAATCTGTTTCAGTGGCGGACATCGCGGATCAACCCGTCGGCGGCCCGGCAATCATCTGATAGATCCAGACGCCGAGGCCGTAACTGCCGACGATCGCAACCGCCATCGCCGGCGCAACGACGAAGGTGAGGAAGAGGAAGACGATCCACTCGCGGCGCCGGACGACCTGTTCTGGCTCCTGCGGTGTGGCTGGCACCGGCATCCGCGACCCTCCCGAGGCTTGGCCTTATCTCTGTAACCGGACCGCCATTGCAATCCGGTTGCCGCGCCGTTCCGACGAACCACGCGGCTGTCCCGATTTTACGCTTATGTCAGGGAAAAGCCAGCCCGTTACGCAGCTTCGGCCAGAGCCCTCAGTCGGTCGGGCTGCCGGATCATCACGCGGTCCGCGCTGGGCAGGCTGATGACATCCTGCTTGCGCAGCTTGGTGAAGCAGCGGCTCACGGTTTCGATGGTGAGGCCGAGATAATCCGCCGCCTCGGCCCGCGTCATCGGCAGTGATACCGGATTCGGGGCGAGGCCGCGCGCCCGGGCACGTTCGGATTGCCGCAGCAGGAAGGAGGCGATGCGCTCCATGGCGGTCTTGCGGCCGAGCAGAAGGATCTGCTCATGCGCGGTCGCCAGCTCCGTCTCCGTAACGGCAAGCAGACGCTGTTCGAGACTGGGCATTTCGGACAGCAGTTTCCGGAACTCCGCTCGCGGAAAGCGGCAGACCCTGACGTCGTTCAGCGCTTCCGCCGTCACCGTGTAGGCGGTCCGCGTATTCAGCCCCATGAAATCGCCGGCGCCGAGAAAGCCGGTGATCTGCCGGCGGCCGTCCGCCAGCGATTTGGACAGGGAAACGCTGCCGCAGGTGATGTTGTAGACGAATTCCGCCTCGTCACCCTCGCGGAAAAGAACCTGGCGGGGTTTCAGCGGAATGACGGTGGTGAGCGATGCCATCCTGAGCTGCTCTTCGGCCGAGAGCGGCGCACAGATGGTCAGGCTGCGGGCGGTGCAGGTTTCGCAGGGATCAATGGCCTTGGAGACGATGTCGCGGAAGGCTCTGCGCTGGGGCAGGGGATGAATCTCACCCATCGGAGGTCTCCGTCTGGTTTACAGACGCTCTAATGTTGTCCGACCGGTGTCCTCTGGAAAGTTGATTTCCCGTAACGCCGGTCCATGTCTGCGCGCCATGATAGCAAATCCTCGGCGGTCAGGCGTTCCCGAGCCATGGGCAATATTGTCGCATCCTCCCAGGCCATGTGCCGGCGCAGCCGTTCGGCGAAATCGGCCAGTGCGGCGCAGAGTTCCGGCCAGTCGTCCTCCGACTCATCTGCAAATGCGACGCATCGGCGGGCCAGCTCGCAGGCATGCTGGCGGTCTTCCCGGTGTTCTTCGATGAGCTGGTCGATGATGTCGTCGAGATTGTCGCCCAGCAGCAGCCGCAGCCGCAGCCGCGGCAAAATGCCCTCTTCCTCTTCCAGGATCAGGGCCGGAAACTCGCCGGTAAGATATCCCGCGATATCCTGCGCGAGGGCTTGGGTCACGGCCGGACCGGCATTCGGCAGGGAGCGCAGGAGTGCGCAGAACATGACCAGCCCGACGCGCCGGGCAGCCAGCGCGTCGAAAGGCGATGCGGCCGTTGTCTGCGCCTGCAGGGCCTGTCCGATCGGCAGCATGCCCAGCGGGCGATCCGCCGCCGGGGTTGTCTGTTCGATGGCGTTCATGATGGTAACTGTAGCCGGCCGCCTGTATCCGGCATTGATCCGGATCAACGCTGGTGCCCTCGGAGTCTGGGATACACCCTGAATGTCGAGCTGGTCGGAATTTCTGGCAGCCTGCGCCGATCTCCTCAGTCACGGATCGATGGGCAGCTGGATAACGTATGGCACGCCGGCCGGTCTGTTCCTGCTCGGGCTGGCCGGGGGTGCGACACATTGCGCGGGGATGTGCGGTCCCTTCGTGCTGTCGCAGGCGGGTGCCCGGCTGACCTCCCTGCCGCTGGAGCGCTCGACGCGGCTGCGCCGCCTGAGCGGCATTTTTCTGCTGCCCTACCATGCCGGTCGCATGACGACGTATTCACTGCTCGGCGGTATCGCGGCGGGCGCGACCGGCGGCGTTCAGCGGTATTTTGCCGATGGCTACCTGCCTGCCGTGCTGCTGGCGATCGCCGCCGGCTGGTTCCTGACAGCGGCGCTGCTGAAATCCATGCCGCAGCTGGCATCGGCGGGCGCGAGCCTGCTGGGCGGCAATCCGCGCGGTCCGCTGCCGCGCCTGTTCGCGCGGCCGGAAGGCTTCAACGGCTATCTGCTGGGCGTGCTGCTCGGCTTTCTGCCCTGTGGCCTCATCTATACCGCCCTGCTGCTGGCAGGGGCATCGGGCGACTGGCGGCTGGGCGCGGCGTCCATGGCCGCTTTCGCGGTCGGCACCATGCCGGCGCTTCTGGCCATCGGCTGGCTGGGCGCGGCCCTGGGCAACCGGCTGCGCAGCGCGCTGCGCTTCTTCCTGCCGCCGGTACTGGTGCTCAATGCCGGCCTGCTGCTGGCACTGGCCTGGCGTCTGCTGCAGGGCTAGACGCTTACGGGATTAATCAGCGGACGATATCGCGGCAGGCATGCCAGCTGGCATGGGCGACCAGCGGAAACAGCACGCCCAGGCCGACGAAGAAAGTTGCCAGTCCGACCCCGGTAAAGAACAGGATCAGCCCCGCCCACAGCGCCATTGCCTTCGGGTTGGCGATGATCGCCCGCAGGCTGGCGCCCATGGCGGAAACGACGTCGACGTCGCGGTTCAGCAGCAGCGGCAGGGAAATCGCCGAAAGGGCGAAGGTCAGCAGCGCGAAACCGGCGCCCATGGCAGTGCCGATGACCAGAAACGGCAGGTTGCGGGCCTCGATCAGGTAGAACGGGATGGCGTCCAGCGGCGGCGTACCGTCATGAAAATAAAGGACAAACCACAGAAGCGCCGTGCGCACCCAGGCAAAATGCAGCAGCAGCAGGACGATACCGAAGCTGCCGATCGCCACCGGGCGGCGCCAGCTGGTCAGCGAAATCCGCAGACCGACGGGTTCGCCCGCCTGCAGGCGCCGGCTGGTGTCGTAGAGACCGATGGCCAGCAGGGGCGCGACGAGGAGAAAGCCGCCGGCGAGCGGCAGCACGAGGTAGATCAGCCCGGCCTGCCACAGGCCGATGGCCAATGCGTAACTGATCGCGACGATGCCGGCACCGTAGCTGAGGCTGACGCGGGGGGCGCGGCACAGATCCTGCCATCCGGCCTGGAGCCAGCGCCATGGCTGGTCGTCGGGGACCCGTCGCACCGCTATCGCTTGCGCACCCACTGGAAAGTTGCCAGTCAATTCCCCGCTCATCGCGGCATTTTGACACACCGTGCGACAATTTGGCAACCTCAGACAAGACCGGCATTGACCTGCATCAATGTGAGCGATGGTCAAAGCAGGATGATGCCGGCGTGCGCCCGCAAAGGGACGATCCATTGCAAGGAACGACCATGACTGCCATTGCTGCCGGCCTGCGCTCCCGTTCGGAGCTCAGTGAGCCCTATATTGAGGACGTAATACGCGCCTTCGTGATCGCGACGGCCTTCTGGGGTATCGCGGCTTTCGCAGTCGGCGTCTATGTCGCCCTTCAGCTTGCTTTCCCGGCGCTCAATCTCGGCCTTGAATGGACGACCTTCGGCCGGCTGCGGCCTGTCCATACCTCCGCCGCCATCTTCGCCTTCGGCGGCAACGCCCTGATGGGTTCGTCGCTCTACGTCGTGCAGCGCACCTGCCGCGCCCGGCTGTTCGGCGGCGAGGCCGTGGGCTGGTTCCTGTTCTTCGGCTATCAGCTGTTCATCGTGCTGGCCGCGCTGGGCTATGTCTTCGGCATCACCCAGAGCAAGGAATACGCCGAGCCGGAATGGTATGTCGATCTCTGGCTGACGCTGGTCTGGGTCGTCTATCTGGTCGCGTATGTCGGTACGCTGATCAAGCGCGAGGAGCCGCATATCTATGTGGCGAACTGGTTCTACCTCGCCTTCATCATCACCATCGCGATGCTGCACATCGTCAACAACCTGGCGGTGCCGGTCTCGCCCTTCTCGTCCAAGAGCTATTCGCTGTTTGCCGGCGTGCAGGATGCGCTGACCCAGTGGTGGTACGGCCATAATGCGGTCGGCTTCTTCCTCACCGCCGGCTTCCTCGCGATGATGTACTACTTCATCCCGAAGCAGGCG
>NZ_DATGQG010000106.1:0-3616 GCF_035304305.1 Ferrovibrio sp.
GAACGCCGTGCTGGAAATCGTCGGCCAGCACTTCCGCCCCGAGTTCATCAACCGCATCGATGAGACGGTGGTGTTCCGGCCGCTGGGCCGCGAGCAGATCCGCCGCATCACCGACATCCAGGTGGGCTACCTGCGCAAGCGTCTTGCCGAGCGCGACATGAAGCTGGAGATCTCCGAGGCGGCGCTGGACAGGCTCGGCGAGGCGGGCTTTGACCCGGTCTATGGCGCCCGTCCGCTGCGCCGCGCGATCCAGCAGCAGCTGGAAAACCCGCTCGCGCAACGCATCCTGCAGGGCGAGTTCGGGCCGGGCGATGTCATTCGCCTGGACGTGAACGGCGAGGAAGGGCTGAGCTTCGCTCGGGCGGCATGAGCGGGCGCATGCGCGGATGCAGCCTTGAAAGGAAGTGTCCATGCCTGGGCGGCTGCGGCACCGGCCATCGTCACGTCACCGCGATTCCTTTCGCGGTCAGCTGAACCTTTCGCCTTGCCGCTGGAACTCACGGTGGCGGCATCGGGCCGCCGCCACCGGAGAGTCGCATGTCCCTTGCCGCCCTGCTGTTCGTCCTTGCCGCTTCCTCACCCCATCCCGGGCATCCCGCCGCGCAGATCGCCGCCGCTGAACGCGCTTTCGCCGCGCAGTCGGTAGCGGAGGGCATGAATACGGCTTTCGCGGCGCACCTTGCCGATGACGCGGTGGTGTTCAAGCCCTTGCCGCGTCCCGGCGCCCGCGCCTGGCACGCCGCACAGGAAAACCCGCCGGTGACGCTGGACTGGTATTCCGCGTTCACGCTGGCAGCCGCCTCCGGCGACTTCGGCCTGTCCACCGGTCCGTTCACGCTGGTCTCGCAGACCGATCCGCAGCGGCGCGGCTACGGGCATTTCATTTCCATCTGGGAACGCCAGGCGGACGGCGCCTGGAAAGTGCGCATCGATGGCGGCATCAGCCATCCGGCACCGGATGTCGCCATTGCTGCGCTTGATCCTGCCGCCATGCCCGCCAACCAACTGTCGCAATTTCGCGAGGCGGCGAGCATGGATGAGCTCGCGGCCGCCGAGGCGGCGCTGCGGGAGAAGGCCATGGCAGACGGCGTGGCGGATGCGATCGATGTGATGGGCGCGGCGCAGATGCGTCTTTACCTGGAAGCCCGGTTGCCGGTGATAGGGCGCGAGGCCGCGGTTGAAACCCTGGTATCAGTCTCTCCGGCATGGACCTGGACGATGGCAGGCGGCGGCCTCGCGCGCAGCGGAGACCTTGCTTATACCTATGGTTCGCTGCATCCGACGGAAGATCCCGAAGGCGCGCCCATCGGCAGCTTTCTGCATGTCTGGCAGTGGGAGGGCGACGGCTGGAAGCTGCTGGTGCAGCGCGACGCTGTCTTCCGCTAGCTGCCGAGGGAATCTGCGGCAGTCTTCACGCGATTGCGACCGTCACGTTTCGCGCAGTACAGGGCTGCGTCCGCGGCCTTGATGAGTTCGGCGCTGCAGCCGTTCGTGGCAAGGGCAACTCCGGCGCTGATCGAAATCCGGTATTCGTTGCCGAATGCATGTGCACTGGCCGCCTCGCGGATGCGATCGACGATGACGACCGCTTCCGCCAGTCCGGTTTCCGGAAGCATCAGCGCGAATTCCTCGCCGCCGTAGCGCGCCAGCACATCGGACTTGCGCAACATTCCCTGGGCAAGCGCGGTGAATTCCCTCAACACCCTGTCGCCCGCTTCGTGGCCACAACTGTCGTTCAGCCTCTTGAAGTGATCGATGTCGATCATCGCTACAGCGGGATAAGCGCCGGAGCGTTCTGCGCGCAGCAGCTCGGCCTGCAGTGCTTCCATGAAATAGCGGCGGTTGTAGGCATTGGTGAGGCTGTCGCGAAAGGCCAGCGTCGCCAATTCCTCTTCCTTGACCTTCTGCCTGGTGACGTCCGCGAACGCCACCATGAACACCGGTTCGCCGTTCAGCTCCAGGGCCCTGGCGCTCAGCATGGCCCAGAAGGGTTCGCCGCCCTGGGTGCGCAGCGAGGCAATGAAGCCCTCGACGCGGCCGTTCTCACGCAGACGTTCCACGAATGAAATGCGGTCTTCGGGATTGACGTAGAACTCGGGGGCGGTGTGCCCGATCAATCCCGACAGCGGCGTTTCGAACATGTCCGCCGCCTTCTGGTTGCAGTAGCGGATCACGCCGTTGTCGAGGCGGGTGACGATCAGCGGGAAGGGCGAGGCTTCCAGCAGCGTGCTCAGCGTCTGCTGTGTCCGATGCAGCACTTCCTCCGCCGCGACGATGTCGGAAACGTCGGTGACCGCGCTGAGTACCGCGGCGCGGCCATTGATGCTGATGAGCCGGGCGGAGACGCGCGCCCAGAAACGGCTACCGTCGGACCTGCGCATGCGGATGCGCCAGCCACGCACCTGGCCTTCCCGCACTGTCGCGAGGAAGCGTTGCCGTTCGTCGACGTCGTCCCAGAAATCCTGCATCCGAATGCTGGCGGCGGACTGTCCGGCAAAGCCGAACAACGCCAGCGCCTGCTCGCTGGCCGCCACCGGGCAACCGCTGGCAGCATCGACCAGGATCAGTGCGGTGGGCGCGCGGAAGAACAGCTCGCGCAGCACGTCCGCGGAAAGATCCCCATACGCTTCGGCGAGCAGCCGCGCGCCGCAGTCTTCTTTCTTCATTGCCATGACTCGGCCAGCAGCTTCGCCACGGCCTGTGGCGCTTCGATCTGCGGGTAATGGCCGCAACCGGGAATCGTTGCCAGGCGTGCCTTCGGCAGGCGCTGGACCACGGCCGCCTCCAGCAACACCGGCGGCAGGAAGGGATCGTCGGTGGCGACCACGGTGACGGGCAGTCCAGCCTGCTGCAGGCTGTCGCAGTGCGTGCCCTGTTGCCAGGCATCGAAGCTCGCGGCGATCACTTCGGGATCGATCCGTATCGCCTCGTCCAGCAGGCGGTCCCGGTCTTCGGGAGCAAGGGCAAGGCAGCAGGCATCCAGGATGCCGGCGAATGCGTCGCGCCTGCCGCCGGCTTTGCGAAACTGTTCGGCCACCTCGGCGGGCAAGGGCAGGCCTTCGAGCGGCACCGGGTTGAGCATCACCAGCGAGGCGAACCGTTGGGGCGCCGTGGCGGCGAGCAGCAAGGCGAGCTGGCCGCCCATGCTGTGGCCGACGAGGTGGCAGTCGCGAAGATCGAGGCGTTCGACGAGTTCAAGCAGATCCGTGGCCAGGTCGCCGAGCGAAATCGGGCCGTTGCGCTGCTGCCAAAGCTCGGGCAGGACCAGCCTGTGCCCGTCAAGCGATGGCAGGAGCGCATCCCAGACCGTGCTGCCGGCCATCCAACCATGAATCAGCAACACGGGCCTGCCGGTGACGTTTCCTGTTTCCCTGTAGTGCATGCAACGTGTTCCATGTGACGCCGGGCAGGCGGCCGATGATGAAGCAGCCGCCGACGACTCGGCAACACAGCATGTGCGCAATCCGCCGGCGGACAGGCGAAAAAAGACCGAAGTGGGAGAGAGCCTTCCATAAGTGCCCGGATGCGGCATGGTTGCCGGGCTGCGGCCCACACCTTAATATTTCGCGCCTTTGCCGGTATTCCCGGCGTTTCCCTTCCCGGTTCAACAGGATCA
>NZ_DATGQG010000107.1:0-8578 GCF_035304305.1 Ferrovibrio sp.
AAGACCGAATGGCGGGAAACCTGGCGTGCAGTGGTGGATGGCATCCGGCTGGAACAGGCAGCCGTACAGTCGAGCGGCGCCGGCATGGAACCCGGACCGGATGCGGTTTTGCGCGAAGGCTTCTGGGTCTGGCGGCCGAAGCTGCCTGTGCAGCCCGAGCTGGTGCTGACGCGCTCGCCCTATACCGGCAGCGACTGGCAGATCTGCGTCGGAGCCGGCTGTCGTCCGCTGGGCAGCTATTTCCCCGCGGTGGCGCCTGATCAGGCCATCACGCTGAAAGCCTGCGACTAGGCCAGGCTGACGGGCAGCTCGCGCAGCCGTTTGCCGGTTGCCGCAAAGATCGCATTGGCCAGTGCAGGAGCCGCCGGTGGCACGCCCGGCTCGCCGATGCCGCCAGGCGGTGCTTCGCTGGGAACCAGGTGCACATCCACCGGCGGCGCTTCGGCCATCCCGAGCAGCCGGTATTCGTCAAAATTGCCTTCCTGGACAGCGGCGTCCTTCAGCGTCACCCGGCCATACAGCGCAGCCGTCAGCCCGAACAGCGCGCCGCCGCGCAGCTGTGCCTTCACGATCGCGGGATTGACGACAGTGCCGGCATCGGCGACGCAGGTCAGGCGGTCGATTTTGACTTCAGTGCCGCTGACGGTCACCTCGGCGACGATGGCAACGATGCTGCCGAAGCTTTCATGCAATGCGAGGCCGCGCCCCCGGCCGGCAGGCAGGGACGTATTCCAGCTGCTGCGGCTGGCGATCAGATCGAGGACGGCGCGGTGGCGCGGCCGGTCCTGCAGCAGCGCCATGCGATAGCTCAGCGGGTCCTGCTTTGCGGCATGAGCCGCTTCGTCGATCAGGGATTCCTTGACGAAAGCCGAGTGCGAATGACCGACCGAGCGCCAGAAACCGACCGGCACCGGCGTGTCGGCGCCGACATATTTCAGGGCGGTATTGGGAATCCGGTAGCCGCCGTCCAGGCAACCTTCGATCGAGGTCTGGTCCGGCCCCATCCAGGTGACCGGCGGGAAGACCCGCTTCATGATCGACGGCGACGCGAGATCATGTTTCCAGGCCACCAGACGGCCGGAGGAATCGAGCCCCAGCTTCACACGATGCAGGGCGGCAGGGC
Source organism: Ferrovibrio sp. (assembly GCF_035304305.1). GTDB lineage: Bacteria > Pseudomonadota > Alphaproteobacteria > Ferrovibrionales > Ferrovibrionaceae > Ferrovibrio. Next base: position 1,124 of record NZ_DATGQG010000107.1, read on the forward strand.
GGTAGAAATCGTGCCGCATGTCTTCCTCGCGCGGCCACATCACCTGCACGGTCCGGCCCGTCACCGCCCTGGCGACCATGGCAGCGGCATGGACGAAATCCGCCTCGGCGCGTCGGCCGAAGCCGCCACCGAGATAGGTCGTGTGAATCCGCACCCGGTCGGCTGACAGGCCCGTTGCCTCGGCAGCGGCCTTCTGCGCCATCTCCTGGGCCTGCGTCGGCACCCATATATCGAGTCCGTCGGCGCCCAGCCGGGCCGTCGCGTTCATCGGCTCCATGGTGGCATGGGCGAGGAACGGCAGCCGGTACTCGGCCGTGATGACCATCGCGGCCGAGCCAATCGCCTTGTCGGCGTCGCCAACCACGTGGATCGTCTTTCCGTCTGTCTCGATCAGCCTGGCGAAACGGCGCCACAGGGCGCCATCGTCGAGACTGTTTTCCGGCCCCGGCGTCCACTCGGCTCTGACCGCCTCGCGGGCCTGCATCGCCCGCCAGGAATTGTCGGCCACGACGGCAAAGCCGGCCCCGAGCGGAACAACGGCCTGCACGCCGGGCCGCTTCATCGCTTCCGCGTCATCCAGCGACTTCAGGGTTGCGCCGAAATGCGGCGCCAATTGCACGGCGGCGAAGAGCTGGTTGTCCCGGCGTACGTCGAGCCCGAATACGGCGGTGCCGTCGATTTTGTTCCGGGTATCGACGCGTCTGTCGTAGCTGCCGATCAGCCGCCAGGTCTTCCGGTCCTTCAGGGGGATGTCAGCGGGCGGTTTCAGGCGCGCGGCGTCGTCGGCCACGGCGCCATAATGCAGCATGCTGCCGCTTGGCTTGTGCTTGATGACTCCGTCGGCGGTCGAGCAGTCGCGGGCGGCCACGCCCCATTTCGCCGCGGCGGCTTCGACCAGCCGCCAGCGGGCCTCGGCGCCGGCAAGGCGCAGGGTGCGGAACCCATCGCGCAGAGAGGTCGATCCACCGGTCACCTGCTGGCCGATGACCCGGCCGAGACGGTCCAGCGCCCAGAGCGGCAATCCGCTGAGCGAGTCCGCCTGGTCGCCGCTCAGCATGGATTTGACCATATAAATGTTCCGGTAGGCCTTGTCGGCGGGCGCATTCCGGATCGTGACTTTCAGCGGGTCGACATCCAGTTCTTCCGCAATCAGCGTCGCGAGACCGGTATGCGCGCCCTGTCCCATTTCGGACCGGGCAAGCACGAACGTGATCCGGTTGTCGCGACCGATATGCAGCCAGGCGTTCATCCGGCTGATCGCCGGCTGGGTCACGGTATTCTGCGCGCCGGCACGCGACGGAAGGTGCATCCCGATCAGCAGGCCGCCGGCAGAGATGGCGGCGCCGCGGAGGAGGGCGCGTCGGGTCACGACCGCGTGCGAAAATGAGGGCTGGCGGTGGGTGGTTTCAGTTTCGGTCATGGGGCATCCCGATCAGACCATTCCAGAGATATAGCTGAAGGCGCAATTCGGGGCCAATGTCATGATTGAGTTTGCCGTCGGGGAGGATTATGCCGGGAGCCTATAACAATCGTCAGCTCTCGCCCATGACCGCGTCGTCGTCCTCCTCGGTGCTTACCCCTGCGCAAAGCCTGTCGCAGCGCCTTGCGCTGGCGGCACTGGTGCTCGGCGCATTGGCGATCGCCTTTTCACCGATCTTTGTGCGGATTTCCGAAGTCGGACCAACGGCAACCGGCTTTTACCGGACGATTCTGGCCGTGCCGCCGCTCTGGCTGTGGTGGCGGTTCATGCCTGCGGCGCGAACCGAGACGTCCCATGTCGGCCGGCCGCCGCTGGCGCTGATCCTGCTGCCGGGCCTGCTTTTCGCCGGCGACCTGTTCTTCTGGCATCTGTCGATCCAGTACACCACGGTGGCCAATGCCACGCTGCTGAGCAATTTTGCGCCGGTGATCGTGACCCTGGGTGCCTGGCTGATCCTGCGTGAACGGATCACCTCGAAGTTCCTGTTCGCCATGCTGATCGCCATCTGCGGTGCGCTGATGCTCGTCGGTGCCAGCTTCCAGCTGGGCGGCGACTACGTATTCGGCGACATGCTGGCCTTCACCACCGCCATCTTCTACGGCGCCTACATGGTTGCCGTGGCGAAGCTGCGCGGCCGGCACGGCACGCAGGATTTGATGGTGTGGTCCAGCCTGGTCACCGGACTGGCGCTGCTTCCGGTTACCTGGCTGATGGGAGAGAAATTGCTGCCTGCCAGTATGGATGGCTGGTTGATCCTGTTCGGACTCGCCTGGCTCAGCCATGCACTGGGCCAGGGGCTGATCGCCTATGCCCTTGGTCACCTGCCGGCATCGTTCTCATCCCTGGTGGTGCTGATCCAGCCGGTGGCTGCCGCTTTCTTCGGATGGCTCTGGCTGGGCGAGGGCCTGCAGCCGCTGCAGATGGCCGGCGGCGTGGTCGTACTTGTCGGAATCGTGCTGGCGCGAAGGGCGCAGCTGGCGCCCTAGGCGACGCCAGCCTTCTGCTGCTGCGCGAAATCCACGAACCAGGCGAGACTGCCGGGATTGGCCATCGTGCCGGGATTGGCGACCTTCTCAGCCGGCTGGCCCAGCAGTATCTTCTTGATCGGAACTTCCAGCTTCTTGCCCGAAAGCGTGCGTGGCACTTCCGCGATCTGGAAGATATCGTTCGGCACGAAACGGGCAGAGACGGCCTTGCGGATCGCCTGGTTGATTCTGTCCTTCAGCGCGCCATCGAGGGTCACGCCGGGGCGCAGCACGACGAAGAGCGGCATGTAGGATTCCCGACCGAGATACTCGAGGTCGACCACCAGGCTGTCGAGAACCTCCGGTAGTTCCTCCACCGCGCGGTAGATTTCCGCCGTGCCGAGCCGCAGGCCGTGGCGGTTGATGGTGGCGTCGGAGCGGCCGTAGATGACGGCACCGCCGCGCGGCGTGATCCGGATCCAGTCGCCATGCCGCCATTTACCCGGATACATGTCGAAATAGCTGTCGCGATAGCGGGAGCCGTCCTTGTCGTTCCACAGGTAGAGGGGCATCGACGGAATGGGCGAAACACAGACCAGTTCACCCACTTCGTCGGTGAGCGGATTGCCGTTGTCGTCATAGGCCTGGATGTCGGCCCCGAGGCAGCGGCACTGCATCTCGCCGGCATAGACCGGCAGCAGCACGCAACCCGCCACGAAAGCGCCGGCGAAATCGGTACCGCCGGAGATCGAGGTCAGCCAGATGTCGCTGCCCAGCTCGCCATAGATCCACGCGTAGGAATCTTCCGAGAGCGGCGAGCCGGTGGAACCGACGCTGCGCAGGCTGGAGAGGTCGGCAACCTGTCGCGGCTTGACGCCAGCCTTCTGGCAATTGGCGTAGAAGGCCGCGCCAGCCCCGAAGAAAGTCGCTTTGGTCTCGCCGGCAAATGCCCACAGCCGGTTCCAGTCCGGCCAGCCCGGACTTCCGTCGTAGATGGCGATGGTGGCGCCGACGAGGAGGCCGGCGACCTGGGCATTCCACATGATCCAGCCGGTGCTGGAGTACCAGTGATAGATGTCATCGGAACTGATGTCGTTATGCAGCGCCATCATCGCCATGATGACAAGGATGATGCCGCCATGACCATGCACGATCGGCTTGGGCAGCCCCGTGGTGCCGGAGGAGTAGACAATCCAGAGTGGGTGATCGAAGGGCACCGGTTCGACTTTCAGATCGGCCGGCCGGGCGATGATCTCGGACCATTGCGACAGATGCGGGCGGGCCGGAAGCGGCTGCGCGGTCGTGCCGGGCAGAAGGATCAGATCGGTCACGCTGGGCAGCGCGTCGACCAGGGCGGCGACTACCTCGCCTTTATCGTGGTATTTGCCGCCATAGTGGCTGGACGGCACGGCAAAAAGGGCTTTGGGCTCGATCTGGCGGAAGCGGTCGAGCACCGCATTGAGTCCCATGTCGGGTGAGCATACCGACCAGATGGCGCCGATGCTCACCGTCGCGAGGAAGGCTACCAGCGTTTCGGGCGTGTTGGGCGCGAAGGCGACGACGCGATCACCGCGCCGGATGCCGCGCTGACGCAGCAGCGCGGCCACCGAGGCGACCTGCTCCCGCAGGCTGCGCCAGGACATTTCCTGCAGGCCCTGCTGTTCGGAGGCGTAGAGTACGGCGGGGCGCCTGTCGGTTTCATGGCGCAGGACCTGATCGACGAAGTTCAGCTCCGCGCCGGGAAACCACTCCGCGCCCGGCATGGTGCGCTTCGCCAGGACGGCCCGGTAGGGCTTGTATGCCTTGATATCGAAATAGTCCCAGAGGGACGCCCAGAAGGCATCCAGGTCGGTGATCGACCAGCGCCACAGTGAATCGTAGTCGGAAAACGTCAGGCCGCGCTCACGCGACAGCCAGTCCATGTACCGGCGCATCTGACTGCGGCTGATCCGCTCGGGCGTAGGCGACCAAAGCAGGGCGGGCGCAGGTTGCGCGGTCATGTTTCCTCCGACGGTTAGGATGTTTTGATCAGCTTAGCGAGCTCGGGCGAAAATGCACCATCCAGCAGTATGAAAGCCATGCGGGCCGGCTTGGTTGGAGAGCGGTTTTCCCAGGCATGATCGGTGCCGCGCTGGATCACCACGTCGCCTGCCTGCAGGTGGGTTTCCGAGCCGTCGTCCAGAACCAGCGTGATCTCACCTTCCAGGACGATTCCGTAGTCGACCGATTCCGTCCGGTGCATCATCGGATGCGGCGAATCGGGCTTCCAGGTCGAGGCATGGCCGGAGCCGACCAGAGAAAAGGCGGCCTGGGCCATCTCGCGGGTCATCACCGGCGCGTCCGGCTGCTTCGGGCCAAAATCGACGAAGCGGATCACGCTGCCGTTCTTTGGCGGCTCGATCTGCAGTTTGCGGCCGGTCGGATCCGGGCCGTTGTCGACCGGGGCGGGGCTGCCGGTCGTGTTCCAGAGTTCGTAAAAGGCCACGCCGATATCCGCCCTTTCGATGGCAGGCTCCAGCACGCTGTCCATGGCAACCACGGATTTTCCGTTCTGATCGTGACCGGTGACGATGCGGCGGGGACGACGACGGGGCATGATTACCTCCAGTGTATCATGGGAAGTCCGGCGACCGGGCTGCGGAACCAGGGAATCCGGTCGCCGAACAGGGTTCCGATATAGGCGTTCCGCAGGTCCGGACCGCCAAAGGTAATGCTCGCCATCCAGGGCGTCACGGTACTGCGGGTCGCCATCATCAGCTCTGGCGTTGCCTGACCGGCCTGATAGGCTGCTTCCAGTGCGGCGATTTTATCCGGCTGCCCGTCGTCGAAGATGGTCAGAACCTCGCCTTCCGGCGTCAGCGCGATCAGCCGCTCGGCCATGATCAGTGTGACCCAGAGATTGCCGTATGCATCGAAGGTGCAGCCGTCGGGGAAGCCCGCCGGGCCGAAGTCGCTGGGGCCAAAAATCTCCCGGTCCGACAGGCTGCCATCCGCCCCGATCCGGAAGCGGGTGATGCAGCGGCCGCAGGTTTCCACTGCGTAGAGATACTCTTCTTTGGCGTCGAGTCGGACTTCATTGGTGAAGCGAAGCCCGTCCGCCACGATCCGAAGGCCTTTTTCATCCGCCAGCGCGATGAACCCGTCGGCAATGCCTGGCCTGACGGCATCCATCCAGTTCCTGATGCGGGTCGAGACTGTCACCCACAGGCGGTCACGGGAGTCGCGGAGAACGAAATTGACCTTGCCGATCGGCTGGCCGTCGATGCTGTCATAGAGTACGCGGCTGCGCCCTTCGCGGTCCATCACCTCGAGGCAGTCTGTCCCGAAATTGGCGATGAGGAAGTCGCCGTTGCGAGCGAAGGCAAGCCCGTTCGGCAGCGTGCCTTCGGTGAACCGCCTGGCAAGATCGGCGGTTCCGGCGAAACGGCTGTCCGCCTGCTGGGCGATGAGGGTCTGCGTGCCATCCGGGGCTATCCGCATCACCCCGCCGCGTGCATCGGCGGACCACAGGGTTCCGTCGGGTTCGGCAAGAATACACTCGGGGCGCTGCAATCCGCTGCCGACGAACTGCAGATCCTTCCTCTCTATGCGGAAACCTTTCAGCGGGTTCATAGCAGGGCCAGGGTCAATCCGGGGAATACGACCAGGGCTGCCAGGGTCAGCAGCATGATGGTCACAAAGGGCAGGGTGCCGATGAAGATGTCCCGCAGGGTAATGCGGGAGTCATTCAGGGTGCTTTTGATGACAAAGACGCTCAGACCGAAGGGCGGCGTCAGGAGACCGATCTCGACGGCGACGATGGTGATGATGCCGAACCAGATCAGGTTCATATCAAACCCGCTGGCGATCGGCAGCATCAGCGGCAGGACAATGAGCAGGATGGAGCTGGAATCGATGAAACAGCCCAGGAGGACGATCAGGACAATATAAATTGCCAGGAAGCCCAGCGGACCGAAACCGGCCGCGACGATTTCCTCGACCAGGAACTGCGGCACGCCGCTCAGGGCCAGCATACGGGTATAGAGGCTGGCGCCGATGATCAGGAAGGAGACGGCAACGGTAACATGGCCGGTTTCAACCAGAACCTGCCAGAGTTTCCGGCTGTCCAGCTTGCGTTTGAACAATGCGATCAGCAGCGCACCTGCTGCGCCGACCGCGCCGGCATCGGTGGCATTGAAGAAGCCGGCATAGATGCCGCCCAGTACGGCGATGACCAGGATGATGATCGGCAGCAGCTTGGCGGCCATTTCACCGACACCCATGAGTTGGAGGTCATCGGCCTCGCCGCCGCAGCTGCCGCCGACGTAAGACGGCCAGAAGCGCGCCATCAGCATGATGCCGACGGAATAGGTGATCGCCAGCAGAAGGCCCGGTACGATGCCGGCCATGAACATGGCGCCGACCGACACTTCGGACAGAAAACCGTAGAGGATCATCAGCAGGCTGGGCGGAATCAGCATGCCCAGCACCGATGATCCGGCGACCACGCCGGTCGCGAAGCGTGGCGTGTAGCCGTAGCGCAGCATTTCCGGAACCGCCACACGGGTGAAGACGGCGGCCGAGGCAATGCTGATGCCGGTGATCGCGGCGAAAATCGCGTTGGCCGCGACGGTGGCGATGCCGAGGCCGCCACGCAGCCGGCGCAAGCCCTGATTGGCAACTTCGAAGGCATCCTTGCCGATATCGGCAATGGAGACCAGAAAGCCCATCAGTACGAAAAGTGGGACAACGCCAAAGATGTAACTGGCAATCGAGTCGGACGCGCCCTGTGCCAGCATGCTGACCGCCACTTCGGGGCTGTCCTTGATCAGCCAGACTCCGACAAAAGACGTAAGTCCCAGCGCGACCGCCACATGCAGGCCGAGCCAGATCAGAAGCAGCATCCCCGCAAGGGTGATGAAGCCGATTTCCAGTCCGGTCATGAACGTTCCGCCATCGCTGTGCGGAAGTCGCGTCCCGCCATGAGGAGATACTGGATGCCCATTGCGGCGCTGCCGATCAGGATCAGCA
>NZ_DATGQG010000108.1:0-17180 GCF_035304305.1 Ferrovibrio sp.
CAGGCTTGAGGACCGCATCGCCGCCGAGGCCGCGGCAGAAACCGACCGACTGGTTGCCTCCTGGCAGGCGGACCCGGCAACGCGGCCGGACCTACTCTTTACCTACCATGTGTATCATAAGGCCGCCGACTATCTCGGGCCGGCGCTGAAGGCCCGCCTGGCGGTGCCTTACGTGATTGCCGAGGCATCGATTGCACCGAAGCGCCGGAACGGTCCCTGGGCAAAGGGCTACGTACAGGCTGAAGCGGCGATCCGGGCCGCTGATGCACTGCTGGCCATCACCGAACTGGATCGCGTCTGCCTTGCCAGCTTCGCCGGAGGAGAGAAGGTGTCCCTTCTGCCGCCCTTCCTCGATCCGGCGCCGTATCGCGCCGCCGCCGCGGAGCGCGACGAGCACCGCAGAATGCTGGCGGGCCGCTTCGGACTTGATCCGCACAAACCCTGGCTGCTCGCGGTCGGGATGATGCGCGCTGGCGACAAACTCGCCTCCTATGCCTGCCTTGCCGAGGCGTTATCACTCGCGTCCGGCAGGCCATTTCAGATGATCGTCGTCGGTGACGGACCCGAGCGCACGGCCGTCGAACACGCCTTTGCCGGCACGAACACCTGCTTTCTCGGGCAGCAGGACGCGGACGGTCTGGCGCGGATCTACGCCGCCTGCGACCTGTATGTCTGGCCTGCGGTCAATGAAGCCTACGGGCTTGCTCTCCTGGAAGCCCAGGCCGCCGGACTGCCGGTGCTCTCGGTCAGAACCCGCGGCGTGCCCGATATCGTCCGTCATGGCGAAACCGGCTGGCTGATCGAGGATCATTCGCCCCGCGCGATGGCGGAGGCATTGCGCGAACTGCTGGCGCAACCACCGCAGCTTGCACAGATGTCCCGTGCCGCCGCCGACCATGTTGGCTCTCACCTTTCCATGGCCATGGCCCGGAAACGTCTCGCGGCGCTGTTCCGCCACCTCGGATTGCCGCAATGACCCGCCTCGTCCTCCTGCGCCATGCCGCAACAGGGTGGAATACCGACCACCGCCTGCAGGGCCGCGCCGACCTGCCGCTTTCCGATGCGGGGCGCGCCAGCCTCTTCGGGCGACGGGTTCCCGAGGCCTATGCGAGGCGAAAGTGGTATGTCAGCCCGCTGCAGCGTGCCAGGGAAACGGCCGACCTGTTGCATCTGCCTGCCGCAGTTGAACCGGCCCTGATCGAAATGGATTGGGGGCAATACGAAGGACGGACTGTCGCCGAATTGCGGACGCAGTACGGCGAGGCATTCACGACCGAAGAGGCGCGGGGGCTCGATTTTCAGCCGCCGCGGGGCGAGAGCCCGCGCCAGGTACAGCAACGCCTGCTGCCCTGGCTGCGCAGCCTGGCCGAAGCTGGCGTGGATTGTGGTGCCGTTACCCATAAGGGTGTGATCCGCGCCGTGCTGGCGGCGGCCTATGGCTGGCCGATGATCGGCAAGCCTCCCGTCAGGCTCGACTGGACCTGCCTGCATGAATTCCGTATTGCTGCCGATGGCCGCCCGCAGCCGCTGGCCATGAACATTCCCTTGGAGTGAACCGATGGCCGCACCAGGCGTGATGATCTATGTCCAGCATCTTCTGGGCGTCGGCCATTTGCACCGCGTTTCTGCCATCGCCCGGGCGATGGCACGAAACGGCTTCGCGACTACGCTGGTTTCAGGCGGAATGCCGGACCCGACGCTGCATGGACTCGAGGGCATACGCTTTATCCAGCTGCCCCCCGCCCGTGCACAGGATTCCAGCTTCCGCGTCCTGCTGGACGAGCATGACGTACCGGTGACGGATGAATGGCGAGCCATGCGTCTGGCGCGCCTGCAGGCCGTGTTCGACGAAGTTGCACCCGATGTCCTGCTGACGGAACTGTTCCCCTTCGGCCGCCGCCCGATGCGGTTCGAGTTGCTGCCCCTGCTTGCCCGCATCCGTGAACGCCGGCCGAAACCGCTGGTCTTCTGTTCGGTGCGGGACATCCTGGTCGACCGCAGCAAGCCGGAGCGCGATCTCGATTCCATTGCGTGGCTGCAGCAGCATTACGATGGCGCCTTCATCCACGGCGACCCCGCCATCGTTCCGTTCGAGAAGACCTTTCCGCTCGCCGACCGCATCCGGGACCAGCTGGAATATACCGGCTATATTGTCGAGCAGCATGACATCCCCCAAACCGGGGCCGGAGAAGGAGAAGTGCTGGTTTCGGCGGGTGGTGGGGCGGTGGGCCTGCCGCTGTTCCGCACGGCACTGGCGGCTAAACCCCTGTCCGCCGCACGCGACCGGCAATGGCGCATTCTGGTCAGTCGCCAGGAAAATACCGCCGCCGTCGAGGAACTCCGGCAACTCGCCGGGCCGGGCGTGATCATCGAGCCGGTGCGGCCCGACTTTCCCGGCATGCTGCGGCACTGCCTGCTGTCGATCAGCAAGGCCGGGTACAATACCGTGATGGAAACGCTGGCGAGCCGCGCGCGCGCGGTCGTCGTGCCCTTTGCCGGCGGCGAGGAAACCGAACAGGCGCTGCGCGCCAACCTTCTGGCCGAACGCGGCCTGCTTCAGGTGGTCCGCGAAAGCGGACTGACGCCCCAGCGCCTTGCAGACGCAATCGGTGCAGCCCTGGCCTCGGCTCCGACCACAGCCGGCATCCGCCTCGACGGTGCCGACGAAACCGTCCGGCTGGTACGGCACCATCTCGCTCGACGCAGCCCCTGACATGACGCTCCTGGCTTCCCTGCGGGACGAATGGACGGCACTGGAAGCCGAGCTCGACCTTTGGGCAGAAGCCGGTCGGGTGGCCAGCTTCTGGTGGCGGGATGACGATGCCACCGATGTCACGCCGCCCCTTGAAAGGCTGCTGCGCCTGAAGGACAGCACCCGGACACCCCTCACCCTTGCCGTCATACCCGGGTTGGCAACCGAGGCCCTCGCCAGCCGGCTGGACGGTTCCCCGGGACTGACGGTCGTTCAGCATGGCTTCGCTCACCGCAATCATGCTCCCGCAGGCGAGAAGAAATGCGAGTTCCCGGCTTCCCGGCCGCTGCAGCAGCGGATCGACGACCTCCGGGCCGGCGAGAAGAGCCTGGGCACGCTGTTCCCCCGGCGGCTCCGGGTACTGGTGCCGCCGTGGAACCGGATCGCGGACATGGCCGGTGATCTGGCGACCATGGGCTTCATCGCGCTTTCCGGCTTCGGCCTGCGCCGCCATCCCTTTGCCGCGCCGGGGCTGATCCAGCTGAACACCCATATCGACCCGGTAGACTGGCGCGGCGGAGACGTCACCTCCGGTTGCCGCACGGCCCTGAAACAGGCGGTACTCTGCCTGCAGCGGCAACGCGGCGATGTTGCACTGCAACAACCCCTCGGGCTGCTCACCCACCATCTCCGGCATGATGACACGGGCTGGGATTTCATCGCCGCTTTTGTTGAGCTCATCGGCCGCCATCCCGGAGCCGAATGGACCGGGCTGGAGCGGGCTCTGAAGATCGGCCTGCCCCCGAGGCCGTAATCTTCCTGTCATGACAACCTTCTATTACCCGGCATCCCGCCTCTGGCCAGACTATCTCCGGTCCGCCATCGGCCTCGCCTTCTGCCTGGGACTAATGTTGTTTGCCGAGCCCCAATCTGTCATTTTCGTCCTGTTGGCTGGCTCGGGCCTGCTTTTTGCCTGGCTTGGCGTCATGACCTTGTGGCGTCAGCAGATCGAGGTTGAACTCGACGCGTCGGGGATTGCATTGCTCAACCGGTGGGGATTCCGTCGTCGCGTGAATATGCCCTGGTCTGATCTGACCGCCGTGGATCTGCGTTATTACTCCACGCGACGGGACCGGAGTGAGGGATGGCTGCAATTGACTGTTAAGGCATCTCAGGCGCGATTGCGGGTCGACAGCAACCTGCTCGGCTTTCCGCAGCTTGTGCAGGCGGCAGTGGCAGCCGCCGACCGGCAACAGCTTGCGCTCAGCCCCATGACGCGTGCCAACGTGGAGCGAATGGCCGACATGGTCCGCCGGCAGGGGGATGGGCCATGACCAGTAACGTGCTTGAGGTCGAGGATCTCCAGGTCCATTTCACGCTTCCGGAAGGCCTGCTCAAGGCGGTCAATGGCGTCAGCTTCCGCATCCCCCAGGGGGGCACCGTAGCTCTGGTGGGAGAGTCTGGTTCGGGCAAGTCCGTCGTCAGCCAGAGCATCATGGGAATCCTGCCCCGCATCGCGCGCATTGCCGGTGGCAGCATCCGGTTCTTCGATCCGCTCGCGCCCTCGACGCCAATCGACATTGCGCAGTTGCGCCCTGGCAGCAGTGCGATGCGCCAGCTCCAGGGCGGCCGCATATCGATCATTTTCCAGGAGCCGATGACCTCGCTGAGCCCGCTGCACACGATCGGCGACCAGGTCACCGAGGCCCTGCACCTGCACCGAAAGTCCACGCCGGCGGAAGGTCGCGAGATCGCGACCGAGATGCTGCGCCTCGTTGGCTTCCCCGATCCGCAGCGCGCCATGCGGACCTATGCTTTCGAGCTGTCCGGCGGGCTGCGGCAGCGCGCCATGATCGCCATGGCTCTGGTCTGCCGACCGGCCCTGCTGATTGCCGACGAGCCCACCACGGCGCTCGATGTCACGATCCAGGCCCAGATCCTTAAACTCATCAAGGACCTGCAGACCGAACTCGGCATGGCGGTACTGATGATCACCCACGACCTCGGCGTCGTGGCCAACATGGCTGATGAGATCGTCGTCATGTATCATGGGCAGGTGATGGAGCGCGGCTCCCTGCACGACATCTTCCGTGACCCGCAACATCCTTATCTGCGTGCCCTGCTGAACGCGGTACCCCGCTTCGACATGAAGCCCGGGGAACGGCTGGTGCCCATTCGCGAAATCAAGGCGGAAGTCGGCAGCCTTCTGCGGTCCAAACCGCGCAGAGCGCCCGCGGCCGGAGAGCCGCTTCTTGAGGTCAACCACGTTTCGAAAAGCTTCACCCTGCGCAAGGGCGGCCTTTTCGGTGGCGGGCATGCAACCCGCGTTCTTGCGGTCGATGACATCTCCTTTTCCATCCAGCCCGGCGAATGCCTCGGCCTGGTCGGGGAGTCCGGCTGCGGCAAGACCACGGCAAGCAAGCTGATTCTGCGCGCGCTTGCGCCCGACAGCGGCAGCATCCGCTTTCATGACGGCGACCGCATGGTCGATGTGCTCGCCCTGAAGGACGAAGAGCTATTCTCCTATCGCCGCAAGGTCCAGTTCATCTTCCAGGATCCCTTCTCGTCACTCAATCCGCGCATGACCGTCCTCGACATCATCTCCGAACCGATGGTCATCCATGGTATCGGCGACGCGGATGAACGCTTCGAGCGGGTCAAGGAACTGATGACCCTGGTCGGCCTGGATACCCGCTTCATGCGGCGCTACCCTCATTCCTTTTCGGGCGGGCAACGTCAGCGCATCGGTATCGCGCGGGCCCTCGCGCTGCAGCCGGACGTGCTGATTTGCGACGAGCCGGTTTCCGCACTCGATGTGTCGATCCAGGCCCAGATCCTCAATCTTCTGAAGGATCTGCAGAAGGAGCTTGGCCTGACCTACCTGTTCATTTCGCACAATCTCGCCGTTGTCGACTACATCGCCGACCGGATTGCGGTGATGTGCGCTGGCCGCCTGGTGGAGATCGCGCCGCGGGCCGCGCTTTTCTCCAACCCTGTCCATCCTTACACCCGGGCGCTTCTGTCCGCGGTGCCGAAGCCGGATCCGGACAGCCGTCTGGACCTGCACTTCCTGATGGAAGGAAAGGCGTCGGACCCCACGGCCTGGCCCCATCCCTTCACGATCGACAATGCGGCCCGGCCGCGTATGGTCGAAATCGGCGACGGACACTTCGTGCGCGCCGCCGAGAATGCCGACCTTCGGGAACTTGTCGCATGAAATCCGTCATCGCCCTGATATCCGCGATCCTGCCGCTGATTGCATTGCCGGCCGCACAGGCGCAGACCGAGCTTCAGGAGATCCCCGCGCTGACGGCGGAGGTGGCGGCCGGCCGGCTGCCGCCGGTCGATCAGCGTCTTCCCGCAGAACCGCTTAGGGTGGCCTTCACCGCGCCTGCCGAAGCGGGACGGCATGGCGGCGAGATTCGCACCCTGATCGGACGGGCCCGCGACCTGCGGCTCCTGAGCGTGATCGGCTACACCCGCCTCGTCGTGTACAACGAAAAATTCGAAATCGTTCCCGACCTGGTCGAGAGCTACACCGTAGAGGACGAACGCGTTTTCACTTTCCGGCTGCGGCAGGGCCACCGCTGGTCCGACGGCCAGCCGTTCACGACCGAGGACTTCCGCTATTACTGGGAAGACGTCGCCAACAACAAGGACCTGAGTCCGTCGGGGCCGCCCATCGCCCTTCTTGTCGACGGTGATCCGCCGCAGGTCACCTTTCCCGACCCCCACACCGTGCGCTATGAGTGGTCGAAGCGGAATCCCTATTTCCTGCCGCGGCTGGCCGGAGCCGCGCCGCTCTATATCTACCGTCCCGCCCACTACATGAAGAAGTTCCACGCCCGCTATGCCGATCCGGCTGAGCTGCAGCGTGTGGTGACGGCGGCGAAGCAGCGAAACTGGGCCGCCCTGCATAACCGGCTCGACAACATGTACGAGTCGGACAACCCAGACCTGCCTTCGCTGGACCCATGGGTCATTGCGACACGGCCGCCGGCGATCCGCTTCCTGGCCCAGCGCAATCCGTTCTATCACCGCGTCGATCCGAATGGTCTGCAGCTGCCCTATCTGGACCGGATCGTCCTCACCCAGGCCGATGGCAAGCTGATTCCCGCCAAGGCCGGCGCCGGCGAAGCCGACCTGCAGTTCCGTACCATCAGCTTCAACAACTTCACCTTCCTGAAGGAGAACGAGAAGCGGGCCGGCTACAAGACGCTGCTCTGGCGTACCGCGAAAGGCTCCCATTTCGCGCTGTTCCCGAACCTCAACTGCAACGATCCGACCTGGCGTGACGTGCTGCGCCAGCCGGCCTTCCGTCAGGCGCTCTCGCTGGCGATCGACCGCCAGGCCATCAACGAGACGCTGTTCTTCGGCCTGGCTCTGGAATCCAACAACACCGTTCTGCCCGACAGCCCGCTGTTCCGTCCGGAATACCAGACCCGCAATGCGACCTATGATCCCGCCGCGGCGAACAGGCTGCTCGATGAGCTCGGCCTGACCAAACGCGACGGCAACGGCATTCGTCTGCTGCCCGACGGCCGGCCGGTGGAGATCATCGTTGAAACCGCCGGCGAAGACACGGAACAGACCGACATTCTGGAGCTGATCGGCGAAAACTGGCTCAAGGTCGGGATCAAGCTGTTTGCCAAGCCGAGCCAGCGCGACATTGTCCGCAACCGCATCTTCTCCGGTGAGGCAATCATGTCGGTCTGGACCGGGCTGGAAAACGGCCTCGCCCGGGCCGATACGATCCCCAGCGAGCTGGCCCCCACCTCGCAGTACGGGCTGCAATGGCCGAAATGGGGACAGTGGTATGAAACCCGCGGCCAGTCCGGCGAACCGGTTGACCTGCCGGCGGCGCGTGAACTGTTCGACCTGTTCGAACGCTGGCTGGAGGCGAACAGCGCGCAGGAACGCGAACAGATCTGGCACCGCATGCTGTCGATCCATGCCGAGCAGACTTTCACCATCGGCGTGATCAGCGGCGTCTTCCAGCCGGTGGTGATCAACAAGAAGCTGGCCAATGTGCCAAAGGAAGGCGTGTTCAACTGGGATCCGGGGGCATTCGTCGGCATCTACAGGCCGGAAACCTTCTGGATGCGTCCGTAAGCCGGTGCCGAACGCATGCTGATGTATCTTGCGCGCCGCCTGCTGCTGATGATCCCCACCCTGCTGATCATCAGCCTTCTGATATTCCTGATCATCAAGCTGCCGCCCGGCGACTATCTCAGCAACCAGATTGCCGAGCTGAGGGCGCAGGGCGAGACATCGGCGCTGGAACGCGCCGAGTTCCTGCGCAAGCAGTATGCGCTTGACCGGCCGCTGCTCGAGCAATATGCCATCTGGATGGGCTTCTGGCCCGGTCCCAACGGCCTGTCCGGACTGCTGCAGGGCGACTGGGGCTGGTCTTTCGAATACAACCGCCCGGTGGGCGAACTGATCGGCGACCGCCTCGCGCTGACCGCGGTGATCAACTTCTTCACCATCCTGTTCATCTATGTCGTCGCCTTCCCGATCGGCGTCTACTCGGCGACGCGGCAGTATTCATGGGGCGATTACGGCTTCACGCTGCTGGGCTATATCGGCCTGGCGACGCCGAACTTCCTGCTCGCGCTGGTGATGCTGTATTACGCCAATATCTGGTTCGGGGTCAGCATGGGCGGACTGGTCGATCCCGAGCTGATCGATGCCCCCTGGAATGCCGAAAAGATCAGGTCGCTGTTTGCCCATATGGTCGTTCCCGTCATCGTCATCGGCACCTCGGGAACCGCAGCCATGATTCGCCGCCTGCGCGCCAATCTTCTGGATGAGCTGCAGAAGCAGTATGTCGTGACCGCCCGCGCCAAGGGTCTGCCGCCACTGCGCCTGCTGATCAAGTATCCCATCCGCATGGCGCTGAACCCGTTCATTTCCGACATCGGCAACCTGCTGCCCTCCGTCGTATCGGGCTCGGTGATCGTCTCCGTCGTCATGAGCCTGCCGACAGCCGGCCCCATGCTGCTCGGGGCTCTGCAGTCGCTCGACCAGTATCTCGCCGGCTCGTTCCTCATGTTTCTGGCCGTACTCACGGTTGTCGGCATGCTGGTCTCGGACATCCTTCTGGCGTGGCTTGATCCACGCATCCGTCTTACCGGCGGGCAGGCGAAATGAGCCGTCAGGATACCAAGCAGAAGCTGGAACACTGGGTCAGCGATGCGCCGTTCGATCCCTATTCGATCGAGGCGATGGCCCCCGAGCAGGAGCAGTATTACCGCGCCTCGCAGTGGAAGATGATGTGGTGGAAATTCCGCCGTCATCGCCTCGGGGTATGGAGCGGCGTCATCCTGCTGCTGATCTACGCCTCCACCCTGTTTTCGGAATTCATCGCGCCCTACAATCTGCAGACCCGGAATCCGCGGGCGATCTATGCGCCGCCGCACGAGATCCATCTGTTCCATGACGGCGAATTCGTCGGGCCCTTCGTCTACGGCCAGCGCTTCAAGATGAATACCGAGACCCTGAAGCGGGAATACACGCCGGATACGTCACGCGTGTATCCCCTGCGGTTCTTCTGCCAGGGCGATCCGTACGAGTTCTGGGGCGTGCTTCCGATGCGCTTCCATTTCGTCTGCCCCGCCGAAGAGGGCCACTTCTACCTGTTCGGCACCGACCGTCTCGGACGCGACATCTTCTCGCGCATTGTGTACGGCACGCGCATATCGCTCACCGTCGGACTGTTCGGAATTGCTATCAGTTTTCTGCTGGGCATCCTGCTGGGCGGCATATCCGGCTATTACGGTGGCTGGGTGGACAATGTGATCCAACGGCTGATCGAACTAGTCCGCAGCCTGCCGGAACTGCCGCTCTGGATGGCCCTTTCGGCCGCCCTGCCGGTCACGTGGTCGCCGATCCTGGTTTATTTCGGCATCACCATCATTCTCGGCCTGCTCGACTGGCCCGGCCTCGCCCGCGCCGTCCGCTCCAAGCTGCTGGCACTGCGCGAGGAGGATTTCGCCGTGGCGGCTCAACTGATGGGCGCCTCGCCGGCCCGCATCATCGGGCGCCACCTGCTGCCGAGCTTCATGAGCCACCTGATCGCCTCGGCGACCCTGTCCATTCCGACCATGATCCTCGGCGAAACGGCGCTGTCGTTCCTCGGCCTTGGCCTGCGCCCGCCGATCACCTCCTGGGGCGTGCTGCTGAACGAAGCGCAGAACATCAATGTCGTCGCGCTCTACCCCTGGCTGATGACGCCGGCAATACCCGTGATTGTGGTCGTGCTCGCCTTCAACTTCTTCGGTGATGGCCTGCGCGACGCCGCCGACCCGTATCGCTGAAGTCCGTCGGCTGACCTACGCCTGCCTGACCAGCCAGAGGCTGGCGGGAAGCGCCTCGGCGGCGGCCGGCAGGCGGCCAACGATGCCCTGCTGCACGATGTCGCGCATCCGGGTCGCTGCCCAGTGACTGGCGAAGAACAGCCGGAAACCACCGGCCAGCATGGGCCCGATGGCCTGCTGCTCGTTGTAGCCGCGCCAGCTCCAGGCGGACGGGTAGTCGTCCGGCAGGAAGATATCGTGGATATGGATCAGCAGGCCCGCCGGCAGGCGCGGCAGGATGCGGTTGAACAGCCAGTCGACATCCGTGCCGGGCATCAGGATATGGCTGGAATCGATGAAAAGCACGTCGCCGGCCTGCAGCTCCGAGAAGAGCGCGGGATCGCAGCCCTGAACCACCTGCGGCACGAAGCGGATCGGGAGGCCGGTGAGCATGGCGCGCGGCGCCGGATCGATTGCCGTGATCGTGGCATCGAACTGCCCGTCCGCCACGGCGCGGGCAAGAAACCGGGTCGAGTGGCCCGATCCGATCTCGATGATCCGGCGCGGCCTGTGCTCGCGGATCAGCGTATAGGCGGCAACGGCATCCAGGGTGGGAAACCAGCTCTGGCTGAAGCGCGGCGCCGGCGGCGGCGCAGCCCGGGCGGCGATCGCCAGCAGGTCATTGGCATATGCCTCGGCCTGCCGGAGGACTTCGGCAAATGCCGGCTGCGAGGCCGCGAATATCTCTTCCAGCGCCGCATAGGCCGGCTGTGTCGCAGTCAGCTGGTCGGCGTACCGATAGGGGATGAAGAATCCCTGCCGGCGCAATCCGAGCAGGGTCTGCAGGCCCATGCGCAGCCTGCGCCATCCCGGTCGGTTCATCTCAGGGGCGCAGCACGAGGCCCTCGCGGGCCACGACCGATCCGGGGCGCCGTACCGCCAGCTCGGCGGCAATCCGGTCCATGAAAGCGTCGTCATGTTCCGGATCGTGATGGAATACCACGAAGGTGTTCACGCCGGCTTCATCGCAGAGCCTGACCCCCGCCTGCCAGGTCGAATGGCCCCAGCCCTGCCGGCAGGCATATTCCTCGTCGGTATACATCGAATCGTAGATGACGATATCTGCGCCGCGGATCAGTTCGACGATCTTCTCGTCACATCCTTCGGGCGGATGCTCCGTGTCAGTCAGATAACAGATCGACTTGCCGCCATACTCGACGCGATAGCCGGTCGCCAGATCCGGATGGCTCAGCGGCCCGGTCCGGACGGTCACGCCCGGGCGCGGCTCCAGAACGTCGCCCTGCCGGAAATCGGTGTAGGTGATCTGCGCCTGGAAAATCTCTAGCGGCACCGGGAAGAGCGGCGAGCACATCATCTGCTTCAGCACGCCCTTGATGCCGGGACCATCGGTCACATGGCCGGCATAGACGTTGAATTTGCTGCGCGGATCGAAGAACGGGCAGAAATGGGGCAGCCCGCAGACATGGTCGTAATGCGTGTGGGTGAAAAACAGGTCGGCATCGACCGGCGCCTCCTGCTGCAGGGCGAGGCCCAGCGCGCGAACACCCGTGCCCGCATCCATGATCAGCAGATGCCGGCCGCAGCGGATCTCCAGGCAGGAGGTATTGCCGCCGTAGCGCATTACGTCCGGAGAACCCACGGCAATGCTGCCGCGTACCCCCCAGAAGCGGACGTAAAAGTCGTTTTCCCCCACTCGGGCCTCCTTCTTCCCGCCAGCGTCGAGGGACGGAGCGCCTCCTGAATTTACCGCCGAATTCACCGGGCCTTGCTGTTGGCCAGACCCTGTGCGGAAATGTGTCATGACAAAGATTAAGGGCGGATTACCCGATGTCTCAAGCATTTGCTGTGGAAACTAACGATTATGAGGTGGCCATCACATTCCGCCGCCCGGAGTGGCATAACGCCCTCGATATCCACGACCTTGAGGCGCTTGACCTTACGTTAAGCGAACTTGCATCCCGGCCGGATATCCGGGTCCTGGTCCTGAAAGCCGAGGGGCGCAGTTTCTGCTCCGGCGTCGATCTGGGCGCCGTGGCGGGGCATGACTGGCGGGACAACCCGCTCGAGCGCGTCTCCAACCGGCTCGAAAGCCTGCCCTTTCCGACGCTCTGCGTGCTGCAGGGCGGTGTTTACGGGGGCGGCACCGACCTCGCGCTGGCCTGCGATTTCCGTCTCGGCGCGAAGGGCATCAAATGCTTCATCCCGCCGGCGAAACTCGGCATCCAGTACCATCCGCATGGTTTGAAGCGGGCAGTGTCGCGGCTCGGCCTCGGGCCGGCCAAGCGGCTCTTCCTCGCCGCGGAAACCTTCGATGATGCCGAGATGCTGCGGACCCATTTCATCGACTGGCTGGTGCCGGCGGAGGAACTCGCGCAGCGGACCGAAGCCATTGCCGCAACCCTGGCCGGGCTTGCCCCGATGGCCGTGCGGGGCATGAAACAGACCCTGAATGAGATTGCCGCCGGCTTGCTCGACGAACGCGCCGCGCGCGACCGCTCCGCCGCCAGCTTCCGGACCGAGGATTTCCAGGAAGGCCGCCAGGCCATGGCCGAGAAACGGCCGCCCAGGTTTTCCGGCCGCTGACCTTCAGGGCTGCAGGCGATAGCCGCCGGGATCGGTGACCAGCAGCTTCGCCTCGCCGGGGCTGCGCTCGATCTTCTGCCGCAGGCGGTAGATATGGGTTTCGAGCGTATGCGTCGAAACGCCCGCATTGTAGCCCCAGACCTCGGTCAGCAGCGTCTCGCGCGGCACCGGCTTGGTGCCCGCGCGCAGCAGGTATTTCAGGATCGAGGTTTCCTTTTCCGTCAGCCGCACCTTCTTGCCGGCCTTCTCGTTATCCAGCAGCAGCTTGTTGGCCGGGCGGAAGGTATAGGGCCCGATCGAGAAGACGGCATCCTCGCTCTGCTCGAACTGCCGCAGCTGCGCCCTGATGCGCGCCAGCAGAACGCCGAGCTTGAACGGCTTGGCGACGTAATCGTTGGCACCGGCTTCCAGACCCTGGATCGTGTCGCCCTCGCTGTCGGCCGCGGTCAGCATGATGATCGGCGCACGCACGCCGGCGTCGCGCATCTGCCGGCAGAGGTCCCGCCCATCCATGTCCGGCAGGCCCACATCCAGCAGGATCAGGTCGAAATGATCCTTTCCGACGATCTCCAGAGCCGCGGCGCCGTGATTGACGCAGTGGCTGGTGAACTCCTTCGTGGCATCGAGCTGTTCGGCCAGAAGGGATTGCAGCGTGAGATCGTCGTCGACAAGCAGCACACGCCGGGCTCCGCTCATGTCCTCCCTCCTATTGTAACAGGCGCGCGAAGGTGCCCTGCACCGCACTGCCTGGATTCGCCAGTTCGTCGACAATATTGAAGTGATGCCGGGCCGGCACAGTAATCGCCGTCACCTTTTCGCCGCGGCTCCG
This sequence comes from Ferrovibrio sp., assembly GCF_035304305.1. GTDB lineage: Bacteria > Pseudomonadota > Alphaproteobacteria > Ferrovibrionales > Ferrovibrionaceae > Ferrovibrio. Next base: position 13,424 of record NZ_DATGQG010000108.1, read on the forward strand.
GCAGGCACTCGCGAATTCCTGCTGCTGCTCGAGGAAGGCTGCCGTCTCATCACCGCCGACAGCGAGCAGAAGCGGCGGCAGGGTCCCACCGGCCTCCGGCAGGAGCAGCAGCGGGCTGTTGCGCTCGGCCACAGCGTCATCCATGCCCAGCTTTTCGTTCAGATAGGTCCGGCTGATGGGCCGCAGGTCGTAGAGGCCGGAAAGCGACAGGCCGCCCTTCACCAAATCCGGGGGCAGGTCAGATCCGACCCCGCGCCAGTCGGAAAGCGCCGCCATGGCGGTGAGATGCCCGCCGGCCGAGTGGCCGCAGACATACATGCGGTCGCGGTCGAAACCGAGGCTGTCCGCCTCGCGCCAGAGCCAGGCCAGCGCTCCGCGAACGGAAGCCACGATGCTGTCCATCCCGGCGTCCGGGGCGAGGGGGTAGTTCAACAGCGCCAGGCTGGCGATGCGGCCGGCCGCTTCGCTGACGAAACCTTCGGCGAGGAAACCGAATTCTTTCTTGCTTAGCCCCTGCCAGTAGCCGCCATGGATGAAGACGACCAGCGGTCGGCCGGGATCACCGACTGGAAAGAAATCCAGCGTCTCGCGCTCGCCCGCTCCATAGCGGAGGTCATACTGCGCAGGCATGGCACGCCGCGCCGCAGCCGTCGCCTCAGCCCAGCGTGCAAAATCTTCCTGATGGGTAGGGACGGCTGCCCGGTTGTTGTAGAGCCTGTCGAGCGCCGCGCGATCCATGAGCGTCGCGGTGGCCTATTTGAAAGCCACCGAGACGATCTCGTAGGCCTTCGTTCCGCCCGGCGTGCTGACTTCGACGCTGTCGCCCTCGGCCTTGCCGACCAGCGCGCGCGCCAGCGGGGCCGTGATTGACAGCAGGCCGGCCTTGATGTCGGCCTCGTCGGCACCAACGATCTGATAGGTGCTTTTCTCGTCGGTGTCCTCATCCGCCAGCACGACGGTGGCGCCGAACATGACCTTGTCGCCCGACAGCTTCGAGACGTCGATCACTTCCGCCCGGCGCAGCTTATCCTCAAGCTCCAGGATGCGGGATTCGATCCAGCCCTGGCGCTCCTTGGCGGCATGGTACTCGGCATTTTCCGAAAGATCGCCGTGCTCGCGTGCCTCCGAGATGGCACGGATCACCGACGGCCGTTCCACCGTCTTGAGGTTCTTCAGCTCGGCCTCAAGGCGCTGGTAGCCGGTCTCGGTCATGGGGATCTTCTGCATTGCTCCCTCCTTCTGACCGCTAAAAATAGGCCTGCAGAGGGGCCACCGCAAGGCTCCCTGCCCGCAGCGCCTCGATGGCGCGGACGGCGGCCTTGGCGCCGGCAACAGTGGTGAAATAGGGAATCTTGTTCATCAGGGCGGTGCGCCGCAGATCGAAGCTGTCCCGGATCGAGGCCGCGCCTTCGGAGGTATTGAAGACCAGCTGGATCTCGCCGTTCTTCATCGCGTCCACGATGTGCGGCCGGCCCTCCATCACCTTGTTCACCACGCGGACGTTGATCCCGTGTTCGGAGAAGAACCGCGCCGTGCCGGAGGTGGCGACCACCTCGAGCCCCATGCCGACCAGCCGCCGCGCCGCTTCCACCAGTGCCGGCTTGTCGGCGTCGCGCACCGAGATGAACACGCTGCCCTTCAACGGCAGCACGGTGCCGGCGGCAATCTGCGCCTTGGCAAAGGCCGTGCCGAAATCGCGGTCGATGCCCATCACCTCGCCGGTCGATTTCATCTCGGGACCGAGGATGATGTCGACGCCGGGGAAACGCGCGAAGGGAAAAACCGCTTCCTTGACGGCAATATGGCCGTTCTTCCGCTCCTGCAGATTGAAACTCGCCAGCTTCTCGCCCGCCATCACGCGCGCGGCAATCTTGGCCAGCGGCGCGCCGATCGCCTTGGCGACGAAGGGCACCGTGCGGGACGCGCGCGGATTGACTTCGAGGATGTACACCACGCCGTCCTTTACGGCGTACTGCACGTTCATCAGGCCGACCACGTTCAGCGCCCTCGCCAGCTTCTGGGTCTGCGACTTGATTTCGTCGATGATGGCCGGCGCCAGGCTGTAGGGCGGCAGAGTGCAGGCGCTGTCGCCGGAATGGATGCCGGCTTCCTCGATATGCTCCATCACGCCGGCGACGAACTGCGTCTCGCTGTCGGCCAGGCAGTCGACATCGACCTCGATGGCATCCGACAGATAGCTGTCGATCAGCACCGGCGAGGTGCCGGAAACCTTCACCGCCTCGACCATGTAGCGCTCGAGCTGCGCCGGCGTGCGCACGATTTCCATGGCGCGGCCACCCAGCACATAGGACGGACGGATCACCACCGGATAGCCGATCTGCGCCACCACCGCGCGCGCTTCATCTTCCGAGCGCGCGATGCCATTGGCCGGCTGCTTGAGGTCCAGCTTCTGCAGCAGCTGCTGGAACCGCTCGCGGTCCTCGGCCAGATCGATCGCATCCGGCGAGGTGCCCAGGATCGGCACATTCGCGGCTTCCAGGCCGGCGGCGAGCTTCAGCGGCGTCTGGCCGCCGAACTGCACGATCACGCCCAGCAGCGCCCCCTTCGACTGCTCGACCCGCACGATCTCCAGCACGTCCTCGACGGTCAGCGGCTCGAAATAGAGGCGGTCGGAGGTGTCGTAATCGGTCGAGACGGTTTCCGGGTTGCAGTTGACCATGATGGTCTCGTACCCGGCTTCCTTGAGGGCATAGGCCGCATGGACGCAGCAGTAATCGAACTCGATGCCCTGGCCGATGCGGTTCGGGCCGCCGCCGAGGATCATCACCTTCTTGCGGTCCTGCGGCTGGGCCTCGCATTCGGCATCCGGCGAGAGCTCGTAGGCCGAGTACATGTAGGGCGTGCGGCTCTCGAATTCCGCCGCGCAGGTATCAACGCGCTTGAAGACCGGCAGCACGCCAAGCCTGCGGCGTTCGGCGGCGATCTCGGCTTCTGTCCTGCCGGTCAGCTCGGCCAGCCGGGCATCGGAGAAGCCCATGCTTTTCAGCCGGCGCAGGGCATCGGCCTCCTTCGGCAGCCCCTTCTCCCTCACGCGCTGCTCGGTACGGACGATCTCCTCGATCTGATCGAGGAACCAGGGATCGTATTTGCAGGCGGCATGCACCTCGGCGACGCTGAGGCCATGGCGGAAGGCCTGCGCGATCACCAGCAGGCGATCCGGCGTCGGCTGCGCCAGCGCGGCGATGATGGCTTCCTTGCCATCGGGCTCGTCGGCATTGGGAATGACGATGTCGTTCAGGCCGGTCAGGCCGGTTTCCATCGAGCGCAGCGCCTTCTGCAGGCTTTCCTGAAAGCTGCGCCCCATCGACATGGCCTCGCCCACCGACTTCATGGAGGTGGTGAGCAGGCGTTCGGTACCCGGAAACTTCTCGAAGGTGAACCGCGGCATCTTGGTGACGATGTAGTCGATCGTCGGCTCGAAGGATGCCGGGGTGACGCCGGTGATGTCGTTGGCGAGTTCATCCAGCGTGTAGCCGACCGCCAGCTTGGCGGCGACCTTGGCGATCGGGAAACCGGTCGCCTTGGAGGCCAGCGCCGAGGACCGCGACACGCGCGGGTTCATCTCGATGACGACCATGCGGCCGTCGGCCGGATTGACGGCGAACTGCACGTTGGAGCCGCCGGTTTCGACGCCGATCTCGCGCAGCACCGCCATCGAGGCGTCGCGCATCAGCTGATATTCCTTGTCGGTGAGCGTCAGCGCCGGCGCCACGGTGACGCTGTCGCCGGTATGCAC